>QEVL01000004.1:109652-146282 GCA_003577305.1 Burkholderiales bacterium
GCTCCTTGCGTGGCACCGCCACGCGCGTCGCCGGCGCCTCGTTTGGCGGCTCGGCAGGCCCCGGCGCGGGGACGATCGTAGTGTGAACACGCCCTAGAATGCGAACGGTTCACGACCCGAAGACACGATGGCATATCTCGCGCAAATCCTGCTGCTTCTGGCGGCCGCAATCACGGTCGTGGTCTTCTTCCAGCGGCTGCACATTCCGACCAGCCTGGGGTATCTGCTGGTCGGAGTGGTGCTCGGCCCGCACACGGTCGGACCGGTCGTTTCGATGCCGGAGCTCGAGAAGCTCGCCGAATTCGGCGTCGTCTTCCTGCTGTTCACGATCGGTCTCGACTTCTCCCTGCCCCAGATGCAGGCGCTGCGACGTCGGGTTCTCGCACTCGGCACCGGGCAGGTGGTGTTCACGACGGTGATGGTCGGGATCGTGCTGTGGCTCGCGGGATTCGAAGTCGCGGCCGCGTTCGTCTTCGGTGCGGCTTTCGCCCAGTCGTCCACGACGGTGATCGCGAGCCTGCTGGCCGAGTTGCGCGAGGAAGACAGCCGGCACGGGCGCCTCGGTCTCGCGATGTCGGTGTTTCAGGACGTCACCGCGGTTCCCTTCCTCGTGGCAATCCCGGCGCTGGGCATGTCGGCCGCGGCGAATTCGCTCGCGGAAACGCTGGGACTGGCCCTTGCCAAGGCGGCCCTCGCTTTCGCCGTCGTCCTCTTCGGCGGACGCTGGTTGCTTCGTCCGCTGTTCCGCCTGGTCGCCGAGCGCAGGTCGGTCGAGGTCTTCACGCTTGCAGTGCTGCTGGTCGCCCTGCTCGCGGCCTGGGTCACGAACGAGCTCGGCCTGTCGCTGGCCTTCGGCGGTTTTCTCGCCGGGCTGACGCTCGGCGAAACGGAGTTTCGCCACCAGGTGGAGTCGAGCATCGGCCCTTTTCGCGACGTCCTGCTCGGCGTGTTCTTCGTGGGCATCGGCATGCGCTTCGATCCGGCGGCGATCGCCGCGATCTGGCAGTGGGCAGCCCTGGGTGCACTGCTGATCGTGACGAGCAAGACCCTGATCGTCCCGATCATCATGCGCAAGGTCGAGGCCGATCCGCGAGTGAGGTGGCGCACGGGAATGATGTTGAGCGTCGGCGGCGAATTCGGTCTCGCTCTCATCGCCGTCGCACTCGATTCCAGCGTGATCGACCTGCAATTGGGCCAGCTCGCGATCACTTCCGTGCTCCTGTCGATGATCGTTGGCGCCGTGCTGATCTGGTTCAACGACCCGATTTCGGCCCGCCTGGCCGCAACGGCCCATGCAGGCCGTGATGCAGGCGCGCAGCTGCAGGCAGCCCCGCAACGACAGGTGGTGATCGGCGGCTACGGACGCGTGGGCCGCACCATCGCCACGCTGCTGCACTCGTGCGGCATTTCGTTCGTCGCTTTCGATACCGACCCGAAGCGGGTGACACAGGGGCGCCTGGACAGGCATCCGGTGTGGCTAGGCGACATCGCCGATCCGCGCCTGCTGTCTTCCATTCATCTCGGAAGAGCTTCGCTGGTGGTGATTGCGGTCGACGATTCCGATACCGCTTTCGCCGCGATGTCGTACATCGAGCGAACCTGCCCGCAGGTTCCGGTCGTCGCGCGTGCGCGGGATCTCGAAACCAGCACGCGCCTGCTCGCCGCTGGCGCCGCCCAGGCGTATCCGGAGACGATCGAATCGAGCCTGCGACTCGGCACGGCTGCACTGCAGATGCTCGACGTTGCCGAGCAGCGGATCGACGAAGTGGTTCGAGGCATCAGGGACTGGGGCTATCGGCCCGTCCTGGAGAAGGAGAAGCGCGACGACTGAGAGTCAGGTCGCACCGCGGCCCTTGACTCCCGTCAACCCCTATGCTGCCATCCACGACATACTCGCAGCTGGTCACAATGAACGATTCACGTGAGCAAGCAGACGCCTTTCGCCGATCGGCTGCCGAAGCCGTCCAAGCGGGCCGCCGGACGCACCGGACCGGCACAGGTTCCCGCGAACATCCGGGTGTTCGGTGTCGACCTGAGCCGGGAAGAACGCGACCTGATCCGGCAACGGCTCGGCGCGAAACTCGGAAAACATGCGCCGTCGATCGAACGCGTCAGCGTGCGGGTGCTCGACGTGAACGGACCGCGCGGCGGCGTCGACAAGCTGTGCCGGATCAAGGTCGTGCTGACCGGCCTTCCGAGCGTGCTCTACGAATCCCGGGCGGCCTTCCTGAAAGATGCGCTGAACGACGCGCTTGCCGGCACCGAGCGGATCTTGCGCCGCAGCATCGAGCGCCGACACGCCACTCCGTTGAAGGAGCCTGTTCGGCGCAAACCTCTGCGGCCAGGACCGCGCGAAGAGGAACCCGTGGAAGAGGAGGAGGAGGAAGGGCCGTGAGACCCCTGCCTCCCTCCCGAACGTGGTGGTCGAGCCCCCTTTTATCGCTGAACCAGCAGACCGGCCGTGGACGCACTGACGACAGAAGAGCGCGAGAACCTCGCCGGAATGATGCATGAACGCAAGCAGCGCATGCGCGACGAAATTCTCGCGGGACTCGCCCGCATGCGTACCGGGGGGTACGAAGAGCAGTTGTCGGGCACCTCGGATGCCGGCGACGAAGCCCTGACCTCGCTGATCACCGACCTCACGAACGCGGAAGTGGCGCGCGACGCCGCCGAGCTGCCGGACATCCGCTGTCATCGCTGCCAGCAGATCCGCGAAGCAACGCGAGCGCCGGGCGGGCGTCCGTAGTCCGCACGGGCGTGCATCCGAACGAGGAGTCGATCGCCGCACGAGCCGATGGCCGAGTCGCCGCGGTGCGCGGCAACGTCGTGGACGTGCACTTCGAACCGCCGCTGCCCGAACGCCATCGCGCGCTGCGCACCGGGCCCGACGGGTGCATCGTGCTCGAGGTGGAGAGCCATCCGGCGCCGGACACCGTGCGCTGCATCGCGCTCACGCCCACGAGTGGCCTGGCGCGCGGCGCTGCAGTCACCGACACCGGCGGGATGCTCGAGGTGCCGGTCGGGCGTGCGCTGCTCGGGCGCATGCTGAACCTGTTCGGCGAAGCGATCGATCGACTCCCGCCACCGGAGACTGCCGCGCGCCTGCCGCTGCATCGTCCGCCGCTGCCGCTCGCGCAACGGGTCGCGTCACGCGAGATCTTCACCACCGGCATCAAGGCGATCGACCTGCTCGCACCGCTCGAGCGCGGCGGCAAGGCGGGCCTCTTCGGCGGTGCGGGGGTCGGGAAGACGGTGGTCATCACCGAACTGATCCACAACATGGTCGAGAGCTACGAAGGCGTGAGCCTGTTCTGCGGGATCGGCGAGCGCTGCCGCGAAGCGGAGGAACTCTATCGTGAAATGCGCGATGCCGGCGTGCTCGACAAGACGATCATGGTGTTCGGCCAGATGAACGAGCCGCCGGGCGCGCGCTTTCGGGTCGGCCATGCGGCGCTCTCCATCGCCGAACATTTCCGCGATGCGGAGCGGCGCGACGTGCTCCTGCTGATCGACAACATCTTCCGCTACGTGCAGTCGGGCACCGAGGTGTCGGGGCTGCTCGGGCGCATCCCGTCGCGAGTGGGCTATCAGCCGACGCTCGCCACCGAACTCGCCGAACTCCAGGAACGCATCGCGAGCTCTGCCGCCGCGACGATGACCTCGGTGCAGGCGGTGTACGTGCCCGCCGACGATCTCACCGATCCGTCGGCGACGCACACGTTCGCGCATCTTTCCGCCTCGGTCGTTCTCTCGCGCAAGCGTGCCGCGCAGGGCCTCTACCCCGCCGTCGATCCGCTCGCTTCCGACTCGAAGATGCTCACCCCGTCCGTGGTCGGCGAGCGGCACTATCGCATTGCCCAGGAGGTGCGGCGCGTGCTGGCGGAGTACGAGGATCTGAAGGACATCATCGCAATGCTCGGCATGGAGGAGCTCTCGCAGGGCGATCGCGAAACGGTCCGCCACGCGCGTCGCCTCGAACGCTTCCTGACCCAGCCGTTCTTCACCACCGAACAGTTCACCGGCAAGGCCGGCGCCTCGGTGAGCCTGGAGGAGACCGTGCACGGCTGCGAGCGCATTCTCGCCGGCGAGTTCGACGGCCAACCCGAGCGCGCGCTCTACATGATCGGCGCGATCGACGCAGCCCTCGGGCAGCCGGCATGAGCGCGATGCGGTTGAAGGTGCTCACGCCGACGCGCGTGCTCGTCGACACGCCCGCCACGAAAATCGTGGCCGAAGCGGCCAACGGGCATTTCTGCCTGTTGCCGCGCCACGTCGACTTCGCCGCAGCCCTGATTCCGGGCATCCTCTACTACACCACGGAAACCGGCGAAGAGGCGCTGGTCGCGGTCGACGAAGGCGCGCTCGTGAAATGCGGCGCCGAAGTGCTGGTTTCGGCCCTGAACGCGGTGGCCGGCACCGACCTCGCGACGCTGCAGGCAACGGTCGCCGACACTTTCCTGACCCTGGACGAGGATGCGCGCCGCGCCCGCTCGGCGCTGGCACGCCTGGAGTCGGGCGTGTTGCGACGACTGGCGGCACTCGAGCGTGCGATTCATGACTGAACGCCCGCCGTCGCCCGAGCAGCGCTTTCGCGAGGACGTCGCGCGCAAGGCCGAGCGCCATCGCCGCGCGCGACGCGAGCAGCACCGCAGCATCTGGTTCTCGCTGGGTCTTTTCGGCATCATCGGCTGGTCGGTCGCTCTGCCCACGCTCGGCGGCATCGCACTCGGCATCTGGCTCGACGGACGTTTTCCGGGGCGGATTTCCTGGACGCTGACGCTGCTCTTCGCCGGCGTGGTCGCGGGCTGCCTGAATGCCTGGTACTGGGTGAAGCAGGAGAGCCGCACCGAAGACGATGGGGCGAGCGGCGCAAGCAGCGACGGAACGCGCAATGGAACGTGAGCTCTTGCCGCTTCTCGTCGGCCTCGCCTCGGGCGTCGCCGCGGGCGGGTTGTACTTCTTCTGGCTCTGGCGCAGCCTGCACGGGCTCGGCTCGCGGCGACGCCCGGCGCTGCGCATCGCAGCGGGCGTCATTGGTCGACTCGCGTTCGCGCTCGCCGTGTTCGGCCTTCTTGCCCGCTGGGGCGGCCTGGCCGCGCTCGTCGGCGCGCTCGCGGGCTTCACCGCCACACGCCTGCTGCTCGTGCATCGGGTGAGCCGGGCAGACGCGGAGAAACGGGCATGAACATCAATCCCGATGCGATCGTCGTCTGGCAGATCGGGCCGTTCGGCATCAACGCGACGATCGTGTACACCTGGGTCGTGATGGCGCTTCTCGTGCTCGGATCACGGGCGATCACGCGGCGACTGACGACCGGCCCCGAGCTTTCGCGCTGGCAGAACCTGGTCGAGGTGCTCGTCGCCGGCATGCGCGACCAGATCCGCGAAGTGAGCCAGCAGGAGCCCGGCCGCTTCCTGCCGTTCGTGGGCACGCTGTTCCTGTTCATCGCGGCGTCCAACCTGCTCTCGGTCGTGCCGGGCTTTCGTGCGCCCACCGGATCGCTTTCGACGACCACCGCACTCGCGCTCGCCGTCTTCGTCGCCGTGCCGCTCTTCGGCATCGCCCGCGAGGGGCTGTTCCGGTACCTCGCCAACTACGTTCGCCCCAGCTGGCTGATGCTGCCTTTCAACGTGATCGGCGAGTTGTCGCGCACGCTGGCGCTGGCGGTGCGCCTGTACGGCAACATCATGAGCGGCGTGATGATTGCCGGGATCCTGCTCAGCCTCGCCCCCTTCTTCTTCCCCATCCTGATGCAACTGCTCGGGCTGGTCACCGGCCTGATCCAGGCCTACATCTTCGCGGTGCTCGCGATGGTCTACATCGCATCGGCGAGTTCGGCGCGCGCGAGCCGCGATTCCCACGAGGAGTCCGCATGACCGACCTTTCCCTGATCGGCGCGATCTCGATTTTCACCGCCGGCCTCACCATGGCGATCGGTTCGATCGCACCCGCGCTCGGCGAGGGCCGTGCGGTGGCGCAGGCGCTCGCGTCGATCGCGCAGCAACCCGATGCCTCCGGCACCATCACGCGCACGCTGTTCGTCGGCCTGGCGATGATCGAGTCGACGGCGATCTACTGCCTGGTGATCTCGCTCATCATGATCTACGCCAACCCGTTCTGGGCCCAGGTGCTGCAGCGCGCCGGAGGCTGAGATGCAGATCGACTGGCTCACGGTCTCGGCGCAACTGATCAACTTCCTCGTGCTGGTCTGGCTGCTCCAGCGTTTCCTCTACCGGCCGGTGCTCGACGCGATGGACAAGCGCGAAGCGCGCATCGCGAGCCGGCTTGCCGAGGCCGACCGGCGGGAGGCGAGCGCGCGCGACGAAGCGCGCGCCTGGCGCGAGAAGACCGAGGCGTTCGAACGCAAGGCCGATGCGCTGCTCGTCGAGGCGCGCGAAGCCGCCGAGCGCCAGCGACGAACACTGGTCGAGGCCGCGCGCACCGAGGTCGAGGCAACCCGCGAACGCTGGCAACAGGACATCGTGCGCGAACAGCAGGATTTCCGCGAGGCGCTCGAGCGCGAGCTCGCCGCATCGGCGCTCGAGGTCGCGAAACGCCTGCTCGCCGATCTCGCGCACGCCAGCCTGCAGCACGAGGCACTGGTCACGCTCGCCCGACGACTGGAGTCGCTCCCCGAGGAAGAGCGGGCGGCGATGGCCGCCGCGGCGCCGCGGCTTCGGCTCGCGAGCGCGTTCGAAGTCGATGCCCGCTCGCGCGACGAACTCGTCGAAGCGCTCGCGCGCACGCTCGGCACGCCGGTCGAACTCGAGTGCGTGCGCAAACCCGAACTGCTGCTCGGCGTCGAACTCGTGGGCAACGGACGCAAGCTCGACTGGAACGCGGCGGCCTGGCTCGAGGAATTCGCCGGGCGCGTGCAGGCGAGTCTCGCCGACAGGAGCCGGGCACCGTCGGGTGGCGCCTGATGCTGCGCGAGCTGCTCACCGACAGCCGCATCGCACTCGGGCGCGCGCTCGCCGCGGGTGATGCCAGACCTCGCGTGCGCGAGACCGGAGTCGTCCGCCAGGTGGGCAGCGGCATCGCACGCATCGCCGGCCTGCCCGGCCTGGGAGCCGAGGAACTGGTCGAGCTGCCCGGAGGCCTGTTCGGCCTGGCAGTCGATCTGGAGCCGGAAGACGTCGGCGTGGTGCTGCTCGGCCCGAGCACGCATCTGGCCGCCGGCGACGAGGCACGTGCCACCGGTCGCCTGGTCGACGCGCCGGTGGGCGCGGCCCTGCTGGGCCGCGTGCTCGACGCAACCGGCCGCGCGCTCGACGGCAAGGGAGCACTCGCCGCAACGGCGCGCCGACCGGTCGAGAGTGCCGCGCCGGCCATCCTCGATCGCGCGCCGATCACGGTTCCGCTGCAGACGGGCCTGAAGGTCGTCGACGCGCTCGTGCCGATCGGCCGCGGCCAGCGCGAACTCATCGTGGGCGATCGGCAGACCGGCAAGACGTCCATCGCGGTCGACACCATCCTGAACCAGCGCGGCCGCGACGTGATCTGCGTCTACTGCGCGATCGGGCAGCGCGGCACCGCGGTGGCACGCGTCGTCGACACGCTGCGCCGCCACGACGCGCTCGCGTACAGCATCGTCGTCGTCGCCTCGGGCGAGGACCCTCCGGGGCTGCAGTTCGTTACGCCATACGCAGCGACGGCGATGGCCGAGCACTTCATGGAGCAGGGGCGCGACGTGCTCATCGTCTACGACGATCTCACCCGTCACGCGCGCGCCTACCGCGAGCTCTCGCTTCTGCTGCGCCGGCCGCCGGGTCGCGAAGCGTTCTCGGGCGACATTTTCTACATCCATTCGCGGCTGCTCGAGCGCGCCACCCGGTTGTGCGCCGAGCGCGGCGGCGGTTCGCTCACCGCGCTTCCGATCGTCGAGACCCAGGCCCAGGACATCTCGGCATACATCCCGACGAACCTGATCTCGATCACCGACGGTCAGATCTACGTTTCGCCCGAGCATTTCCGCAAGGGCCTGCTGCCGGCGGTGGACGTCGGCCGCTCGGTGTCGCGCGTCGGCGGCAAGGCGCAGCTTCGCGCCTACCGTACCGTGGCCGGAGAACTGCGTCTGGCCTATGCGCAGTTCGAGGAACTCGAGACTTTCTCGCGCTTCGCCACCCGGCTCGACGAGGACACCCGCGCCACGATCGAGCGTGGGCGACGCGTGCGCGAAGTGTTCAAGCAGAACGAAGGCGCACCGCTTTCCGTCGGCATGCAACTCGTCGCCCTGCGCGCCGTGGTCGACGGCCTGCTCGACCGCGTGCCGCTCGACGCGGTCGTCGGTGCCGAACGGTCGATCCGCGATGCCGCTGCGAAAGCGCACCCGGAGCTCCTCGCGCGCATCGACTCCGGCGCGGCGATTTCCGGGCAGGAGTGGGACGCGCTCGCGCAGACGACCCGCGACGCGCTCGGCGCCGATTGACGATGGACACGCTCGGCGAATTGCGGCGCCGCCTCGGGACGACCGACGACATCGCTGGAATCGTGCGAACGATGAAGGCGCTTGCCGCGGTGAGCATCCGGCAATACGAAGCAGCGGTGCATTCGCTTGCCGACTACTCCCGCACGATCGAGCTCGGCCTTCACGCGGCGCTGCGCGATCTTCCTGCGGTCGAAGAAGCGGTGGCGCGCCGCGACCGGCTGCGCGCCGTCGGCGCGGTCGTCTTCGGCTCCGACCACGGGCTGTGCGGGCGTTTCAACGAAGACATCGTCGCGCATGCGCTGGCGCGACTCGGCGAGCGGCCGCCCGGAACCGGCCTGCACCTGCTCGCCATCGGCGCGCGCGTGGCCGCACTGCTCGAGCACTCGGGGCAGACGGCCGAACGGCAGCTGCTCGGGCCCGGCTCGGCCGCGCGCATCGGCGCGACGGTGCGCGAAGTCCTGCTCGAGATCGATGCGTGGCAGCAGCGGGCCGGCGTGCAGCGCGTATATCTGTTTCACAACCGCCCGGGCGCAGGCGAACGTTATCGTCCGGCCACCGTGCGCCTGCTCCCCGTTTCACCGGCGCGACTCAGGAACCTGGCGACCAGGCGCTGGCCGGGGCCGTCTCTTCCGGCGTTCACGATGGAGCGCAAGATTCTCGTTGCGGCGTTGTTGCGGCAGTACTTCTTCGTTTCGGTGTTCCGTGCCAGCGCCGAGTCGCTCGCCGCCGAGAACGCCACCCGGCTGGCCGCCATGCAGGCCGCGGAAAGGAACCTCGCCGAACGTCACGCCGAGCTTCTCGCGGGGCTGCGGCGCAGCCGGCAGGAAGCGATCACGACCGAACTGCTCGACGTGGTCGCCGGCTACGAAGCGCTGCAGGGGCCCTCGCGCCGAGCGCCCATTCGTTCATGACCGACGCCGAGTGCCCGAGCTTCCTTCAGTGGGCACTGCCGCGCCTCGGCCGCCGCTGGGCGGGCTACCGCATGGTGCGTGGCCTGGCCGCCAGGCGCATTGCGCGTCGGCTGCGCCCGCCCGGAATCGAGGATCTCGCCGGTTACCGCGTGCGGCAGGCGTTCCCGACGCTGACGCTGGGCATCGTCGCGACCGACTGCGACCCGGTGCTGATCGAGCGCGCACGCGCCGGGTGCTACCGCGAAAGCAGTCTGAAGGAGTTGCCCGTCGACGGACTCTCACGAATGTCTCATCGAGGAAGCGGCGCGCAGATCGCCTCGAAGCGCGGATCGCCGTGCAGTGCGTCGAATGCGGGCGTGACGCGCAGGAATGGCAGGGAAGTCGACCGCTCCTTGACCGCCGCTGCGAGCGCCAGCAGTGCCTGCTCATGGCGCCCGGCGGCCACTGCGCTGCGAGCGAGCGACCAGCCCGGCACGCGCTGCTGTCGCGCGAGTCGTGCGAGCGCATCGTGATGAGCGGCAGCCGTCTCGATGCGACCGGATGCGGCTTCGACGAGTGCCGCGTATTCGAGCCCGGCGACGTCGCCGCCGTGTTCGGGCCCGCACCCCGCCAGCGCTTCGCGCGCCGCATCGGCCTGCCCGGCGCACGCCAACGCCCACGCCAGGCGTAGCCGCGCCGGCCGGTGACCGGGCGCGAGCTCGAGCGTGCGCTGAAGTGCGCGCGCAGCGTCGGGCCAGCGCCGTTGCAGCATCATGTGATCGCCCAGATTCATGTTCACGCCGACGTCGAGCGGATCGACCAGCAGCGCCTGCTCGATCCACGCGCTGGCCTCGGCGAATTGACGACGCACCGCGTACACACTGGCAAGCTGGATCATCGCGAGCCCGTAACTCGGCAGCAGCGCCAGCGCGCGCCGCAGGTCGCGTTCCGCTGCGTCGAAGTCGAGCGCGAAGAAGAAGCGCAACGCCCCGCGCAGTGACAGGCCGATCCCGAGGTCCGGGTCGAGCCCGAGCGAACGCTCCAGATGCGCTTCGCACAAAGCGAGCAATTCGTCGGGCGTTGCCACCCCGTAGTGCATCAGCAGCAGCTCGCACTCGGCGCACGACGCCCATGCCGGGGCGTAGTCGGGAACCGCGCTGGTCACGACCTCGAACGCCACGATCGCCTCGCGCAGGGCCGGCACGGTGCGCCGGCTCAGCAGGTGGCGACCGCGCAGATATTCACGCAGGGCCGTGGCATCGAGCGCCGGCGGGCTGCGGCCGGCTTCCCGGTCGCCCGTCAGGCGTGCGTGAATCGCCGCGGCGATGCGCTCGGCGATCTCGTTCTGGACGCCGATCAGATCCCGCAGCGTGCCCGTGTAGTCGCCCGCCCAAACGTGTGCGTCGGTGCGCGCGTCGACCAGCCGAGCGATGACCTGCAGCCGATCGCCCGCCTGGATCACAGTCCCTTCGACCACCCACTCGACACCGGTTCGCTCGGCGATTTCGGACAGCGTGGCGCTGCCGTCCTTGAACCGCGAGGCCGTGGTGCGCGACAGGATGCGCACGCCGTGCAGGCCGCACAGACGAAGGCCCAACAGTTCGGTCACCCCATCGGCCACGAGCGCATCGGCACCGGCCTCGGCCGAGACCGGTCGGAAGGGCAGCACGATCAGCGACTCGCCCGGCGCCGGTACCCTGGACGTAGGCGCATGCGGATGCACCGCCGAGCGCACGCGGTAACCGCGCGTGGCGATCGTCTCGATGTGGATGGGTGTCCTCGGGTCGTCGCACAGCGCGCGACGCAACTGGCGGATGCAGCGCGTGAGCGCGTCTTCGGAGACGAAGCCGCGCGGCCACACCACTTCCTCGAGCTGCCGGCGCGAGCGCAATTCGCCGGCGTGGCGCGCGAGTTCCAGTAACACCTGCATCGCCTTGGGTTCGACGCGACGCGCTCCCGTAGGCCCGACGATACGGCCTTCCAACGGGAAAACGTCGTACGTTCCGATGCGGAAGCCTTTTTCGAGCGCCATCGGCTTTTCCTCGGAAAAACATCGGCAAACCAGACTGTGCAGTGACTTACAGTGCCGGCAGAATCGGAATGTATCAAGCGCCGATTCCTGCGAGGGTGTCATGGGACGCAGCTTCCACGAATGCATCGTTGCGGCAGCTGTTTTTCTTCTGTCGGCGCTTGTTGCAGGATGCGGTTCGGGCGGCGGGGAGCCTGCGGCGCTCGTGCCCGCCGGCTCGGACGCGGTGCAGGCGCAGGTGACCAAGGAGGGCGGCGCGCTCGAGCTGACCACGGCCGGCGGTGCGCGGCTGAAGCTGACCGTTCCGCCCGGTGCGCTGCACCTGCCCGCAACGATCGTCTTGCGCGAAGCCGCGCCACTGAGCGGTGCGCTCGCCACCTTCACGATCGAGCCTGCCGGAACCCGGCTCCATCTGCCGGCGACGCTGGAAGCCAGCTTTCCCGTGGAGCCCGATCCGGGCGTATCGCTCGGCGCGTGGTTCGGCACGCCCGACAGCCGCACCTCGATGCCGGGCACTTACGATGCCCGCAGGCGCACCTATACCTTCCAGAGCTGGTTTCTCGGCTACGCGGCGATCCCGGCGCCCGATGCCTCGGCGGCGGATCCCAAGGGAATCGAGCGGGAGAAGTTGGTCCGAAGCGTGAAGGATCTGGCGGATCCGCGTGCTGCACCGTCCGGCAGCGACTTCATCAACGTCGGTCTGCTCAGTTGCGAGATTGAACTGACGAGCCTCGGAGAGCGCATCGAACGGGCGAAGCTCCTGCCGCTTTCGGGCGAATTGGCCAGTCAGCTGATCTCGCAGTTCAAGGCGACTCGCGATCGGTGCCAGGCTTCGAGCATCGACGACGAAGTGGCGAGAACCGTGGCGGTGACGACGCAACTGCAGGCGCTGGCCTGCGAGAAGTACAACGCGGCGAGCACGACCGCGCGGGTGCTGGCGGGCGCCACGTCGGCCGACGAGATGAATGCGCAACTGAAGCCGATCATCGCCGCGGCAGCGCTGGCAATGCACACCGGCGCCGATTGCGCCTCTGCGGACGACCTCGCCAGCGTGCTCGAGCCGGAGTTCTCCGATTTCCTCGACAACTATATCGATCGGGTCAACGCGCCCGGTTTCCTCACCGACGACGCGCAGATCTGGCGGCAGGCATGGGCAGAGCAGGTCAAGGCGTACGACATCGCCGCGACGGCAGAGATGCTGAACATGGAGAGTGCCGATCGGCAGGTCTGGACCGAAGTCCTGGCGCCGATCCTGCGGCAGTTGCGCAAGATCGCCTACGCCGCGTGCCGTGACGAGGAATTCCGAGAGGAGCGCTTCCTGGTCGACATCAACACCGGCGGCTGGCTGTTCGGCCACCCGGTGGTCAGTGACCCGGAATTGCCGCCATGGGCCGATTTCAGCGCCGACGACCTGCTCCGGGACATTCAGTTGTGTGCGTCGAGGCTGACTATCAGGACATATCCCCCGGTGACCGAAGGCGTCGAGGTGCACGAGGAGAAGACCCTGGGTGGCGGCAATGCACCGGGCACGCATTCGGCCACTGCGCAAATGAGACTGGTTCCCGACGGTGCGATCCACCTGAGCGGCCCGATCCACGATTTCACCTGCGGCAACCCCACCGGGAGCGCCAGGCCGGAGAACGCGACGGTCACGATCATGGCCGATGACCACGTGCTGGGCACCGTGTCATTGCAGGGCGCCTCGTTGCAGACGGTGCCGTTCGTGGCCTCGTTCAGTACGATCCTCGACACCCTGGCCTCGCCATCTTCGCAGCAAGGTGCCCCGTCGCGATTCAGGTTGCGCGTGCTGCGCAACGGCAGCGGCTGCGGCGGTACGCACGGCCCGGACAACTTCGAGTTGTTCTCGATCGACTTCGGGTCCGAAATGCCCCAGATCCTTGTCTCGGTCAGCGGCACGAATATGCTCAGACCAGGTGAGAGCTCACAATTCGTCGCCACCGTGGAAAACGCAAGCGACCCGTCTGTGGTCTGGAGCACCGACGGCGGGACGATCACGCAGAACGGGTACTACACGGCTCCGGCTGTGCCGGGTCGTTATGTAGTGACGGCGACCAGCGTCCAGGACCCGCAGAGATCGGGTAGCAGGATAGTGACCGTTCCTGGCGATGAAATCGCGCTGACCTTGTTGCCGGCCAGGCAGATTGGCACCACCCTCACCTCCGCCTACTCTAAACTGGAGACCTATCTGCTAGAGAGAGGTGAGCTAGCGTGTTTCGAATACCTCAGACTGTCGGCTCCCTTGAGCCCATCAGCCGGAGGTAGTGACACATTCGGCCCGCACGCCGATTGCGATGCAGTGATCTCCGCCACGATCTTCCGTTCGGAGCCCGGGTGGGGGGAAGCTCGGGTGGACCTGTGGGTGAGCGAACGGGATTTCCCCGCTACCGGCGGAACGTCACAAGGAAAGGCCGACCTGTACTTCCAGATGCAGACTACGCCGCGTCGCGTCCTCAAGATCGTCCTGGACGGATCGAACGTGATGCCTCGCCACAACGACGGATCGCAACTGAAATCCGGCGAACTCAGCGTGAGTATCGGACCAACGTTCGAAAGCGCAGCTCCAGTGGGGTTCTTCCGCAGCGTAGACGGAACCTTGTATGCCTCGGTCGGTACCGGTGACTCGGGGATGCTGGCCGTTTCAGTTCATCTCGGAATGGATTCGACCACCTACGGGCGATCCGGAACCTACAGTTTCGTCTTCAGTATCGTTCCCCAATAGCGCCTGGAGTGGAGATGAGGCACACTAGGCAGCCGTCGCGACGTGCGGTTGCACGACCAGTACAGTGGCGCACGCTCGAAACGTCTCTTTGTATCATCGGCGCGCTTCGCAAGCTCAGAGTGCCAGGACCGAAAGATCAGAGGAAGGAGGGCGTTACCGTGAAGAAGACCCGGGAAATATGCCCGGTTCCACGTGCGCACGGATGAACTCGACGGTGACTGGTGGCGAATCATACCGACATGCGCCAACATCAAAAACGAATACACCACAGGGTTTGCTCAAACTCCGGCATACGGGACCGCTATCCGGAGGCTGCGCGGTGGACCCGGATGGCCTGACATACCCTTGCCATAACGACCGGAGCTACGGGTTCGCGGCCGGTATCGGGAGTTCGGCGGACTCCCCAAACGGCTCTACGTCTTCGCGACCTTCACTTTCCACACGTCGCCAGCCGCCTCCAGGTACTCCCAGGCGAAGGGCTCGCGGCTTTCGGCCTCCATCTGGTAATAGAGCGGCTTCGGATCGTGATCGTTCGTGAAGACGAACGCCTCGCCCGCCTTCAGTTCATCGAACGCGCGAAAGACCATCTCGTGGCGCTCGGCCGGCGCATACGGGCGTATGTCGAACTCCCTGACCACTTCGACGGCGGTCGCAGACGGCCTGCTCTTCACCTTCTTGGTGATGTGAACCACGTACTCGCCCGGCTCGCTCTTCTTCGGGTTCCAGTCGTACTGGCCGTCGAGCTTCGCGCGGAATGCGTCCTGGACGAACTGCGGGTCCTGCGCGGTGACGATCTCCATCGTATGGCCTTCTTCCATCATGCCGTAGCGATGGAAGATCACGTGCTTCCAGTCTTTCTCCTCGATCCTGCGCAGGTCCATCAGCGTGGAGACGTCGGTGAACTCGCGTCCTTTCGAGGCTTCGGTGCGCGTCACCTTCACTTTCCAGTCGATACCGCCGCGCTGCAGGTATTCCCAGCCGACCACGTCGCCGTGAATCGAGCGGAATTCGTAGCAGAGCGGCAGCGGATCGTGATCGTTGATGAACACGAAACTCTCGCCGACCGGCAACTCCTTGAACATCTTCAGGAGCATCGTGTGCCGCTCGATCGGCACGAACACACGCACGTCGAGCGCTTCGAGCTGTCCGGAATCGCCTGTCATGCTGTCCTCCTGCAGGGAACTCCCGGCCGATTCTCGACCAGAACGGCGCGATCCGCCGCTATCCCCTTGCGGGGCAACGTGGATACCGGACTTTCCGGATGCCGGGTCAGTTTCCGAAATCGGCGCGCGCCGACCAGGCGCGTTTGCGCACCTTCAGGGCGTCGATGCGGGCCCGGCCGATCCGCTCGAGGTAGGCTTCGCGGTCACGTGTGCCGATGACCCAGTCGTGCAGCCAGGCTTCGAATTGCGCCCGCGTGCGGGTCGCCTCGTGGTACTCGCGGTAATACGCGTTGTCGCGGTTGTAGCAGCCCTGCACCGGCGAGGGATGCGCCCCGCAGGGCGCCTCGACCACCGCGCAGACGAGAAAGCCGGGAACAACAGTGCGGTTGGGGTCGCTCGCGATCACCCTGGACGGCACGATTTCCTCGGCGATCACGATGACGCGCCGTGCGGCGTGTACCGCATCGGGCAGAACTCCGAGATTGCCCCAGACGTGCGCGTTGCCCGCCGGGTCTGCGCGCTGCGCCTGCACGATCGTCACGTCGGGCACGATCGCGCGCACCGCGCGCATCGTCTCGCCGGTGAACGGCGCCTCGAACTCGGTGATGTCGGGATTGCGGGCCGCCACGTCCGAGCCGCCGGCAGTGTGGGTCGGCAGGAACGGCACCCCGAGCGCTGCCGCGTGCAACGCCAGCGCCAGCGTGAAGTTGGTGTGGTCGATCATTTCGACCCGATTCGGCACGCCCTCCTCGATCGCCCGCCGGAAGTTGTACGCCGAGCCCATCATCACGTTTCCGACCCAGGCAGCCATCACGCGGCGCACGCATCCGGCCCCGATCATCTGGTCGAACAGGATGTCGGAGATCGGGCCGACGAGCGTGAGATCGCGCTTGCCCTGCCGGATGATCTCGTGACCGGCGGCGAACGGGATCATGCTCTCGAGCTGCAGGCCGAGCGCGACGCTCGCGCCGTCGGGCACGAAGCGCTCGACCGCTTCGCGCAGCGTGACGAGCTTGGCTTTCATCGGGTCCAGAACCCCTGGCGATCGTAGCTGCGCATGGCGCGCAGTTCGTGCCGCGTGGGCGGCGGTGTCGGGTGCACCTGCGGCGAAACCTGCAGCGGCCACCCGGTATTGGCGAGCACTTCCTCGACCGTCGTTCCGGGATGGTGCGAGTGCAGATACGCCTCGCCGGCAGGCGAGAACCTCAGCACGGCCCGGGTGGTGATCACCGCCGCCGGCCCGCCCCCGGCGAGCCGCCCGGTGTGCGACGCACCGAACCCGGGGCTGGTCACGTAGTGCACTTTTTCGGGCAGGCGGAATTTTCGGTGATCGAGCAGCGCGACGAAACGCTGCGAAAGTGCCGCGATGTCGCAGGCGCCGCCGCTGCCCGGCAGGCGGATCGTTCTTCCCGAAGCATCGCGGACTTCGGTGGAATTCAGGTTGCCGTGGCGATCGACTTCGGCCGCGCCGAGAAAGCCCAGGCTCACGCGGCCGCTTTGCAGCAGCGCCATGCATTCGAGCATCCCCAGGCAGGAGAGCGCGCCGGTGATGTTCGGTCCGTCCGACATCGTGTAGAGCAACTCGCGCGCCGGCGTATCGCGCAGGATGCCGTTCTCGAAAACGCCCACGGCGCCCGGCGCATGGGTGTTCTTCGCAACCACGAACGCGATCAGCGGCAGGCGCATGCCGACGAAGACCACGTCGCCGTCGCGGATCTCGCGCGCAGCCGCAGCGACCATCAGCTCGGCAGCGGTGTAGTCGTCCATACCGGTTCGCGTGCTCACGCGCTCAGCAGGCGTTTCAGCTCGCCGCTGGCGAGCAGGCGCCCGAGGTCTTCGGCACCCCCGATCAGCATGCCTCCGACGAAGACCATCGGAAAGGTCGGCCATCCGGTCCACATCTTCAGTGCGTTGCGGCGTCGCCAATCGCTGAAGTAATTGCCGTAGGAGAGGTAGTGATACGGTATGCCCGCCGTATCGAGCATCCGGCGCGCCTTGCGTGGAAACGGGTTCTGCGCCATGCCCACGACCAGTACGGGGTGCTCGTGCATCGCGGCCTGCACTTCCTGCACGATCGCCGCATGGTGGCCGGCGACGCGCTCGCGTATGGCCGGATGGATCCGTGATTCGTCGAGTACGCTGCGTGGCATGGAATTCCTCCACCCCGTAGCGTAACGCACTCGCGCAGCCGCTCGTCAGCGTGTTGTCGCGATCAGGTGCCGGGCGAGCGCGTGCCAGGCGGGCAGCGACGTGGGATCGTTCGCCGAGTTGCCGGCCACCGGAGTCGAGGCGAAGCGTGCAATGACCATTTCGGCCGCGGGATCGACGTACAGCGTCTGCCCGTGCACTCCGCGTGCCATGAAAGCACCGTGCTCGTTGTGCGTCACCCACCACATGTTGCGGTAGGACCAGCCCGGGAGCAATCGGTAGCCGGCCCGCGCGAAGTCGGCCGGATTGCCACCGCGCCGGATATCGGCCACCGCCATCGCCGGGATGATCTGACGGCCGTTGAAAGCGCCGTTGTTGCGGATCATTTCGCCGAAGCGGGCGAGGTCGCGCAAACCGGTACTGAGCCCCCCGCCGGCGAACGGAGTCCCGATCGAATCCACGGACATGTAGGCATCCTGCTCGGCGCCGAGCCGGCTCCAGATGCGCTCCGAGAGCAACTGCGCGACCGACCGGCCCGTCACGCGGGCAATGATCCAGCCGAGCGCATCGGTGTTCGCGGTGCGGTAAGCGAAAGCTGCGCCATGCGCACCCCGGGGCTTCACCGTCTGCAGGAACTCGTAATAGCCACGCGGACCGGTGTAGTCCTTCGGCTTGGGCAGCGGGTTACCGGCTGCGGCGTGCAACCAGATCTCGGCCGTCGGGTCAGCGTAGTCTTCACTGAAGCTGATGCCGGTGGTCATGTCCATCACCTGCCGGACGGTGGCGCTACCGAAGGCCGAGGCAGCCAGCTCGGGCACGTAGCTGTCGACCCGCCGGTCCGGATCCAGCCGGCCTTCGGCCACCAGCGTCGCTGCCAGCGTGCCCACGAAAGTCTTCGTCACCGACATCAGGCCGTGCTGGCCTTCCGGGCCGAGCACGCCGAAGTAACGCTCGTAGACGATGCGCCCCCTGTGCAGGACGACGATGCCGTCGGTGTAGTTGGCATCGAGGGACTCTCGCCAGGTCATCGTCCGCTGCGCACCCAGCGGCGTGAACGTCAGGCTGTCGATGTCGTCGCGCAGCGCGGTCGGCAGCACCGCCACCGGGCCCAGGCCCCGCGAAACGTTCACGGTGGGCATGAGTTGACGGAAGTTCGAGACGCTCCAGCGCAGCGCCGGGAAACGCCAGTACGAACCGTCTTCGAAGCGCACGATGCGGTCCGGCGGCGGCGGCGAGCCGACCATCCAGCCGAGCTTCGCGGGATCGCTCGCCCGGGCGTCGGGGTAAGTGTCGGGCCGATCGGAAGACGCGGCGGTCGTGCCCGAGGCAAGCGCCAGCGCCAGCGAGGCAGCCACGATCAGGAACTTCGGTCTTTGCGCCGGCGACACTGGATTCTCCGCAGGCAAAGTGATGGAGTGCGGTGTTCGTTGCTCGTGGGCGACTACGCGGCGCCGCGAGGGCGGCCGCGAACCGGTGGCCGATCGCTACCCCGGGGTGGCGAAGCTGCTGCCTTCTTCACGATTCCAGACTCTTTCGCGGCAGGCGCCTTCTTCACCGCGGGCGGCTTCGCCGAAACGCCCGCCTTCGCTGCACGGTCCGCACCCGGCCTGGCGCGCCGGGCCGCGGACAGCATCGAGGCGAACTCGCGGTTGAAGCGGTCGGTGATCGTCTCGGGGTCGGGCACCAGGCGGGCGTCGGCGACGACCGCGAGCGTGACCTCTCCCCGGTAGCCGAGAATGCTGATCCCCATGCCGAGATGCTCGCCCGGGTGCGGCACCCAGAACATCACGCGTTCGATGGGCACGCCGGCGACGTAGAGCGTGCGCGGCGAGCCCGCGACGTTGGTCATCACGATGCTCGCCTTGCTGCTCGGCATCGACGAAGGGATATCGGCCAGCGCACCGATCGCCTTCACGTCGGCCAGCGCGACCGGCTCCGACCAGGCCACGCGCTTGGCCAGCCCGAATTCGCCCTTGAACGGCGATTGCGGGTCGTCCTGCTCGAGGAGCTCGGTCAGCAGCATGCCGCGTCCACCGGGATCATCTTGTGAAGCGCCATCGCCTGTCTCCGTTGCGCAGGATTCGGGTCACGGGTGCATCCTCGCGGTCTGCCGTCAGTGCGTCCGCGATTGGCAACCCGGTCTCGAAGCACTCGGGTTTCTTCGACCCAGATCAACTCGCTCGCAAGAACGAGACCGTTATATTGACGCGGGTTTTCCAGTTCGGGAACCAGGCGTCCGCAACGGGCGCCAACCCGAGCAGGGCTCCACCCGGAGTATCCATTCTTGCGACAAGCTCGAACCAGAGGCGGAGACACATGAAAGAGACCAACCTGATCAGGCGGCGCAACATGCTGAAGGGGGCGGCAGCGGCAACCACGGTTTCCGTCATGGGCTGCGCCAGCCAGCTGACCACCAGTTCGCGGCCACGCGTCGTGGTAGTGGGAGGCGGCTGGGGCGGCCTTGGCGCGGTGCGCACGCTGGCGGCCGGCGGCAAGGTCGATGTCACGCTGATCGAACCCAACGACGGCTTCATGTCGTGCCCGCTCAGCATTCTGTACATCACCGGATACGCCCAGGCCAGCGACTTCCAGCGCAGCTACCGTGCCATCGACGCCCTCGGCGTGCGTCGCGTGAAGGATCGCGTCGTCGACATCGATCGCGCCGGGCGCAAGGTGAAGACGGCCACGCAAGACATTCCCTACGACTTCCTCGTACTGGCCACCGGCCTCGAATACATGGAGGAAGCGCTGCCGGGCTACGCGGCAGCGCGGGATCAATTCCCCGTCGGCTTCCGCGCCTTCGAGCAGGCCGCCGTGCAGCGCCAGGTCGCCGCTTTCGTGGAGCAAGGGGGGAACTTCGTCATCACCGTGCCGAAACCGCCCTATCGCTGCCCACCGGCGCCCTACGAGCGCGCCTGCATGATCGCCCACCGCATGAAGGAAAAGGGGACCAGGGGCAAGCTGATCGTCGTCGACGCCAACAAGCATCCGATGCCGCCGCCGCTGGCCAAACCGCTGGAGACGGCGATGCGCGAGATGTACGGCAGCCAGATCGAATACATCACCGAAGCCGACCCGAAGTCCATCGATGCCGGCAGGAAGGTGCTGTCGACCAGCAAAGGCGACATTCCCTTCAGTCAGGCCAACGTCATCCTGCCGATGCGCGCACCCGGGCTGATCCGCAAGGCCGGTCTCGGCGAGCGTTTCGCCGCCGTCGAGTTGCCCACCTTCCAGAGCAAGGCGGACAGGAACATCTTCGTCATCGGCGACTCCCAGAGCTCGCCGCTGCCGAAGAGCGGCCACCTCGCCTTCGGTACCGGCCAGCAGGTCGGCGAGCAGATCCTCGCCACCATCGCCGGCAAGTACAAGGAGGCCGGGCTTGGTGACGAAGTCACCCTGCCGGCGGCGATCTGCTGGGGCAAGGTATCCACGTCGCTGGCCATCAATATCAACGTGACCTCGAGCATCTCCATCGGCGATCCGCCGAAGATCAGGTTCCAGGTCGATCCGGCCGCCAACGCCGCTTCGAGCAAGGGCGCGATGGACTGGGGCAGGAACATGTGGAACGCGATGCTGGGGTAGCAGGGAGTCGGGCTGATCCGTAAGCCGGTTGTTCGGCGGGTATGCCTGGACGCGCATCCGGGCATACCTTGACAGGCGCAATCCTTTTTCCTATAAGTCCCCCGACCTGCGCGCGAATCGTGCGAGGTGGCCATCTTGCCGGGTTCCTGCCGCAGCGAGCCGCCTCCAGCTGACGAATCGACGATGAAATTGATCGACACGTTGCAGGACGAGCACACGCTGATCGATCAGGTGCTCGGATCCTTTCGCAGGTACGTCGGTGCACTCGAGGACGGAACCGCCGATCCGGATGACGGCAGACGGTACGCCGCGTTCTTCACCACGTTCGCCGGCCATTTCCATCACGAGCGCGAGGAACGGGTGCTCTTCGATGCGCTCGTGGCGCAGGCGGAACTGCCACGCGAGCGCGGACCCGTGCATGCGCTCGTGCGCGAGCACGCCGAAATGGAAGAGTGGCTGCGCGAGATGGTGCCGCTTCTCGAACAGCGGCTGCAATCCGAAGACGATCGTGTCCGGCTCCGTGCGCTGGCGACCCGCTACTCGCAGACACTGTGGCGCCACATCGACGCGGAAGACTCCGTGCTGTACCCGGAGGCGCAGGAGCGGCTCCGCCGGTACGGGGTTCGCGAGTTGCCGGATCGACCGGCCAGCGATGCAGAGGCGGCCGCGCGCGAGGGCGTCACGGCCCTTCTGCTGCGTTACCCGCCGATCGAGGACGAGGCGCTCACGCGCGGCGAGGGTTGTTTCATGTGCGCAGCCTACGGAAAGACCTGCGACGGACTCGAGGCCGAGTGGTGGACCGAGCTCGAGTGGGAAGACTTTTTCAACAGGTGAGCTTTTTCGACAGGTGACGCGAGCGACCCTGATCGCCCCCCGTAACCTCGACCCCCGGTGCCGGGGCCGCGGTGCGCCTGCGGCAAACCGCCCTCCTGAGCGAAAATCACGGAAACGCCGGATCACGGCCCGTTCCG
Organism: Burkholderiales bacterium; assembly: GCA_003577305.1. Lineage (GTDB taxonomy): Bacteria > Pseudomonadota > Gammaproteobacteria > Burkholderiales > Burkholderiaceae_E > Zeimonas. The sequence continues at coordinate 131,608 of QEVL01000004.1, forward strand.
CCTCCCCTTCAAGGATCGCTCATGCCCGTCTACCGCTCCCGTACCTCGACCGCCGGCCGCAACATGGCCGGCGCCCGCGCGCTGTGGCGTGCGACCGGCATGAAGGACGAGGACTTCCGCAAGCCGATCATCGCGATCGCGAATTCGTTCACCCAGTTCGTCCCCGGCCACGTCCACCTGAAGGACATGGGTCAGCTCGTGGCGCGCGAGATCGAGGCTGCAGGCGCGGTCGCGAAGGAATTCAATACGATCGCGGTCGACGACGGCATCGCGATGGGGCACGACGGCATGCTCTACTCGCTGCCGAGCCGCGAGCTGATCGCCGACTCGGTCGAGTACATGGTCAACGCCCACTGCGCCGACGCGCTGGTGTGCATCTCGAACTGCGACAAGATCACGCCCGGGATGCTGATGGCGGCAATGCGGCTGAACATCCCCGTGGTGTTCGTCTCGGGCGGCCCGATGGAAGCCGGCAGGACGAAACTCTCCGCGCACCGGATCGACCTGATCGACGCGATGGTGATGGCGGCCGACGAGAACGTGTCGGACGACCAGGTGGCCGAAGTGGAGCGTTCGGCCTGCCCGACCTGCGGCTCCTGCTCCGGGATGTTCACCGCCAACTCGATGAACTGCCTCACCGAGGCGCTCGGGCTCGCGCTCCCGGGCAACGGCACGCTGGTGGCCACCCACGCCGACCGCGAGCAGCTCTTCAGACGCGCGGGCCGCCTGATCGTCGAGGTGACCCGGCGCTACTACGAGCAGGGCGACGAGCGCGTGCTGCCGCGCGCGATGGGTTTCGAAGCGTTCGAGAACGCGATGGCGCTCGACATCGCGATGGGCGGATCGACCAACACCATCCTGCACCTGCTGGCGGTCGCGCAGGAGGCTGGCATCGACTTCACGATGAAGGACATCGACCGGCTGTCGCGCGTGGTGCCGCAGCTGTGCAAGGTCGCGCCGAACACATCCGAGTACCACGTCGAGGACGTGCACCGCGCCGGAGGCGTCATGGCGATCCTGGGCGAACTCGAGCGCGCCGGGCGGCTGCACACCGGCGTGCCGACGGTACACAGCCCGACCCTGAAAGACGCGCTCGCACAGTGGGACCTGATGCGCAGCCCGTCCGACGAAGTGCAGACCTTCTTCCGCGCGGGTCCGGGCGGCGTGGCGTCGCAGACGGCCTTCAGCCAGAGCGCGCGCTGGCCCTCGCTCGACACCGATCGCGCCCGCGGGTGCATCCGCTCGGTCGCGCACGCCTACTCGCAGGAGGGCGGCCTGGCGATCCTGCACGGCAACGTCGCGCCCGACGGCTGCGTGGTGAAGACCGCCGGCGTCGACGATGCGCTGCTCGTGTTCGAGGGCCCCGCCTGCGTGTTCGAATCCCAGGACGAAGCCGTCGAGAAGATACTCGGCAACCGGGTCAGCGCAGGCGACGTGGTCGTGATCCGCTACGAGGGCCCGAAGGGCGGCCCGGGCATGCAGGAGATGCTGTACCCGACCTCGTACATCAAGTCGAAGGGCCTGGGCAAGGCCTGCGCGCTGCTCACCGACGGGCGCTTCTCCGGCGGCACCTCGGGCCTGTCGATCGGTCACGTTTCGCCCGAAGCGGCCTCGGGCGGTGCGATCGGGCTGGTGCGCAACGGCGATCGCATCCGCATCGACATCCCGAACCGCCGCATCGACGTGCTGGTCGCCGACGACGAACTCGCACGGCGCCGCGCAGCGCAGGACGCGAAGGGATGGAAGCCGGCCGAGCCGCGCAGGCGTGCGGTGTCGGCGGCGCTGAAGGCCTACGCGAAGCTGGCGATGTCGGCGGACAAGGGAGCGGTGCGCGACCTGTCGCAGCTGGATTGACCGACCCTGGCCGATGTCCTGCGCTGGAAACGAAGCTTGCACATCGGCGTTCGGTGACAGTACCCTTGCAGTTCACGGAAGGAGGCGGCCATGACGCAGGAGGTACTGAAAGCCCGGCTGATGGCAGCGATCGAAGCCATCCAGGCGAACCCTCAAAGCGCGAAGGCGGTGTTTCGTGCGAACACTCAATGGGAAGAGTCGGTGCGCTGTTCGGGCACGGTGCGCGACTTTCCGCCCATCACGGTTGACGAACCTCCCGAACTCGGCGGCGCAAATGCCGGACCCAACCCGGTAGAGCTGGTTCTGGTCGCGCTCGGCACCTGCCAGGAAATCATGTACAGCGCCTACGCCGCAGTGCTGGGCATTCCGCTCGAATCGGTGCGTGTCGATATGCGCGGCTTCCTCGATCTGCGCGGATTGTTCAACCTCGACGAGAAGATCCCGGCCGGCTACGAGAAGATCGAATTCGAGACGATCATCGACAGCCCGGCAGATCCGAAAAAGATCATGGAGCTGGCGCAGGTGGTGCAGGCACACTGCCCCGTCCTCGACACGTTGCTGCGCCCCATCGAAGTGGCTGGCAAGGTGACGCACAACGGCCTGGCCCTCACCGTCTGAAGTGTCCGGCGCTGCGCCCTCGGCCCTCTACCCCGACAGCCTGCTGTATCACGAAGGCACGCTGTGGCTGAAGGCGCTCGCCGGTGACGAAGCGCTGATCGGCCTCACCCACTTCGCGCAGAACAGCCTGGGAAGTGCGGTTCACGTCGAGTTGCCGGCAGCTGGAAGCGTGATCGCCGCCGGCCGTTCGTTCGGCTTGATCGAGGCGGACAAGATCGCGTACGAACTCGTGGCGCCGGCGAGCGGCGCGATCATCGAAACCAATGCGCGACTCGCACAAATGCCCGGCCTGATCAACGAACATCCCTATACGGAAGGCTGGCTGCTGCGCCTGCGGCTCACATCGCCCGGGGAACTCGATGCCCTGATGAGCGCCGAGCGCTACGTTGCGCATTTCAGGCTCGCGATGCAGCGCTGACACGAACGTCGGGAGTGGTCCCTGGTGCTGAGAGGGGCGACCGCGATGCCTTGCTACGTGCTGCATGCCCGCTCCGATACCGGGTTCAGGAGCCTCCGAGATCGGTCTTGTGACATCCCCACAGGCGTTCGTGCACGGGATCGGCATCGCCGTCTCGGGGGTCTTGCCTTCGGCCACTACGGCCGGGTTGTAGCGCGTTGACACATCCAGTACGTGCGAACTGAGGCCGCCTTTAGCGCGCCACAGCAGCGTTCGTCGCGTGCGCCCGAGGCGAAGCAGCATCCGATATTCGACCAGATGGCGATACTCGCTGTTCCGTGAAGATCGGCATCGCTTCGGGTCACACAGCTCCTGACCGTCGTCCTGGCCGCTGAGCGCCCGGAAGCTGCGGGCGTCAGCCCCTTCCGTCCTGCACCACATCGACCACGCCCAGCGATCGACCGCGAACGGCGTCACTGCGGGGACGCTGGCGCCACGATGGGGTTCATGACCTTCACGCCGGTGCCTGCGAAGTCGGCCCCATTGCGCGTGACCACCGTCAGATCGTGGACCAGCGCGGTGGCCGCAATCTGCTTGTCCAGGGCGTGCTCGGGGTTCGGAACTCGGCGTCGACCCCACACCTGCGCAGCGTCGGCATCGAAGGCGAACACCTTGTCCGAGTACTGGTCGAGCACGGCTGAGAGCCAGGCCTCCAGCAAGCCTGCCTGTTCGACATCGCCCCGCAGTCGGATGAGTTCGACGCCGCGACGAGGCTCGCCGATCGTGATGACCGACAGGTAGACCGGGTCGCCGGCGCGGGCGACGCGATTGAGGAAGTCGTCTTCCGGGTCGCGCGCGCATACGCTTCCAGGCCGCCACGCGCCGTCCACTCGTTCGCGCGCTGCGCGAAGACCTGGCGCCACTCGATGTTCACGGCGCCGGGGATGCGCTCCCTGGCGAACTGCCCCGCGCATCGATGGTGGCCTTGTCGGCCTGAGCCTGCACAGCGAGCGGTAGAAATGAGGCCGCCATCGGCACAGGGTCAGAGCACGTCGAAGTCGAGTCGCGCTTGCCTCCAGGGGTTGGTGAAATCCGGTTTCGTGTGCTGCAGGGGCGTGCCGGGTCGAAACCGGGCTCACGCATCCTCGACCCAGCGGTCGGTCGTGTCGGCGCCGTCGAGCCAGCGCACGACCTCGGCGGCCATCGGATGGTCCACGGCCGCGTAGCGCCGTCGCAGACGATCGCGGTCCTCGCCAAGCTGATCGAGCCCGCGATCCTGCAATGCATCCAGGTCGCGCTCGAGCATGTCGGCGAGGTCGGCCCCCGCCAGTGCACGCGCCGCCACCCGGAAAGCGCTCATGTAGCAGTAGGCCGTGCCGTCGCGGTAGCTGGCGACCAGCGTGGCGGCGGGAATCAGGCTCAGGTGCGGCTGCAGTGCCGGGTTGATCGCGTGCCCCGCCATGTTCGATCCGATCACGCTCGGCCGCCCTGTAAAGGCGCGCAGGTGAAGGAAGCGCGACATGCATGGCCCGTCATTGACGGGGTAGTTGTCCCAAAGCGTCGGCTTGCGCCGCAGGGCCTCGGCCACGCGCATCAGGTGGCCGACGCTGAACTCGCGCGTGCAGATCTCTTCGCCTGTCCAGTAGACGCCCACGCGAGGATCGAGCCTGCGTCCAAGGTCATCGAGGTAGCCCGCCGGGCGCTCGCCAAAGACGACATCCAGCATCCTGTCGTCGGAATAGTAGGTCGGACACATCACGACGCGGCTGGCGCGAGTGTTCTCCAGCGCGGTGTGGACGATCTCCGCCTCCCGTGCGGCCAGATCCGGAATATCGCCCCGTGTGTCGTCGAACAGGATCGCAAGGTCGTCGACCCCGATCTCGTCGAGCGCCCGTACCTTGGCGATGAAGTCCGCCCGCGCGGGCGCCGCATCGTCGCGGTACAGCTCGTAGGGGCTCAGGCCCACGCCGAAACGCAAGCCGAGCCCGCGACAATGGGCCGACAGCTCCGCGAGCTCGGCAAGCACAGCCGGTGGATGCGGCTCGCGCCAGCGCCGGCGCAGGTGGGCGTCTGCCTTCGGCGCATAGTGAAAGAAGGAATAACCGAGTTCCGCCAGTCGGCTGAGTACGCGTACGCGGTCTTCGTGGCTCCACGGCCTGCCGAAGTAGCCTTCGATGACGCCCAGCTCAGGAATCATGGGTGCATGCCGTGAGGTTGGCGTCTACGCACGAGGGTTCGCGCACCATGGAGGTCGCCGGCCTACCGCCAAAGCACCTGCGCGGCGCGCTCGATTTCGTGCTTCTCCTCGCAGAAGCGCCGCGACGCCGGTTCCAGGGTCACCGATGGCGCGGGAACGGCGTAGAAGTTCCCCGCGCCGTAGGCGGCCATGTCGTCGCCGACTTCGATGTAGCAAAAACCGTGACCGTTGAAGCGGCTGCGGGGCTCGTCGCCCGCGATCTCTGCGGCGATGTTCTCGGCTACGACGCGCGCCTGCTCGTCGGCGAAGACCCCCGCCTTGGGCAGGAACATGCCCACGGGCAGCCGTATCGACGTCGCGTCCCCGATCGCGTACACGCCCGGGTGGCGGGTCCGCAGCGAGCTCGCGTCGACGGGCACCCAGCCGGACGCGTCGGTGAGTCTGGCGGAGCGCACCGGTGCGGGTGCGCGGTGCGGCGGCACGCCGATGAGCAGATCGAACCTGGCGTCCTCGAGCTCGAAGCGCGCCACACGCGCCGCCGGATCGATCTTCATCACGATCTGCTCCGCATGGAACCCGATCCCGCGGTCGTCGAGCATGCGCACCAACTCCTTGCCCACCTCGGCGCCGGCGACCGGCATCGGCAGGTCTTCGGGCGTGTAGACCGAGATGTCGCATTGCGCGCGCACTCCGCGACGGCGCAGCATGGATTCGACGAGGAACGCCGCCTCGTAGGGCGCGGAGGGACAGGAAAACGGCGTGCGCGCGACGAGCACCACGACACGCCCGCCGGAGAAGGTCTCCACCGCCTCGCGAATCCGTACAGCGCCCTGCGGTGTGTACAGATCGAGCGCGGTTTCGGCAAATCCGGGTATGGCTTCGGCATGGCGGTCGGCGCCCAGCGCGATGATCAGATAGTCACCTTCGAGCACTCCGGCGCCGGTTCGCACCGTCCTGGCGATCGGGTCGATCGCTTCGATCTGCGCCTGCACCCATTCGATGCCGTGCTTGGCCAGGTGCGCGAGATCACGCTCGCCTTCAGCGGCTTGCCGGCGCTCGCCGGTCATGAGCCACAGGTTGGCCATATGCAGAGAGAATTTCGCGCGCCGCTCGATCACGACAACACGGTGATCGGGCCCGCACAGACGGCGCAGCGCGCTCGCAGCCGTAATGCCGGCCAGCCCACCGCCGAGGACGAGAATGGTCTTGCCGGTCATGGAGTCCTCCGTGGCTGCTAACCGAACGTGAGAACGCGATCGGCCTCTTCGGTCAGGCGCGCGAGATCGTCCATCGTCGACATCGGGCAGACCGCGGCGGCGTCCATCTTGCGCAGGCGCAGACAGGTAGTGCAGCTCAGCACGACGCCGCCCAGTTCGTCGAAGCGCAGGAGCAGCCTGTGGACATCGAAGCGCGCGTTGTCCAGCTGTTCGATCTCGACCGCGGCGCCGAGCAGGAAAGCGGCCGCCTCGTGGCCGCGCGAGAGCACTGCCGAACCGAAGCGCAGCGCGTTCCAGATGGTTTCCGGATCGTTGCCGTTGATGACGAGCAGGTACTTCACTCCGGACTCCTCAAGCTGGAGGTTGCTCGCGTGACACGCATAGCCCCGCGGTCCGCCATTCGCTGACCCCGTCGAACATCTTGCGTGCATTGAAGCCACGCTTCCTCAGCAGCGCCACTGCCTCGTCGGACATCAGGCAGAACGGGCCGCGGCAGTAGGCGACGATCTGCACGTCGCGCGGCAGTTCGGCCAGCCGATGGGCCAGTTCCGTCAACGGCATCGAGCGTGCATACGGCAGGTGCGCGGTGTCGTACTCGTCCTGCGGACGCACGTCGATCACCACCACCTCGCCGCGCTTGGCCTGGGTGAGCAGATCCTTGCGACCGACCTGAGCCAGTCGTTCCGGCTCGGCCATCATCTGTTGCAGCGCCATGCGCAGCTCGAGCAGGTGCTCCGCAGCCACGTGACGCAACGTGACGCCCAACTGCGCCACGTCGTGGCCGCTCAGGCGGTAGAGCATCCGCTTGCCGTCGCGCCGGCTCTGCACCAGGCGCGCCTCCTTCAGGGCCCTCAGGTGCGCGCTGGCGAGCTTGATGTCGACGGCGACCGTGTCGGCAAGCGATTCGACCGACTTCTCGCCCTGCGCCAGCATCTCGAGCATCTCCAGCCGCTTCGGGCTGGCCAGCGCTTTGCCGACGCGGGCGACCTGCTCGTACAGAAGGTTCTTGAGGTCTCGACCGTTCATGATCTTCATTCTAACGATCTTGCGAATAATGGCAACTCGCCCGAAACGGACGGCCGCCGGCTGCCCGGGGAACTCGTCATGGACCTCGAAAAGCTCGTCTTCGCCAACGAGCCGGCCATTCGGCTCGGCTTCTTCCTCGTTGCCTTCGCCCTGATCGGCCTGTGGGAGGCCGTGGCGCCGCGCCGCGCGTTGACCGCATCCCCTCGGGGCGGAGCAGCGCCAGGTGCTCGACGAGCCCAAGGCGCTCGCCGGCAGGGGTCGACTTGGCCACCGGGCCCTGGCCGTCGAAGTGGAACACCGACTTGGCGGAGCCGGCGCGCTGTTCGGTCACCCGACGCCAGCGGCTGTTGCCGGTGCGCGCAGCGCCGTTGCCGGCCACGCCGTCGCGAACGAAATCGACATGGGTGTGCTCGGCATCCGTGTTCGGGCGTCTCGGCTCCGGAATGGTCGATGCCGACGCAGCTGGAAAACGCGGTCATCGAGAACGGCGCCCGACTCAGGACACCTCGGCCAGCAGGCTTTCGCAGGGGATCTTCAGCCCTTCGTGCAGTCGCTTGACCATCCGCAGGCCGAGAACGTGTGAAGCAATCGGCCGCTCCCGTCCTGCACGCCGGGAAGCGCCCGGGCTTCGTTGCAAATGCTCGCAATATCGGCCGATATGGCTGCGCTTTGCGCCTCGCCCGCGCGCTTCCTGGCGCGTCTTCCGGGCGCGGCCGATTGCTTTACACGTTCCGAGCACTGCACTTCGATCACCAGCCGGTATGGGAGAATCCGCAAGCTGACGATGGTCTTGTGTCAATCCTCCGGCCAACCTTCTTGGCGCCAGGATGAGGACTCATTCGCTCGATCTTGCACCTCGCAGCGAATCTGCAATTGCGGAGAGGGCATCAGCCAATTGACGTGCTTGCTCCGGCGCCGGCAGCGGCAGGCGAAGGTTGCATGCGCCGGTTGCCGGGTCGCGCTCGAGCCAGGGATGTGAAGGTGCCTGGGTTTCGCCGGCAACGCGCAGCGCCGAAATCAACAGCGTGCCGGCCTGCACAAGCACGCTCCAAGGATCGGCGACCGGTTGCTGCAACGCCGGCGCGGCCGCTTTCGGCCGCGACGCGTGCGCTGCCGACGCGAGATTGCCCGCCGCGGCGGCCACGTCGGCGTCGGCCACCTCGACCGGCGACTCCACCGCTGTGCTGGCCACACTCGCCGCTTCTTCCGCCGGCGCCATCGCTTCGCCCTCGCCCATGCGGCCGGTGACCTTCTCGACGTCGTTCATGAAACGACTCAGGCGTGAGCCGCCGAGCGAAACCTCGCTCTGGCCGCCGTCGAGGATGCCCGCTGACAGCGAGCGCTTGAAGGCGAGCACGGACAGCATGCCTTCCTCGATGGTGCCCTTGGCGACAAGATTGACGATCTGCACCGGCCGCGTCTGGCCCATGCGGTGAATCCGTCCGATGCGCTGCTCCAGCAGCGCCGGATTCCACGGCAGGTCCATGTTCACCAGCGTCGAGGCATGCTGCAGGTTCAGTCCCGCCGCGCCCGCATCGGTGGATAGAAACACGCGGCAGTCCGGATCGGCGCGAAAACGTTCGACAAGCGCCGGGCGTTTCTCCGAAGGCACGCCGCCATGGAAGCTGACGTAGCCGATGCCGCGCTCTTCCAGCCTGCGAACGACGATGTCGTGGGTGCGCGTCCACTGGCTGAACACCACCGCCTTCGCATCCGGCTGCACGAAGACGCCGTCGAGCAGCGCCGCCAGTTCGTCGGCTTTGACGCCGTGGTCAGTTTCCTGGTCCAGCAAATAGGTGCTGTTGCAGGACATGCGCATGTTCTGCAGGGCGCAGGTCAGTCGTCGCTGATCCGTCTCCGACAGGAACTTGGTCCGCCTCCAGCGCTTGACGATCTTCGCCACGATGTCGGCATTCTCCCGGTGATGCACCATCTGCATCTCGGTCATCGGCACCAGCAGGTTCTGGTCGGTACGACTGGGCAGCTGTGTCAGTACTTCGGAACGTCGCCGGCGAATCAGGATCGGCGCCAGCGTCTGTCCGATCTTCTCCAGCCCCGTGTAGCCGGTGACGCGGCCGAACTCGTCCTTGACCTGATGCTCGTGCAGCAGCTTCCAGGTAGGCCCCAGCCGGTACTGGTCTACGAACTGCACGATCGAGATCAGCTCCTCGAGCCTGTTCTCCAGCGGCGTGCCGGTGAGCACCAGTGCGTATGGACTGTCGATGCGCTTGAGCGCCCGCGCGGCGATCGTGTTCCAGTTCTTGATGCGCTGCGCCTCGTCGACGATCACCAGTTCCGGCGCCCATGCGGCGATCAGATCGAGATCGGGCTTCAGTTTCTCGTAGTTGGTGATCTTGCAGAAATCGTCGTCGCCGAAATCCTTCTGCCGCTGCGCCCGGCCGCCGGCCATCACCCGCGCCACACGGCCGGAGAAGCGCTTGAATTCGCTTTGCCACTGGTACTTCAGCGAGGCCGGGCAAACTACAAGCACGCGCGAGACGCCGAAATGTCGCGCCAGGATCTCCGTTGCCGCAATGGCCTGGATGGTCTTGCCCAGGCCCATCTCGTCGCCAATCAGGGCGCGGCCGGCGCGTACCGCAAACAGCGCGCCCTCGGCCTGATACGGATACAGCGGCGCCTCGAGCAGCTTCGCCAGCTGCCGGTCGGACGCGCCGCGCGGGAACAGGCTGCCGAGCACCTGCGCCCGCCGCGCCGCATCGCGCCGGCCGGCGACCAAGTCGAGCGCGTCGTCATAGGCGCGCAGTTCGTGCCCGCTTTTCGCCGCCGTCGCGAGGAAGTGATCGAGTTCTCCGAAACGCTCCTCCGGCAGCACGCCGCCTTGCGAGGCGTCGAAGAGCTTCGCCGCCGCTTGCGCCACGGTCGGCGGGCAGTCGGCTCCGGCGCGGAAGTACACGGCGCGCGCGCCGTCGTTGCGCAGGTAGATCTCGGAAAACGGCGGACGCCATCCGCGTGCAAAGGCGGCCTTTGCCCCGCGCTTCTTCTCGAGCCGGGCGAGGACGAACTCGATGTGCTTGCAGGTGCCCAGTTCGTTGGTGGCGTAGTCGGGGCACGAGCAGTAGTTGTCGCCGGCATTCAGACCGCGTATCGCCACGCGGTAGGTGGCCTTCGACTGCGGGTTGCCGACGCGAAACTCCGAGAAGAACGGCTGTCCGCCGCGGTTTTCCAGCACGAACGCCTGTTCGCGCCCGAACTGACGCCGCAGCGCGCGTTGCCAGTCGGCGGGGGCAAGATCGCCCGGCCGATGGGCACGGGAGAGCTTCGGTTCCTTGACGGACCGACTGGAAGCAGGTTGCCGTTTCACTGTTGAACCATTGTCAGAAGTGCTCGACCGAGCGGGAGTTCGGCCCCGATGGCTCCTTCGACACTCGCGTCTGCGCGAATCGAGTAGCCGATCGCTCGGTAGCCGCGCTGGCGCTTGCCCACATTCGACGCAGGGCCGGGTGACCGATGTCGACGAAGTCGATGATCCGTACGTCAGTCTTGGGGGCGTGCTCCCGGATGTTGATCTCGACCTTCAGCCCGAGCGTCGCCTGCGCATCGATCTCGGGCCTGAACTCGAACACCAGGTGCATCGAGTGCCCGGCCTGCTCCCGGCTGCATTTCCCTAGCCACGACAGCTCGGCGCGAATCGCGTCGACCGTGCCACCGATGGGCTCGGGATGCACCTGGACCAGATAATTGCTGTTCAGTGAAAATCAGCGGCGCCCGGTTGCGAGGACAGGACTTCTCTCACCCCTCAATCGGCCGCAGTACCGAGCGCGGGCTGTCACGCGGCAACAGGCTGAAGGACGCGGATCCTCGGCGCGAGCTTCGCGCGCAGTTCTCGATCTGCGACCCGCATGTCGTACTCGGACTGCAGGTTCAGCCAGAACCTGGGCTCCATGCCGAAAAAGATTCCGAGCCGAAGCGCCGTGTCCGCCGTGATGGGGCGCTGGCCATTCACCAATTCGCTGATCCGGCTCGGCGAGACGTCGATGTCCGCCGCAAGCTGACGGGCACTGATGCCCATGGGCTTCATGAAATCCTCCAGCAGGATCTCGCCGGGATGAATCTCCTCGAGCAACTTGGGCATGTTTCGACTCCTGGTGGTAGTCCACGATCTCGACTCTGTGCGCTCCGTCCGACTTCCAGACGAAGCAGATCCGCCACTGGTCGTTGATGCGAATGCTGTGCTGGCCCTTGCGGTCGGCCCTCAGCGCCTCCAGCTGGTTGCCCGGCGGGATGCGCAGACTGGCCAGTTCGGTGGCGGCGTGGATCTGGAGCAACTTGCGCCGAGCGACGCGCTCGATGTTGCGGAAGCGGGATACCGGGCGGCTGTGAAACAAGGCCTCGGTATCGGCGCACGCGAACGAGCGAATCATGCGACATTGTGATCCGCGCTAGAGATTCCGTCAAGCGGAACCCCCGATCCGGAACCGGACCGCCGCACGGTGGTCTGGCCTCCTGGGGTAGTGTCCGGAGTTATGTGCAGAACTGCTTGAATGCGGGTCAGGGCCGCGCTGCGCGTTGGCTCGACGAGCGCAAGCAGACCAACTCAAGGCAATTCGGGCTTGTGGCAACTGCACCCCGTTTGATGCTATCATGCATCATACTTGATGACGAAGCTTAGCATGAGAACGACTGTCACCATTGACGACGAGCTCTATCAGAAGGCGTTGGACGTCGCCGATCCAGGTATGGACAAGGCCGATCTGTTTCGCGAAGCGATGAAGACCTTCGTGCGCGTGCAGGCAGGCAAGCGGCTTGCCGCCTTGGGCGGCAAAGCTCCGGCAATGAAGGAAATTCCTCGCCGGCGACCGGCGGCACAAATAGGGAGGTGAGTCTGGTCCTCGCCGATACGTCAGTCTGGGTTGCGCATTTCCGGCGTGCCAACCCCGCGCTTCAGTCATTGCTGGCGGACGGCCAGGTCTTGTACCACCCGCTCATCGTGATTGAACTCGCCTGCGGAACACCACCGGCCCCGCGCGAACGTACGATCGCCAATCTACAGAAGCTGCAGCAGGCAGTCGTCGCGACAACCGACGAGACACTTGCCCTGATCGACAAGGAGCAGTTCCAGGACTCCGGATGCGGCGCAATCGACATGGCGTTGCTCGCGTCCACACGACTTACGCCGGGCGCGTTACTGTGGACGCTAGACAAGAACCTTGACGCCCTGGCGTCGCGTTTAGGCGTTGCTTTCAGGACCGACACTCACCGGCGGCCAGCGTCATGAGACAGGGGGATTTCCCGATGGTCCCCGATGCCCCTCGATAGTCCTCGAAAGACCCCTCACACCCACTCAATCATCAACGGCTCCTGTAAGCCGTTGATTCGCTTGGCCAGCGCGTCGAACCGCGCTGGCTTTACCGTCAGATGTACCGCCACTTCGAGTGGGATCCCCTCGCGCAGCTGTCACCATCGATCGACATCTATCGAGAACAGTCGGCGCGTCCACGATGGCCAGCTTTCGACATCTATCGACATCTATCGAGTCCCAGGACCGTCGGTGATGGGGCATCGACGCGCGTTCATCTCGGTCAGGTACACACCAAAGAAAGGCCGGCATCTAACGTCATAGGCTAATGTCCCGACTCACTTTTCAGCCTGTTCTTTTCCCGTCAGGTGCATCAATCAAGGCGCGTTCGGATGTATCGATTGAGGCATGACCTGCATCACGGTCTGCGCTTCGGCGATCCGATAGCCCATCGTACGGTAGCCGCGCTGGCGCTTGTCCCACATTCGCAGTAGAGCCGGGTGCCCGGCGTCCACGAAGTCGATGATCCGAACGCTGGCCTTGTCGGCGTGCTCCCGATGCAAACGGCCAGCGTACTGCTGCAACGTTCCCTTCCACGAGACGGGCATCGCCAGGACCAGGGTGTCGAGGGGCGGATGGTCGAATCCTTCGCCGACGAGCTTGCCGGTGGCGATCAGAATACGCGGCGCATCGGGTGGCAGCGCATCGAGTTCTGCGATGAGCGTGGCGCGCTGTTTCCTGGACATTCGTCCGTGAAGAACGAAACGTGGCGGGGCCTCTGCACCCAACGCCGCTTGGATGGCGTCGAGGTGCTCGGTGCGCTCGGTCAGGACCAGCACCTTGCGGCCCTGATCGAATGCATTCCTGATTTCTGCGGCGATTACCGCGGTCCGCGCCTGATCGTTCGCGAGGTGCCGAAACACCTCCTGAATCCCGGAGTCCGACGACAGATCCATTCGAGCAAAGCAGGATCGAGGCAGCACCTCCAGGTCTTGGGGGACGTCGAGAGGTCTGGCCGCCGTGTGCCGGATCGGTCCACACTGCATGAAGATGATTGGCTGCTGACCATCACGCCGGATCGGCGTGGCGGTCAGGCCCAGCACGTACTTGGCCTTGCATCGCTTCAGGATGGCGTCGAAAGACACCGCGCCGACGTGATGGCACTCGTCCACGATGACGTGGCCGTAGTTCTCGACGAGGGCATTGACCTCGCTTTGGCGGGACAGCGACTGCATCACCGCGATGTCGATCTTGCCGGTGGGCTTTGCCTTGCCGCCGCCGATGGTGCCGACCACGTCCCCGCACACACCAAGAAAGGTCTGCAATCGCTCCTGCCACTGCTCGAGCAGTTCGGTTCGATGCACCAGTACCAGGGTGTTTACGCCACGGCGCGCGATCATCGCGGCAGCGGTGACGGTCTTGCCGAACGCGGTTGGGGCGCACAGCACGCCCACGTCGTAATGGAGCATCGCGGCAGAAGCCGCCTCCTGATCAGCGCGAAGCGTCCCCACGAAACGGGCATCAATCGGCTTGCCAGCGTTGCGTTCGTCCCTCAGATCACAGCGGATTGAGTTTTCGCGCAGCAACTCCTGCGCGGCATCGAGGCAGCCACGCGGCAGCGCAATGTGACGGGGATAGTTCTCGGCGCAACCGATCACCCGCGGCTTGTCCCACACCGACAGCCGCATGGCCTGTGCCCGGTAGAATTCGGGGTTCTGAAACGCAGCGAGGCGGATCAGGCGGTTTGCCAATGGCTGAGGGAGCTCGCCCTTCTCGAAGTAGACGAGGTTCGCCAGGGTCACGGTGAGTGACTTCGGCATCGCGCCCGGGATCCTCGCAGACGGTGGCGAAGTGCGCTTCCACGGCGTCGCCAGATCCTCACCGTCGATAAAGGTCACGTCGAGGGGATGCACGCCGCCTGTGGCCCGGACGATAGTCGGCTCGATGTCCTGCGGCGACATAGGCTGGATCGACGCCAGGAACGCCCACTGGTCCGGGTGTGGTCGCAGGTCGGAGTCGACAAACACAGTGAAGCCGTTCTCCCGCGGCTTCTTCTGCAGCGGCAAGGCGATCAGATTGCCGAAGCCGCCCTTGGGCATGGTGTCCTGA
>QEVL01000005.1 GCA_003577305.1 Burkholderiales bacterium
CGCATCAAAGTCATCAAGCGCATGGCCTACGGCTTCAGAGACACCTCATACTTCTTCCTGAAAATCAAGGCCGCGTTTCCCGGGAAAACGCGATGAACCAGAAAAAAGGCCAACCGAGAACGGTTGGCCTTTATATATTGGTGGAGCCGGCGGGAATCGAACCCGCGTCCGCAAGTCCTCTGCGACCAGTTCTACATGCGTAGTCGATCTATTTCAGTCTCGGCGCAGGCTTAGCCGGTCGACAGGCCGACCTGCACCCAGCCACCTTGGTTTTAGCTCCGCATCAAGTAGCCCGATGCGGCACGATCCGACATGAATGACGCTGCAGTTCCTTGCGGAACCCGGGCTATCGGCGACCCGGTGCAGCGGCTCAGGCCTTAAGCGGCCAGTGCGAAACGCTCGTCGTTGGCGTTTGTGGTTTTGCCAATGGATTTACGAGGAAAAGGCGCCTCGGCATGCCCTGTGCCGCTTCGCTACCCACGTCGAAACCTGCGCGACGACTCGCGCATGGCCGAATTATAGGCCCGTTCGGCGATTTCAAGGGCACGCGCGCCTGGAGTGCCCCCTCGAAAGCCGGGAGGCGGTGCCGGTACGGGGGCAGTGCGCCGACGCGGTGATCGCTCCGCACGCCACGGCCCTTGTTATTACGACTCTTGGCGAGAATTGATCTTTGGCGTAATCTTTCTGCCGGATCCGCACGATGAGCACCGAGCCTCGCCACCTGATTCTGAACCTGCTGCTGGGCGCGGCGCAGCGACGCCTGTCCGCACGCGAGGCGGTCGCCGCCTGCGCGTTGTTCGGCATCCGCGAGAACAGCGTGCGCGTCACGCTCGCGCGACTGTCGGCGGCGGGCCTGGTCGAAGCGATCGATCGCGGCGAGTATCGCCTCGGGCCCGCTGCGGCGCGGCTCGCCGACGAGGTGGCTGCCTGGCGCGGCGCCGAGCGCCGGGTGCGCGAGTGGAACGGCGCCTGGATCGCGGTGCACGTGGGCGAACTCGGGCGCAGCGACCGTGCGGCGCTGCGTGCCCGCGATCGCGCACTCGGAATGCTGGGCCTGCGCGAACTCGACCGCGGCCTGTTCCTGCGTCCCGACAATCTCGCCGGCGGCGTCGCAGCGGCGCGCAAACGCCTGCTCAAGCTCGGGCTCGGGCACGGGGCAGCGGTATTCGTCGCTCGCGATTTCGATGCGGCGCGCGAGCGCCGCGCGGTCGCGCTCTGGAACGGACGCGCGCTCACGCACGCGTATCGCGAGACGCGCGCGCAGCTCGAAGACTGGCTCGCACGAGCCGGATCGCTCTCGCTCGAGCACGCCGCGCGCGAGTCCTACGTGCTCGGCAACGCGGCGATCCGCCAACTGGTCTTCGATCCGCTGCTGCCCGCCCCGCTGGTCGACGTCCAGGCGCGCCGCGACTTCGTCGACGCGGTGCTGCGCTTCGACGCGGCCGGTCACGCGATCTGGAACCGGTTCCTGCGCGACGGCCCCGCCCGGCGCGCGAGCACGCGGGCGCGGCCCGCATCCGACCCGGGCCGCGCGCCGCCTCGCGCGTCGCGGCCGGCCCCTGTTGCAACGCTGGAGACTGCGACATGAACGCCCCCGAATCGCTTCGCAAGGACTCGCTGTACCTGGCCGAGACCCACGAAGTCGTCAACGTCGCGCGCGACCTCGTCGACTACAACCTCTACCTGCAGGACGCGGCGCTGCAGGAGGCGGTGCGACGCGAGGGTGCGGCCTGGGCGCACGACGATCTCGCCGCTTTCGGCGCGATGCTCGGCGCGGCCGACTACCTCGAGCTCGGTGTGCTCGCCAACCGCAATCCGCCGGAGCTCGACACGCACGACCGCTTCGGCAACCGCGTCGACCTGGTGCGCTTTCACCCCGCGTACCACACGCTGATGAAGACCTCGATCGAGCACGGGCTGCACGCTTCGCCGTGGTCCGACCCGGGGCCGGGCGCGCACGTGGCGCGTGCCGCGCGCGTCTACATGCACTCGCAGGTCGAGGCGGGCCATCAGTGCCCGGTCACGATGACTTTCGCGGCGGTGCCGTCGCTGCGCACCACGCCGCAGCTGGCGGCGCTGTGGGAGCCGGGAATCACCGCGCGCGTCTACGATCCGCGCAACGTGCCCGACGCCGACAAGCGGGGCCTGACGATCGGCATGGCGATGACCGAGAAACAGGGCGGCTCCGACGTGCGCGCGAACACCACGCGCGCGTATCCGCTCGGAGCGGGCGGGACGGGCCAGCCGTACGAACTGGTCGGCCACAAGTACTTCGTGTCGGCGCCGATGTGCGATGCGTTCCTCGTGCTCGCGCAGGCGCCGGGCGGGCTGTCGTGCTTCCTGATGCCGCGCTGGCGGCCGGACCGCACGAAGAACGCGATGCAGGTGCTGCGCCTGAAACGCAAGATGGGCAACGTCTCGAACGCGTCGAGCGAGATCGAGCTGCGCGGGGCGCTGGCGTGGATGGTGGGCGAGGAGGGGCGCGGCGTGCGCACGATCATCGAGATGGTGGCGATGACGCGATTCGACTGCATGGTCGGCTCGTCCTCCGGCCAGCGTGCGGCCGTCGCGCAGGCGCTGCACCACTGCTCGCTGCGCTCGGCCTTCGGCAAGGTGCTCGTCGAGCAGCCGCTGATGCGCAACGTGCTGGCCGACCTGGTGCTCGAAAACGAAGGTTCGGTCGCGCTCACGATGCGCGTGGCGCGCGCGCTCGACCACCGCGCCGACGAACACGAAGACCTGCTGGTGCGCCTGTGCACCGCAGTGGGCAAGTACTGGATCTGCAAGCGCACGCCCGGTCATGCCTACGAGTCGATGGAGTGCATCGGCGGCAGCGGCGTGATGGAGGACAGTCCGTTCCCCCGGCTGTTCCGCGAATCGCCGGTCAATGCGATCTGGGAAGGCAGCGGCAACGTGCAGTGCCTCGACGTTCTGCGCGCCATGCAGAAGACGCCGGCGGTGGTCGGCGCCTTCTTCGCCGAGCTGGCGAAGGCGCGCGGCGCCAACGCCACGCTCGATCGCTACGTGGCGGCGTTGCACAAGGAGTTCGGCGACCTGGCCGAGCTGGAATACCGTGCGCGCGACGTGGTCGACCGGATGGCGCTCGCTCTGCAGGCGGCACTGCTGGTGCAGCACGCGCCGGCGGCGGTGGCCGACGCATTCTGCGCGTCGCGGCTGGCCGCAAGCGGCCACCACAACTACGGTGCGCTGCCGCGCGGCGTGGATTGCGCGGCAATCGTCGCGCGCGCGACGCCCAGGGCGTGAGCCGGCGCGGGCGGCCGGGCGCGCGCGCTCAGGCCGCCAGCGGCACCGCGGCGGCGCGCGCCAGCGCGATCCGGCTCGCGATGTGCGCCAGCGCCTCGTCGACCTGGTCGATCAGGATCAGGCACAGGTCGCCGGGAACGAGCTGGTCGAGTGCCGCGTCGATCGCGGCGAATTCGCCGTGGATCTCCTGCACGCGCGCGGCGCGCGTTGCGCCGGCCAGCCCCTGGCGCAGCAGCGCCACGACTTCGCCGTCGCCGCGGCCGCGCTGGCACTGGTCTTCGTAGAGAATCACCTCGTCGAAGGCCGCGCCGAGGATCTCGGTCTGGCGGCGAATGTCCTCGTCGCGCCGGTCGCCGGCGCCGCTGATCACCACGAAGCGCCGGTTCGCCGGCATTGCCTCGACCGCACGCGTGAGCGCGGCGATCGCATCGGGGTTGTGGCCGTAGTCCGCGATGACGGTGGCGCCGCGGTGGTCGAAGATGTTGAAGCGCCCGGGCACGGTGCGCGCGTCGCTCACGAAGCTGCGCATGCCTGCGCGCACCGCGTGCCAGTCGAGGCCGAGCGCCCAGGCCGCACCCACCGCGGCCATTGCGTTCTCCACCTGGAAGCCGATCGTGCCGCGCCGCGTGATCGCGACGTCGGCCAGCGCGATGCGCTGCTCCGAATCGCCCTGCGCGGCGACGATCGCATCGCCGTCGACGTAGACCACGCGATGCCCCTTGGCGCGGTGCGTGGCCATCGGCGGCAACTGCGGGTCGGCCGCGAAGAAAGTGACCGACCCCGGGCACGAGCCGGCCATCGTCGCGACCATCGGGTCGGCGGCGTTGAGCACCGCCATGCCGTCGGGCGCCACGTTCTGCACGATGACGCGCTTGAGCACCGCCAGGTCTTCGACCGTGGTGATGAAGTTCAGGCCCAGGTGATCGCCGACACCGATATTGGTGACCACGGCCACCTTGCATCGGTCGAAGCCCAGGCCCTCGCGCAGCATGCCGCCGCGTGCAGTCTCGAAGACGGCGGCGTCGACGTGCGGATGCATCAGCACGTTGCGCGCGCTGCGCGGCCCGCTGCAGTCGCCGGTGTCGATGCACTGGCCGTTGACGTAGACGCCGTCGGTGTTGGTCATGCCGACGCGCGCGCCGGTTCCTGCCAGCAGGTGCGCGATGAGCCGCACCGTGGTGGTCTTGCCGTTGGTGCCGGTGACCGCAACCACCGGAATGCGCCCGTCGTCGCCCTCGGCGAACAACGTGCCGACGACCGCCTCGCCCACCGGGCGTCCCTTGCCGTACGAGGGCGCCAGGTGCATGCGCAGGCCCGGCGCCGCGTTGACCTCGACGATGCCGCCGCCCTGTTCCTCGAGCGGGCGCCCGATGTTCTCGCAGACGACGTCGACTCCGCAGATGTCGAGCCCGATCGTCTGCGCAGCCTCGATCGCGCGCGCCGCGAGTTCGGGGTGGACGTCATCGGTGACGTCGGTGGCGGTGCCGCCGGTGCTCAGGTTCGCGTTGTGCCGCAGCAGCACGCGCGCGCCGCGTGGCGGGATCGATTCCGCATCGTAGCCCTGCTTGGCGAGCTGGACGAGCGCGACTTCGTCGACCCGGATGCGGGTGAGCGGGGTCGCGTGGCCCTCGCCGCGGCGCGGGTCGAGGTTCACCTCGTCGACGAGTTCGCGCACCGTGTGCACGCCGTCGCCGATCACGTGGGCAGGATCGCGCCGCGCTGCCGCCACCAGTTGCCCGCCGACCACCAGTACGCGAAAGTCGTGTCCCGGAATGAAACGCTCGACCAGGATGTCGGAGCTGATCTCGTTGGCCGCCGCCCAGGCGGCTTCGAGATGCTCACGCGTCTCGACCTTCACCGACACGCCCTTGCCCTGGTTGCCGTCGCGCGGTTTGACGACGACCGGGCTGCCCAGCGCCTCGAACGCGGCGATCGCCTGGGCGAGGTTGCCGACTGCACGGCCCACGGGCACCGGAACGCCGACCGCCGCCAGCAGCTGCTTGGTGAGTTCCTTGTCCTGCGCGATCTGCTCGGCCACCGCGCTGGTGGCGTCGATTTCGGCGGCCTGGATGCGGCGCTGCCGGCAGCCCCATCCGAACTGCACCAGGCTGCCATCGGTGAGGCGGCGGTAGGGAATGCCGCGGGCCACCGCAGCCTGGACGATCGCGCCGGTGCTCGGACCCAGCCGCAGATCTTCGTCCATCTCGCGCAGCCGTGCCAGCGCATCGGCGAGATCGAAGCCGGTGTCGTCGAGCGCCGAGCGGCACAATGCCTCGGCCAGTTCGAGAGCGAATCGGCCCACCGCTTCCTCGGTGTATTCGACCACCACCTGATAGACGCCGGACTCGGTGGTCTGCGTGGTCCGCGAGAAGCTCACCGGACAACCCGCCTGCGCCTGCAGCGCCAGCGCCGCGGCGGCGAGCACGTGGGCGACCGACCCGCCCCGGCACTGGCCGAGCGGCTGCAGCGGGCCGATTTCGGGAAAGCGCGCTCGCAGCCGCGCCTCGAAGGCGGGCAGCAGGTCGATGCAGCGTTCGGCCTCGTCACAGGTGACGATCGCTTCGATCGCGGTGCGCTTCGACCAGAGATTCGGACCGCGCAGCGCGCGGATGCGTGAGATGTTCATGACGGGCTGGCCGGTTGGGCGCCTGGCGGCGCGCGATCAGGCAACGACGGTTTCGTTCGCTTCGGAGTGCACCGCGCAGAGCGTCTCGACGCCGGTGCGGATCAGGTCGGGATTGATGTCGAGCGCCCAGGCGGCTGCGATCGCGGCGAGCAGGTCATCGAGGCGATGCCCCGTGGTTTCGCCGACGGCCAGGCGCGAGAGTTCGGCCACCGGAAGGCCGCGCTCGCCGGTGGCCAGAACGATGCGTCCGCCGCGAACGACCACGGCCCGCCGCCCGGCGGCGAGGTGCGCCTCGACCACCTGGCCGCCGGCGCCGGCCTCGTAGAACACGACCTCGCCGTCGCACAGCGTAGCCATCTTCGCGACCAGCGGGTCGGCCGCGTCGAGCACCGCCACGCCTTCGGGCAGCACGACGTCGACCTGGGTGCGCAGCAGCGTGTACATCTGTTCGGCGCCGGCGATGTCGAACTGCGGGATCGTCGCGTTCGGGTCGATGCCGGTGACCACGCCGACCTGGCAACGGTCGTAGGCAAGGCCTTCGGAGACGATCGTCAGGCCGTCGTTCTCGATCACCGCCGCCTCGACGTACCGGTTCATCAGCAGTCGGTGCGCAGGTTCCCGGCGGGCGCAGTCGCCGCTGGCGAGCCGGCGCCCGCCGACGAAGAGTCCTTCGCCGCAGGCGAGGCCGGCGCGCTGGCCGGCCAGCCGAAGGAATTCGGCGACCAGCCGGGCGATCGCGGTGCCGCTGCGCGTGCCGGCGATGCCGACGATCGGGATGCGGCCCGAGTCGCCCTCCGGGAACAGGCTGTTCACGATCGCCGCGCCCACCGGTTGGGGCGTGCCGGCGGCCGGCTTCAGGTGCATCAGCAGGCCGGGGCCGGCGTTGACTTCGACGATCGCGCCGCGCTGCTCGTACAGCGACCGGGAGATATCCTCGACCACCAGGTCGATGCCGGCGATGTCCAGGCCGACCACGTCGGCCGCGACCGCCACCGCGTGGGCGACGCTGGGGTGCACCTGGCTGGTGACGTCGATCGAGACGTTGCCGTTGCGCTGGACGAGCAGCTGCTCGCCGGCCGGCGGGATCGACTCGGCGTCATAGCCCTGCCGCGCGAGCTCCATGCGCGCCGACGAATCGATGCGCACGAAGTTGAGCGGGCAGTCTTCCGTGGTGCCCCGCCTCGGGTCGCAGTTCAGCTGCAGGTCGATGAGTTCGGTGACGCTGGAGCGGCCGTCGCCGACGACGAAGGCGGGCTCGCCGCGCGCAGCCGCAACCAGCCGGCCGCCCACCACCAGCAACCGGTGTTCCTTGCCCTTGACGAAGCGCTCGACGATGACGCCGCTGCCTTCTTCCATGGCCACCGCCCAGGCCGCCGCGACCTCCTCGCGGGTGATCACGTTGGTGAACACGCCGCGGCCGTGATTGCCGTCGTAGGGCTTCACCACCACCGGCACGCCGATCTCGCAGGCGGCCTCCCAGGCGTCGTCGGCACTGGTGACCAGGCGGCCTTCGGGCACCGGCACTCCACAGGCCTGCAGCAACTGCTTGCTGAGGTCCTTGTCGCGCGAGATGCCTTCGGCAATTGCGCTGGTGCGATCGGATTCGGCCGTCCAGATGCGATGCTGGCGCGCGCCGTAGCCGAGCTGCACCAGGTTGCCGTCGTTCAGCCTGATCGCCGGGATCGAGCGCTCGTCGGCGGCGTCGACGATCGACAGTGTGCTCGGGCCGAGGTAATGCTCGTCGGACAGCGCGTGCAGTTCCTCGACCGTGCCTGCGACGTCGTAAGGCCGGTCTTCGATCGCTGCCATGACCAGGTCGCGGGCGGCGTGCAGCGCCGCCAGCGCCACTTCTTCCTGGAAGGCCCGGATCACTACCCGGTAGACGCCGCGCCTGGGGGTTTCGCGCGCCCGTCCGAAGCCGCCGGGCATGCCGGCAAGGCTTTGCAGTTCGAGGGCGACGTGCTCGAGGATGTGTGCCGGCCAGGTGCCTTCGTGCAGCCGCCGGACGAAGCCGCCGCGCTCGCCGTAGCTGCAGTGATGCTCGATCAGCGACGGCAGCCAGGAGAGCAGCCGCTCGGGAAACCCCGGGATCAGGTTCGACGGGAAGTCTTCCAGCGCGCCGATGTCCACCACCGCCTCGAGCACCGGACGGTAGGTCCAGCGTCCGGGACCGCGGATGAACCGGTAGTCGAGGATTTCGATGTGCTTCCGGGGAGCGGCGGATCGCTGCGGGCTCGATGCGGCCATGTAAGGTTCCGGGAGTTGTCTCGCTTGTGAACGCGGCAGGCCGGCATCGGTTGACGCCGGACCGCTGCCGCCGTCCGCCGCCGCCCACGGACATCGTTGCGGGATGCGGTAAGCTTGCCGGCCCGCGGTCGCGCGCCGCGGCAGGATGTCCATGACAGCAGTCGCAGCCACGCCGCCGACCCCCGACGCATCGCTTCCAGCCCCGTGGCACGGCGAGGTCGAGGACCGACTCGAAACGGGGGAGGCGCCGCTGGCCTGGGTCGAGCTCGACCTCGACGAGCGGTTGCGCTTCGCGCCCGGCTTGCTGGTGCTGACGCCGCGACGGCTGCTGGCCGTGGCTGCCGGCGGAGAATCATGGCACAGCTGGGCGCTCGACCCCGGCCAAGCGCTCGAGTTGTCCGACCACGGCGGGGTGGGCGCGCTCGAACTGCGCGATGCCGACGCGCGCATCGCCGGCTGGCGCTTCACGCTCGGCCAGCACGCGGCGGCGCAGCGGCTGGTCGACCGGTTCGAGCGGCTCGGCGTGCGCGGTGCACCCGCCGACGCAGTGCCTGTGGCGACCTGTCCGCAATGCCATGCGCTGCTTCCAGCCCCTGGCGCGCCGTGCCCGCACTGCATGCGGCGGGCGACCGAGGCGGAAGCCGCGGGCGAGAGCGAGGAGGCCGCGTCGACCTGGACGCTGTTGCGGCTGTGGCGCTTCGCCCATCCATACCGGCGGCGGCTGCTGGCGGGATTCCTGCTCACGCTTGCCTCCACCGCCGCGACGCTGGTGCCGCCATACATGACGATGCCGCTGATGGACGACGTGCTGATCCCGTTCCAGAACGGCAAGCCGATCGATCCGGCGCTGGTGGCCGCCTACCTCGGCGGGCTGCTGGGCGCGGCGCTGCTCGCCTGGGTGCTCGGCTGGGCGCGCACCTACATCCTGGCGCTGGTCAGCGAGCGGCTGGGCGCCGACCTGCGCACCGCCACCTACGAGCACCTGCTCGGGTTGTCGCTCGAGTACTTCGGCGGCAAGCGCACCGGCGACCTGATGGCGCGCATCGGCAGCGAGACCGACCGCCTGAATCTCTTCCTGTCGCTGCATCTGCTCGACTTCGCCACCGACGTGCTGATGATCGCGATGACCGCGGCGATCCTGGTTTCGATCGATCCGTGGCTCGCGGTCGTGACCCTGCTGCCGCTGCCTTTCATCGCCTGGCTGATCCACCTGGTGCGCGACCGTCTGCGCCACGGCTTCGAGAAGGCCGATCGCATCTGGTCGGAAGTGACCAACGTGCTCGCCGACACGATCCCCGGCATCCGGGTGGTCAAGGCGTTCGCCCAGGAGAGCCGGGAGGCGGCGCGCTTTCGCGCTGCCAACGAGCACAACCTCGCGGTCAACGACCGCGTGAACCGTGTGTGGTCGCTGTTCTCGCCGTCGGTGACGCTGGCCACCGAGGTCGGCCTGCTGGTGGTGTGGGCGTTCGGCATCTGGCAGGTCTCGCGCAGCAGCATCACCGTGGGCGTGCTCACCGCTTTCCTCGCCTACATCGGGCGCTTCTACACGCGGCTCGATTCGATGAGCCGTATCGTCTCGCACACGCAGAAAGCCGCGGCGGGCGCCAAGCGCATCTTCGACATCCTCGATCACGTCTCCAGCGTTCCCGAACCGGCCCAACCGGTGCACCTGCCACGGGTCGACGGGCGCATCGAGTTGCGCAACATCGGCTTTCGCTACGGCAACCGCGCAGTGATTCGCGGCATCGACCTCGAGATCGCGCCGGGCGAGATGATCGGCCTGGTCGGCCACAGCGGTTCGGGCAAGAGCACGCTGGTCAACCTGATCTGCCGCTTCTACGATGTCTCCGAGGGGTCCATCCTGGTCGACGGCGTCGACGTCCGCTCGCTGTCCAATGCGGAGTACCGGCGCCACATCGGCCTGGTGCTGCAGGAACCGTTCCTGTTCTTCGGCACGATCGCCGAGAACATCGCCTACGGCAAGCCCGGTGCGAGCCGCGAGGAGATCGTCGCCGCGGCGCGCGCTGCGCACGCCCACGAGTTCATCCTGCGGCTGCCGCACGGCTACGACTCGCTCGTGGGAGAGCGCGGCCAGGCGCTGTCCGGCGGCGAACGCCAGCGCATCTCGATCGCACGCGCCCTGCTGATCGACCCACGCATCCTGATCCTCGACGAGGCGACCTCGGCGGTCGACACCGCCACCGAGAAGGAGATCCAGAAGGCGCTCGACAACCTGGTGCAGGGCCGCACCACGATCGCGATCGCGCACCGGCTGAGCACGTTGCGCAAGGCGCACCGGCTGGTGGTGCTCGATCGCGGCCAGGTGGTCGAGGTCGGCCCGCACGACGAGTTGATGGCCTGCGAGGGCGCCTACTATCGCCTCTACCAGGCACAGCAGCGCCGCGCCGAGGCCGACCGGCTCGAAGAAGGCGCCGGTGGGCACGGCGCCGAAGTCGAGGCCGGGCGTGCCGCGATCGCGCCGGCGATCGCCGGAGGAGCGAAGCAGGCATGAGCAGGCAGCCGCAGGATGCCGGCGCACGCGCGCAGGACGACGCCGCACCGGCGACGATCGCGCCGCCGGGGTTCACGCTCGCTCGCGACCGGTTCGGCAGGCTGCTGGTGCGGCTTCCCGACGGCACCACGCACGTCGGTGCGGTGGCGGTGCGCGCATTTCCGATCTCGGCGCCAGGCGAAAGCGTCTCGCTGCTCGACTCCGAAGGGCACGAACTGGTGTGGATCGCTCGGCTGGCCGATCTGCCCGAGGCCACGCGCGTAGTGCTCGAAGAAGAGCTCGCCCGTCGCGAATTCATGCCCGAGATCCGCGCGATCACTTCGGTGTCGGGCTTCGTCACGCCGTGCACCTGGGAGGTCGCCACCGATCGCGGGCCGACGCGCTTCGTGCTGCCGGGCGAGGAGGCGATCCGGCGTCTGTCGCCCTCGACGCTGCTGATCGCCGACTCGCACGGCATCCACTACCTGCTGCGCGACATCGCCGCGCTCGACCGCAACAGCCGCAAGCTGCTCGACCGGTTTCTCTGAGAGGCCGCAGCGCGGCGGCCGTCAGCGCAGCTCGAGCAGGTCGAGCAGATCGAGCGGGGCTGCGATCAGGTGATCGGCGCCCCAGTGCTCGGGTGGCGACTCGCCGCCGCAGAAGCCGTAGGCGGCGGCGATCGCGCGCATGTGGGCGGCGTGGCCCGCTTCGATGTCGCGCTGGTCGTCGCCGACGTAGATGCAGCGGTGCGCATCGACCGCAGCGAGGCGGGCGCCGTGCAGCAGCGGTTCCGGGTGCGGCTTGGAGTAGCCGGTCGTGTCGCCGCCGACCGCGCAGGCCGAGCGCGCGAGCAACCCGAGACCCTGGAGAATCGGGCGCAGGTAGCGCTCGAACTTGTTGCTCACCACGCCCCAGCGGATCTCGACCGCGTCGAGCGCGTCGAGCACCTCGGCCATTCCGTCGAACAGCCGCGTGCGCACCAGCATCGCCTCCTCGTAGCGGCGCAGGAAATCCTGTCGCAACGGCTCGAAGTCGGCGTCCTCGCGGGCAACGCCCAGGCCCTTCATGATCAGGCCCCGGGCGCCCATCGACGCATATGGGCGCAGCACTGCGTCGGCCAGCGGGGGCAGGCCGCGTTCGGCGCGCATCGCGTGGATCGGCGCGGCCAGATCTTCGGCCGTATCGGCCAGGGTGCCGTCGAGATCGAAGAAGACTGCCAGCGGACGCTCGACGGCCATCGGGGTCAGGCGGGGCGCCGGAATGCGGCCAGGTAGTTGACGTCGACGTCGCGCGCATCGAGTCGGTAGCGCCGCGTGATCGGGTTGTAGGTCATGCCGATCACTTCGACTGCTTCGAGCCCGCTGCGGCGTGCGGCGGCGGCGAGCTCGGAGGGCCGGATGAACTTCTCGTATTCGTGCGTGCCCCGCGGCAGCATGCGCAGCAGGTATTCCCCGCCGACGATGGCCAGCATGAACGCCTTGGGATTGCGGTTGATCGTGGAGAAGAACACCCAGCCGCCGGGCCGCACGAGGTTCGTGCAGGCGCGTACCGTCGATCCGGGATCGGGCACGTGCTCGAGCATTTCCATGCAGGTGACGACGTCCCAGGCACCGGGCTCGCGCGCGGCCAGGTCTTCGGCAGCGATGCGCTCGTACTCGGCCGTCGTGCCGCTTTCGAGCGCGTGCAGCTCGGCCACCTGAAGCGAACGCTCGGCGAGGTCGATGCCGCGCACCTGCGCGCCGCGCTGCGCCATTGCCTCGGCCAGGATGCCGCCGCCGCAGCCGACGTCGAGGGCGCGCTTGCCCGACAGCGACGCGATGCGGTCGATCCAGTCGAGTCGCAGCGGATTGATTTCGTGCAGTGGCCGGAACTCCGAATGCGGATCCCACCAGCGCGAGGCGAGCGCCTGGAATTTCTCCAGTTCGGCGGGATCGACGTTGGCGGCAGGAGCGGCAGTCACGACAGAGGCAGCGAGTCGGGTGTTCGGCAAACCGCGATTCTACGGGACGAAAAAAAACCCCGCCGAAGCGGGGTTTCGGCCATCCGGCCGGACGGGCCGGCCGGGCGGCGTGATCAGCGACGCGTGCGCGTGCCGACCACTTCGACTTCCACGCGGCGGTTCTTCGCGCGACCCTCGCGGGTGCGATTGTCGGCGACCGGCTGCTTCTCGCCCTTGCCTTCGGTGTAGACGCGGTTGGCTTCGATGCCTTTGCTCACCAGGTAGGCCTTGACCGCTTCGGCGCGGCGCACCGACAGCTTCTGGTTGTAGGCATCGGTGCCGATCCAGTCGGTGTGACCGACCGCGATGATCACCTCGAGCGTGACGCCCGCCAGTTTGCCGACGAGATCGTCAAGACGAGCCTTGCCTTCGGGCTTCAGCACGGCCTTGTCGAAATCGAAGAACGTGTCGGCGGCGAAAGTGACTTTCTCGCTCGTGGGCGCCGGAGCCGGGGCAGGCTTCGGAGCCGGCGCGGGCCGCGGCGGAGGCGGCGGTGCGGGCGCCGGGGCCGGCGGCGGCGGGGGCGGCGGCTTCGGCAGCAGGTCGTCGTCGCAGCCGACGAAGGCGTCGGCCGGCGTCCAGTAGCCCGTGTGCACGCACAGGCCGGTGCCGTTCTTGACGACCGCGCGGTCGGGGCTCACGACGTAGCCCGTCTTGTCGGCAGGTGCGGTTTGCGAATACGACGCCAACGGCGCCGCCAGCATCGCCGCAGCGACGACGCAAGCCAGTTTGACCGGTTTGTTCATGTTTCTCCTTTCGGTAGAACGCAATTCTGGGTTCGACGCTGACAGGCACGATACGGCCCGGATTCAGACCTGACCTGACAAAATTTCGCCGACACGATTGTGCCACACGGCCGTACGGGCAACCACCTCGGCAATCGCGAGTCTGACCGCATCGTCAGTTATCTGTCGCTTGCTGACAACATGCTTGCCGGCAACCCAGACGTGCCGGACGTGCTCGCGGCCGCAGCTGTAGACCAGGTGCGAGACCGGATCGAACACCGGGGCGAGTTCGGCGGTGGAGAGATCGAGTGCGACGAGGTCGGCCTGCTTGCCGGCCTCGATGGATCCGATCCGCTCGTCCATGCCCAGCGCGCGTGCCGCGTCGAGCGTCATTGCGCGCAAGGTGCGCGCCGCGGGCCAGGCCTCGGCGCTGCCCGAGTGGCCCTTGGCGAGCAGCGCTGCGGTACGCGCTTCTCCGAGCAGGTCGAGCCGGTTGTTGCTGGCCGAGCCGTCGGTGCCGATGCCTACCGCAATGCCCAGTTCGTGCATGCGCGCCGTGGGTGCGATGCCGCTGGCCAGCTTGAGGTTCGAGCGCGGGCAGTGTGCGACCGAGGCTCCCGCGCCGGCCAGCAGGCGCAGGTCGCTTTCGCTCAGGTGGACCGCGTGCACCGCGATCAGTTCCGGGCCGAGCACGCCGAGATCGGCCAGGCGTTCGAGCGGGCGCATGCCGTGACGCGCGACGCTCGTCTCGACTTCCTCGCGCGTCTCGTGCACGTGCGTGTGGATCGGCAGCCCCAGTTCGCGCGACAGCACCGCGATCCGGCGCAGCGCGTCGTCGCTCACGGTGTATGGCGCGTGCGGCGCGAGGCAGAAGTCCACCAGCGGTTCGTCGCGCATGCGGTCGCGCAGCTCCAGCCCCTTGCGCAGGTAGTCGGCGGCGTCGCTCGCCCAGGCCGACGGGAAGTCGATCACGATGATTCCGTGGACGCTGCGCAACCCGAGCGTCGTGGCCGCCGCGATGGCGGCCTCGGGGAAGAAGTACATGTCGTTCACGCAGGTGATGCCGCCCAGCAGCATCTCGTGGAATGCGAGCAGCGCGCCGTCGTGAACGAAGCGCGCGCCGACCAGCCGCGATTCGAGCGGCCAGATGCGCTCGTTCAGCCAGCGTTGCAACGGCAGGTCGTCGCCGACGCCGCGCAGCAGCGCCATCGCCGCGTGCGAGTGCAGGTTCACGAAGCCGGGCGCCAGCAAATGGCCGGGCAGCGCCAGCGTGTCGGCGTGCGGGTAGCGTTGCCGCGCTTCGCCCAGCGGCAGCAGCGCGGCGATGCGCTCGCCCTCGATCACCACTGCGTGTTCGACGAGCACGCGATGCGCGCGCTCGCTGTCGCTGGGATCCGCCGGTGCGGGTCCGACGGGGACGATCCACTGCGGCGCGATCAGGAGCGGATTCGGCAAGGGCGGGTCCGGAGGGCTTGCGGGTGCGCGCCGCCGACGGCGGCGTCCTACGGCGCGATTTAAGCACAGGCGGCGCGCGGCGTCGTCGCAGGGGGTGTCGTCGCATCGGTCGGGAGCGCAGGGCCCGCGTGTTAAAATTCAAAGGTTTAGCGCTTGCCGACTGCGGTTGCCGACAAAGGCCCTGACTGCTGCCGCGCGCGCCCGCCGAGACCTCCCCGCATGGATCCCTTCGCCAAAGAAACCCTCCCGATCAGCCTCGAAGACGAGATGCGCCGCTCGTATCTCGACTACGCGATGAGCGTGATCGTCGGACGTGCGCTGCCCGACGTGCGCGACGGCCTCAAGCCGGTGCACCGCCGCGTGCTCTACGCGATGCACGAGGTCAACAACGTCTGGAACCGGCCGTTCGTGAAGTGCGCGCGCATCGTCGGCGACGTGATGGGCAAGTACCACCCGCACGGCGACGCGTCGATCTACGACACGCTGGTGCGCATGGCGCAGGACTTCTCGCTGCGCTACCTGCTCGTCGACGGCCAGGGCAACTTCGGCTCGGTCGACGGCGACAATCCGGCGGCGATGCGCTACACCGAGTGCCGGCTGCAGCGACTGGCGGGCGAGATGCTCGCCGACATCGACCGCGAGACGGTCGACTTCCAGCCGAACTACGACGGCAAGGAGAGCGAGCCTACGGTCCTGCCGGCGCGCATCCCGAACCTGCTGATCAACGGCTCGGCCGGCATCGCGGTGGGAATGGCCACCAACATTCCGCCGCACAACCTGGGCGAGATCGTCGAGGCGTGCCTCGCGCTGTTGCGGCGGCCCGAGACCACGATCGACGAACTGATCGAACTGGTGCCTGCCCCCGATTTCCCGACCGCCGGAATCATCTACGGCGTGCAGGGCGTGCGCGAGGGCTACCGCACCGGTCGCGGGCGGGTCGTGATGCGCGCGAAGACGCACTTCGAGGAGATCGATCGCGGCAACCGCAGCGCGATCATCGTCGACGAACTTCCGTACCAGGTGAACAAGCGGCTGCTGCTCGAGCGCATCGCCGACCTGGTCAACGACAAGAAGATCGACGGCATCTCCGACATCCGCGACGAGTCCGACAAGTCGGGCATGCGGGTGGTGATCGAGCTCAAGCGCGGCGAGCTGCCCGAGATCGTGCTGAACAACCTGTTCAAGCAGACGCAGCTGCAGGACACCTTCGGCATCAACATGGTGGCGCTGGTCGACGGCCAGCCCAGGCTGCTGAACCTGCGCCAGATGCTCGAGGCGTTCCTCGCGCACCGGCGCGAGGTGGTCACGCGCCGCACCGTCTTCGAACTGCGCAAGGCGCGCGAGCGCGGCCACATCCTCGAAGGTCTGGCGGTGGCGATCGCCAACGTCGACGAGATGATCGAACTGATCAAGGCCTCTCCCACGCCGCCGATCGCGAAGGAGCGGCTGATGGCGCGCGGCTGGAACGCTGGCGTGGCGCGCGAGATGCTCGAGCGCGCCGGCAGCGACATCGCCGAGTTCAGGCCCGAAGGGCTCGATCCGTCGGTCGGACTCTCGGGTGGCGTCTACCGGCTCTCCGACGTGCAGGCGCAGGAGATCCTGCAGATGCGGCTGCAACGGCTCACAGGCCTGGAGCAGGACAAGATCGTGCAGGAATACCGCGAGGTGATCGGGCAGATCGTCGATCTGCTCGACATCCTTGCGCGGCCCGAGCGCATCACGCAGATCATCGGAGACGAGCTGAAGTCGGTGAAGGCGGAATACGGCGACCCGCGCCGCTCGGTGATCGAGCTGCACGCCACCGAGCTCGACACCGAAGACCTGATCGCGCCGCAGGACATGGTCGTCACGCTGTCGCACTCCGGCTACATCAAGAGCCAGCCGCTGTCGGAATACCGCGCCCAGCGTCGCGGCGGGCGCGGGAAGCAGGCCGCGGTCACGAAGGAAGAAGACTGGATCGACCAGCTGTTCATCGCGAACACGCACCAGTTCATCCTGTGCTTCTCGGATCGCGGCCGCGTCTACTGGATCAAGGTCTGGGAGGTGCCGCAGGGCACGCGCACCTCGCGCGGCAAGCCGATCGTCAACCTCTTTCCGCTGGCCGAAGGCGAGAAGATCACCGTCGTGCTGCCGGTCAGGTCGTTCGACGAGTCGCTGTACGTGTTCATGGCCACCAGCCTGGGCACCGTGAAGAAGACGCCGCTGTCGGAGTTCTCGAATCCGCGCAAGGCCGGCATCATCGCGGTCGATCTCGACGACGGCGACTTCCTGATCGGAGCCGCCGTCACCGACGGCGCGCACGACGTGATGCTGTTCTCCGACGCGGGCAAGGCGGTGCGCTTCGACGAGAACGAAGTGCGGCCGATGGGCCGCGCCGCACGCGGCGTGCGCGGCATGATGCTCGAGGACGGGCAGCAGGTGATCTCGATGCTGGTGGCCGGCGACGAGCGGCAATCGGTGCTCACCGCCACCGAATTCGGCTTCGGCAAGCGCACGCCGATCACCGAGTACACGCGACACGGCCGCGGCACCAAGGGAATGATCGCGATCCAGACTTCCGAGCGCAACGGCAAGGTGGTCGCCGCAGTGCTGGTCGACGAGCGCGACGAGATCATGCTGATCACCACCGGCGGCGTGCTGGTGCGCACCCGCGTCGCCGAGATCCGCGAGATGGGCCGCGCGACGCAGGGCGTGACGCTGATCGCGGTCGACGAGGGCGCCACGCTCACCGGTGTTCAGAGGGTCGTCGAGCGTGATGAGCCCGAGAACGGTCACGACGACGCGGCCGGCATCGGGAACGAGGGAGAACAAGGCGCCGCAGGCGAGGCCGGTTCCGGATCGACCGACGCCGGTTGATCCGACGAGGCGGCCGGACGCGCCACGACATCGCGGCTTTGGTAGCATGCGGCGGCCATGACCAGCACTCCCGGGCACGAGATGTCGCAGCCAGACGATCCGGACAATCGTCTCGACGCGCTGCGCGCGGCGATCGACGCGGTCGACCGCGAGATCGTCGAGCGACTGAACCGGCGAGCCGGGCTCGCACAGCAGGTCGGCGAACTGAAGCATCGCACCGGCGCTCCGGTCTATCGACCCGAGCGTGAAGCGCAGATCATGGCGCGGCTGCGCAGCGTCAATCCCGGTCCGCTCCCGGGCGACGCGATCGAGGCGATCTGGCGCGAAGTCGTGTCGGCGTGCCGCGAGCTCGAGCGGCGGTTGCGCGTGGCGTATCTCGGTCCGGCGGGCACCTTTTCCGAGCAGGCGCTGTTGCGTCACTTCGGCTCGTCGGTCGAGGCGATCCCGTGCCCGACGATCGACGAGGTGTTCCGCGCCACCGAGGCGGGAACGGCCGATTTCGGCGTCGTGCCTGTCGAGAACTCCTCGGAAGGCGCGGTCAATCGCACGCTCGACCTGTTCCTGCTCACGCCGCTGTCGATCAGCGGCGAGGTGTCGGTGCCGGTGCGCCAGAGCCTGATGACGCTCGGCGGCAGCCTCGAAGGGGTGCGCCGGATCGCCTCGCATCCGCAGTCGTTCGCACAGTGCGCGGGCTGGCTCGAACGCAACGCGCCGGGTATCGAGCGGCTGCCGGTGGCGAGCAACGCGGAAGCGGCACGCCTGGCCGCGCAGGAGCCCGCCACTGCCGCGATCGCCGGCGATCATGCCGCGCAGCGCTACGGGTTGCAGATCGTCGCGCGCAGCATCCAGGACGACCCCAACAACCGGACCCGGTTCGCAGTGATCGGCCGGTACGCCTGCGCGCCTTCCGGAGCCGACCAGACCTCGCTGATCCTGTCGGTGCCCGACCGGGCCGGCGCGGTGCACGCGCTGATCGAGCCGTTCGCGCGCCACGGGGTGTCGATGAAGCGCTTCGAGTCGCGCCCGGCGCGCCAGGGCCTGTGGGAGTACTACTTCTACATCGACGTGATCGGGCATCGCGACGATCCGCCGGTGGCCGCGGCGCTCGCCGAACTGAAGTCGCAGGCGGCGTTCTGCAAGGTGATCGGCTCGTATCCGCGCGCTGCCTGAGCCGGGCGCGGCGCGTGGCCACCGGGGCTCGCGGCCGCGCTTTCGCCGGCGTGTCGGTTATCCTTGCACGCCAGCCGCCGGGGCCTCCGGCACCCGCATTCGCAGGCATCGAACACATGAGCATTCAGGCACCCGAGTACGTCAGGAGCATCGCTCCGTATCAGGCCGGCAAGCCGATTTCGGAGCTGGCGCGCGAATACGGCCTGCAGCCCGAGCGCATCGTCAAGCTGGCGTCGAACGAGAATCCGCTCGGCATTCCGGCGTCTGCGCGCGACGCGATGGTCGCCGCCATCGGTGATCTGGGGCGCTATCCCGACTCCAACGGCTTCGAACTCAAGGCGGCGCTGTCGCAGCGCTACGCAGTGCCGCCCGAATGGATCACGCTGGGCAACGGCTCGAACGACATCCTGGAGCTGGCGGCGCACGCACTGCTGCAGCCCGGAGTCTCGGCGGTCTATTCGCAGTATTCGTTCGCGGTCTACGCGCTGGCCACCCAGGAAACCGGGGCGCGCGCGATCGTGGTGCCGGCGCGCAGCCTGGGCCACGACCTCGACGCGATGCGCGCAGCCATCGCCGCCGACACGCGGCTCGTGTTCATTGCCAATCCGAACAATCCGACCGGCACTTTCCTGCGGGCCGATGCGATCGCCGCTTTCCTTGCGCAGGTGCCGCGCGACGTGGTCGTGGTGCTCGACGAGGCCTACAACGAGTATCTCGATCCGTCGCTGCGCTTCGATTCGACGCTGTGGCTGCGTGAGCATCCGAATCTCGTGATCTCGCGCACCTTCTCGAAGGCCTACGGGCTCGCCGGCCTGCGGGCGGGCTTCGGGCTTGCGCAGGCCGAGCTCACCGACCTGATGAATCGCGTGCGCCAGCCGTTCAACGTGAGCACTGTCGCGCAGGCGGCCGCGATCGCGGCGCTCGACGACGCCGACTTCCTGCAGCGCAGCTACGAACTGAACCGTCGGGGCCTGGCGCGGCTTCAGTCGGCGTTCGCGCAGATGGGCTTCGAGTACGTGCCC
The DNA here is from genome assembly GCA_003577305.1 of Burkholderiales bacterium. GTDB lineage: Bacteria > Pseudomonadota > Gammaproteobacteria > Burkholderiales > Burkholderiaceae_E > Zeimonas. Next base: position 19,856 of record QEVL01000005.1, read on the forward strand.
TCGCACGGCAACTTCGTGCTGGTGCGCGTCGGCGACGCCGACGCCGTTTTCGAGGGTCTGCTGCGCGCCGGCATCATCGTGCGCCCGGTGGCCAACTACGGCCTGCCGCAGTGGCTGCGCGTGACGGTCGGGCTGCCCGAGGAGAACGAGGCCTTCCTCGAAGCGTTCGCGCGCGTGACGGGCCGCTGAGGGGGCTGCGGTGTCGCCGTCGGTCCAGCGGCTCGCGATCCTCGGCGTCGGACTGATCGGCGCTTCGCTGGCGGCGGCGCTCAAGCGCGCCGGCGCGGTCGCCCAGGTCGCCGGCTATTCGCCGAACGACGATGCGCGCGTCGCGCGCGCGCTCGGCCACCTCGACGTGGCCTGCGACAGCGTCGCCGAGGCGGTTGCAGGCGCCTCGTTCGTCGTGCTCGCGGCGCCGGTCACCGCGATGCCGGAGCTGTTCGCGCAGCTGCGCGATGCGCTCGAGCCGCAGGCGATCGTCACCGATTGCGGCAGCACGAAACGCAGCGTGATCGATGCGGCGCGGCGCGCCCTCGGCGAGGCCTTCCTGCGCTACGTGCCCGGTCACCCGATCGCGGGGTCCGAGCACAGCGGGCCGCAGGCAGCCGACCCGGACCTGTTTCGTGACCGGCGCTGGCTACTGTGCCCGGTCGACACCACGCCGCAGCAGCACTGCGAGGCAGTGAAGCGGCTGCTCGAGACGGTGGGCGCGCAGGTCTCGACGCTCGATCCGGTACTGCACGACCGGGTGTTCGCCGAAGTCTCGCACTGGCCGCACGCGGTCGCGTTCGGGCTGTCGGCGGCGATCGCCGGCGGCGAGCTGGCCGAGCAGGCGCTCGAATTCTCCGGAGCCGGACTGCGCGACACGACGAGGGTGGGCGCGTCATCGCCGGCGATGTGGGCCGACATCCTGCTCGACAATCGCGACGCCTGCCTGGCGTCGGCGGCGCGCCATCGCGCGACCAATGAAGCGATCGTCGCTGCGCTCGAAGCGCGCGATCGCGAGGCGCTGGTGAGCGTGTTCTCGGCAGCCAGTCGCTGGCGCAACCGGCTGGGCTGAGACGCTTCGGGCAAGTCCGCGATGCCCGCCCGGGCTGCGGGCGGGCGGATCGCTCACAGCGGGAAGCGGCTCCGCATTCCACCCGACTCCGGGTCGGCGCCCCACGCGCTCGTGCGCGCCGCGGGCCGCTCGCGCAGACCGGCCCGCATCTGTTTCAGGTAGTAGTCGCGCAGGGCGGTCAGCTCGAGGATGCAATCGAACGGGAACCCCTCGCGGTTGCCGCGCCCGTCGATCAGCAGTTCGTCCATCAGTGCCAGGAAGCGCCTGGGCACCTCCCACTCCTGCGCGATGCGTTCGACGACGTGCGGAAAGCCCTTCCGGGTGGCCGGCAGGCGCAATGCGTAGGGCAACGACGCGATCAGCCGCTCGGCGCGTGAGTGGGTGCTGCTCTGTAGAATCATGGATCCCTCCACGTACGCGATCACTCTAGCCCCGGGGCGGAGCGCGCCACAGGAAAAACTTCATGTCTCGCAGTCTCCGCGTCGCCCCCGGCGGCAGCCTGTCCGGAAGCCTTCGCGTGCCGGGCGACAAGTCGATCTCGCACCGCGCGGTCATGCTCGGCGCGATCGCCGATGGCGTGACCGAAATCACCGGTTTCCTGGAGGGCGCCGACGCGATCTCGACGATGCAGATCTTTCGCGCGCTCGGCGTGCGCATCGACGGCCCGCAGGCCGGGCACGTGACGGTGCACGGCGTGGGGCTGCACGGGCTGCGCGCGCCGGCAGGCGCGCTCGATTGCGGCAACGCCGGGACCGCGATGCGCCTGCTGATGGGGCTGCTGGCGGGCCAGCGCTTCGGGTCGACGCTCGTCGGCGACGAGAGCCTGTCGAAGCGGCCGATGCGCCGCGTCGCCGAGCCGCTCGCCGCGATGGGCGCGCGCATCGAGACGCGCGAGGGCTGTCCGCCGGTGCGCATCCTGCCGGTCGAGGCGCTGCACGGAATCCGCTACCGGTTGCCGATGGCCAGCGCGCAGGTGAAGTCGGCGTTGCTGCTGGCCGGGCTCTATGCACAGGGCGAGACGACGGTGATCGAACCGGCGACCACGCGCGATCACACCGAGCGCATGCTCGGCGGCTTCGGCGTGACGGTGCGCCGCGACGGCCCGGCGGCCACGCTGCGCGGCGGCCAGTCGCTGCGCGCGAGCGCGATCGACGTACCCGCGGACATCTCGTCGGCGGCGTTCTTCCTGGTGGGCGCCTCGATCGCTCCCGGCTCCGATCTCCTGCTCGAGCATGTCGGCGTGAATCCGACCCGCACCGGCATCGTGGACATCCTGCGGCTGATGGGCGCCGACATCGAGGTGCGCAACGAGCGCGTGGCGGGCGGCGAGCCGGTCGCCGACCTGAGGGTGCGCGCCGCGGCGCTGCGCGGGATCGCGGTGCCGCCGGAACTGGTGCCGCTGGCGATCGACGAGTTCCCGGTGCTGTTCGTGGCCGCGGCGTGCGCGCATGGGCGCACCGTGGTCACCGGCGCGGCCGAGCTGCGGGTGAAGGAGTCCGATCGCATCGCGGTGATGGTCGACGGGTTGCGCGCGCTGGGCGTCGAAGCGACGCCGACGGCCGACGGCATGGTGATCGAAGGGCGCGGCGAGCGGGCTGCGGTGTTCGCGCCGGGCGCGGTGCATGCGCACGCCGACCACCGCATCGCCATGTCGTTCGCGATCGCCGGGCTGCGCGCCGCGGGCGAACTGATGGTGCACGATGCCGCCAACGTCGCCACCTCGTTTCCGGGCTTCGAGGTGCTGGCGCGCGCGGCGGGTCTGCGCATCGAAGGGCACTCGCAGGCGTGAGCGCGTCGCAGGTGCCGCTGATCACGATCGACGGGCCCACCGCGTCGGGCAAGGGCACGGTCGCGCAACGGGTCGCGCGCGCGCTCGGCTGGGCCTGGCTCGATTCCGGCGCGCTCTACCGGCTGTGCGCGCTGGCGGCGCTGCGCGGCAGCGTCGCGCTCGACGACGAAGCAGGGCTCGCCGCGCTCGCCGCGGCGCTGCCGGTGCGTTTCGCCGACGGGCGCATCGAACTCGATGGCCAGGACGTGACCGATGCGATCCGCGACGAGGCGGTCGGCAACGCGGCCTCGCGCATTGCCGCGCTGCCGGCGCTGCGTGCCGCGCTGCTCGGGCTGCAGCGCAACTGGCGGCGCCCTCCGGGGCTGGTCGCCGACGGACGCGACATGGGCACCGTGGTGTTTCCCGACGCGACGCTGAAGGTGTTTCTCACCGCGAGCGTCGAATCGCGCGCCGAGCGTCGGTATAAGCAGTTGATCGAAAAGGGTTTTTCTGCTAATCTCACCGACCTTTTGGAGGATCTGGAGCAGCGCGACGAACGCGACTCGAATCGCGCCGTCGCACCGCTCAGACCCGCCGAAGGCGCAGTGGTGATCGACTCCACGCACCTCGACATCGACCAGACGGTCGCGCGGGTGCTCGGGGCCTACCGCCATCGCGTGCGTCGCTGATCGGCCCGCCGGGCTGGCGGCGGCGCGATCCGGGCCGCCACGGATCGCGGAGACGCCGTTTCCGCGGGCGGAAAGGCGCCTGCCGTATGCGGCGGGATCATCGTCAACTCCGCTGGGTTGCCGCCCAGCGCACGCACCGGATTCGCTTTCCGGGCGGGCGCGGGAACCGGCCGTTCGGCGTGTTCTGAAAAAACTGGAACCACTTTGACTACTGCAACCGCAATTTCGACTCCGGCCGAAAGCTTCGCCCAGTTGTTCGAGGAATCCCTGTCGCGCCAGGAAATGCGCCAGGGCGAGGTCATCACTGCAGAGGTGGTGCGCATCGACCACAACTTCGTCGTGGTCAACGCCGGACTGAAATCCGAAAGCTTCATTCCGATCGAGGAGTTTCACAACGATCGCGGTGAACTCGACGTCAAGGCGGGCGACTTCGTGTCGGTGGCGATCGAGGCGCTCGAAGACGGTTATGGCGAGACGCGCCTGTCGCGCGATCGCGCCAAGCGCCTGTCCGCCTGGATCAGCCTCGAAAAGGCGCTCGAGTCGGGCGAGCACGTCGACGGCACGATCACCGGCAAGGTCAAGGGCGGCCTCACCGTCATGACCAACGGCATCCGCGCGTTCCTGCCCGGTTCGCTGATCGACACGCGTCCGGTCAAGGACACCACGCCCTACGAGGGCAAGACACTCGAATTCAAGGTCATCAAGCTAGACCGCAAGCGCAACAACGTGGTGCTGTCGCGCCGCGCGGTCGTCGAGCTCACGCAGGGCGAGGAGCGCGCCAAGCTGCTCGAGACGCTGCACGAGGGCGCGATCGTCCACGGCGTGGTCAAGAACATCACCGACTACGGCGCGTTCATCGACCTGGGTGGCATCGACGGGCTGCTGCACATCACCGACATGGCCTGGCGCCGTGTGCGCCATCCGTCCGAGGTGCTGCAGGTCGGGCAGGAGGTCACCGCAAAGGTGCTCAAGTTCGACCAGGAGAAGAACCGCGTCTCGCTGGGCGTCAAGCAACTGGGCGACGACCCGTGGGTCGGAATCGGCCGCCGCTATCCGCAGGGCACGCGCATGTTCGGCAAGGTCACGAACATCACCGACTACGGCGCGTTCGTCGAGATCGAGCCGGGCATCGAGGGCCTGGTGCACGTCTCCGAGATGGACTGGACCAACAAGAACGTCAATCCCGGCAAGATCGTCTCGCTCGGCGACGAGGTCGAGGTGATGGTGCTCGAGATCGACGAGGACCGCCGCCGCATCTCGCTCGGCATGAAGCAGTGCCGCCCGAACCCGTGGGAGGAGTTTGCCGACAACCACCGCAAGGGCGACAAGGTCCGCGGCACGATCAAGTCGATCACCGACTTCGGCGTGTTCATCGGCCTGCCCGGCGGCATCGACGGCCTGGTGCACCTGTCCGACCTGTCGTGGCACAGCCCCGGCGAAGAGGCGGTGCGCAACTTCAAGAAGGGCGACGAGGTCGAGGCGATGGTGCTGGCGATCGATACGGAGCGCGAGCGCATCTCGCTGGGCATCAAGCAGCTCGAGGGTGATCCGTTCAGCAACTACGCCGCCACCCACGAGAAGGGCGCGATCGTCAAGGGCGTCGTCAGGAGCGTCGATCCGAAGGGCGCGGTCATCGACCTGGGCAGCGACGTCGAGGGGTACCTGCGTGCTTCCGAGATCTCGCGCGACCGGGTGGAAGACGCGCGCAACCACCTGAAGGAAGGCGAAGAGATCGAGGCGATGATCGTCAACGTCGACCGCAAGAACCGCTCGATCAACCTGTCGCTGAAAGCGCGCGACACGGCGGAGACCGCCGAGGCGCTTCAGCGCATGCAGGCCGAGAGCGGTGCGGCCAGTGGAACGACGAACCTCGGCGCGTTGCTGCGCGCCAAGCTCGACACGTCGAAAGAGTGAGGACGGGCGCGGCTTGCGGGAGCGCGGCGCCGGCGCGAGGCCGGCGCCGCGCTCCCGGTGCCGACGCCTGACGCGGTCGGGGTCGCTGGAAGCGGATGGGGCACATGGAATTCCGGCCTGACGAAGGCAACGCCGCAAACGACGCCGGGCAACCGACGATGACCAAGTCGGAGCTGATCGCCCGTCTTGCCGAGCGCTATCCGCAACTGGTCGCCAAGGACGCCGAGTTCGCGGTCAAGACCATCCTCGACGCGATGGCGCGCACGCTCGCCGAGGGGCGGCGCATCGAGATCCGCGGTTTCGGCAGTTTCGCGCTGTCGCACCGGCCGCCGCGCGTGGGGCGCAACCCGAAGTCGGGCGAGAAGGTGCTGGTGCCCGAGAAGCGGGTGCCGCACTTCAAGCCGGGCAAGGAGTTGCGCGAGCGCGTCGACGGCGGCCCTGCGAAGGGCGCCGCCTGATTTTCGCCGCGGGGCCTGCGAGTCGGCCCCGGGGTGCGCCTCGCGAGGACCGCGCGCCGACCCGACCGACCGCCAGACGTGTGGCCGAGGCGGCGGGCCGATCCCCCTGCTTGCCACGGCAGCCTTCCAGTCGGTCAGAATAGCGTCCTGAATGCTCCGGGGGAGTCGTCGATGCGAGTCGTCACCTGGCTGTTCAATCTGCTGCTGTTCCTGCTTGCGCTGGGCTTCGCGCTCTCGAATACAGCAACGGTCGAATTGCGGTTCCTGCCGGGCGAACTGGTCTGGCGTGCCCCGCTGGTCGTGTTCCTGCTGATTTCCCTCGCCGCCGGAGTGGTGCTCGGGCTGCTCGGCGCGGCGCCGTCGCTGTTTCGCCAGCGCCGTGAAATCACCAGGCTGACCAAGGAGCTGCGTCACGCCGGCCGGCCTGCCACTCAGGGGCAGGCAACGCCGCCGCCGCCATCGGTTGCACAGACCGCCTCCGGCTCTTCGGTCGGCCTCGGCGTCTGATCAGGCCCATGCTCGAGTTCGAGGCCTGGTGGCTGCTGGCGATACCGCTGTTCTTCGTGCTCGGGTGGTTCGCGGCGCGCTACGAGGCCGCACTCGGGAACAACGGGCGTCGCGGCGACGGCGGCGGCTTGCCCGACGCGTATTTCCGAGGGCTGAATTTCCTGCTCAACGAGCAGTCCGACAAGGCGGTCGACGCGTTCATCGACGTCGTCCGGCTCGATCCCGAAACGGTCGACCTGCACTACGCGCTGGGCAACCTGTTTCGGCGCCGCGGCGAGACCGACCGGGCGATCCGCGTGCACCTGAACCTGGTCGAGCGTCGTGACCTCGACGCGTCGCAGCGCGAGCACGCGCTGTTCGAGCTCGGCCAGGACTACCTGAAGGCGGGTCTGCTCGATCGCGCCGAAGACGCGTTCAACCGCCTGGAGGGCACGCGCTACGGGGCCTCGGCGCTGCACCACCGGCTCGAAATCGCGCAGATGGTGCGCGACTGGCCGCTGGCGATCGAACTGGCCGAGCGGCTGCAGCGCGACCGCGGCGAAAACCGCGCACGCGACGTTGCGCACTTTCGCTGCGAACTCGCAGCGCGCGCGCTGGCCAGCGATGCCGAGTCGCGCTTCGAGGTGGCCCGGCGCGAACTCGAGCAGGCGGCGCGGGTCGATCCGGCGCATCCGCGGCCGCAGCTGCTGCTCGGCGAAGTGGCCGCGGCCGAGGGCGATCACGCCGCGGCGATCGACGCCTGGCGGCGCGTCGAACGCAACAGCCCGGAGTACCTGGGCCTGGTGGCGCCAGGCTGGCTGGCCGCGTTCGCGGCGCTGGGCAGGAGCGACGAGGGCATCGAGGCACTGGAGGCGGTCGATCGCGAGCACCCGTCGATCGACACGTTCTCGGCGCTCGCGGCGGCCCGCGCCGAGCGCGACGGAGGACCCGCGGCGGTGGCGTGGGCCGAGCAGGCACTGCAGGTCGCGCCGTCGCTGCTCGGTCTGGAGAAGCTGCTGGCGATGAAGGCGGCGCTGCGGCGCGACGGCGAGCAGGCCGAGGTCGAGCTCGCGCAGCGGCTGATCCAGGCGCAGGCCCGGCGGCTGTCACGCTACGTCTGCGGTCACTGCGGCTTCAAGGCGCGGCAGTTCTACTGGCAGTGCCCGGGGTGCAACCGGTGGGACACCTATGCGCCCAGGCGCAGCGAGGAGCTCGAGCGTGGCTGAGCCGTCTCCCGGCGCCGGCTTCACGCGCGCGCGCCTGCTGGTGGTGGGCGACCTGATGCTCGATCGCTACTGGTTCGGCGACGTGCAGCGGATCTCCCCCGAGGCGCCGGTACCGGTGGTCCGCGTCACGCGCAGCGAAGAGCGTCTCGGCGGGGCTGCCAACGTCGCATTCAATGCGGCCAGCCTCGGTGTGCGCGCGACGCTGGTCGGCGCGATCGGTGACGACGAACCCGGCCGGCGGATCGAAGCGCTGGCACGCGAGCACGGGATCGACCTGCATGCGGTGCGCGACCCGCAGCTGGCCACGACGATCAAGCTGCGCGTGATCGGGCGTCAGCAGCAGCTGCTGCGCGTCGACTTCGAGCAGGCGCCGGGGCCCAGGGCACTCGCGCAGGCGTTCGACGCGGTGCGCGAGGCGATCGACCAGGCCGACGTGGTGGTGCTCTCCGACTACGGCAAGGGCGTGCTCGCGCAAATCGAGCGCGTCATCGATCTGGCCTGCACGGCCGGACGGATCGTGATCGTCGATCCCAAGGGCGACGATTACTCCCGCTACGCCGGCGCCACCGTGCTCACGCCGAACCGCGGCGAGCTGCGCGAGGTCGTCGGCACCTGGCGCGACGAGGCCGACCTCGCCACCCGCGCGCAGGACCTGCGCCGCTCGCTGCGGGTGCGCCACCTGCTTCTCACCCGCTCCGAGGAGGGCATGACGCTGTTCTCCGACGACGGCGTGCTCGACGTGCCCGCGCAGGCGCGCGAGGTCTACGACGTCTCGGGCGCCGGCGACACCGTGGTGGCAGTGCTGGCCTCGATGCTTGCTGCCGGCCGGCCGATCGGCGAGGCGGTCACGCTGGCCAATCGTGCGGCCGGAATCGTCGTCGGCAAGCTGGGCACCGCCGCGGTCACGCCGCAGGAGCTGTTCGCATGAAGGCGGCGTCGCTGATCGTCGCGATCGCGCTCGGCCTGGGCTGCGCGGGCGCGTCGCTCGCGCTCGACGCGAACACTGCCACGCCGGACGAACTGCAGACGATACGCGGCATCGGCCCGGCCCTGTCGGCGCGCATCGTCGAGGCGCGGCGTGCACGGCCGTTCACCGACCTCGATGACCTGAAGGACCGGGTGCGCGGCATCGGCGACGCGAACCTGGGCCGCATGCGCGAGGCCGGCCTGCGCGTGGGCCCGTCCGGGCGCGTCGACCAGGTGCAGACCTTCATCGGTCGACCGGTTGCGGACGGCGCGCGGCGCGCGCGCTCCGCGACGCATGAGCCGCCGCCCGGGAAGTCGCGGGCCGGCAAGCCGCAGGCCGGCCACTCGCAGGCCGGCAAGCCGCCGGCTCCGGTACGACACTAGCCTGGAAGCGGGCGCGGAAAGAGGGATGCGGCGCATTTCTTCCGGCCCCGATCGACCTGCCGACTCGCGGGCGGCGCCCGTGCAGGCGATCTCCGCAAGGCCACCCGGCCTTCGGCAGCGGGCGGCGCTGTACTGGCGCCTCACCCGGATGCACCGCCCGATCGGCACCTTGCTGCTGCTGTGGCCGACGCTCGCGGCGCTGTTCATCGCCTCGGGCGGCTGGCCCGATCCGTACCTGCTGTTCGCGTTCTCGCTGGGAACCCTGCTGATGCGCTCGGCCGGTTGCGCGTTCAACGACTGGGCCGATCGCGACTTCGACCGGCACGTCGCGCGCACGCGCGATCGCCCGCTCACCGCCGGCGAGATCGAGCCCTGGGAGGCGGTGGCAGTGTTCGTCGCGCTGTCGCTGGTGGCGCTGCTGCTGGTGGTGCCGATGAACCGTCTCGTCTGGGCGCTCGCGGTGGTGGCGGCGTTTCTGGCCGCGAGCTATCCGTTCACGAAGCGTTTCCTCGCGCTGCCGCAGGCCTATCTCGGCGTCGCCTTCGGGTTCGGCATCCCGATGGCGTTCGCGGCAGTTCGCAACGAACTGCCGGCGGCCGCCTGGACGATGCTCGCCTCCAACGTGTTCTGGGCGCTGGCCTACGACACCGAGTATGCGATGGTCGATCGCGATGACGACCTGAAGATCGGCATCCGCACCGCGGCGATCACGTTCGGTCGCTTCGACGTCGCCGCGGTGATGACCTGCTATGCGATCACGCTGGGGCTGCTCGCGGTGGTCGGGCACATCGAGGACCTGGGCGCGCCGTATTACGCGGGGCTCGGCGTGGCGGCGGGCATCGCCGCCTACCATTACACGCTGATTCGCGAGCGCGGTCGCGAGGGGTGTTTCCGCGCGTTCAACCACAACAACTGGTTCGGCGCAGCCGTGTTCGGCGGCGTGCTCGCGAGCTACCTGGCAGGCTGAGGCGCGCGGCGGGCGAGGTCGTGCGCTGGTTCGCGGGGCGAGGGGAAAGATCTGCCGGTTCAGGCGCCGCCGAACTCGTCGCCCATTTCCACGCCGCGACGGTGCGCGGCGTCGATCGCGCGCCCTACCAGCCCGCGCAGGTCGCCTGCCTCCATCACCGCCAGCGCGGCCGCGGTGGTGCCGCCGCGCGAGGTGACGCGCTCGCGCAGCGCGGCCGGCGGCTCGTCGGAGCGCAGCGCCAGTTGCGCCGCGCCGGCGAAGGTATTCAGCACCAGGTCGCGCGCCTGGCGTGCGTCCAGGCCCAGCCCGAGCGCCGCCTGCTGCATCGCCTCCATGAACAGGAAGACGTAGGCCGGCCCGCTGCCGCTGACTGCGGTGACCGCGTCGAGCAGCGACTCGTCGTCGACCCAGACCGTCGGCCCGACCGCGCCGAGCACCCGCTCGGCCGTCGCGCGGTCGGCCGCGCCGGTACCCGGCAGCGCGGCCAGCCCGGTCACCCCCATGCCGATCAGCGCCGGCGTGTTCGGCATCGCCCGTACGACCCGACGGTGCCCGCCCAGCCAGCGCGACAGGTCGCGCGCACGGATGCCGGCGGCGACGCTGACCACCAGCGCATCGCCCACCAGCGGCTGCAGCGGTGCGACCGCTTCGCGCATCTGCTGCGGCTTGACCGCGAGCACGACCAGATCGGCGCCGGCCAGCGCGGCGGCGCCGGCGTGCTCGAAGGTGGCGACGCCGAAGCGCGTGTGAAGCTGCTCGCGTTGCGCCGCGAGCGGCTCGACCATGCGGATCGCCGCTGGCGCCGTGCCGCGCGCGAGCAGGCCTCCGACCAGTGCGGCGGCCATGTTGCCGCCGCCGATGAATGCGATCTGCATCTCGGGCTCCATTGCAAAACCGGGAGGATCGGCGCTTTCGCGGCCCATGCGCAAGCGGCCGGCTCCGCTCACCTCACTTGTCGCGGCTGCTGCGTCGCCCGCGCGCCATGAACTGCGCCGGCCGCACGCCGAAGGCGAGCAGCGCCGTCAGGTAGACGAGCGCGCCGCCGCCGACCAGGGCGAGCACCAGCCCGATGCGCTCGAACGGCGCCGCGCGCAGCGCGATCCAGTCGAAGCGCGGCACGACGAACGCCAGTGCCGCGGCCAGCAGTGCGGCGGCGGCGATCGTCTGGGCGAGGAACTTCGGCCAGCCCGGCGACGGCCGCCAGATGCCGCGTCGGCGCAGGCCGCGCAGCAGCAGGCCGGCGTTGGCGAGTGCGCCCAGCGAGATCGATACCGCCAATCCCGCATGCGCCAGCCAGGGCACGGTGAGCAGGTTCAGCAACTGCGTCACCGCCAGCACGAACAGCGCGATCTTCACCGGCGTGCGCACGTCCTGCTGCGCATAGAAGCCGGGCGCCAGCACCTTGACCGCGATCAGGCCGATCAGCCCGATCGCGTAGCCGCCGACTGCCCGCCGGGTCATCTCGACGTCGTGCGCGTCGAAGCGTCCGTAGTGGAACAGCAGCGCGGTCAGCGGTTCGGCCATCAGCGCCAGGCCGACCATGCACGGCAGCGCCAGCAGCACGCACAGCCGCAGGCCCCAGTCGAGCAGCTGGCTGTAGGCGCGATCGTCGCCTCGGCCGCGCGCGCTCGCCAGCGTGGGCAGCAGCACGGTGCCCAGCGCCACGCCGAGCAGGGCGGTGGGGAATTCCATCAGCCGGTCGCCGTAGGAGATCCAGGAGACGCTGCCCGGCGCCAGGCGCGATGCGATGTGCGTGTTGATCAGCAGGCTGATCTGCGCCACCGACACTGCCAGCGCCGCAGGCGCCATCAACTGCAGGATGCGGCGCGTGTGTTCGTCGGCCAGCGCCTGGCGCAGGTTCAGGCCGATGCGCGGCAGCATGCCGATGCGCCGCAGCGCCGGAATCTGGATCGCGAGCTGGGCGATGCCGCCCATCACCACGCCCGCGGCCAGTGCGTAGACGGGCGGGTCGAAGCGGCTCGCCAGGCCGACCGCGGCGCCGATGAAGCACAGGTTGAGCATCACCGGCGTGAAGGCGGGTACCGCGAAACGCTGCCAGGTGTTGAGGATGCCGGCCGACAGCGCGATCAGCGACGCGAACAGGATGTACGGAAACATCCAGCGGGTCATCACCACTGCCGCGTCGAACGCCTGCGGCTGTTCGCGAAGCCCCGAGGCGATCGCCCAGACCAGTGCGGGCGAGGCCGCGGCGCCGAGCAGCGATACCGCCACCAGTGCCCAGAACAGCGAGGTCGCCACGCGATCGACCAGCGTTCTCGTCTCGGCCAGCGCATCCTGCGGATCGGCGCCGCAGCGTGCTTCGGCCTGCGCGCGCGACTCGGCCAGGATCGGCACGAATGCCTGCGAGAAAGCGCCTTCGGCGAACAGGCGCCGCAGCAGGTTGGGCAACCGGAACGCTACGAAGAAAGCGTCGGTGAACGCCGATGCGCCGAAGATCGCGGCGGTGAGGTTCTCCCGCGCGAGGCCGGTGATCCGCGACAGCAGGGTCAGGCTGCTGACGGTGGCCGCCGCCCGAAGCAAGCTCATGCGTGGCCGTGGCGCGGGCGCCAGCCGTTGTGCAGGCTTGTGGTGCTGACGCGAAATCGGTTATTATTCAAGGCTTTCCGGAATATTTTCCGGGCCGCGATGACATGCCTGCACCGGCTGCCGGTGCAGGTGGCCTTTTCAGCGCCTGCGCCGCAGGCGGGCATTCGCGGTGCCGGAGTTCGACCCGAGCGAGATTCTCTCATGGCCAACATCGCTTCCGCCCGCAAGCGCGCCCGCCAGGCCGTCAAGCGCAACCTGCACAATTCGAGCCTGCGCTCGCGCCTGCGCACCGCGATCAAGTCGGTCCGCAAGGCCATCCTGGCCGGCGACAAGGAAGCGGCGACGAAGACGCTGCAGTCGGCGCAGAGCGTGATCGACAAGATCGCCGACAAGAAGATCGTTCACAAGAACGCGGCCTCGCGCCAGAAGAGCCGCCTCGCCGCGGCCATCAAGTCTATGAACTGAGCGATGAACTGAGTGGTCGGGCGCCGAACAGCGCGCTGCCCACCCGCACGATCGTCGCACCCTCCATCACCGCGGATTCCAGGTCCGCGGACATTCCCATCGAGAGCGTATCGAAGCCGCTCGCCGCGTCGGCAGCGAGCGCGTCGCGCACGCGCGCGTGAAGCTCGCGCAGCGCGGCGAAGCGCGCGCGTTGCAGGGCCGGGTCGTCGGTCGGCTCGGGGATCGCCATCAGTCCGCGCAGCCTCACCCGCGGTAGCGTCGCCACCGCCATGGCGAGCGCGACCGCATCGCCCGGGGCCACGCCGCTCTTGCTCGCCTCGCCCGACACGTTGACCTGCAGGCACAGGTTCAGCGCGGGCATCCCTGCCGGGCGTTGCCCGGAGAGCCGGTGCGCGATTTTCTCCCGGTCCAGCGAATGGACCCAGTCGAAGTGCGCGGCGATCGCCCGCGTCTTGTTCGACTGGATCGGACCGATGAAGTGCCACTCGATCGGCCGTTCGATTGCCGGCCCTTCGTGGAGCGCCCGCCGCGCGGCGGGCGTCGACCCTGCGGCGGCGCTGGCCGACCGCTCGTCGCTGCATGCGGCGATCTTGTCCAGTGCCTCTTGCAGGTAGTTTTCGCCGAACGCACGCTGGCCAAGGGCCGCCAGCGCGAGCACGCTCGCAGCCGGAAAGGCCTTGCTGACCGCGAGCAGGCGCACCGAGTCGGCCGGCCGACCGGCGGCTTCGCAGGCCTTCCGGATACGTTCGAGGACCTGCTCGTAGTTTTGGCGCAACGCGCGGTCGCCGTTCATCGCGGAAATTGCCGTTTCGCCCCGCCAGGGGTGCCGGGGAGTGCCCTGGTTCCGAAGATAGCAGGAATGAGAAAAGGCGCCGGCTCCGCGGCGCCGCAGCCGACAGAGGATTGCGCGATGGACATTGCCGAACTGCTGGCGTTCGCGGTCAAGAACAAGGCCTCCGACCTGCACCTGTCAGCGGGACTGCCGCCGATGATCAGGGTGCACGGTGACGTGCGCCGGATCAACCTGCCGCCGATGGAACACAAGGATGTCCACGGCATGATCTACGACATCATGAACGACTCGCAGAGGAAGGAGTACGAGGAAAGCCTCGAGTGCGACTTCTCCTTCGCGATTCCCGGCCTGGCGCGCTTCCGCGTCAACGCATTCGTGCAGCAGCGTGGCGCCGGTGCGGTGATGCGCACGATTCCGTCGAAGATCCTGACGCTCGAGGAACTGAACACGCCGAAGATCTTCTCGGAGATCGCGATGACGCCGCGCGGCCTGGTCCTCGTCACCGGCCCGACCGGCTCCGGGAAGTCGACGACGCTCGCCGCGATGATCAACCACGTCAACGAGAACCTCTACGGCCACATCCTCACGGTCGAGGATCCGATCGAATTCGTGCACGAATCGAAGCGCTGCCTGGTCAACCAGCGCGAGGTCGGTCCGATGACGCTGTCGTTCAACAACGCGCTGCGCTCGGCGCTTCGCGAGGATCCCGACATCATCCTGGTGGGCGAACTGCGCGACCTGGAGACGATCCGGCTGGCGCTCACCGCGGCCGAGACCGGTCACCTGGTGTTCGGCACCTTGCACACCTCGTCGGCGGCCAAGACGATCGACCGCGTCATCGACGTGTTTCCCGCGGCCGAGAAGGACATGGTGCGCGCGATGCTGTCGGAATCGCTGCGCGCGGTGATCTCGCAGACGCTGCTGAAGACCAAGGACGGCAACGGCCGGATCGCGGCCCACGAGATCATGATCGGCACCCCGGCGATTCGCAACCTGATCCGCGAAGCGAAAGTCGCCCAGATGAACTCGGCGATCCAGACCGGAGCGTCGATGGGCATGCAGACGCTGGACCAGTGCCTGACCGACCTGGTGCGCAGGAACCAGATCTCGATGTCCGAAGCCCGCGCCGTCGCCGCGGTGAAGGAGAATTTCCCGGGCTGACCCGGGAAGTCTTTCCGCGCCACGCTATTCGAAGGCCGAACGACACGACAGGAAGGACCGGATGGAACGCGAACAAGCCTCCAAGTTCCTGCACGACCTGCTGCGCCTGATGATCGCGCGCAACGGCTCCGACCTCTTCCTGACGGCGGAGTTCCCGCCGGCATTCAAGATCGACGGGAAGGTGCAGCCGGTGTCGACCGCGCCGCTCACCCCGCAGCACACGGTGGAACTCGCGCGGGCACTGATGAACGACAGGCAGGCGGCCGAGTTCGAGGCGCACAAGGAAGTGAACTTCGCGATCAGCCCGGCCGGGATCGGCAGGTTCCGGGTGAACGCGTTCATGCAGCAGAACCGGGTCGGCATCGTGCTGCGGACGATCAACACCGAGATTCCCACCTTCGAGCAATTGCAGCTGCCGCCGGTGCTCAAGGAACTTGCGCTCACCAAGCGCGGCATGATCATCGTCGTCGGCGCGACCGGATCGGGCAAGTCGAACACGCTGGCGGCCGTCGTCGGCCACCGCAACGAGATGTCGCACGGCCACATCGTGACGATCGAGGATCCGGTGGAGTTCGTGCATCCGCACCGCAACTGCATCGTCACGCACCGCGAGGTGGGCGTGGACACCGAGAGCTGGGAGGTGGCCCTGAAGAACACGCTGCGCCAGGCGCCCGACGTGATCATGATCGGCGAGATCCGCGACCGCGAGACGATGGAGCACGCCGTCGCGTTCGCCGAGACCGGTCACCTGTGCCTGGCGACGCTGCACTCGAACAGCGCCAACCAGGCGCTCGACCGGATCATCAACTTCTTTCCCGAGGAACGGCGCGCGCAACTGCTGATGGACCTGTCGCTGAACCTGAAGTCGATCGTCTCGCAGCGGCTGATTCCGATGGCCGCCGGCAAGGGCAGGGTGCCTGCGGTGGAGATCCTGCTGAACTCCCCGCTGATCGCCGACCTGATCTTCAAGGGCGAGGTCGGCGCGATCAAGGAAGTGATGAAGAAGAGCCGGGAACTCGGGATGCAGACCTTCGACCAGGCGCTGTTCGACCTCTTCGAGGACGGACGGATCAGCTACGAGGATGCGCTGCGCAACGCGGATTCGGTGAACGACCTGAGGCTGAACATCAAGCTGAACAGCAAGCGCTCGGAGCGCGACCTCACCCGCGGGCTCGAGCACCTCGACATCGTGTAGGGGGCCGGCGACGGCGCACGGCCCGTCCGCGTTCTCAGTCCTTGTGCCGGAAGCTGATCCGGCCCTTCGTCATGTCGTACGGCGACAGTTCCATCCGCACGCGGTCACCGGGCAGCACGCGGATGCGGTGCTTCTTCATCTTGCCGGACGCGTAGGCGGAGACTTCGACACCGTTGCTGAGCGTCACGCGAAAGCGCGTGTCGGGCAGGACTTCGGCGACGATGCCTTCCATTTCGATCAGTTCTTCCTTGGCCATGGTGGCCTCCTGGTTCGCGTGGGCGCGCGCGGCCCGCACGATGCCGTCCGAACGGGCAGCGGGCCGACGTTGTCGCAGGGGTTGCGCCGTTCGCTCCGGTGACGATCGGCGATGCGGGGAAATGTTTCCTGCAACGTGCGATTATACTCGGTATCGGTCGCGCGGGCCTCGGGGCAGTCGGGGTTCGCGCATCGGTTTCAATCGTCTCGTCAGGGCAGATCTCTCGCATGCCTGCTTCGGGCCCCGGCGGCCGGCCGGCTTGCCGTTTCGCGCGGCTGGCGGTTGCCTTCGTGCTGCTCGCGCCGACCGCGTGGGCCGACACTCTCACGCTGCACAACGGAGACCGCCTCACCGGGCGCGTGTTGCACATGTCGCCGTCGACGCTCGTCTTCGAGACCACCTGGGCCGGCGAACTGCGCATTCCCCGCTACGAGGTGCGCGCGATCGAGACCGACAAGCCGGTGGGCGTGCTGCGCGAGGGTTCGGGCCGGACCGAGTCGATGACGCTCGTACCGGCCGCGTCAGGCCAGGTCAGGCTCGTTCCGGAAGCGCCGGTACAGGCCGCGGCCGGCGACGGCGAACCGAGCCGGCAAACTGGCGCACAGGCGCCTGACGGTTCGGGCCTGGCCGCACCGCCGGCCCCGCCCGCGGTGACGGTGCCGCTGGCGCGAGTGCGCTACCTGAACCCGAAACCCGAGGAGAGCGGCGAAGGGGTTTCCCGCGAAGGACGCATCACGGTCTCCGCAACCCTGGTGCGCGGCAACAGCACGGGCGAGCGGGCTTATGCCGAGGGCGACTTCGAGACGCGTGCACTCGACTGGCGCTACGCGTTGAACGCAAAGCTGAACCGCGAGCGCGGCGACGAGGTCACGACCGCCTCGAACTGGCTGGTGGGCGGGAACTTCGACCGCTTCCTCGACGAGCGTCGCTTCGGCTACCTGCGTGGCTCGATCGAGCGCGATCGCTTTCGCGACATCGCCACCCGGGCGACTGCCGGCGCCGGGCTCGGCGTGCAACTGATCCAGACCGCGCGCGCAAAGCTGGCGCTGCGCGGCGGCCTCGATGCGATCGGGGTACGGCGCATCGCGCGGCCGGACGAGTCGTGGCCGGCACTGGGATGGGGCGTGAATTCCGGTTACCGGCTCGACACCTTGCCGGTCGTGCTGTTTCACGACCAGCAGGGCTTCATGAGTCTCGACGATCCTTCCCAGGTCACGCTGCGCAGCAGGAGCGGGCTGCGCGTGCCCTTCGCCTCGGGGCTCACTGCCTCGCTCCAGTTCAATTTCGACTGGGACAGCGAGCCCGCGCCCGGACGTCGCAGCGGTGACTCGACCTGGCTGGTGGGGCTCGGCTATGCCTGGTGAACACGACCCGCGGCGCGCGGCCGGTGCGCTGGCTGCATGCCTGCTCGCAACGCTGCTGGTCACGGCATGCGCGCAATCGCCTGCGCTGCCGCAGCGAGGGCAGCAGCCGGCCGCCGCCGGGCGCCACGCTGCCGTGCCGGCGCACGATGCGGCCGCGGCGCTGGCGATGGCTGCGCCGCAGATCGACGAGGCCGCGGCCCGCGCGGTCTACGCCGGCGCGAGAACCTATTCGGGGACGCTGCTGTGCGCCGGCTGCGCGCCGCGCAGGCTGACGCTGACCGTCTTTCGCGACGGCACCTTCCGCATGCTCGAAGTGCTCGAGGAAGGCGCGGGGATGCGCGTCGTGCACGACATCGGACGCTGGAGCGCGTCGGCCGATGCTCCCGACACGATCGCGCTGCACGGCGACACGGCCGCAGCGCGACTGCTGCGTCGGGTCGCGCCCGACGGCCTTGCGATCGTCGACAACGAGGGGCGCGAGATTCGCGGCCTGGGCAACGCCGCGCTCGCGCGCGCGCCGCAGATCGATCCGCTGTCCGGGCCGGTGCGGCTGGCCGGAAGCTACCTGCACGAGAACGGGCGGCCGGTGTTCGTCGATTGCCTGACCGGGCGTCGCCTGCCGGTCGTCGAGGCGCCACCCGCCAGCGGCGCCGCACAGGCGCTGCGCCTGCTCGCCGCCGCACGTGCGGCGCTCGATGACGCGCAGCGGGCGGTCGGTGACAGTCCAGGCGATCCGGTCTTCGCGATCGTGCGTGGCTATCTGGTGCCGCAGTTGGAGTCGTCGGGCGAACCGGGCGGGGAGGCGCTGGTGATCGCGGCGTTCGAGCGGGCGATGCGTACCGGCCGCTGCGAGGACGTCGTGCGCAGGGCCCCGTGAGCACCGGCCTGCGCCTGCACGCGTCCGCGGGCCCGGGCGCGGCCGCGATGCTCGTGGCGGTGCCCCGGGTCCGGCTTCAGCGCCGGGCGAAGACCTCGAATCCGAACAGCCGGCATTCGATCGCGCCGTTGTACAGCGGCGTGCGCCGACGCTCCTTCATGCCCAGTTGACCGGGGAGCCCTTGGTCGCTGCTGAGCAGCCACACCTGCCAGCCGGCGAATCGCTCGCGCAGCGTCGTGCCGAATGCCCTCATCGCGCGCTCGTGGCGCTCTGCGTCGCGCCTTGCGCCGGGTGACGGGCCGGTCGCGCCGAGCGCTTCGATGCGCTCGCCGTAAGGCGGATTGGCCACGATGAAGCCGGGCAGGTCGAACGGCGGGCGCGCCGCGGCGGCGTCGCCGACGCGGGCGTCGATGGCTCGCGCCGGCAGTCCGGCACGCTCGAAATTGCGCAGGGACTGCTCGATTGCGTGCCGATCGATGTCGGAAGCGGCGAGGCGGGGAGGCGCCGTGCCGCGGTGCGCCGCCGCCTGAGCGCGGCGGATTGCCTCGGCGCGCAGCGATGCCCACAGCGGTTCGTCGTGGTCGAGCAGTCTCTCCAGCGCGAACGGGCGTTGCAGGCCGGGCGCGATATCGAATGCGAGTTGCGCAGCCTCGATCACGATGGTTCCGGAACCGCAGAACGGGTCGTACAGCGGCGTCCCCGGCGTCCAGCCCGACAGCGCGAGCAGGCCGGCCGCGAGGTTCTCCTTGAGCGGCGCCCGGCCCTTGTCGTCGCGCCCCGAGCGCCAGCCGCGCTTGAACAGCGGCTCGCCGCTCAGGTCGAGATAGAGCGTCGCCTGCCGATCCTCCAGGTGCGCGAACACGCGCGCGTCGGGTGCGCGCGTGTCGATCGACGGGCGCGCGCCGGTGCGCTCGCGAAGCCGGTCGACGATCCCGTCCTTCACCCGCAGCGTCGCGTAGTTCAGGCTGCGCAGCGGCGAACGCACCGCGCTCAGATCGACGCGCAGCGAGTGGCGCGCGTCGAAGAAGCGCTCCCATTGGACGCCGAGCGCCAGGCGGTACAGGTCGTCGTCGTCGCGGTAGCGCCGCTGCGCGACCTGCCGCAGCACCCGGCTGGCGAGCCGCGACCACAGGTTCGCACGGTAGGCGACCGCGCGCTCGCCGCCGAACAGCACGCCGCCGGCCAGCGTGCGGCAGTCGCTCGCTCCAAGGCCGGCGAGCTCGGCGGCGAGCGCGCCTTCGAGGCCGCGCGGGCAGGCCGCGAACATCCCGGGCGTGGCGGGCGTTTCCGCCATCGGCGCCGGCGCGTGCGCGCGCGCCATCACGCTCAGAAGGGCTTGACCACGACCAGCACGACGATCACCAGCAGCGCGAGCACCGGCAATTCGTTGAACCAGCGGAACCAGACATGCGAGCGCCGGTTCGTGCCGTGCTCGAAGCCGCGCAGCAACCGCCCGCAGCCGTAGTGATAGCCGAGCAGCAGCAGCACCGCCGCCAGCTTCGCGTGCATCCAGCCGCCGCTGATGCCGTAGCCCAGCCACAGCCAGGTTCCGAGCGCGACCGCGAGCCACATCAGTGGCTGCATGAACCGCCACAGCTTGCGCGCCATCAGCAGCAGCCGGTCGCGCTCGGCGCCCGGCGCGTCGATCATCGCCAGGTTCACGAAGATCCGCGGCAGGTAGAACAGCCCGGCGAACCAGCTCGTGACGAAGACGATGTGCAGCGCCTTGACCCAGAGATAGCCGGTCGACATCAGCCGCGGATCTCGCCGTGGCCGAGCACGATGTACTTCAGCGAAGTCAGGCCTTCGAGACCGACCGGACCGCGCGCGTGCAGCTTGTCGGTGGAAATGCCGATCTCGGCGCCCAGCCCGTATTCGAAGCCGTCGGCAAAGCGCGTCGACGCGTTGATCATCACCGAGGCCGAGTCGACTTCGCGGACGAAGCGCATCGCGCGGGTGTGGTTCCCGGTGACGATCGCGTCGGTGTGCTGCGATCCGTAGGCGGCGATGTGGTCGATCGCCTCGTCGATGCCGGCGACCACGCGGATCGCGAGGATCGGCGCGAGGTACTCGGTGCGCCAGTCTTCGTCGGTCGCTTCGTTGCAGGCGATGCCCGCCGCCGACAGCACCCGGCGCGTGCGCGCGTCGCCGCGCAACTCCACCCCCTTGTCCGCATAGATGCGCCCGAGCCGCGGCAGCACCGCGTCGGCGACGCCCGCGGCGACGAGCAGCGTCTCCATCGCGTTGCACGGCGAGTAGCGCTGCGTCTTGGCGTTGTCGGCGATGCGCACCGCCATGTCGAGGTCGGCGTCGTCGTCGATGTAGACGTGGCAGACGCCGTCGAGGTGCTTGAGCACCGGCACTTTCGAGTCGCGGGCGATGCGCTCGATCAGCGACTTGCCCCCGCGCGGGACGATCACGTCGACCCATTCGGGATGCGAGATCAGCGCGCCGACGGCGGCGCGATCGGTGGTTTCGATCACCTGCACCGCGTCCTCGGGAAGCCCGGCGCTGCGCAGCCCCTCGCGGATCAGCGCGGCGAGCGCCTGGTTGCTGTGGATCGCCTCGGAGCCGCCGCGCAGGATGGTGGCGTTGCCCGCCTTCACGCACAGGCCGGCTGCGTCGATCGTCACGTTCGGGCGCGACTCGTAGACGATGCCGATCACGCCGAGCGGCACGCGCATCCGGCCCACCTGGATGCCGGTGGGACGGTAGCGCAGGTCGAGGATCTCGCCCACCGGATCGGGCAGCGCGGCGATCTGCGTCAGGCCGCTGGCCATCGACTCGATCACTGCGTCGGTGAGCGCGAGCCGGTCGACGAAAGCGGCGTCGTGACCGGCGGCGCGCGCTGCGGCAAGGTCTTTCGCGTTGGCTGCTCTCAGCGCCGCCGCGTCGCGACGGATCGCGTCGGCGGTGGCGAGCAGTGCGCGGTTTTTCGCGGCCGTGCAGGCGCGCGCCGTGACGCGACTGGCTGCGCGGGCGCGCCGGCCCACGTCGGCAACGTAGGCCTCGATGTCGATCGGATGGATGTCCACGTCAGTTCCCTGCAAGGATCGGGGCGCCCGCGACCGACATCGCCAGGTCCTGCAACCCGCGCCACGCGTCGGCGCCGTCGAGGCCCTTGACCATTCTATCGGTCCGGGCGGCGCACTGCAGCGCCTCGCGGATACGGTCTTCGTCGAGGCGCCCGAGCGCCTGCTCGTACGGCCGCTCGCGCGCGCCGAACACGCGCGCCTCGCGCAGCGCCTGCGCGAGCGGCCGGCCCCTGCTGCGCGCCTCGGCGAGCCTGAGCAGCGTGCGCAGCGCGTCGGCGAGCATCCACAGGATCAGCGGTTCGGCGACGCCTTCGGCGCGCAGCCCGTCGAGGCTGCGCAGTGTCCGCGGCACGTCGCCGGCCAGCATCGCCGTGACCAGGTCGGAAGCGTCGTAGCGCGCGACGTCGAGCACCGCGGCGCGTGTCTGCTCGGGCGGCAACTCGCCCTCCGGAAAGAGCAGGCCGAGCTTGCCGACTTCCTGGTGGGCCGCCAGCAGGTTGCCTTCGACCCGCTCGGCGATCAGCGCCAGCGTGTCGCTGTCGGCGCGCTGGTTCTGGCGCGCGAGCCGGGCGGCGATCCACTGCGGAAGCCTGGCGCGCTCGACCGGCCAGATCGGAACGACCAGGCCGAGGCGCTCGATCGCGGCGAACCAGGCGGATTCGGTGCTGGCGCGATCCAGCCGCGGTCCGGTGACCAGCAGCCGCGTGTCGTCGGATGCCTGTGCGGCCGCATCGGCGAGCGCCTGGCCGATGTCCCGGTTCGGCTTGCCCGCGAGGCGCAACTCGATCAGCCGGCGGCTCGCGAAGAGCGACAGCGCGCCCGCCTCGGCCAGCAACGCGTCGGCGCGAAAGCCGCGACCGCCTTCGAACACCCGGCGTTCGTCGAAGCCGGCGGCGCGCAGCGCCTGGCGCACCGTGTCGGCAGCCTCCAGCACGAGCAGCGGCTCGTCGCCGTGAATCCACACGAGCGCCGGCACGCCGCGCGCCAGTGCGCGGGCAAGGTTTTCGGCGCGTATCTGCGTCATGCGCGGATCGCCGCGAGCCGTCGCAGCAGCTGTTGCACCAGGTCGGACTGCATCTCGCGATACAGCAGTTCTTCCTCCTGCTGCTTCGAGACCAGCTCGATGTCGCTCGAAGTGATGTCGCGGCGCAGGACGATTTCGGTGGGCGCGAGCAGCGCCGCGCCGTCGCGGTCGAGCACGCGGAAGGTGAAGCGCAGGCGCAGCTGGTATTCGCGCGGGCGCCCGGTACTCGAGAAGCCGACGACCTCTTTCTCGCGCAGTTCGCGGATCACCTCGAGCCGCGCCTCGGCCTCGGCCGGATCGTCGACCAGCCGCGTGTCCTCGGCCACGCGCACCAGGCGGCGAAACTCGGCGCCGATCGTGGAAGTGGGCGCGAAGCCGGTGTACAGCGTGCGAAACGGCAGCGCGGCGGAACGGCGCAACTGGAAGCCGCAGCCGCTCGCGGCTGCGATCGCCAGCGATGCCAGTGCGATTGCGAGCCGGCGCCGCATCGGCGCTTCAGACGACGACGTTGACCAGGCGGCCGGGCACGACGACGACCTTGCGTGCGGCACGACCCGCGGCGTGGCGTGCGAACGCCTCGCTGGCCATGGCCGCCGCCTCGATCGCGGCGCGGTCGGCCTGCGCCGGCACGCGCACCGCGCCGCGCACCTTGCCGTTGATCTGCAGCACGAGCTCGATCTCGTCCTGCGCGAGCGCGCGCTCGTCGACCTGCGGCCATGCGGCGTCGAGCAGGTCGCCGTGGATGCGGGCAAAGCCGAGGTCGCTCCAAAGTGCGTGGGTGACGTGCGGCACCACCGGATAGAGCACCCGGATCAGGATCGACAGCGCCTCGCGGATCACCTCGGTGGTCTCGCCCGAGGGCGCGAGCTTCGCGCCTTCGATCGCGTTGAGCATCTTCATCGCCGCCGAGACGACCGTGTTGTACTGCTTGCGCTGGTAGTCGTAGTCGGCCTGCCGCAGGATCACGTGGATCTCGCGGCGCAGCGCCTTGTGCGCTTCCGGCAGTCGGTCCGGATCGAGCGGGGCAGGGGCCGCAGACAGGCTCGCGTGCTGCTCGAACGCGCAGGCCCATAGCCGGCGCAGGAAGCGCTGCGCACCCTCTACGCCAGCGCCCGACCACTCGAGCGTCTGCTCCGGCGGCGAGGCGAACATCACGAACAGCCGCGCGGTGTCGGCGCCGTACTGGTCGATCAGCGACTGCGGGTCGACGCCGTTGTTCTTGCTCTTGGACATCGTGCCGATGCCGTTGTAGTCGACCGGCAGCCCGTCGGTCTTCGAGCGGCAGCTGACCGGCTTGCCCGATTCGTCGTGGGTCCACTCGATGTCGTCGGGCCAGAAATACTCGATGCCTCCCTTGTCGGTCTTGCGCGAGAAGATGTGGTTGAGCACCATGCCCTGGCACAGCAGGTTGCTGAACGGCTCGTCGAAGCGCACCAGGCCGCGATCGGGGTCGCCCGGGAAGTCGCCGCGCAGGTCGCGCATCACCTTGGTCCAGAAGCGCGCGTACAGCAGGTGCAGCACCGCGTGCTCGATGCCGCCGATGTACTGGTCCATCGGCATCCAGTAGTCGTTGCGCTCGTCGACCATCGCCTGTGCGTTGTCCGGCGAGCAGTAGCGCATGTAGTACCAGGACGAATCGACGAAGGTGTCCATCGTGTCGGTTTCGCGCCGCGCGGGCTTGCCGCACTTCGGGCACGCGCACTTCAGGAACCGCTCGTCCTTCGCCAGCGGATTGCCGCTGCCGTCGGGCACCAGGTCTTCGGGCAGCACCACCGGCAGGTCTTCCCAGGGCACGGGCACCGCGCCGCAGGCCTCGCAGTGGATGATCGGGATCGGCGTGCCCCAGTAGCGCTGGCGCGAGATGCCCCAGTCGCGCAGCCGGTACTGGATGCGCTTTTCGCCGAGACCCTTCGCGGCCAGGTCGGCGGCGATCGCGTCGACCGCGGCCTCGTGCGCCAGGCCGTCGTACCTGCCGGAGTTGATGCAACGCCCGTTCGCCTTGTCTTCGTACCAGGCCTGCCAGGCCTGGTCGGAGAACGCCTGGCCCTTCACGTCGATGACCTGCCGGATCGGCAGGCCGAACTTGCGCGCGAACGCGAAGTCGCGCTCGTCGTGCGCGGGCACGCCCATCACCGCGCCGTCGCCGTAGCTCATCAGCACGTAGTTGCCGACCCAGACTTCGACCGCTTCGCCGGTGAGCGGGTGGCGCACGAACAGCCCGGTGCGCCGGCCGTCCTTCTCGCGCGTGGCGAGTTCGGCCTCGGTGACGCCGCCGCGCTTGCATTCCTCGATGAACGCGGCGAGCGCGGCGTCGTTGGCGGCCGCGGCGGCCGCGATCGGATGCTCGGGGGCCACCGCGACGAAGGTCACGCCCATGATCGTGTCGGCGCGCGTGGTGAACACGTACATGCGCCCGTCGCCGATCGGCCGCCCCTGCGCGTCGCGGATCTCGTGCGGGAACGCGAAGCGCACGCCGGTGGAGCGGCCGATCCAGTTCTCCTGCATCAGCTTCACCCGCTCGGGCCAGCCGATGCCGGCCAGGTCGGCGAGCAGTTCCTCCGCGTAGCGCGTGATGCCGAGGTAGTACATCGGAATCTCGCGCTTCTCCACCAGCGCGCCGGAGCGCCAGCCGCGGCCGTCGATCACCTGCTCGTTGGCGAGCACCGTCTGGTCGGCCGGATCCCAGTTGACCGTGCCGGTCTTCAGGTAGGCGATGCCGCGCTCGAGCATCTTCAGGAACAGCCACTGGTTCCACTTGTAGTACTCGGGCGAGCAGGTGGCGACTTCGCGGCTCCAGTCGATCGCCAGCCCCATCGCCCGCATCTGCGCCTTCATGTGCGCGATGTTGTCCCAGGTCCACTTCGCGGGCGCCACGCGGTTCTTCATCGCCGCGTTCTCGGCCGGCAGCCCGAACGCGTCCCAGCCCATTGGCATCAGCACGTTGTAGCCGTTCATCCGCAGATGGCGGTACATCACGTCGTTGATCGTGTAGTTGCGCACGTGGCCCATGTGCAGCTTGCCCGACGGGTAGGGCAGC
The DNA here is from genome assembly GCA_003577305.1 of Burkholderiales bacterium. Lineage (GTDB taxonomy): Bacteria > Pseudomonadota > Gammaproteobacteria > Burkholderiales > Burkholderiaceae_E > Zeimonas. Next base: position 45,528 of record QEVL01000005.1, read on the forward strand.
ATCGAGCAGGCGTAGAACTTGCCTTTCGGGAAGCGCGGGTCGTGTTCGATCGCGCGGTAGGCGTCGCTCGCCGCCCAATGCGCCTGGGCGGCCGCTTCGACCGCGGCGGCGTCGTACTTTTCGTGCATGGTGCTGGGAGGTCCGGGGAGGGGCGCCGACACGGGGCCGGACAAACCCTTGATTTTACACGGCGCTACTTCGGCGCCGGTCGCGCGGATCGGGTTCCGCAGGTCACCGGCGGGGCCCGTCGTCGCGGTCGCGTCGATCTTCGGCCGGCCCCCTCCAGTTCCTGACGGCCCACCACGCCACCGCGGCCAGGGCGACCAGGTTGATTCCGATGCCTGCGATCCAGAAGGTCGTCAAATCGGTATCTCTATGGCTTCGCCGGATGATACGGTCCGCTACAAGGAAAGATTCGCCCGGATCCCCGCCACCCAGTTGCGCCCGGGCGCCGGCTCATAGTAGCGCCCGTTGGCGGCGTTCACGATGACCGAGCCGATGTACCGGGTGTTGGAGAGATTGTCGATGCGCACGAACGGAGACAGTCGCAGGCGGGCGAAGCGCCAGGCGAAACCGGCATGCCAGCCGAGTACCGTGTGCGAGCCGGCGTACTCCGAGTTTGCGTCGTCGGCGGGCACCTTGGCATTGCAGCGGACTTCGACGCCGGTGGCGAAGCCGCTCGTCGCATGGCGCCATGTCAGTTCGGAATAGACCGAAGATCCGGGTACGCCGGGGATTGCGTTACCGGAGAGGTCGGCTCCGGAGGTGGCCAGGTAGTCGCGGAACCGGGCGTCGACGAGGGTCCATGCGAGCGAGCCGCCGAACCCGGCGCCAAACGCCGATTCCAGCCCGAACTCGATGCCGCGCCGGGCCGTGCGCGCAGCGTTGCGGAAGGTGGTGCGCCCGGCCGCGTTCACGTCGGGCACGATGTCGCTGCGCGTTGTGGTGCGAAACACCGTCAGGTTCAGGCGGCCCGCCCGGCCGAATAGCATCTTGACGCCCGCCTCGTAGTTCGTGCTGCGGCTCGGCTCGAGCGCGAAGTTCAACCCTGGCAACCCGTCGGGCCGATAGGCCAGTTCGGCCAAGGTCGGAGTCTCGAAGCCGCGACCGGCGGAGGCGTAGAGATTGACCGTATCGGTGAGCGGATGGAGCAGGCCGATGACCGGGCTCGTCGCCGCGAAGCGCTTGCTGCCCGAGTCGTCCGGGTTGGCCGGGGTCACGAAATCGTCGTGCACGTCGAACCAGACGCTCGATCGGCGCATGCCGCCCGACAGTTTCCAGTTCGGCACGAACCACCACTCGGCGATTGCGTACTGGCCAAGGCTCGCCGCAGTGTCCATCTCGTCACGGCGTAGGGCACCGGCCATGCCCGACTCGTTCACGTAGCCGCGGCGACGCTCCTGCATGCGCTCGTAATCGAAGCCCAGCGTGAAGTCGAGGCGTGTGTCGGCCAGTCGGGTCGAGCGGGTCCATTGCAGGCTGGCACCACCGAAGCCACGGTCCAGATCGACCACGCCGCCCGAGGACGCCGCCGCAGCCCCGGTGAAGGCGAGGTACTGAGTGACCTGCCGTTCGCCGAGATGGCCACGCAGCGTGAGCGTGTCGGCCGGACCGGGGCGGCTTTGCCACGAAATGCCGAACTGCCGGTGCTCGACACTCTTGCGCGTGTCGAATGCGATGGCGCCGGTGCCGGCCTGCCGGGGATTCTCGCTCACCTGTTGCCGGGTGAGCCCGAGCGGGTCGCGGGTGTCGGGTTGATGAAGTACCGTCGCATCGAGCGACACTCGACTCTCGTCGTCAGCAGTGTGCGTCAGCCGTACGCTGGCCAAGTCGCGCCGCGTGCGGCTATGCTCGCGATAACCTTCGGTGTTGAAGCGCGAGGCATCCACACGCGCGCCGACCGCGCCCATCGTGGCACCGTAGCCGGCACCGGACGTCCACGTACCGTAACTCCCGGCATGACCCCTGACCCGCCAGGTCGGGCGATCCGGCGGGTCGCGGGTGAACACCGAGACCAGTCCGCCGGAGGAATTGCCGTAAAGCGTCGCGAACGGTCCGCGCAGGACCTCGATGCGCTCGGCGGTCTCGAGGTCGAACATGCCGGTCTGACCCTGCCCGTCGGGCGCCGTGAACGGAATTCCGTCCTGCAGCAGACGCACGCCGCGCACCCCGAAGGCGGCTCGTGCGCCGAATCCTCGCGACGACAGTTGCAGGTCTTGAGCGTAGTTCTGGCGATTCTGCACGCGAAGGCCCGGAACCCGGCCGAGCGATTCCGACAGGTCGACGCCGGGTCGGTGCTCGCGGATCGCGATCTGGCCTATTGCGTCGATTGCCGCCGGAGCGTCGAAACTGCGCTGTTCGCTACGGGTGGCGCTCACGATGACCTGATCGAGTCCGCCAGTGGTGGCCACCGCCTGCCCGGATGGTTGCGCCTGCACCACGGCGCCCGCAATCGCCAGGATAGCCGTCCCGACGCACCGCGCCAAGGCACCGTGTCTCCCAGCGATTTGTACTTGCTTCATGGCGGGCTCCGCCGCAACCCCGCGGGAGTATCCCATATGCGCCGACCGGTGCGGTCATCGGTCACGCTCCGGTCGCGCCGGGGACGGATGCCGGCAAGGCGCATCTTGGCTTATGCTTGCGCTGCAGCACCAACCGCTCGAGGAGGCGCCCCGAATGTACGATCGAATCCTGGTCCCAGTTGATGGGTCCCCGTTTTCCGAGGAAGTGCTGCCGCATGCGCTCGGCATTCTCCGGGCCACCGGCGCGCCGCTGTCGCTGTTGCAGGTGGTCGATCGCGAAGACGAGCAGGCCGAGGCTGCACGCTACGTGGGGGCTCTCGCGTCCGAACTTGCCGCCGACGGGCGTGCGGTGGTCGCTCGCGGCGACCTCGCCGACACGATCCTCGCCGAGGCGCGGCGCGTGCCGGGCACGCTGATCGCGATGACCTCTCACGGCCGCAGTGGCCTGATGGAAGCGATGATGGGCAGCGTGGCGATGCGCATCGTGCGCGCGAGCGGGGATCCGGTCATCCTGTATCGGCCGCGCGGCGCAGCGGTCGAGGGGCGCCGCCAGGCGGTGAAGATCAACAGCGTGCTGTTGCCGCTCGACGGCACCCAGGTCTCGGAGGCGATGGCCTCGCAGGCCGCCGGCATGGCGCAGTGGCTCGGGGCCGACCTCAGCCTGGTCCAGGCGATCACGCCCGACTCCAGGCCCGGCGCCGACATCCCCGCCAGCGACGTGATGGAGTCCTCCTACGTGCGCACCCGCGCCGAAGACTACCGCACGCGATACGGCGTGCGCACCAGCTGGGAAGTGCTGCACGGCGATCCGGCCGACGCGATCGCGCGCTATCTCGACGGGCGCCGCGACGTGCTGCTCGCGATGGTCACCCGTGCGCGGCGCCCGCTCGAAGCCGCGATCCTCGGTAGCGTCACCGCGGGGTGCCTGCAGAAATGCGGCGTGCCGGTCGTCACCCGCCTGCCCTGAGTGGTCCGGCCGCTGCGGCCGAGACACCGCCGGAGGAGTCGCTGGCCGACGACACGGTGCCGGCCGGCTCGGCCATCCTGCGGGCGATGCGCGTGATGGAGGCGATCGCCTGCACCGAGGTGCCGCCGCAGCTGGCCGACATCTGCAAGTCGGTCGGATTGCCCAAGCCCACGGTGTTTCGCATCCTCGCGACGCTCGAGGCGGCGGGGCTGGTGGGCCGCGAGCCGGGCAGCAAGCGCTATCAGTGCGGTCGCCGGCTGAGCACGCTGGCCGGCGAGGTGCTGCTGAATTCGCCCAGCCGTGCGGCGCGGCATGCGATCCTGGAGGAGCTCGTCGAACAGACCGGCGAGACCTGCAACCTCACCATCCCGAACGGCAACGCGGTGACCTATCTCGATCGGGTCGAGACCGCCTGGCCGCTGCGGATCGCGCTGGGAGCGGGCTCGAGCGTGCCGCTGCACGCGTCGGCCAGCGGCAAGCTGTTCCTGGCGTACATGCCGAGGCGCTCGCGCGAGCGCTTCGTGCGCCAGAGTCCGCTGGTGCGGCACACGCGCAAGACGCTGACCGATCCGGGTGTGCTGGCCGCGGAACTCGACCGGATTCGCGAGCAGGGCTACGCGACCGACGACGAGGAGTACCTCGCCGGCATCTGCTGCCTGGCCGTGCCGGTGCACGACGCCGACGGTCGCGTGGTCGCGGCGCTGGCGATGCACGCGCCGGTGCCGCGGTTGCCGCTCACCGAGGCAATCCAGTTCCTGCCCGCGATGCGATCGGCCGCCGGGGCGATGGCACAGACGATCGACTGGTCGGTCACGTGACCATTCTCGTCCTGAACAGCGGTTCTTCGAGCTTCAAGTTCGCCGTCTACCGCCGCGTCGATCCGTCCACCGGCGCACCGTGCCCGCCACGCGAGCTGTTGCGCGGACAGGTGCACGGGCTGCCCGATTCGCCGGTGATGGTGTGGCGCACCGAAGGCGCGCAGGGCGGCGAGATCGTGCTGCCGGCGCCCGCCGACCAGCGCAGGGCCCTGCGCGAGGTGCTCGCGCGACTGCGCGAGCAAAGGCTGATCGACCGGGTCGAGGCGGTGGGGCACCGGGTGGTGCACGGCGGCGAGGCGCTGGTGGCGCCGTGCCTGGTCGATCGCGCTTCGCTGCGGCTGATGGAGTCGCTCGAACCCCTCGCGCCTTTGCACCAGTCGCACTGCGTGGCCGGCATCCACGCGATGGCGGCGATCGATTCGGGCCTGCCGCAGGTGGCGTGTTTCGATACCGCGTTCCATGCGACGCAGCCGCGGCTGCACACGACGCTGCCGCTGCCGGCCTCGTGGCGCGACCGCGGCGTGCGGCGCTACGGCTTTCACGGACTGTCGTTCGAATCGATCGCCCAGCAGCTCCCCGGCCTGATGGGCGCTCAGGCCGATGGCCGGATCGTGGTCGCGCACCTGGGCAGCGGCGCGAGCGTCTGCGCGATGCGCGAGCGGCGCTCGGTGCGCACGAGCATGAGCCTGTCGACGCTGGACGGGCTGGTGATGAGCACCCGGCCGGGTGCGGTCGACATCGGCGTGGCGCTGTTCGCGCAGCAGCAGCTCGGGATGGACCTCGATACGCTCGCCCGCGGGCTGTATCACCAGTCGGGCCTGCTCGGCCTGTCGGGCATCTCGGGCGACATGAGGGTGCTCGCCGCGAGCGACGACCCGCGTGCCGGTTTCGCGATCGAGGTGTTCTGCCAGCGCGCGGCACAGGAGATCGCCGCGAGCGCGGTGGTGCTCGGCGGCTGCGACGCGATCGTCTTCACCGCGGGCATCGGCGAGAACGACGCCGGCGCCCGCGCCCGCATCTGCGGGCTGCTCGACTGGATGGGCGTGCGCATCGACGCCGCGGCGAACGCGGCGCATCGGCCACGGATGCACGCGCCGGATTCGGCGATCGGGCTATGGGTGGTGCCGACTGACGAAGAGGGCGTGATCGCGCGTCACACCGAGGCGCTGGTGCACGGGCCCGGCCGGAGCTGACTCAGGGTGCGAGCGTCGCGGCCAGTGCCGCGGCGGCCTTGCGCAGCACGGGCAACAGTCCGATCGCCCGCTTCAGCGACAGTCGTCCGAGCGGCGCGTGCGTGGCGAGTGCGGCGATCGGATAGCCGTCGCGGCCGCGCACCGGCACCGCGATCGCGATCAGCCCGAGCAGGAACTCCTCGCGATCGAGGCTGTAGCCGCGGCGCACGATCGTGCGCATCTCTCTTTCGATCGCCGCTGCATCGAGCAGCGTCTTCGGCGTGGCGGCCCGAAGCGGCCGCGCCGCCAGCAGCCGCTCGCGCTGGGCCTTCGGCATGTACGCGAGGAACAGCTTGCCGCTGGCGGTGCAGTGCACCGGCACCCGCGAGCCGGGTTCGAGGTGCAGGCGCAAAGGCCATGCCGACTCGACCCGGTCGACGTAGAGCACCTCGCCGCCCACGAGCATCGTCAGGTTGCAGGTCTCGCCGATGCGGTCGACGAGGCCGTGCAGGATCGCGTGCCGTTCGGAGCTGGCCGCATCGTGGCGCAGTGCGCGCAGCGCGAACTGCTGTGCCGTCGGGCCGAGCACCAGGTTGCGTTCGCTGCCGGCGCGCATGATCCACCCGGCCTGCTCGAGGTGCGCGCACAGCCGATGCACCGACGACTTGGGCCAGCCCAGCTCCAGTGTCATCCGGTGCAGCGAGGCGCCTTCCGGATGCCCGGCAAGCTGGCCCAGAAGCGCCAGCGCGCGCGCGGTGACCGAGCCGGCGTGTCGTTCGGGTGCTTCGGGCCGCGCCCGGGCAGTGCCGGCCGCCTTGCTGCGCGCAGCGGCGGACTTGCGCGGGGCGCTTGCGGCTACTGCAGCACGCTGGGCAGCCACAGCGCGATCGCCGGAAACCACAGCACCAGCAGCAGGCCGATGATCTGCAGCACCATGAACTGCATCATGCCGACGTAGATGTCCTTCAGATCCCACTGGGGCACGACGCCCTTGAGGAAGTAGGCCGACAGGGCCACCGGCGGCGACATCCAGGCGGTTTGCAGGCACACCGCCACGAGCGTGCAGAACCAGATGAGGTCGATGCCGAGCTTGTTGATGATCGGCAGGAAGATCGGCACCACCACCAGCACGATCGGCACCCATTCGAGCGGCCAGCCGAGCACGAAGATCAGCGCCAGCATCAGCAGCAGCATGAGAGTCGGACTCAGTTCGAGGCCGAGCAGCAGGTTCGCGAGATAGTCGGCGCTGCCGAGCCGGGAGAAGACCGAGCCGAAGTAGTTCGACGCTGCGACCAGCAGCAGGATCATGCACGAGACTTCGACGGTGGACATCATCGCGCGCCGCAGGCCCGGCCAGGTCATCTTCCGGTAGGCGAGCGTCAGCAGCAGGGTCGCGAAGGAACCGACCGCGCCCGCGTCGGTGGGCGTGGCGATGCCGGCCAGGATCACTCCGAGCGTCGCGATGATGACCAGCACCACGGGCACCGAGCCGTAGAGGAGTTCGCGCATCACTTCCGGCATGGGCCGGCGCTCGGACAACGGCAGTGCCGGACCCAGCTTCGGATCGAGGTAGCTGCGCGCGAGCGTGTAGACGACGAACAGCCCGGACAGCAGCAGCCCGGGGAAGACCGCGGCCGCGAACAGGTCGGTGGCGGGAACGCCGACGACCGGCCCCATCACGATGAGCATGACCGATGGGGGGATCAGGATGCCGAGCGTGCCGCCGGCAGTGATCGCGCCGGCGCTCATGCGCACGTCGTAGCCGCTCTTCATCATCGCGGGCGCCGCCATCACGCCCAGCAGGGTGACCGAGGAACCGACGATGCCGGTTGCCGCGGCGAAGATGGTCGCGGTGATGATCACCGCGAGATACAGCGACCCGTTGACGCCGGCCAGCAGCAGCTGCACGCCGCGAAAGAGCCGCTGGATCAGCCCCGATTCCTCGAGCAGGTAGCCCATGAAGAGGAAGAACGGAACGGCCGCGAGCGTGGGGTCGCGCATCACCGAGAACAACTGAAGCGTCATCAGGTGAATCGCGAGATCGCCGAGCGCGAACCAGCCGACGCCCAGCGAGATCGCGATCAGCGTGAACGCGATCGGAAAGCCGATGAATATGGCGACGAAGAGGATCGCGAGCGCGACGAGGCCGATGATCTCCGGGCTCACAGCCAGACGCCCCGGCGCGCTGCAACCGCGCTCTTCGCGAACTCCGAGACGCCCTGCAGGAGCATCAGTGCGGTGGCAACCGGGATCGACAGCTTGAAGGGCCAGACGATCGGCATCCAGGGACTGGTGACCATGCGCTCTTCGCGCACCCACGAGGCCCAGAAGAAGTCCCAGCCGACGAACAGGAACGCGATCATCGCCGGGAAGAAGAAGACCAGGTAGCAGATCACGTCCACCGTGCCCTGCGTGCGTACCGACCAGTTCGCGTAGAACATGTCGGTGCGGATGTGGCCCTTGCGCATCATCGTGTACGCGGAACCTAGCATGAAGAAACTGCCGTACAGCATGTAGGTCATGTCGTACGCCCAGGTGGTCGGCGCATCGAACAGGTAGCGCGCCCCGACTTCGTAGACGAGGCTCGCGACCATCGGGATCAGCATCCAGGACACCGCGCGGCCCGACCAGAGGGAGACCGCGTCGATGATGGCGACGAGGCGGGCGACCCGCCCCGTGCCGGCGGGCGCGTCGCTCATTTCTTCTCTTGAAGCGCGGCGTTGCCCAGGTTGGTGTACAGCGCGTTGATCTTCGTCCAGTACGGCACCACCGTCTTCGCGAAGTTGCGCTGGGAATCGAGCACCTCCTTGAAGAACGCGTCTTTCGCCGCGTGGCGGTCGAGCACCGTGTTGGTCGCCTTGACGAACGCCGGGAAGAAATCGGCCGGCGTGTCGTGCACGACGATCTGCGAGTCCCTCTTCAGCTTGTCGAGCGCGGCTGCGTTGCGTGCGATGTTGAAGACGTAGGTCTCCGCGGAGGTGGCCATGGCTGCGGTGCGCAGCATCTCCTTCGTCTCGGGCGACTGCTTGTCGAACCAGGTCTTGTTGAACAGCACTTCGCCCACGTCGGTCGACTGATGCAGGCCCTGCAGGTAGTAGTGTTTCCAGACGCGGTGCAGGCCGAGGTTCACGTCGTCGGCCGGTCCGATCCACTCGGCGGCGTCGATCACGCCGCGCTGCGCCGCCGGAACGATCTCGCCGCCGGGCAACGCGACCGCCGAGACGCCCATCTCCTTGAAGATCTCGCCGGTGATTCCGGGGGGCGAGCGGTACTTCATCTTCTTGAAGTCTTCCACGCTGGCGATCGGCTGCTTGAACCATCCGAGCGGATCGGGGCCCATCGGCTGCAGCATGAAGCCGACGACCTTGACCTTGAGAACGTCGCTGTAGAGCTTGTCATAGAGCGCCTGGCCGCCGCCCTCGGCGAGCCAGGCCATGTGCGAGAGCTGGTCGAGGCCGGCGCCGGCGCCGGCCATCGGGTTCGAGAACAGGCCGGCGGCGGCGTGCTTGCCCGACCAGTAGTGGGTCCAGGCAAAACCGCCTTCCACGATGCCCTTGTCGACCGCGTCGAGGACCTCGAATGCCGGCACGACCGCACCATCGGGAAGGACGTCGATCTTGAGCTTGCCGCCGGACATCTTGTCGACGCGATCAGCGTAGCGCTTCATCAGTTCGAAGTAGATGCTCGCCGTCGGGACTGCGGTCTGCAGGCGGATCTTCTGCTGTGCAACGACGGTGCCCGCCATCGTCAGGCCGCCGAGCGCGAGCAGTGCCGCGCCGAGCTTGCGAAGCCAGGGTTTCATGTCTCCTCCGCGGTGTATGGATTCGGTTGTTCTGCTGAGCCGGATGCCCGCCGATGCTGCACGCGGTCATCCGGGGCACGGCAGAACCTAACACCCGGCGCGTCGCGCAGACAACACCCGGGCGCCGGGATGCGTTCCGAAAAACCGCTTCACGAATTCCGCGGGATTGAATACTCGGACCGGATCCGATTCAATTCCCGTCATCCCGCGCGACGGGCGCGCGCGGGCAACCGGCACGGGCGCGCCAATGGACGAATACGACTACATCGTGGTGGGAGCGGGATCGGCGGGCTGCGTGATGGCCGCGCGACTGAGCGAGGACGGGCGCCACCGCGTGCTGCTGCTCGAAGCCGGCCCCGAGGATCGCTACCCCTGGATCCACGTGCCGATCGGCTATGCGAAGACCATGTTCAACCCGGTGCTGAACTGGATGTTCCGCACCGACCCCGACCCCGGAATGAACCGGCGCCAGGTCTACTGGCCGCGCGGCAAGACCCTGGGCGGATCGAGCGCGATCAACGGGCTGATCTTCATCCGCGGGCAGGCCGAGGACTACGACGACTGGGCGGCGCAGGGCAACGCCGACTGGTCGTTCGAAAAAGTGCTGCCGTGGTTTCGCCGGCTCGAGCACAATACGCTGGGCGCCGACGAATGGCGGGGCACCGGCGGTCCGCTGTGGTCCTCGCACATCCGCGTGCGGCATCCGCTGATCGACGCGGTGATCGCCGCCTGCGAGGAGATCGGCATTCCGCGCAACCCCGACTTCAACGGCGCGCGCCAGGAGGGCGCCGGCTACTATCAGCTGAGCACACGCAACGGCTTTCGCTGCAGCACTGCGGTGGCCTACCTGCGGCCGGCGCGCAGGCGCGCGAACCTGCAGGTGCTCACGCGCGCGCAGACCACGCGCATCCTCTTCGAGGGCCGGCGCGCAGTCGGGGTCGAGTACCGGCCCGGAGCGCGCGCCGACCGGCGCGACGCGGGCACCGCGAAGGCGTCCGGCGTCACCGTCGAAGCGGGGCCGCCGGTGCGGGTGCGCGCACGCCGCGAGGTGATCCTGTGCGCGGGTGCGCTGCAGTCGCCGCAACTGCTGCAACTCTCGGGAGTCGGCCCGGCGGAGCTGCTGCACTCGTTCGGCATCCCCGTCGTGCACGAGCTGTCCGGCGTCGGCGAGAACCTGCAGGATCACCTGCAGGCTCGCGTGATGTTCCGGTGCTCCCGGCCGATCACGACCAACGACCAGCTCGCCTCGCCGTGGGGCAAGCTGCGCATCGGCATGGAGTACGTCTTCCTGCGTGGCGGTCCGATGGCGATCGGCATCAACCAGGGCGGCATCTTCGCGCGTACGCGTCCCGAACTGACGCGCCCGGACGTGCAGTTCCACGTCGCGACGCTGTCCTCCGACATGGCCGGCTCGCCGGTGCACTCGCACTCGGGCTTTACGATGTCGGTGTGCCAGCTGCGCCCGGAGTCGCGGGGCTACGTGCGCATCCGCTCGACCGACCCGCTCGAGGCGCCGTCGATGCAGCCGTTCTACCTCTCGACGGAGAACGACCGCCGCACCGCGGTGGACGGCGTGAAGCTCGCGCGCCGGCTCGCCGCGACCCGGGCGCTCGGACCCTTCGTGGTCGACGAGTACGCGCCTGGCGCGCAGGCGGCGAGCGACGCCGATCTGCTCGAGTTCGTGCGCAACCACGCCGGGACCATCTTCCACCCGAGCGGCACCTGCAGGATGGGCGACGACGCGATGGCGGTCGTCGACCAGCAGTTGCGGGTGCGCGGCGTGGGCGGCCTGCGCGTGGTCGATTGCTCGGTCATGCCGACGCTGGTCTCGGGCAACACGAACGTGCCGGTGGTGATGATCGCCGAGCGGGCCGCGGCGTTCGCGCTGGCCGACGCGCGCTGAGACGCCCGCAGATACGCGTTGCGCCGACCCTAGCGGAACACCACCGTCTTGCCGCCGTTCAGCAATATGCGGTGCTCGGCGTGCCACTTCACCGCGCGCGCGAGGACCACGCTCTCCACGTCGCGGCCGATCGCGGTGAGCGTGGCGACGTCCATCGAGTGGTCGACGCGCTCTACGTCCTGCTCGATGATCGGGCCTTCGTCCAGGTCGGCCGTCACGTAGTGCGCAGTGGCGCCGATCAGCTTGACGCCGCGCTCGTGCGCCTGCCCGTACGGCTTGGCGCCCTTGAAGCTCGGCAGGAACGAGTGGTGGATGTTGATCGCGCGGCCCTCGAGCTTGCGGCATAGCTCGTCCGACAGCACCTGCATGTAGCGCGCCAGCACGACCAGCTCGGCGCCTTCGGCGGCCACGATCTCCATCAGCCGCGCTTCGGCCCGCGCCTTGGTGGCGGCGGTGACCGGAACGTGGTGGAACGGTACGTTGTACGAGGCGGCGAGCTGGTAGAAGTCGCGATGGTTCGAGACGACCGCCCGGATGTCGATCGGCAGCAGCCCGGATCGGTGCCGGAACAGCAGGTCGTTCAGGCAATGCCCGAGCTTCGAGACGAGGATCACCGTCGGCGCGGGCCGGGCCGCGTCGAAGAAGGCCCAGCGCATGCGGAAGGTCTCGCCGACCGGTGCGAACGCGCGCTGCAACGACTCGATCGAGGCGTCCGCGGCGGCCGATTCGAAGTGCACCCGCATGAAGAAGAGCCCCGTGTCGCGGTCGTCGTACTGCGCCGCCTCGAGGATGTTGCCGCCGTGCTCGAGCAGGAAGCCCGACACCGCGTGGACGATGCCCGGACGATCCGGGCACGAGAGCGTGAGGATGTAGCCGTCTGTCATGGGAGATCCGATGCGCGTCGCGCCCGGCTGGGTGCAGGGCACAAGTATATCGGTGGCGGCGCGCGCGCGGCCCCCGTGCGGCTTCAGGCGGCGCGTGCCGGCCAGCGCAACAGCGGCCCGATCGCGTCGAGCGTGTTCTTCAGGATCAGGCCGTATTCGGTGTCGCCTTCCATCACCAGCGCGCGCTCGAAGAACAGCCGGTCGGCGTCTTCCTCGCCGCGCAGCAGGCGCAGGAAGCTTGCCGCGTCGGCAGCCACCCGCAGCGCGACCGCGCCGCCGTCGGGCGCCGCGTGGAAGCCGCCCGCGTCGAGCATCAGCCGGCAGCGGATGCCGAGGTCGCAGACCTCGATCTCGACCACCCGTCCGGCCAGTTGCTGCGCGGCGTCGGCCGGCAGCTGCGGCCGCAGCAGGCGATCGAGCGCCAGCGCCAGCACGACCGAGGGCGGGCGGATCGGAAGCCGTGAGACGAAGCGGCGCAGCGGCTCGGGCACGGGCAGGGCGGTGTTGCGGTCGGGGGTCATGGCAGGCTCCTTCAACTCCAGCTGCGTTCGAGTCCGGGACGGCGGTGCGCGAAGCCGTCGACCAGTCCGCCGGGCAGGCTCATCGCGGCCAGCGCGGTGCGCTCCTCGGCGGCGTCGCCGTCGCCGTTGAGCACGCGCTCGAAGCTCGCCAGCACTTCGCCGAAGCGCTGCGCGACCGGCGACAGTCGCACCCGGCTCACGCCTGCCGCGCGCATCGCCGCCGCTTCCCCGATGAGGCACTGCTGCGCGGCCGATTGCGTCTGGATGCCGTTAAGCGTGAGGAACGGTGCGCCCTCGCCGGTGGACAGCAGCAGGCCGTCGGGGTGCTCGATGCAGCGAAACCCGCACTCGTCCTTGTTGAGGTGGTAGTGGCGCGCGGTGAAGCAGCGCGCCGAGAAGGCGAGCGGCAGCCTGCCGAAGGCGAAGAGCTCGGTGGCGATCGGAGTGTCGGCCGCGGGGCCGCCGGCAACCGGCGACCCGGCGGGATTGACCAGCCCGATCGCCTCGAGGCTCAGTTCGACCGGCGCGACCCAGCGCACCGCGCCCAGTGCGGCGTGCTCCTCGAGTGCGGGGCGGCTGTAGACGTTGACGTGCGGCCCGAGCACGAATGCGCGGCCGGCGAGCGTGCGCAGCGCCGAGGCGTCGCCGGCCTCGACCATGAACTCGTCCTGTGCGGTCAGGCGGCGCATCTCGCGCAGGTCGGATTCGGATTCGAGCAGCGCCTGGCTGGCCAGCACGACCTCCTTGCCGCAGCCGGCCAGGTCGCGCGCCAGCGCGAGCCAGTCGTCGAGCTTCATTTCGTGGCGTCGCGAGCAGACCACCTCGCCCAGCACCACCGTGTCGGCGGGCGAGTCGGCGACCTGCCCGTAGAAGTCGATCAGCGTCTTGCGCGGCCAGTAGTAGAGGACCGGGCCGACGGTGAGCCGGATGCGCGGATTCATGCCGATGCCTCCTGTCAGCGCCACGGGCGATTGTAGGCGCCCAGCGTGTGCTGCTGGCCTTCGGACCAGCGCCCGAGCGCGGCCACCCACTGCGGCTGCACCGTGAAACGCGCGGGCTGCGCCGCGCACTGGTCGATTGCCGCGCGCCAGACGCGCGTGACCTGCTCGACGTAGGCCGGGCTGCGCTGGCGACCCTCGATCTTGATCGCCGCGATGCCGAACTCCATCAACTGCGGCAGCACCGCCAGCGTGTTCAGGCTGGTGGGCTCCTCGAGCGCGTAGTCGCGCACGCCCTCGACGTGAAAGCGCCCCTTGCACAGCGTCGGATAGCCGCGCGGCTCGTCGGGCGCGTAGCTGTCGATCAGCACTTCGTTCAGGCGCGCGTGCACGCCGTCGGCGGCGTCCTCCCAGCGCACCGCCGACGGCGGCGAGCACACGCCCGCGGTGTTGGGCGACTGGCCGGTGGCGTAGGAGGACAGCGCGCAGCGGCCCTCGACCATCACGCACAGGCTGCCGAAGCCGAAGACTTCGATCTCGGCGTCGGTGTGGCGGCAGACGTGCCCGACCTGCGACAGCGTGAGCACGCGCGGCAGCACCGCGCGCTGGATGCCGTAGCGCTCGCGGTAGAACTCGATCGCCTCGTAGGTGGTGGCCGAGGCCTGCACCGACAGGTGCAGCCGCAGTTGCGGATGGTGGTCGCGCGCGTAGGCGAGCACCGCGGTGTCGGCGCAGATGAGCGCGTCGGCGCCGAGCCTGGCCGCCACGTCGACCGCGGCCCACCAGCGCGCGGGTTCGCGCGCATCGGCGAAAGTGTTCAGCGCCATCAGCACGCGCGCGTTGCGCGCGTGCGCGTAGGCGATGCCTTCGCGGGCCTGGTCGAGGTCGAAGTTCAGGCCGGCGAAGTTGCGCGCATTGGTCGCGTCTTTCAGGCCCATGTAGACCGCGTCGGCGCCGGCATCGATCGCGCGCTCGAGCGCCCGCAGCGAACCGGCGGGGCAGACGAGATCGGGTTTGCGCGGCACGGCGGTTCGTTGTTCGGTCATCGGGAATTCCTCCGGAGCGGGCGCCGGCGTGGCGCCCTCGTGTGAGCGGCGGTCATCCGGCACGCCCGTCGCTGCGCGGCCGGCCGTACCAGCGGGCATGCCGGACGGCCCATGCGAGCATCGCGAATGCCCACAGAACGGCCGCCGCGAGCAGCAGCGACGGCGTGGCGGGCAGCCAGGCCGCGACGAGGCGCAGCGCTACGGCGGCCTGGAGAACGAGGAACAGCGCCCAGGCGAAGCGATCGATCGCCTGCGCGCGCCCGTCCTGGCCCGCGCTCACGCGGGTCACGAACGCGAACTGGATCGAGCCGAAGAAGCCCATGCCGAGCGCGTGCAGGCTCGGGATCGGCGAATGGTTCGGTTCGCCGGTGAACCAGGCTTGCGCGGCCGATGCGGCCTGCAGCGCGAAGGCCAGGCCCAGCCAGACGAAGCCGAGGTTCAGCATCGCGAGCAGGCGGATGCGCAGGTTCTGGGTTGCGCGCCAACGCAACGCGAGCCCGAAGACCAGCGCGGCGGCGCCGGCGTCGACGACGAGTGCCGTTGCCGCGAGCATGGGATTGGCGAGCGGGCCCGACGCGAACGGCACCTGCAGGCCGAGCAGCGCCAGCAGCGTCCAGAGCAGCCATTCCGGGTGGCGCTCGTCGAGGCGCGGTGCGGCTACGCCGAAGAACGGCACCATCCGGTGCATCGCGGTGGCGAACACCGGAGAGAGGAACCACCAAAGCCCGACGGCGAGCGCGGCGCCCACCGCCGCCGGTGCGCCGGCGGCCAGGCCGGCCGCGGCAGCCCACAGTGCAGCAGCGCCGACGCCGCAGGCGCAGCCGATGACCCTGAGGTGAGTGCGGTCGGCGACGCGACTGCGCCGCAGCAGTTGCGCCAGGCGCCAGACGAACACGGTCCAGCCGGTCGCGACCACCGCAAGCCCGGTTGCGGCGAGCGTCGGGTCGAGGTGCACGCCGGCCAGGAAGGCGCCCCAGCCGGCGAGCCAGGCGGCCGCCACCGGCAGCAGGCTGTGCGCCGGCATCGTCCCCAGGGCCAGCCAACGTGGCCCGGCGGTGAACAGGAAGCCGGCGAAGAACATCGGCATGAACGAGAAGCTCATCAGCAGCGCGTGGGCGTGGGTCGGTGCGACGGCCCAGTGGATCGGCCGGTGCGCAACGAGCTGGGCCGCCAGCGTTGCGAGCCACCACAGTGCACTCGCCGAGACCATCGCCGAGCCGACGAAGAAACCGAGGCGATGCGGCGCATCGAGCAGGCGGATGACTCGCCACGGCCCGGGCGATGCGTCGCGCTGCGCGGGACGCTTCGTGCGGCCTGCGGCGTGAACGGAGGGCACGGAGGAGCGGCTGCGCGTCACGGAAAACCGAAAGTCGACTGTAGGCGCCGCTATCAGCACGCGCCTTGCGTCATATCAAGTGGAATGTATGCGCCAAGGGGATTGCCGCCGGAAAGCCTGTCGCGCGATGCGCCGAGGATCAGCATAATTCCCCCACCGCCAACCGTAGCACACGGGACATCGATGAACCGCGCCGCCGCCGTCGAAACGCAGCCCAGCCCGGGCGGCTCCGCCGATCGCTCTTCGCTGCCGCCAGGACAGTCCGCCGACGCGATCGAGGCGCTGCAGAATTTCCGCGTCATCTTCCGGGCGGTGCGGCGCCACTTCCACGAGGTCGAGGAGCGCTGCGGAATCAGCGGCTCGCAACTCTGGGCGCTCTCGGTCGTCGTGCAGGCGCCGGGCATCCGCGTCAAGGATCTCGCCCGCTCGATGGCGGTGCAGCAGTCCACCGCGAGCAACCTGGTCGAGCAACTGGTGCGCCAGGGGCTGATCCGCCGCGCCCGCGAGAGCACCGACCAGCGCATCGTGCAGCTGCATCCGACCGAAGCGGGCGAGCAGGTGATCGCTCGTGCGCCCAAGCCACTGGTGGGCATACTCGCCGACGTGCTGTCGCGCCTGGATCCGAAGCGCCTCGCCACGCTGAACCGCCTGCTCGACGAGGTGGTGAAGTCGATGCGCAGCGCCGACCGCAGCGCGCGGCACCTGCCGCTGGCCGACCTGTAAGCGGCCGCTGGCCAGGCCTCGATGTCCGGCACGCGCGACTGGCTGTTCACCGACATCGGCGGCACCAACGTGCGCATCTGCCGCTGGGGCCGCGAGGCCGGTGCCGGTGCGATCACGCGAATGCGCGCCGACGCGAGCGCCGGCGTCGCCGAAGCACTGCTCGGTTTCGAGCGCACGCAGGCGCAGCCCGCGGCGCACGCCGCACTCGCGATCGCGCTGGCGGTGCGTAGCGGCCCGCTGCGAATGACCAACCGCGACTGGGTGCTCGATCCGGAAAGCCTGCGCGCGACCCTGCAGTTGCGCACGCTGTGCGTCGTCAACGATTTCGTCGCCGCCGCCGCCGGCTTGTCGGCACTGGGCGAGGGCGACACCGCCGTGCTGCGTGCCGGCACCCGAGGATCGGGCAGCCGGCTGCTGATCGGCCCGGGAACCGGACTCGGCGTGGCTGCGCTGATCGGCGGGGCCGGCGGCGAAGACGAACGCGTGCTTGCCAGCGAGGCCGGTCACATGGGTCTTGCCTGGCTGGACACCGCAATCGAGGCGCTGCGCGAGCGCGGTCGCGCGCGCTGGGGGCGGATGTCGTGGGAGCGCCTGCTCTGCGGCGAAGGGCTCGGCTGGCTGCACGCCTGGCGCAGCGGCGCCGCCACGCCGACGCCGGCGCCCGAGGTCGTCGCGCGCGCGGCGCAGGGCGAGCGGGCCGCGCGCGAGGCGGTGCAGTGGTTTTCGCGCCTGCTCGGCGCGTTTGCGGGCGACCTGTGCCTCGCCTTCGGCGCCGACGCCGGCGTCTGGCTCACCGGAGGAGTGCTCGACGGGCTGGGCGAGGGGCTCGACGCCGCGGCGTTCCTCGAGGCGTTCGACGACAAGGGGCGCTACGCGGCGAGCCAGCGCGAAGTGCCGGTGCGCCGCGTGCTCGTCGGCGACCTCGCGTTTCGCGGGCTGGCACGCATCGTTGACGGTGCCTGTCGGGCACCCTTGCTGCGAGTGACCGCTGCGCACTGATGCGGGCCGGCCGCGGCGAAGCGCCGTGCAGGCGGTCTCGAACTGCCTGGGCGCCGTGCGCGCGCGTTCGGCCGAAAGCGTCACGATAGAATGCCGGATGCGCGCAGCAAGGACCATGCCACCGGCGCGGCCCCCGAGTCGGCTTCAGTCGACCAGGGCCGGTGCTTCGCGCGCGCGGCTCCTGCCGGCGAACTGCGCCAGCGCGACGCCGCCGAGCGTGATTGCCGCGCCGAGCAGCTTGGCGGCGGTGAAGCGCTCGTCCGATGCGATCCACGCGACGACTCCGGCGACCGGCGGCATCAGGTACATCAGCGGGGCAGTGCGGCCCACGCCGCGCACCGCGTTGGCCCATCCCCAGGCCAGCCAGCCGGCGAAGGCCGAAACGGTCACCGCCCACAGCAGGCCGAGCCAGAGCAGTGGCGAGAGCCTCGTCCACTCGACGCCCATGCCCGCCGGCATCGACAGTGCCACGACGGGCACGCTGCCGAGCAACGTCGCGTAGGCCATCACCACGATTCCACCATGGCGTTCGATCAGCGGCTTCGAGGCAACGGTGTAGTACGAGAAGAAGCTTGCCGCGACCAGCAGGAACAGGTCGCCGCCGCCGGCCAGCCAGCGGCCGGCGAGCAGCTTGTCCGACAGGAACACCAACACGCCGGCGCAGGCGGCCGCCACGCCCGCGATCTGCGCGCCGTTGAGCCGCTCGATGCCGGACCAGCGCAGGATCAGCAGCGTGAAGATCGGTCCGCACGCCAGGATCAGCGAACTGGAGAACGCGGTCGACCAGTCGATGCCGTAGGTCACCATGCCCACGTGGAGCACGTGACCGACGAAGCCGAGCCTGGCCAGCGCGAACAGGTCGTGCCGCGAAACCGCCGGAAAACGGGTGCCGTAAGCGTGCAGCAGCAGCGCCAGCGCGCACACGGGCATGATCAGGTAGCGCGCGAACAGGAACCCGGCCGGCGTGATTGCGGCGAACAGGGCCTTCTGCACCGAGAAGTTCGCCCCCCAGACGGCGACGACCGCGAGTGCGACCACGAGGGCCTGCAGTTCGCGCTCGCGCCCGTGGGGTCGAACCGGCCCTTGCATGATTGCTATACATGATAACTGATCGACGCCTGCTCCTCGAGCGCCTGTTCCCGTTCCTCGCGTGGCTGCCCCTGGTCAAGGACCGGGCGACGGTGCGCGCCGACCTGCTCGCCGGCCTCACCGGCGCGGTGGTGGTGCTGCCGCAGGGCGTTGCGTTCGCGACGCTGGCAGGAATGCCGCCGGAATACGGCCTCTACAGCGCGATGGTGCCGTGCGTGATCGCAGCACTGTTCGGCGCCAGTCGCCTCATGGTGACCGGGCCGGCCAATGCCATCTCGCTCACCGTGCTCGGCCTGATCGCGCCGCTGGCTGCGCCGGGCTCGGTCGATTACGTGCAACTGGTGATCACGCTGACGTTCATGGTGGGTTTCTGGCAGCTCGCGATCGGCCTTGCCGGGCTGGGCCGCGCGGTCGACCGCGTGCCGCACAGCGTGATCGTCGGCTTCACCGCGGGCGCGGCGATCCTGATCGTGAACTCGCAGGTGCGCAATCTGTTCGGATTCGACTGGCCGCGCGGCATGTCGGTGTGGCAGACGCTCTGGCACCTGGGCCGCGACATCGGGCTGACGCACTGGCCGACCGCCGTGGTGGCCTTCGGCACGGTCGCGGCCTGCCTGCTCGCGCGACCCTGGAACAACCGCGTGCCGTACATGCTGGTCGGCGTGCTGGCCGGCGGCGCGATCGCAGCGCTGCTGGCGGCGATTTCGCCCGGGTACGAGGTGAAGGCGGTCGAGCAACTGCCGGGCGCGATTCCGCCGCTGTCGGCGCCGACGTTCTCGTTCAGCGCGCTCGAGATGCTGCTGATGCCGTCGCTGGTCATGACGGTGCTGGCGCTGGCCGAAGCGGTGTCGATCGCGCGCGCGATCGCGGTGAAGAGCGGCGACCGGCTCGAAGGCAACCGCGAGGTCATCGGGCAGGGAATGGCGAACCTGATCGGATCGTTCTTCTCCTCGTACCCGGCCAGCGGATCGTTCAACCGCTCGGGCGTCAACGTGGCGGCCGGCGCGCGCACTCCGCTGTCGGCGGTGGCCGCCGCGGGGTTCCTGCTCGTCCTGCTGGCGTTCGTGGCGCCGTTGTCGCACTACCTGCCGCTCGCGTCGGTCGCGGGCATCCTGTTGATGGTCGCGGTGGGGCTCATCGACCTGCGCGAGATCCGGCACATCGCACGGCACAGTCGCCTCGATGCGATCGTGATGGCGTCGACCTTCGCGCTGGTGATCATGATTCCGCTGGAATGGGCGATCCTCGGCGGGCTCGCGGTGCACGTCGTGCTTTCGAAGCTGATGGCGCCCAGGCACTGAACCGCATGCGCGGATGGGAGCAGCGCATGCGTCGCGGGGGTACGCGGCGCTGCTCGCGCCGATTTGGTAAAATGCGGGCTTCCCCCTTACCGATCCGGGCGCGCCGCGCAAGTTCCGGCGCCGGAGCTTTGCTCGCCCGCGCCACGCCAGTCAGGAGATCGTGCATGCAGGAAAAGCTTCATTCGACCGTGGATTCCGTGGTTGCGTCCTCCCCCAGGCCGAGACTCGAAGTCATCGGCGGCAGTGCCGCGGCGCACGCCTGCGGCAACGCGCAGGAGCCGGACTCCACGCGGATCTACTTCGACGGCGACTCCACCCGCGTGGCGCAGCAGTACCACGAGCTCATCCGCGAGCAGGCCGAGCGCTTCAACAGGGGCCCGGGCGGCACCCTCATCGTGTCCGGACACGCCAACGCGGTCGACGAGCCCGAAGCGGCCGTCCAGTTGAGCATGCACCGCACGCAGGCGGTGGCGGCGCTGCTCGAGCAGTACGGCGTGCAGAGCCATCGCATCGTGCGCGTGAGCCACGGCGCCAATGCGCCGGTGGTCGATCTCGCCGACGAATCGTCGCGCTGGATCAACCGCTGCGTCGAGATCCGCCACGGCGGGCTCGCCCCGCGCCAGCCGGTCTGGTCGCAACGGGTTCGCAAGTCGGCCAAGCGGTAAGTCTTTCGTGGTCGGGCGCGCGGCGCGCGCCCGACGCGCCACGCCCGCGCCAGCCAGCATGTCCACCCCGAATCTCCTGGCGCACCTGAACGAGCAGCAACTCGCGGCCGTGACCCTGCCGGCGCAGCACGCGCTGGTCCTCGCGGGTGCCGGCAGCGGCAAGACGCGCGTGCTCACCACGCGGATGGCGTGGCTGGTTTCGACCGGGCAGGTGGGTCCCCAGGGGCTGCTCGCGGTCACTTTCACGAACAAGGCGGCGCGCGAGATGCTCGCGCGGCTCTCGGCGATGCTGCCGGTGAACACGCGCGGCATGTGGATCGGCACTTTCCACGGCCTGGCCAACCGGATGCTGCGCGCGCATCACCGCGATGCGGGCTTGCCGCACACCTTCCAGATCCTCGACTCGCAGGACCAGCTCGCGGCGATCAAGCGGCTGCTGCGCGCGCTCGGGGTCGACGATGAGAAGTTCCCGCCGAAAAGCCTGCAGCACTTCATCAACGGCGCGAAGGAAGAAGGACGGCGCGCGGCCGACGTGGAGGCGGGCGACGACTACACGCGGCGCATGGTCGGGCTCTACGCAGCCTACGACGAGCAGTGCCAGCGCGAGGGCGTCGTCGACTTCGCCGAACTGCTGCTGCGCAGCTACGAACTGCTGCTGCGCGACCAGCTCCTGCGCGGGCACTACCAGGCGCGTTTCCGGCACATCCTGGTCGACGAGTTCCAGGACACCAATGCGCTGCAGTACCGTTGGCTGCGCCTGCTGGCGGGCAACTCGGCGGTGATTTTCGCGGTGGGCGACGACGACCAGAGCATCTATGCGTTTCGCGGCGCCAGGGTCGCCAACATGGCGGCGTTCGAGCGCGAGCTGCGCGTCGCCAACCTGATCAGGCTCGAGCAGAATTACCGCTCGCACGGCAACATCCTCGAGTGCGCGAATGCGCTGATCGCGCACAACAGCCGACGGCTCGGGAAGAACCTCTGGACCGACGCCGGCGAAGGCGAGCCGGTGCGTGTGCACGAATCACTGACCGATGCGCAGGAGGCGCAGTGGCTGGTCGAGGAGATCCGCGGGCTGGTCGGCGAGGGCTGGTCGCGCAGCGCGATCGCGGTGCTGTACCGCTCGAATGCGCAATCGCGGGTGATCGAGCACGCGCTGTTCTCGGCGGGCATCGCCTACCGCGTCTACGGCGGACTGCGCTTCTTCGAGCGCGCCGAGATCAGGCATGCGCTCGCCTACCTGCGGCTGCTCGAGAACCCCGACGACGACGGCGCGTTCCTGCGGGTGGTCAATTTCCCCGCGCGCGGCATCGGCGCGCGCACGCTCGAGGCGCTGCAGGACGCGGCGCGCGCCAGCGGGCGCAGCCTGTTCGCGACGCTGCCCGCGATCGGCGGCGCGGCGGCCGGCAAGCTCGGCGCATTCGCCCGGCTGATCGAGCGCCTGCGCGCCGACACCCGGGCGATGCCGCTCACCGAACTGGTCGGGCACGTGGTCGAGGGCAGCGGCCTCATCGCGCATTACGGTGCCGAGCGCGAAGGGCAGGACCGCATCGAGAACCTGCGTGAACTGGTCAACGCCGCGGCCGTCTTCCTCGCCGACGAAGGAATCGGGCGCGACGTGCCGGCCAGCTTCGGCGTTTCGGGCGTGGCCGACGCGGCGCGCGGCGATGCCGCCGGCGCAGCGAGCGATGCGCCCGAAGGCCCGGAAGGCGCGGGTGCGAGGATGGGTGCGGCGCACGAGCCGCGCGTCGCTCCGCTGGCTGCCTTCCTTGCGCACGCGTCGCTCGAGGCCGGCGAGAACCAGGCGGGCGAAGGCAGCGATGCGGTGCAGCTGATGACGGTGCACGCTGCCAAGGGGCTGGAATTCGACGCGGTGATGGTCACCGGGCTCGAGGAAGGCCTGTTCCCGCACGAAAACTCGATTGCCGGGCCCGAAGGGCTCGAGGAAGAGCGCCGGCTGATGTACGTGGCAATCACGCGCGCGCGCCAGCGGCTGTACCTGTCGTTTTCGCAGACCCGGATGCTGCACGGGCAGACCCGCTACAGCGTGCGCTCGCGCTTCCTCGACGAGTTGCCGCCGGCGCTGCTCAAGTGGCTGACCCCGCATACGCTGCCGGACGCCACTGCTGGCTATCGCGAAGGCTGGGGCGGCGCCTGGGAGGGGTTCGACCGCGCGGCCGGCGCTGGCCGGGGGCGCGCCGCGAGCGTGCGCCCGGGCGATGCCGACATCGGACGCCTGTCGAGCGCCGAACTGCGCGCCGCGCAGAAGTTCGACCGCGGCACGGCGTTTCGCGTCGGGCAGGGCGTGGCGCACGCGCGCTTCGGCGAGGGCGTGATCGTCGGCATCGAGGGCAGCGGCGAGGATGCGCGCGTGCAGGTGAACTTCGGGCGCGAAGGCATGAAGTGGCTCGCGCTGTCGGTGGCGCGGCTCGAGCCGATCGGCTGAGCTACGCCACCGGCGCTGGGGAAGCTGGAGTGGCGTCGGTGTCGACCGCGTCGCGGTAGGTGGACCAGAACGAGCAGTAGACCGCGGTGATCAGGATCAGCGACAGCGGCGAGAGCACCATCGAGAGCACGATCGGGCTGGAGCCGAGCGCGATCTGCAGCAGGCGGATCGCCAGCGACGCGGCGAGCGCGATCGCGAACCAGCCGATCGCGTAGGCGACGAAGGCGCGGCGATTGCGCCAGACGCCGACGAGGCTGAAGAACAACGACTGCGCCACCGGCGTTCGGTGCCAGGCGACGAACAGCGGCGCGTACCACATCGCCGCCTGCGTGGGCGCGTAGACCAGCAGGAACAGGATCGCGGCGGCCATCAGCGCACCCTCGGAGACCACCGCCTCGTCGCCGCCGATGCGTCCGGTGGCCAGCCGCATCAGCGCGCCGTCGTCGGCGAGCGCCGCCAGCGCCAGTGCGGCAACGGTGCACGCTGCGTTGACCGCACCCAGCACGATCAGCGGCCGCCATGCACGCCCGTCGTCGTCGCGAAAGGCGGCCAGCAGCATCAGCGGCGTGGGCATCTGTCCGCGATCGGCGCTGCGGATTGCGTGCATCACGCCGACCATCAGCGCCGGTGTGAGCACCAGCGGCGCGATCGGACCCACCAGCGGAACCAGCACCGATATCGACAGCGCCAGCAGGTTCATGAAGACGATCGCGAGCAGCGCGATCGGCTGGCGCCGCAGCAGCCTGAAGCCGTCGGGCACCCAGCGCCAGCCGCTGGCCGCCGGCAGCACACGGATGCGCAGGGCGCCGGCAGGAGCAGCGGTCATGGAAGCGGCGGCACGCCCAGGCGGCGCGCGCGCAGGATGCGCTCGAAGTGCGCGGGGTCTTTCGGGGTGACCAGCTCGGCTGGCCGCGGCAGGTGCAGGTCGTGCAGCCGCGACAGCCAGAAGCGCAGCGCTGCGGCGCGCAGCATCATCGGCCACGCAGTGCGCTCGGCCGCGAGCAGTGGGCGCGCGCGAGCGTAGGCGAGCGCCAGCGCCTGCAGGCGCGCGGCATCGAAGTCGCCGGTGGCGTCGTCGATGCACCAGTCGTTGGCTGCCACCGCGAAGTCGAACATCCAGCTGTCGACGCCCGCGAAGTAGAAGTCGATCACGCCGCCGAGCTGCGGCGAACCGTCGGGTGCAGTCTCGAACAGCACGTTGTCGCGGAACAGGTCGGCGTGCACCGCGCTCGCGGGCAGCGCCGCGCGCACTGCCGATGCGGCGAAGGCGCGCTGGCGCGCGAGTTCGTCGGTCAGCAGCAACGACTGGTCGCGATCGAGGAAGGGCAGCACCTCGGGCGCGGCGCCCGTTTTCCAGTCGATGCCGCGGGGGTTCGGCAGGTTGCCCGCGTAGCCGAGCGCGGCGCGATGCATCCGGGCCAGCAGTGCCCCGACCTGCGCGCAATGCGCAGGCCCCGGCCGCATGACCGCCTGCCCGGCGAGTCGCGTGACCAGCGCCGCCGGCTTGCCTTCGAGCCAGCCGAGCGAGGCGCCCTGGCGATCGGCGACCGGATCGGGGCAGGGAATGCCGCGGGCGGCCAGGTGGTGCATCAGGCCGAGATAGAACGGCAGTTCGTCGTAGCCGAGGCGCTCGAACAGCGTGAGCACGAAGCGGCCGGAACTGGTGGTGACGAAGAAGTTGCTGTTCTCGATGCCCGAGGCGATGCCCTCGAACTCGCGCAACTCGCCGAGATCGTAGCGTTCGAGCCAGTGCGCGAGCGACTCGCGCGAGACGGGCGTGAAGACGGCCATGTCGGGGAACGGTGCTCCTGGGGCCTGTTCACGGGCCCTACAGATAGAGCATCCGCTCGTGCTCGTCGGCCGTGGGCACGAAGCCGCGCGTCTGGTAGTAGTCGAAGATCGCCTCGACCACTTGCGACGGTTCGTCGATCAGCTGGATCAACTCGACGTCGCCCTCGGAGATCAGGCCGTTGCCGAGCAGCTGCTCGCGCATCCAGCCGATGAGGCCCGACCAGAACGCGCTGTCCATCAGGATGATCGGAATGCGCCGGCCCATGCGGGTCTGCACCATGGTGAGCATCTCGCACAGTTCGTCGAGCGTGCCGAAGCCCCCGGGCAGCGCGACGAACGCGGTGGCGTACTTGGCGAACGCCACCTTGCGCGCGAAGAAGTGGCGGAAGGTGAGCGAGATGTCCTGGTAGCCGTTGCCGCTTTGCTCCATCGGCAGCTGGATGTTCAGCCCGACCGAGGCCGACTTGCCCGCGTAGCCGCCGCGGTTGGCCGCTTCCATGATGCCCGGGCCGCCGCCGGAGACGATCGCGAACCCGGCGTCGGAGAGCTGGCGCGCGAGGTCGACGGTGGCGTCGTACCAGCGATGCCCGGGGTGCACGCGCGCGCTGCCGAAGATCGACACCGCGGGCCTGATCTCGGCGAGGCGTTCGGTCGCCTCGACGAACTCTGAGATAATTCCGAGGATGTGCCAGGACTCGCGCGCTTTCAGCGACGTCGAGCGCTCCTGGCTCGCGATCGCGCGCAACTGCGGCACCTGCTTGCTGCTGGACATGTCCGAAAAGACGCTTCTGCTGGTCGACGGCTCGAGTTTCCTGTATCGCGCGTTTCACGCGATGCCGGATCTGCGCACCGGCAGCGGCGAGCCGACGGGCGCGGTGCGCGGCATGGTGGCGATGCTACGGCGTCTGCGTGCCGACGGCAAATTGAGCGGCGGCGCGACCCACGGCGCGGTGGTGTTCGATGCGCCCGGCAAGACCTTCCGGGACGACTGGTACGCCGAATACAAGGCCAACCGCAAGGCGATGCCCGAAGACCTGGCGCGGCAGATCCCGGTCATCCACGAGATGGTGCGCGCGCTCGGCTGGCCGCTGCTGATGGTCGAGGGCATCGAGGCCGACGATGTGATCGCGACGCTGGCCGCCCAGGCTTCGCGCCAGGGGATGAACACCGTGATCTCCACCGGCGACAAGGACCTCGCCCAGCTGGTCGACGATCGCGTGGTGCTGATCAACACCATGACGAGCCGCGAGGGCGGGCCGGTCGAGCGGCTCGACCGCGAGGGCGTGATCGCGCGCTTCGGCGTGCCGCCCGAGCTCATGGTCGACTGGCTGACGCTGGTGGGCGACTCGGTCGACAACGTGCCCGGCGTCGACAAGGTGGGCCCCAAGACCGCGGTGAAGTGGCTCGCGCAGTACGGGTCGCTCGAGGCGATCGTCGAGCACGCCGACGCGATCGGCGGCGTCGTGGGCGAGAACCTGCGCAAGGCGCTCGACTGGCTGCCGGTCGCGCGCAGGCTGGTCACCGTGAAGACCGACTGCGACCTCGGCCCGCAGGTCGAGTCGATCGACGCTTCGCTCGATCTCGCCGACGAAGATCCGGTGGCACTGCGCGAGCTCTTCGAGCGCTGCGAGTTCCGCAGCTGGCTGCGCGAACTCGGCGACGCGGCCGCTGCGGCAGGACCAGGTGCGCCGGGCGCCGACGGCGGGGCCGCGAGGGCCGGGGGCGCCCCGGCCGATCGGGCGCGCGCCTCGGCTCACGCGGCCGGCGGCGCGCACGCTGCTGCCGGTTCGCCCGACTATGAAACGGTGCTCGACGACGAGGCGCTCGAGCGCTGGATCGCGCGCATCGAGGCCGCCGACCTGGTTGCGTTCGACACCGAGACGACCTCGCTCGACCCGATGGCCGCCGAACTCGTCGGCCTGTCGTTGTCGATTGCGCCCTGGGAAGCCTGCTACGTGCCGGTCGCGCATCGCTATGCGGGCGCGCCCGCGCAGCTCGCGCGCGAGCACGTGCTCGCGCGGCTGCGTGGCTGGCTCGAAGACCCGGCTCGCGCGAAGGTCGGCCAGAACCTGAAGTACGACACGCACGTGCTCGAGAACCACGGCGTGCGCCTGGCGGGCGTCGCGCACGACACGCTGCTCGAGAGTTACGTGCTGGAGGCGCATCGCAACCACGACCTGGACTCGCTCGCCGAACGCCATCTGGGCCGGCGCACCGTCACCTATCAGGAGGTGGCGGGCAAGGGCGCGAGCCGGATCGGCTTCGAGCAGGTGCCGATCGAGCGGGCGGCGCGCTATGCCGCCGAAGACGCCGACGTGGCGATGCACCTGCACCGCACGCTGTATCCGCGCATCGCCGGGCACGAGCGGCTCGAACGCATCTACCGCGAAATCGAGATTCCGGTGTCGGTGGTGCTGCAGCGGATGGAGCGCAACGGCGTGCTGATCGATGCCGACGCGCTGCTGCGGCAGTCCGGCGAGCTGGGTCGCAAGCTGCACGAATTCGAGCGTCGCGCGATCGAGGCCGCGGGGCAGCCGTTCAACCTGAATTCACCGAAGCAGCTCGGCGAGATCCTGTTCGGCCGGCTCGGCCTGCCGGTGATCCGCAAGACCGCCAGCGGCGCTCCCTCCACCGACGAGGAGGTGCTCGCGAAACTCGCCGAAGACTATCCGCTGCCGCGCATCGTGCTCGACTGGCGCGCGCTCGCCAAGCTCAAGAGCACCTACACCGACAAGCTGCCGAAGATGGTCGATCCGCGCAGCGGGCGCGTGCACACCAGCTACTCGCAGGCGGTCGCGGTCACCGGCCGGCTCGCCTCGAGCGACCCGAACCTGCAGAACATCCCGGTGCGCACCGCCGAGGGTCGGCGCATCCGCGAAGCCTTCGTCGCGCCGCCCGGCGCGAGCATCGTCTCGGCCGACTACTCGCAGATCGAGCTGCGGATCATGGCGCACCTGTCGCGCGACGAGAGCCTGCTGCACGCCTTCGAGCAGGGCCTGGACGTGCATCGGGCCACCGCGGGCGAGATCTTCGGCATCGCGCCCGCCGAGGTCAGCGCCGAGCAGCGCCGCTACGCGAAGGTGATCAACTTCGGGCTGATCTACGGCATGAGCGCCTACGGCCTGGCCGCGAACCTGGGCATCGAGCGCGACGCGGCGAAGAACTACATCGAGCGCTACTTCGCGCGCTATCCGGGCGTGGCCCGCTACATGGACGAGACGCGCGCACTCGCGCGCAGCCAGGGCTACGTCGAGACGGTGTTCGGCAGGCGCCTGTGGCTCGCCGAGATCAACAGTCCGAGCGGGCCGCGGCGCGGCGCGGCCGAGCGCGCCGCGATCAACGCGCCGATGCAGGGCACCGCGGCCGACCTGATCAAGATGGCGATGATCGCGGTGCAGCGCTGGCTCGACGAGCGCGCGATGGCCTCGAAGCTGATCATGCAGGTGCACGACGAACTGGTGCTCGAGGTTCCGCAGGACGAACTCGAGGAGGTGCGTTCCGGGCTGCCCCGCCTGATGACCGGCGTCGCGCGCCTGTCGGTGCCGCTCGAGGTCGAGTGCGGTGCGGGTGCGAACTGGGAACAGGCGCACTGACGGTGACCGCGACGCTGCTGATGACGATCGTGGCCACGCTGCTGGCCGGCGTGGCCAGCGTGCTCGCCGCGGCGTGGCTGTCGCTGCGCCTGCTCGGCAGGTTGGTGAACCGGCTGGTCAGCGCGTCGGCGGGGCTGCTGCTGGGTTCGGCGGTGCTCAACCTGATTCCCGAGGCCTTCGAGTCGCACGCAGACCTGCGCGCGCTCGCCTGGACGCTGCTGCTCGGGCTGATCGGTTTCTTCGTGCTCGAGAAGCTCTCGGTGCTCAGGCACAGCCATCACCACGAGGGCGACGGCCACGAACACCACCACGGTCACGACCGCGAGGCGGCCGGACCCGGCGGCATGCTGATCCTGATCGGCGACGGCATCCACAACTTCGCCGATGGCGTGATGATCGCTGCGGCGTTCATCGCCGATCCCGCGCTCGGCTGGCTGACCACCGCGGCGATCGCCGCCCACGAGATCCCGCAGGAGATCGGCGACTTCATCATCCTGATCAACGCCGGCTATACGCGCGCTCGTGCGCTCGTCTACAACGCGCTGAGCGGCCTCGCGGCGGTTGCGGGCGGCGTGCTCGGCTATCTGTCGCTGTCGCGCACCCAGGATCTGCTGCCTTTCGTGCTGGTGCTGGCGGCGGCCAGCTTCATCTACATTGCGCTGGCAGACCTGATCCCCGACATGCACCGCGAGACCCGGCGTGGCGGCGACTGGTTCTGGCAGTTCGTGCTGATGATGGCCGGCGTCGCGGTGATCGCGTTCACCACTGCCGTACTGCACGGGCACTGAGGACCCCGCGAGCGCCCCCTCAGCAGATCGCGTCGACGACGCGCGCGAACGCCGCCTCGTCGAAGACGGTGTTGTCGAAGCGCAGCAACTGCGCGAATTCCGCGGGGTCGGGCTCGAAACGCCGCTGGCGGTAGTCGTCCCAGTGCGCGAGCTTGTAGCGGTCGCGCGGATCGCCGCGCGCGACGATGCGCGCCTTGGCGGTGGCCTCGTCGAGCGTCACCCAGACCACCCGGATGAGGGTGTCGGCCGGCACGCCGAGCGCCAGCGGATCGAACACCCGCTTCGACCTGACCTCGCGCGAGAACGGGCCGACCAGCACGACGTTCACGCCCAGCCCGAGGTTCTCGGCGGCGACCTCGAGCAGGCCGCGGTATTCCTCGTCGCGCAGGTTGTCGAGGAAAGTGGGGCTGTCGCGGTCGCCGGGATCGCCGGTGAGCAGGCCCATCACTTTCGCGCTGTAGGCGCCGTAGACCGTGTCCTTGTCGAGTACGCAGAAGCTCTCGCCGGTGCGCGCGTGCAGCAGCGGTATCGCGCGCCGCGCCAGCGTCGTCTTGCCGGTGCCGGCGTGGCCGGCGATGAAGACGAGTCGCGCCATCGTCCGTGCGGAATCTGCAGGCCCGGCCTCAGCCGGCGTCGCCCCGCGCCACCGGCCGCGCCGGGTCGGCGCACCACTCGCTCCACGATCCCGGGTAGAGCAGGCTGCCGGCGAGGCCGGCCATCTCCATCGCGAGCAGGTTGTGGCAGGCGGTGACCCCGGAGCCGCAGTGGTGGATCACCGCGGCCGGCGCGCGTCCGGCCAGCAGCGCGAGGTATTCCTCGCGCAGCACCTCGGCCGGCTTGAATCGACCGTCGGGCCGCAGGTTGCGCTGCAGCGGCCGGTTCACCGCGCCCGGGATGTGTCCCGCCACCGGGTCGACCGGCTCGACCTCGCCGCGAAAGCGCTCGGGTGTGCGCGCATCGAGAAGCAGCCGGTCGCCGCGCCCCATCGCCGCGAGGACGGCTTCGGTGTCGACTTCTCCGACCAGCGGTTCGCGCAGGCTCAGTGCGCCCGGGCGCGGCACTGCCGGCTCGCGGCTCACCGGGTAGCCGGCCTTGCGCCAGGCCTGGATGCCGCCGTCGAGCACCGCCGCCTCCGGATGACCGAGCCAGCGCGCCAGCCACCAGAGCCGCACCGCATAGGCGCCGCCGCTGTCGTCGTAGGCGACCAGTTGCCGCCCGTCGGAGCAGCCGATCGATTCGAGCAGGCGCCGCAGCGCTTCGCGCCCGGGCAGCGGATGCCGGCCGTTGCGACCGGTCTTCGGGCCGGCCAGGTCGAAGTCCTGGTGCAGGAAGAATGCCCCGGGCAGGTGCCCCACCGAATAGGCGGCCGGGCCGGCGTCGGGATCGGTCAGGTCATGGCGGCAATCGACCACCACGCACTCGTCGAGGCGGGCGGCCAGTTCGTCGGCCGT
Organism: Burkholderiales bacterium; assembly: GCA_003577305.1. Lineage (GTDB taxonomy): Bacteria > Pseudomonadota > Gammaproteobacteria > Burkholderiales > Burkholderiaceae_E > Zeimonas. The sequence goes on from QEVL01000005.1 coordinate 76,280, forward strand.
GACGATCGTGCTCCAGATCATCGATGATTCTCCACAGGCGCCGGCGACCGGGCCGCAACCGCCGGCGAAGGTCGCGGCAGGTTCAGACGGGCCCGAGCTGGCGGCGCAGGAACTCGTGAAAGTGCTGCATGCCGTCTTCCATCGGGCTCTGGTAGGGGCCGGCGTCGTCTTCGCCGCGTTCGAGCAGCGCCCGCCTTCCGGCATCCATGCGCAGCGCGATTTCGTCGTCCTCGATCGCGGTCTCCATGTAGGCGGCGCGTTCGGCCTCGACGAAATCGCGCTCGAACAGCGCGATCTCCTCCGGATAGTAGAACTCGACCACGTTGGTCGTCAGCTGCGGGCCCCGCGGCACCAGCGTGGAGATCACCAGCACCTGCGGGTACCACTCGACCATCACGTTCGGGTAGTAGGTGAGCCAGATCGCGCCGTGGGCGGGCAGTTCGTCGCCGGCCAGCCGCAGCACCTGCTCGTGCCAGCGTTCGTAGACCGGGGTTCCCGGCTTGCGCAGCCCCTCGAGGGTGCCGACCGTCTGCACCGAGTACCGCTCGCCGAACTCCCAGCGCAGGTCGTCGCAGGAGACGAAGTGCCCGAGTCCCGGGTGGAACGGCACGACGTGGTAGTCCTCGAGGTAGACCTCGATGAAGGTCTTCCAGTTGTACGCGCACTCGTGGAGCTCGACGTGGTCGAGCACGTAGCCGGTGAAGTCGAACTCGCGCTCGATGCCCAGGCCGGCGAGATCGCGCGCCACGTCGCGCGGGCCCTCGAACAGCAGGCCGCGCCAGTCCTGCAGCGGCGCGGCTTCGAGTTTCACGCAGGGCTGCGGCTCGAAGTGCGGCGCTCCGAGCAGGTTGCCCGACAGGTCGTAGGTCCAGCGGTGCAGCGGGCAGACGATGTTGTCGACGTGGCCGCGGCCCTCGAGCATCACTGCCTGGCGGTGCCGGCAGACGTTCGACAGCAGTTCGACGCCGCCGGCGTTGCGCACCAGCACGCGGCCCCCGTTGCCGGCTGCGGGCACATGGTAGTCGCCCGCCTCGGGCACCATCAGGCGATGCCCGACGTAGCCCGGGCCCTGGCGGAACAGGACGTCGAGTTCGCGCCGGAACAGCGCTTCGTCGAAATAGGCGGAGACGGGGAGCTGCGTGCGTGCGGGTACCAGGAATTCCCCGCGACCCAGATCCGACATCCTGACCCTCCATGCCAGTCGAAGGACGGAACCAAGCCCGGCCTCGGGAGTGCCCCGGGACGGCCAACCCGGGCCGGTGAGCCAGGAGGCCGAAGGATACCCCGAATGGCTTTCGTGGCAAGCCCGCGGCGGTCCGCGCACAGGCGCGTGCCCCGAAAACGGGGACTTCGCGGCGCGGCGCGCAAAACAAAAGTAAAATCAACGCTTTGACCTGCACTGCCAGGCTCCGGATCCCCATCGATGGCCAAGTCTTCCAGCCGGACCCCCGGCGACCCCGCCGCGGACGCGGCGGGCGCGGGCGTCCCTGCCGCATCGCAGGGGCAGGATCCCGCTCCCGAGTCCTTCGAGCTCGCGCTGGGCGAGCTCGAGGGCATCGTTCAGCGCATGGAGAGCGGCGCGCTGTCGCTCGAGCAGTCGCTGGCCGATTACCGTCGCGGCGCGGCGCTGATCGCCTGGTGCCGCAAGTCGCTGTCGGAGGTGCAGCAGCAGGTGCGCATTCTCGAGGCCGACCTGCTGCGCCCGTTCGAACCCGACGAGGCAGACGAACCCTGATGAGCCAGGCAAGCACCACCGCCGTCGCGCCGGCGAGCAGCCTGCCGTTCGAGCACTGGCTCGCCAGCCGCGGCCAGCGCGCCGAGCAGGCGCTCGAGCACCTGCTGCCGCCGGCCGCTGCGCATCCGGCCCGGCTGCACGAGGCGATGCGCTACGCGGTACTGGGCGGCGGCAAGCGCGTGCGCCCGCTGCTGGTGTACGCCGCCGGCGAGGCGGGCGGCGCGCCGGCGGCGGCGCTCGACCGCGCGGCCTGTGCGGTCGAGCTGGTCCACGCCTACTCGCTGGTGCACGACGACCTGCCGTGCATGGACGACGACGTGTTGCGCCGCGGACGCCCTACGGTGCACGTCAGGTACGGCGAGGCGCTGGCGATGCTGGTCGGCGATGCGCTGCAGTCGCTCGCGTTCGAGGTGCTGGCGGCGGCGCCCGCGCACGGAACCAGCGCGAGCGCCACCGCCGCGATGGTTGCCGAGCTGGCGCGCGCGGCCGGCTCCACCGGCATGGCCGGCGGCCAGGCGATCGACCTCGCATCGGTCGGCGCGGCGCTCGGCCGCGAGGCGCTCGAAGACATGCATCGGCGCAAGACCGGTGCGCTGTTGCGCGCATCGGTGCGGCTGGGCGGATTGTGCGCGTGCGGCGACGGCGCGGCGCCGACCGAGGCGTGTGCCCGCCGGATGCAGGCGCTCGACCGCTATGCCGATGCGGTCGGCCTTGCGTTCCAGGTGGTCGACGACATTCTCGACGTCGAAGGCGACGCGGCCACGCTCGGCAAGACCGCCGGCAAGGACGCGCAGCGCAACAAGCCCACCTACGTGTCGGCGCTCGGGCTCGATGCCGCGCGGCGCCTGGCCGGACAACTGCGCGAGCAGGCGCACGCGGCGATCGCGCCGCTGGGCGAGGCGGCGCGGAGCCTGGCGGGCCTGGCCGACCTGATCGTGCTGAGGAAGTCATGAGCGGCGCGGCGCACACCGGCGGCGAACCCGGCGCCTGGCCGCTGCTCGGCTCGATCGACGGACCGCACGAACTGCGCGCGCTCGAGCGCGCGCAGCTCGGGCAGCTGGCGCACGAACTGCGCGAGTTCGTGCTCGATTCGGTTTCGCGCACCGGCGGGCACCTGTCGTCGAACCTGGGCACCGTGGAACTGGCGATCGCGCTGCACTACGTGTTCGACACGCCGCGCGACCGGCTGATCTGGGACGTCGGCCACCAGAGCTATCCGCACAAGATCCTCACCGGGCGGCGCGACCGCATGGCCGGGCTGCGCCAGCACGGCGGCATCTCGGGTTTCCCGAAGCGTAGCGAGAGCGAGTACGACGCGTTCGGCACCGCGCACTCGTCCACCTCGATCTCGGCCGCGCTCGGCATGGCGGTGGCCTCGCGCAACAAGGGCGAGAACCAGGGTCCGGGGCGGCGACGCCACGTGGCGGTGATCGGCGACGGCGCGATGACGGCGGGAATGGCTTTCGAGGCGATGAACAACGCCGGCGTGACGCCCGACATCGACCTGCTGGTGGTGCTCAACGACAACGACATGTCGATCTCGCCGCCGGTGGGTGCGCTCAACCGCTACCTGGCGCGGCTGCTCTCGGGGCGCTTCTACACGAAGGCGCGCGACGTCGGCCGGGCGGTGCTGTCGAACCTGCCGCCGCTGTTCGAGTTCGCGCGCCGGATCGAAGAACACGCAAAGGGACTGGTCGTTCCCGGCGGAACGATGTTCGAGGCGTTCGGCTTCAACTACGTGGGGCCGATCGACGGCCACGACCTCGACAGCCTGATCCCCACGCTGCAGAACCTGCGCGAGTTGCGCGGGCCCCAGTTCCTGCACATCGTGACCCGCAAGGGGCAGGGCTACAAGCTGGCCGAGGCCGACCCGGTGCTCTACCACGGCCCCGGGCGATTCGATCCGCGCGAGGGCATCCGCAAGCCGGCCACGCCCGCCCGGCCCACCTACACCCAGGTGTTCTCCGACTGGGTCTGCGACATGGCGGCGCTCGACGAGCGGCTGGTGGCGATCACGCCGGCGATGCGCGAGGGTTCCGGGCTGGTCGAATTCGAGCGGCGCTTCCCGCAGCGCTACTTCGACGTCGGCATTGCCGAGCAGCACGCGGTCACTTTCGCGGCCGGGCTCGCCTGCGAGGGGATGAAGCCGGTGGTGGCGATCTACAGCACTTTCCTGCAGCGCGGCTACGACCAGCTGGTGCACGACGTCGCGCTGCAGAACCTGCCGGTGGTGTTCGCGCTCGATCGCGCCGGAATCGTCGGCGCCGACGGCGCCACGCATGCGGGCGCCTACGATTTCGCCTACCTGCGCTGCATTCCGAACATGGTCGTGATGGCGCCGGCCGACGAGAACGAGTGCCGCCAGATGCTCTACACCGCGTTCCGGCACGACGGGCCTGCCGCGGTGCGCTATCCGCGCGGCGCCGGCGCGGGCGTGGCGGTGTCGAAGGACCTCACCGCGCTGCCGATCGGCCGCGGCCAGGTCTGCCGCCAGGGCAGGCGCCTCGCGCTGCTCGCTTTCGGCACCATGGTGGCGCCGGCGCTCGCGGCGGGCGAGGCGCTCGACGCGACGGTGGTCAACATGCGCTTCGTCAAGCCGGTCGACGAGGCGCTGCTGATCGAGCTGGCGCGCGCGCACGAGGCCTTCGTCACGGTCGAGGAACACGTGGTGATGGGCGGGGCCGGCAGCGCGGTGGCCGAAGCGCTCGCAGCGGCCGGCATCGTGCGTCCGCTGCTGCAGCTCGGCCTGCCCGACCGCTGCGTCGATCACGGCGAGCAGGCGCTGCTGCTGCGGCTCGAAGGCCTCGACCGCGACGGCATCGAGCGCGCGGTGCGCGAACGATTCGCCGAACTGCTTGCCGCCGAGGGCGGGCCGCGCCTGGTGATGCGCCGCGCCGGCTGAAGACGAATTGGATACCGACGGAGAACAGCCGATGAACATCCGCGACACCGGCGCGCTGCTGGCCGGCGTGATGGCCGACGTGCAGGGCAGCCCCGACGTGCGCGAGCTGCCGATCCAGCGCGTGGGCGTCAAGGGCCTGCGCTATCCGCTGCGCTGGCGCAGCGCCGGGGCCGACCAGCCGAGCGTGGGCCAGTTCGGCCTGTACGTCGCGCTGCCCGCCGAGCAGAAGGGCACGCACATGTCGCGCTTCGTCGCGCTGCTCGAGGATCGGCTCGCCGACGGGCGTCCGGCGCTCGACGCGGCCGGACTGCGCGCGATGCTCGTCGAGATGCTCGGCCTGCTCGAGGCCGACAGCGGGCGCATCGAACTCGCGCTGCCGCTCTTCGTGCGCAAGACCGCGCCGGTCTCGCAGGTGCAGAGCCTGATGGACTACGACCTGTCGATCGTGGTCGAGGGCGGGGCGCACGACCCGGTCACGACGATGAGCGTCGTCGTGCCATGCACCAGCCTGTGCCCGTGCTCGAAGACGATCTCCGACTACGGCGCGCACAACCAGCGTTCGCACCTCACCGTGTCGGTCGTGGCCGACGCGACGATCGAACCGGAGGAGCTGATCGTGCTGGCCGAGCAGCAGGCTTCCAGCGAGATCTACGGGCTTCTCAAGCGCGTCGACGAGAAGCACGTCACCGAGCGTGCCTACGACAACCCCAAGTTCGTCGAGGACCTGGTGCGCGACGTGGCCATGGCGCTGCGCCGCGAGCCGCGGGTGCGCCGCTTCGTGGTCGAGGCGGAGAACTTCGAGTCGATCCACAACCACTCGGCCTACGCGCGCATCGAGGGTTGAGCGCCTCGCCCGCCCGGCGCGGCGAAGGCTATGCGGCAGGACCCTGGATCGCCAGCGTGCCGCTTCGCCCGGCGACCGCGCCGATCGCGACCCGATGCCGCGCCAGCCCGGCGCGACGGGCCGCGTCGAACAGCGTGCGGGTGGACACCAGCGTGTAGATCAGCAGGCCCACCAGGCCCAGAACCTGCGCGCGGTGTACGCCACCGCTGCCACCGTCAGGAAGCCGGTCAGGCCGGGCCACAGGCACGCGGCGAAGTCGTTGACGCCGAGCAGGTGAAAGCCGAGCGCCCCCATCCAGTACTGCAGCGGCGGTTTCTCGAAATACAGGAAGCCGTTCAGCCGCGGCGTGATCCAGTCGCCGCTGTTCATCATTCCGAGAGCGATCGTCGCGTAGCGCCCCTCGTCGGGCGTGAGCAGCGCCCGGTAGCCGAGCGGCGCGAACCAGACGAGCGCGAGCAGCGCCCAGCAGAGCGCCTTGCGGGCCGTGCCGCTGCAGGCGTCGTCGAGCGCGCGGGTGAGGCCGGGTTCAGCGCGGGCGGCGGACATTGCGCACATGCAGGGTCTTGCCGCGTCCGAACTCGCGTTTCGCCGAGGCGATCGTCAGTCGCGGAAATTCGTGAACGACAGCGGCACGTCGGTGACTTCCTTCTTCAGCAGCGCGATCGCCGTCTGCAGGTCGTCGCGCTTGGCGCCGCTCACGCGCACCGCGTCGCCCTGGATGCTCGCCTGCAGCTTCAGCCTGCTGTCCTTGACCAGCCGCACGATCTTCTTCGCGTGATCGGCGGACACGCCGTGGCGCACCGTGATCACCTGCCTGACCTTGTCGCCGCCGATTTTCTGCACCGGACCGTAGTCGAGGAAGCGTACGTCGACGCCGCGCTTCGCGCACTTGGCCACCAGCACGTCGCGCAGCTGTCCGAGCTTGAAGTCGTCGTCGGCGTAGGCGGTGAGTTCGCGCTCCTTCTGCTCGATGCGCGCGTCCGACCCCTTGAAGTCGAAGCGGTTGGCGATCTCCTTGTTGGCCTGATCGACGGCGTTGCGCACCTCGACCGGATCGCTCTCCGAGACCACGTCGAACGATGGCATGACGATTCCTCCTGGTTGCCCGTCGGGATCGACGATCCTCGACGCCGGGCATTGTAGGCCCAGCCGCGGCGGCGGGGCGCCCGCGGCCGCAGGCGGGTGGTTCAGCGGCGCGCCTCCAGCGCCTCCCAGCGCTCGAGCGATTCCATCAGCTCCGCTTCGATCGCCGCGAAGCGCTCGTTCGCCGCCCGCATCGCGGCGGCGTCGCCTCGCCAGCCGGCCGGGTCGGCCAGCTGCTCGCCCAGCTGCTTCTGCTCGGCTTCGAGCGCGGCAATCCGCGTCGGCAGCGCCTCCAGCTCTCGCTGCTCGCGGTAGCTGAGCTTGGCGCGCGCTGCGGGCGGGGCGGCCCGGCCGGCGCCGCCGCTCGAAGCACGCGCCGCGGCAGCGGAACCTCCGGCAGCCGTCCCCCCGGCAGCGGCTTGCGCCGCCTGCACCTGCACTTCACGCGCGCGCGCGGCCTCGTAGTCGGCGTAGCCGCCCGGATATTCGCGCCAGTGACCGTCGCCGAGCGCGGCGATCGTCTGCGTCACCACGTTGTCGAGGAAGGCGCGATCGTGACTGACGATCAGCACCGTGCCCGGATAGTCGGCGAGCAGCTCCTCGAGCAGTTCGAGCGTGTCGATGTCGAGGTCGTTGGTGGGTTCGTCGAGCACCAGCAGGTTGGCCGGGCGCGCGAACAGCCGCGCCAGCAGCAGCCGGTTGCGCTCGCCGCCCGAGAGCGAGGCCACCGGGGCGCGCGCGCGTTCCGGCGGGAACAGGAAGCGTTCGAGATAGCTCATGACGTGGGTGCGCCGGCCGCCGATCTCGATCCACTCCGAGCCCGGGCTGATCGTCTCGACGAGCGTGGCCGCGTCGTCGAGCTGCTCGCGCAACTGGTCGAAATACGCCACCTGCAGCTGCGTGCCGCGCCGCACGCTGCCGCGGTCGGGGGCGATCTCGCCCAGCATCAGCCTGAGCAGCGTCGTCTTGCCGCAGCCGTTCGGCCCGACTAGCCCGACCCGGTCGCCGCGCTGCACGATCGCGTCGAAGTCGCGCACCACCACCCGCTCGCCCCAGGCGCGGGTCACGCCCTGCAGCTCCATCACCAGCTTGCCCGAGCGCTCGCCCGCATCGACCGCCAGGCTCACGCGGCCGGCCCGCTCGCGCCGCTCGGCGCGCTGGCGACGCAGCGCCTCGAGCCGGCGCACCCGGCCTTCGTTGCGGGTGCGCCGCGCTTCGATCCCCTTGCGGATCCAGGCCTCCTCCTGCGCGAGCAGGCGGTCGAACTTCGCGTCCGCCACCGCTTCGCCCGCCAGTTCGTCGGCCTTGTGCTGCTGGTACTGCGCGAAACTGCCCGGGTACGAGCGCAGCCGGCCGCGGTCGAGCTCGACGATGCGGGTGGCGACCCGGTCGAGGAAGCGCCGGTCGTGCGTGACGACGACCAGTGCACCGCGCAGGCCGCGCAGCAGTTCCTCCAGCCAGGCGATCGACTCGATGTCCAGGTGGTTGGTCGGCTCGTCGAGCAGCAGCAGGTCGGGGTCGGCCACCAGCGCGCGGGCGAGCGCGACGCGCTTGCGCTGCCCGCCCGACAGGCCCGCCACCGGTTCGGTGCCGTCGAGCGCGAGGCGGGTGAGCACGCGCTCGATCCGATGCGCCGAAGCCCAGCCGCCCTCGGCCTCGAGCCGTGCCTGCAGCGCGGCCAGTTGTTCGAGCTGCGCGGGCTCGGGACGCGCCGTGCGTGCGAGTGCCGCGGCGAGCGCCTCGTATTGTGCGACCGCCTCGGCCTGCCCGGAGAGTCCGGCGGCCACCGCCTCGAAGACCGTCTGTGCGGGATCGAGCGCCGGTTCCTGCGCCACGAAGGCGATCGACAGGCCGGCCTGCCGCACGACCTGGCCGTCGTCGAACGCGAGCTGTCCCGCGATGCCGCGCAGCAGCGAGGACTTGCCGGTGCCGTTGCGCCCGATCAGGCCGATCCGCTCGCCCGCGTCGATCGACAGCCCGGCGCCGTCGAGCAGCGCAACGTGCCCGTAGGCGAGGTGGACGTCCTGCAGCGCAAGCAGCGGCATCAGCCGTTGCGGGCCTTTCGCGTGCGCCTTGCCGGGGCGGCGGCCTTGTTCGCCGCGATCCGCATGCGCAGTGCGTTCAGCTTGATGAACCCGCCCGCGTCGACCTGGTCGTAGGCGCCCTGGTCGTCCTCGAAAGTGGAGATGCGCTCGTCGAACAGCGAATCGGGCGACTTGCGCGAGACGACGATCACGTTGCCCTTGTACAGGCGCACCGTGACCGTGCCGTTCACGCCGGCCTGCGTGTGGTCGATCAGCGCCTGCAGTGCGCGCCGCTCGGGCGACCACCAGTAGCCGTTGTAGATCATGCTCGCGTAGCGCGGCATCAGCTCGTCTTTGAGGTGTGCGACCTCGCGGTCGAGCGTGAGCGATTCCATCGCACGGTGCGCGCGCAGCAGGATCGTGCCGCCCGGTGTTTCGTAGCAGCCGCGCGACTTCATGCCGACGTAGCGGTTCTCGACCAGGTCGAGCCGGCCCACGCCGTGCTTGCCGCCGAGCCGGTTGAGCTCGCCGAGCAGCTCGTGCGCCTTCATCCGGCGGCCGTTCACGCCGACCAGGTCGCCGGCGCGGAATTCGAGCTCGACGTCTTCGGGCTTGCCCGGTGCCTTCTCGACCGGAACCGTGAGGCGCCACATTCCTTTCGCCGGCGGCTCGGCGGCCGGATCTTCGAGAATGCCGCCTTCGTACGAGATGTGCAGCAGGTTCGCGTCCATCGAGAACGGCGCACCGCCCTTGCGCTTCTTGAAGTCGACCGGAATGCCGTGCGCGTCGGCGTACGCGAGCAGCCTGTCGCGCGAGAGCAGGTCCCACTCGCGCCACGGTGCGATGATCTTCACGTTCGGCATCAGCGCGTAGGCGCCGAGCTCGAAGCGGACCTGGTCGTTGCCCTTGCCGGTGGCGCCGTGCGAGATCGCGTCGGCGTTCTCGCGCCGCGCGATCTCGACCAGCCGCTTGGCGATCAGCGGCCGCGCGATCGAGGTGCCCAGCAGGTATTCGCCCTCGTAGACCGTATTGGCGCGGAACATCGGGAAGACGAAGTCGCGCACGAACTCCTCGCGCAGGTCTTCGATGTAGATTCTCTTCACCCCGAACATGCGCGCCTTCTCGCGCGCCGGCTCGAGTTCCTCGCCCTGGCCGATGTCGGCGGTGAAGGTGATGACTTCGCAGCCGTAGGTGTCCTGAAGCCATTTCAGGATCACCGATGTGTCGAGCCCGCCCGAGTAGGCGAGCACCACCTTCCTGATTTTTTCCATGAACCGCCGCCGTGTGGGTGCAAAACCCGCGGATTATAGGGCCAGGGGACTGTCCTCGCCCGACAGCGGAAGCTGCGGCTGCTGCGCGCCCGCCGGTGGCGGCGCCCGGCCGTCGGTCGCGGTTCGCGCCTGCGTCGCGCCAGCGCGCGTCAGCCCGGCGACCCGCACGCCGAGCAGGCGCAGCCGCCGCGTCGCCGGCACCCGGCCCAGGCATTCGAACGCCGCGCGGCGGATCGTGGCAGCCTCGTCGGTCGCCCCCGCCAGGGTCTGGTCGCGGGTGACGATGCGGAAGTCGTCGTAGCGCACTTTCACGCCGATCGTGCGGCCGGCGTAGCCGCGGCGGCGCAGGTCGGAGGCGACCTCGCGGCACAGTTCCGCCAGGCAGGCGGCCAGCGGCTGCCAGTCGCGGCGCAGGTGCAGGTCGCGCTCGAACGTGGTCTCGCGGCTCATCGAGACCGGTTCGCTCGAGGTGACGACCGGACGCTCGTCGCGGCCGTTGGCAGCCTCGTGCAGCCAGCTTCCGTAATTGGCGCCGAAGCGCGCGAGCAGCATCGACAGCGGCGCGGCCGCGAGCTCGCCGATCGTGCGCAGGCCGAGATCCTCGAGCTGCAGTTCGGCCTTGGGCCCGATGCCGCTGATGCGGCGCACCGGCAGCGGCCAGATCACTGCCGGGACGTCGGCTTCGTCGACGATCGTCACCCCCGCGGGCTTGCGCAGGTCGGAGGCGATCTTGGCCAGCAGCTTGTTCGGCGCCAGGCCGATCGAGCAGGTCAGGCCCGTGGCTTGCAGCACGCGGTGCTGGATGTCGCGCGCGACCGGCGCGCCGTGGTCGACGCGGATGCCCGGCACCGCGCTGAGGTCGATGTAGACCTCGTCGATGCCGCGGTCCTCGATGCGGTCGGTGACCGTTGCGATCGCCGCCTTGAAGCGGCGCGAGTAGCGGCGGTACTCGTCGAAGTCCACCGGCAGGAACACGCATTGCGGGCACAGCTCGGCGGCGCGCCGCAACGCCATGCCCGAACGGATGCCGAAGGCGCGCGCCTCGTAGGTGGCGGTGGTGACCACGCCGCGTCGCGAAGGCTCGCCGTGGCCGCCGATCGCGACCGGCTGGCCGCGCAGCTCGGGGCGGCGCAGCAACTCGACCGACGCATAGAACGCGTCCATGTCGAGATGGGCGATCCGGCGCCAGGGTGTCGTGGAAGCGGGCATCGGGCGCAGGCGCGTGCAGGGGCGGCGGGCGGCGCGCGTTCAGGCGGCCAGCGGCAGTTCGATGAAGAAGGTCGAGCCCTGCCCGGGTTCGCTACGCAGCCCGGCAGTGCCGCCGTGCAGCTCGGCCACCCGCTTGACGATCGCCAGGCCCAGCCCCGAGCTGCCGCGATGTTCGCGGTGCCGGCTGGTCTGGTAGAAGCGCTCGAACACGCGGGGCTGGTCTTCGGCGGCGACGCCCGGGCCGGTGTCGGCGACCTCCACGCGCATCGCCTCGCCGGCACGCAGCGCGCGCACCAGCACGCGGCCGCCCGCCGGCGTGACCCGCAGCGCGTTGTCGAGCAGGTTGGCGAGCGCGCGCTCGATCAGCGCGGCGTCGGCGCGGGTGAGCGGCAGGCCGTCGGGGTACTCGACCTCCAGCGACACGCCGGCCTGCTGCGCGGCCGCCGCGAAACGCTGGACGACGTCGTCGGCGAGCTCGCCGATCGCGATCGGCTCGGATTGCGCGCGGAACTCGGGACTGTCGAGTCGCGCCAGGTCGGCCAGCGCGTCGGTGAGCCGTTCGAGGTGCCTGGCGTTTTGAAGCGCGCGCTCGAGCAGGTGCGCCTGGGCCTCGGCGGCAAGCGCGTCGCCCTTCAGGCGGATGGTCTCGATCTGGCCGATCAGCGCGGTGAGCGGCGTGCGCAGGTCGTGCGAGACGCTGGCGACCATCTCGCGCCGATGCGTGTCGACCGTGCGCACGCGCTCGGTCTCGAGGCGCAGGCGATCGAACGCCTCGCGGAACGTGCGGCTCAGCCGGCCGATCTCGTCGTCGCGATCGGCGTCGGGGAAGTGCCCGGCGCGCAGCTCGCCGGAAAACCCGGCGTTGCGGATCTGCTCGGTGGCGCGCGTGAGCGCGGTGAGCGGGCGGGTGAGCAGGGAGATCATCGCGATCGTGAGCAGCACGCCGATCGCCACGGTCATCAGCCCAGCGGTGGCCGCGGCGCGGATCGCGTAACTCTTCAGCAGCGCGGGCATCGCGGTGTCTATGTCGGTCTGCCTCGCCACGACGTAGAGCCAGCCGCGCGGCTGCCCGTCGTGCATCACGCGCTGCACGGCCACCAGCGACCGGCGGCCACGCTCGTCGGGATCGTCGGCGACGATCGGCAGTGCCGGATCGGCTGCCATCGTCTCGGCGATCGGCGCCAGGTCGACCCGGTAGTTCGACCAGAAACGCCGGGGCTCGCCGGCGGTGGCCAGCACGCGGCCGCCCGGATCGAGCAGGTACAGGCCGGTGTTCGGCGAGTACAGCGTGTACTGGCGCAGCGTCGCGCCGAAGCCGTCGGGATCGTCGGCGTAGTCGCGCCACAGGTCGGGATGCGCCTCGACCACGCGCTGCGCGAACGCGGCGTTCTTCGCGTACATCCAGTCGGCGTAGTACTGGCGCACCGACGCGTGCATGATGATCGCGAACAGCGCCGCCATCATCAGGCCGAAGCCCACCACCAGCATCAGCACCCGGGCGCGCAGCGACTTCATCGCCGGTCGGCGAAACGGTAGCCCACGCCGCGCACCGTGAGCACGTGGCGCGGGTTGGCCGGGTCGATCTCGATCTTGGCGCGCAGGCGGTTGATGTGCGTGTTCACCGTGTGCTCGTAGCCCTCGAAGGTGGTGCCCCAGACCGCATCGAGCAGTTGCAGGCGGGTGAACGCGCGCCCCGGATGCCGCGCGAAGTGCGCGAGCAGGTCGAATTCCTTGGCGGTCAGCGTGATCGGCCGGCCCGCCAGGCGCACTTCGCGGCTCGCGACGTCGATCAGCAGGTCGCCGGCTTCGATGCGCTCGGCGGTGCCCGCTGCGCCGGCGGAATCGGCGGCTGCCGGCGCGTGCATGTGCAGGCGACGCAGCAGCGCGCGCACGCGAGCCTGCAGCTCGGCGATCGAGAAGGGCTTGGTCAGGTAGTCGTCGGCGCCCAGTTCGAGCCCGAGCACCCGGTCGAGTTCGGTCGAGCGGGCAGTGAGCATCAGCACCGGCGTGCTCACCTTGTCGATGCGCAATGCGCGCACGATGTCGAGGCCGTCGCGACCGGGCAGCATGACGTCGAGCACGACCAGGTCGTAGCGGCCGGAGCGCGCCGCCTCGTAACCGGCCGCGCCGTCGTGCACGCAATCGACGCGATGGCCGAGATCGCGCAGGTGCATCGCGATCAGTTCGGCGATGTCGCGCTGGTCCTCGACCACGAGTATCCGCCTGTCCATCGAATCCAGCATAGCAAAACCCCTGCGCGGGGCCGGCGGCGCGGGCACGCGGCCCGGCGCCCTCCGGCAGGCGCGCGCGAATCGTTACCGAATCGTGATCTTCGCGAGACGCGCGGGTGAGGGCGGCGCCCCAGACTTCGAAGCTGTCGCATCCGCACCCGGGGCTCTCCGCATGACCGCTTCCGCCGCCGTTTTCGCTGTGCCCATGCCGAGCCCGGCCGACCTGGCCGCGCATCGGGGGGCCATGCTGCGCTTCGCGCGCCGGCGCATTCGCGATGACGACCTCGCCGAAGACGCGGTGCAGGACGCGCTGCTTGCGGCACTCGTGAACCTGGAGTCGTTCCAGAGGCAGTCGGCCTTGCGCACCTGGCTGATCGGCATCCTGAACCACAAGATCCAGGATGCGTTTCGCCGCGAGGCGCGCTATCTGCCGGCAGCCGACGGCGTGCGCGACGACGAGGTGTCCGAAGACGGGCTCGACAGGCTGGTGCACGCGCAGTCCGGGCAATCCGGCAGCGCCGACGACCCGGTGCAGCGCGTGACCGGCGCGCGACTGCTCGAGGCGCTGCTCGGCGAGATCGAGGCCTTGCCCGGCACGCTGCGCGAGGTCTTCGTGCTGCAGGTGCTCGAAGGACGCGACACTGCCGAGGTCTGCCGGCGCCTGGGCATCACCGAGGCCAACTGCTGGGTGCGGCTGCATCGTGCGCGCCGGCGACTGGCCGAGCGCATGCGCGATCATCTCGCCTGAGCAACGCCCGGACGATTCGCGGATCGGCGGTGCGGATCGGCGGCGCTCGAAAACCGGCTATCGTTGCGGCTTTGGCCTCGACGACCGGACGCGCCGACGATGAAGACACGCCGCATGGGACACAGCAGCCTGCTGGTCTCCGAACTGTGCCTGGGCACGATGATGTTCGGCGACCAGACCGACGCCGGCGCAGCCGCCGACATCGTGGCGCTGGCGCGCGAGCGCGGCGTCAATTTCGTCGACACCGCCGACGTCTACTCGCACGGTGCCTCCGAGGCGATGCTCGGCCCGCTGCTGAAAGCCGACCGCGATCGCTGGGTGCTCGCATCCAAGGTGGGCAACCCGATGTCGAAGGCGCCCAACGCATCGCGCTACTCGCGCAAGTGGCTGCTCGAGGCGCTCGATGCGAGCCTGGCGCGGCTCGGCACCGACTACCTCGACATCTGGTACCTGCATCGTGACTTCGACGACGGCGGCGACGAGGAGATGCTGCACACCGTCTCCGACCTGATCCGGGCCGGGCGGATCCGCTACTGGGGCCTGTCGAATTTTCGCGGCTGGCGCATCGCGACCCTGTGCGGCATGGCCGCGCGCATCGGAATGCCCGGGCCGATCGCCTGCCAGCCGTACTACAACCTGCTCAATCGCCAGCCCGAAGTCGAGATCCTGCCTTCGTGTACGCATCACGGCCTGGGCGTGGCGGCATACAGCCCGGTGGCGCGCGGCGTGCTCACGGGCAAGTACGCGCCCGGAGACGTGGCGCCCGAGGGCAGCCGCGCCGCCCGGGGCGATCGGCGCATCCTCGAGACCGAGTGGCGCGGCGAGTCGCTGGCGATCGCGCAGAAGCTGAAGACGCATGCCGAGGCGCGCGGCATCGCGCTGGTGCAGTTCGCGGTTGCCTGGCTGCTGGCCAATCGCGTGGTGAGCTCGGTGATCGCGGGCCCGAAGACCGTCGAACAGTTCGCCGACTACTTCGGCGCGCTCGACTACCAGTGGAGCGACGAAGACGAGGCGCGGGTCGACTCGCTGGTGACGCCGGGACACGCGTCGACCCCCGGCTATCACGATCCGCAGTATCCGTTTCGCGGTCGCAGGCGCTGAGAACGTGTGAAGCAATCGGCTTCGACCCCTTCGGCATCGGGGCGTGCGCGGCTCGCGGCGCGCCTGCGCCATAGAATCGGAAGCGCACGCCCGATGTCCGGGAGGCGCAAATGAGGTGTCATCGATGAGTGCGACGACGACTGCACTGGCGGCCGCGGTGCGCGATGCCTGCGCGCGCGCGGTGATCGACGCCTACGAGGACGCCGGCATGCAGGGGCTGTGCGCCGAAGGCCGGTTCGAGGCCGCGGTCGGCGCGATCGAACGCGTCGACCTGGCGGCGATCGTCGCTGCGGCCGGTGCGGCTGCCGGCGTCCCGGCCGGCGCATCGGCCGGCGCGTCGGCCGGCGCGTCGGCCGGGAAACCGCCGGCCGAGGGCGCTGCGCCCGCTGCCGCCCCCCTCGAAGGGGCCGCGGGCACGCCGGCGCCGCTGTTGCGCCGGGCCACGCGCGAAGACCTGCCGGCGATCGTCGCGCTGTTGCGCGACGAACCGCCGGGCGCACGACAGGGCCAGGCCGGGTCGGCGCTGGCCAGCGGCCATCTGGCCGCCTTCGAGGCGATCGAGCGCGATCCGGATTGCGAGTTGCTGGTCGCATGCCGTGGCGCGCGGCTGATCGGCACGATGCAGCTCGACTACACGCCTGGCCTGTCGCGGCAAGGGGCCTGGCGCGCGACGATCGGGACGCTCAGGCTGGCGCCGGGCGAGCGCTCGCAGGGCACCGCCCGGGCGATGATCGAATGGGCGATCGCGCGGGCCCGCTCGCGCGGCTGCCGGATCGTGCAGCTCGGCTCCGATCGGTCACGGGTGCAGGCGCACCGGTTCTACGAGCGCCTCGGCTTCGTCGCCTCGCGCCTGGGCATGCAGCTCGAGCTCGCCGGCCCCGACTGAGAACGTGTGAAGCAATCGGCCCCGACCAAGCCGCTCAGGCTTCGATGCGCCCGAGCAGCAGGTATTCCATCAGCGCTTTCTGGGCGTGCAGCCGGTTCTCGGCCTCGTCCCAGACCACCGATTGCGGGCCGTCGATCACCTCGGCGGCTACTTCCTCGCCACGGTGCGCCGGCAGGCAGTGCATGAACAGTGCGTCGGGCCTGGCCACCCGCATCATGTCGGCATCGACGCACCAGTCGGCGAAAGCCTTGCGGCGCTCGTCGTTCTCCGCCTCGAAGCCCATGCTGGTCCAGACGTCGGTGGTGACCAGGTCGGCGCCCCGGCACGCGTCGATCGGGTCGGCGAACTCCTCGAAGTGATCGGTGCCGAACAGCCCCGCGCGCTCGGGCTCGACCTCGTAGCCGGGCGGCGTGGAGACGTGGACGTTGAAGCCGAGCACTTCGGCGGCCTGCAGCCAGGTGTTGCAGACGTTGTTGGAGTCGCCGATCCAGGCCACGGTCTTGCCTGCGATCGAGCCGCGGTGCTCGATGAAGGTGAAGATGTCGGCCAGGATCTGGCACGGGTGGTACTCGTTGGTCAGGCCGTTGACGACCGGCACCCGCGAGTGCGCCGCAAAACGCTCGACGATCTCCTGCTCGAAGGTGCGGATCATGACGATGTCGCACATCCGCGAGATCACCTGTGCGGCGTCCTCGACCGGTTCGCCGCGGCCGAGCTGCGAATCGCGCGTGGTCAGGTAGATCGCCGCGCCGCCCAGCTGCTGCATGCCGGCCTCGAACGACAGCCGCGTGCGGGTGCTGGCCTTCTCGAAGATCATGACCAGCGTGCGGTCGACCAGCGGATGGTATTTCTCGTAGCGCTTGAAGCGGTCCTTGATCACGCGGGTGCGCGCGAACAGGTAGCCGAATTCGTCGGCGCTGAAGTCGCGGAACTGCAGGAAGTGCTTCTGGCTCATGGTCTGCCCGCCGCTCGGGTGGCCGTGGCCTGGTTGTCTTGCAGGAAACCGCGGATCAGCGGAACCAGCGTGCCGACCAGCTGCTCGGCGTGCTCGGCGCGAAACACCAGCGGGGGCAGCAGCCGCACCACCCGATCGGCGGTGACGTTGAGCACCAGCCCGGCGTCGAGCGCGTGCCTGACGAGCGCGCCGCAGGGCCGGTCGAGCTCCACGCCGATCATCAGGCCCTGGCCGCGCACTTCCACGAAGCCGGGCGCACCGGCCAGTTCGCGCCCGAGTTCGGACATGATCGATTGACCGATACGCGCGGCGTTCTCGACCAGGCCTTCCTCCTGCATCGTCGCGATGGTGACCAGCCCGGCGCGCATTGCCAGCGGATTGCCGCCGAAAGTGGTGCCGTGGTTGCCGGGCTCGAACACCTCCGCGGCGGCGCCGCGCGCCACCACTGCGCCGATCGGCACGCCGGAGGCGAGGCCCTTGGCGAGCGGCATCACGTCGGGCACCACGCCCGCCCACTGGTGCGCGAACCACTTGCCGGTGCGGCCGGTGCCGCACTGCACCTCGTCGACCATCATCAGCCAGCCCTTGCGGTCGCACAACTCGCGCACCGCCCGCAGGTATTCGATGCGTGCCGGCTGGATGCCGCCTTCGCCCTGGATCGCCTCGAGGAATACCGCGACGACGTCGGGCCGCTCGGCCGCGACGCGCTCGAGCGCGGCGAGATCGTTCAGGGGCACGCGCACGAAACCCTCGACGAGCGGCTCGAAGCCCTTCTGCACTTTTTCGTTGCCGGTGGCCGACAGCGTCGCGATCGAGCGGCCGTGAAACGCGTGCTCGTAGACCACCACCTCGGGCCGGGCGACGCCGCGTTCGTGGCCGTACTTGCGCGCGATCTTCAGCGCCGCCTCGTTCGCCTCGAGACCGGAGTTGCAGAAGAAGACGTTGGTCATGCCCGAGAGCTCGACCAGCCGGGCGCCCAGTTCGGTCTGCAGCGGCACTTCGAACAGGTTCGAGCTGTGAATCAGGCGCGCCACCTGCTCGCGCAGCGCCGCCACCAGCTTCGGGTGGTTGTGGCCGAGCGTGTTCACCGCGATGCCGGCCAGGCAGTCGAGGTAGCGCCGGCCCGCGGTGTCGTAGAGCCACGCGCCCTCGCCGTGGGTAAAGGCCACCGGCTGCCGGGCATAAGTGTTCATCAGGGGCTGCGTCGCGGGCATCTCGTGGCTCCTGAGCGGGGGCGCCGGGCTGCGGCGCCCGGAAAACACGAACGGCGGTTGCGTGCCTGCCCCGCACCCCGGGAGAGATCCGCGGACCGCCGTTCCGGGGCCTGTGAACAGACCCCCTAATCCGTTGAATTGTAGGGGAAAGTGGCCCTTCGGCCAACGGGCCGATGCGCTCTCGAAGCGAGAAGGCCGCTGCGTGGGCCGCGCGGCCGGCGCGATCCGTCGCAGTCGTTACGCAGGTTGCGATGCAACATCAACAACCGTTGCTAAGTTGCTGCCATGACACGCTTTTTCCTGGAGGAACGCTTGCCAGGAGGCAGGGGTCGACGGGTAGAATCGTGCCAAAGAGATGAGCGCGCCGCAGGAGAACAGCCAGATGGTCCAGGCATCCGACCCAAGACCCGAATTCCGCGTCGCCGTGTTCGGCCTCGCGACGAAGTTCCAGCGCCTGCTCGAGATCGTGCTGCGCCACGCGCGCCACAACCGCTATCGCTATTCGCTGTCGACCACCCGCGGACCGGGCGAGTTCGACATCGCGCTGGTCGACATGACCGTCGCCGGTGGTCCCGAAGTGGCGAACACGCTGCGCCGCGTGCTGGAGGAGGATGCGGTGCTGAGGGTGGGGCGGCGCGCCGATCCGCAGCGTCCGGTCGACGATCTGCTGCAGAGCAACTTCGTGGCGCAGGTGCTGTTCGCCCTGAACCGCGTGGTCGACGCGCTCGTCGAGCGTCGGCGCGACGCCGAGGCAGCGCAGGCGCTGGAGGACGGGTTGATGGTGCCCGAGCACGGCGAGCGTCGCCGCCCGCGGGCGCTGATCGTCGACGACAGCCCCACGGTGCGTCGCCAGCTTTCGCTGGCGCTGCACCAGATCGGCCTGGACAGCGAGGCGGTGGCCAGCGCGCGCGAGGCGCTCGAGGTGCTGGCGATGCGCCGCTACGAACTTGTGCTGGCCGACGTGGTGATGCCCGACATGGACGGCTACCGGCTCACCCGGACGATCAAGCGCAATCGGGCGCTGCGCGGCATCCCGGTGGTGATCCTCACGAGCCGCTCGTCGCCGTTCGACCTGGCGCGGGGTGCGCTCGCCGGCTGCAACAGCTACCTGGTGAAGCCGGTCTCGATGCAGGCGCTGCGCGACACGGTGCAGCGCCAGTTGAGGAAGCTGGCGCGGCGGCGCCGCGCCGACGGCGACTACAGCTTCGCCTGAGCGGCCCTCAGGCCTTCACCCGGCTGCGGTACTCGGCGGTGCGCGTGTCGATCTCGATGCGATCGCCGATCTCCACGAACGCGGGCACCGCGAGCTCGAAGCCGGTGGGCTTGATTCGCGCGGGCTTCATCACCTTGCCCGAGGTGTCGCCCTTGACCGCGGGCTCGGTGTATTCCACCTCGCGCACCACGCTGTTTTCCATCTCGACCGCGATTGCCCGGCCTTCGTAGAACGTGACCTGGCAGGGCATGCCGTCGTCGATGTAGTTGAGCACGTCGCCCATGCTCTCGCGCTCGATCTCGTACTGGTTGTAGTCGGCGTCGACGAAGACATACATCGGGTCGGCGAAGTACGAGAAGGTGACGTCCTTCTTGTCGAGCACCAGAACCTCGAACTTCTCGTCGGCCTTGTAGACCGTCTCGGTGGACCAGCCGTTCAGCAGGTTCTTCAGCTTCATCTTCACGACCGAGGCGTTGCGGCCGGATTTGTTGAATTCGGCCCTCTGGACCACCATCGGGTCCTTGCCGATCATGACGACGTTTCCGGTGCGCAGTTCCTGGGCGATTTTCATGGGGCGTACTACTGGTGAATGTTGCGATCAACCTTCGATTATAGCCGGTCGGCGCAGAATTCGACCAGCCGCGTCGCGAGGTCGGCCTGCGCGGCCAGGCTCGACGACCACGCCCGGTAGGCCGGCACGAGCGCAGGCAGCGCGGCTTCGAACGCGGCCCATGCCGGGCCGATCGCACCAGCGCCGCTCCAGGCGCGCATCATCGTGTCGACCACGGGGCCGGCGTCGAGGCGCCCGAGAAACGCCTGCAGCTTCACGTGGTGCGCCTGCCCGGCCTGCACGTACGGCTGCCAGACGAAAGGGCGCGCCGCCCAGTGCGCCCGGATCCAGGAGTCCTCGCCGCGCACGAAGTTCAGGTCGGCGCTCCACAGCAGCCGATCGTAGTCGTCGTGCGACAGGAACGGGATGCGCTGCACCCGCAGCGCGCCGCGGCGCAACGACTCGCCGTGCCGTGGCGAGGCGCCGAAGAAGGCCGCGATCGCCTCTTCGGCGGTGCCCCGAGGCACCAGTACGCGATGGGTCCGGGTGCCCCCGGCCAGCGCGTCGAACCATTCGGCGAGCGGGGCATCGGGATAGCAGAACAGCGTCAGCAGCCGCTCGTCGCGCCCGGGCGCCACGCCGAGCCGCTCGAGGAACTCGCGCTGCGCCGGCGAGTCCGCGAAGGCGTCGCGCCGGGTGACCAGCGAGCGCTCGCGCAGCAATCCGCCGCTGGCGGCGGTGAACCCGGGGTAGAAGAAGTGCTCGATCGCGCCGTCGGCGGGCCGGACCGAAGCGAGCCCGTGGCAACCCTCGATCCAGTTCTCGGCGCTCAGGTGTTCGAGATTGACCCACAGCGGCCGGCGCGCTGCGCCGGCCAGCGCTGCGCGCAGCGGCGGCGGCGGCTCGACGCCGAAGGCGCCGATCAGCACGTCGTCGGCGCGTGGCGTTCGATCGTCGCCCGGCCAGGCTTCGACCCGCACCGCGCCGCGCGGGTCGGCTCCGAAGCGGGCGAGGAGTTCGGGGCGGTCGATCGTGAGCGTGACCTGCCAGCCGAATTCGCCCGACAGCTGGCGCGCCAGCCGCCAGGCCACGCCGGCGTCGCCGAAGTTGTCGACGACCCGGCACAGGATGCGCGCGGCGAGATTCACGGGTCGCTCACGGCTGCTCACCGCTGCTCACGCGTCGGTCTTGCCGGGGTCCGGGCCGAACAGCGAGTCGAGTCTCGAGCGCGCGTCGTCGCGGCCCTCGGTACGCGCGCGCGTCACCGCGTATTCCTCCTCGATCCGGTCGGCGTAGAACGAGGCCGGATTGGGCGCGGCGAGCAGCCGCCGCCAGACCTCGGGCGGAACCGCCTCGAAGATGCGCCGCTCGCCGTCGACGAAGTCGATCTCGAGGCGCTGTTCGCGCGCGTCGTAGCCGGCCGCCTTCAGGCGGCCGCCGCGCAGGGGGCGTCGTTCCATGATTGCGTCTCCGTCGTGCGCTCAGCGGCCGAGCGCGAGCCCTTCGCGCCGCGGATCGGCGCCGCCTTCGAGCCGGCAGCCGCGCTCGTCGCAGCGGCGCGCGATGCCGTGCAGGCCGCTCGTCATGTCGACGTACTCTACCGGATGGCCGCGCGCGGCCAGCGCGGCGCCCAGCGCCGGCTCGACGCGGCCGCGCTCCAGCTGGGTCGGGCCGTTGCGGCTGCCCAGGTTCGGGGCCGACACCGCGCGCTGCAGCCCGATGCCGTCGTCGAGCGTCTCGATCAGCACCCGCGCGACGTAGGACACGATCGACGGGCCGCCGGGCGAGCCGATCGCGAGCACCAGCGCGCCGCTGGTCCGGTCGAGCACGATCGTCGGCGACATCGCGCTGCGCGGACGCTTGCCGGGCTGCACCCGGTTCGCGACCGGGCTGCCGTCGCGTTCGGGTGCGAACGAGAAGTCGGTCAACTGGTTGTTCAGCAGGAAGCCGCGCACCAGCACGCGCGCGCCGAACGCGTTCTCGATCGAACTGGTCATCGCGACCGCGTTGCCGCGCGCATCGACGATCGACAGGTGCGTGGTGGCGGCCAGTTCCGGGCTCCAGCCGCTTGCGGCCCCGTCGCGGTCGTGTACGCCGGCCGGCACGCCGGCAGGCGCCTGCACCATCGAATGCGCGCCGATCAGCGCGGCGCGCGCGGCGAGGTACACCGGGTCGAGCAGCGTGCCGGGCAGCGCGGCCGCCGGCTCGCCGCGGCGCTGGCCGGGCAGCGCGACGAAATCGGTGTCGGCGACGTAGCGGTCGCGATCGGCGAAGGCGAGCCGCGCGGCTTCGGTGAAGCGGTGCGCGCCATCGGGGTCGAGCCGGCCGTCGGGCGCTGCGAGCCGCGTGCCGGGGGGCGCCGCGCGCCAGTACGCGAGCATCTGCGCGATCGCGATCGCGCCCGAAGAGGGCGGCGGCATGCCGCAGACCCGGTAGCGGCGATGCACGGTGCACAGCGGCGCACGCTCGAGCGCGCGGTAGAACGCGAGATCGCGTTCGCCGAGCGAACCCGGGTTGCGCGGATGCGCGCGCACCGCCGCCACGATGTCGCGCGCCACCTGCCCTGCGTGCAGTGCCAGGCTGCCGCCGGCGGCGATCAGCGACAGCGTGTCGGCGAGTGCCGGGTTGCGCAGCCGGTGGCCCACCGGCCACGCGTGGCCCTGCGCGTCGTAGTAGAGCGCCGCAGCCGCCGGGTCTGCGCGCAGGTGCGGATCGCGTGCGAGCAGGCGATGCAGCCGCGGCCCGACCTCGAAGCCCTCGCGAGCCAGGCGGATCGCGGGCTCGAACAGGCGTGCCCAGGCCAGCCTGCCGTGGCGCGCGTGCGCCAGCTCGAGCATGCGCACCAGCCCGGGCACCCCGACCGCGCGCCCGCCCACCGCGGCGTCGAAGAAGGCGAGCCGCGCGCCGTCGCTGTCCAGGAACAGGTCTGCGCCGACTCCTGCGGGCGCGGTCTCGCGGCCGTCGTACGCGCGCACCGAGCGCTCGCGCGCGTCGTAGTGCAGCAGGAAGCCGCCGCCGCCGATGCCCGAGGACTGCGGCTCGACCAGCGTGAGCACCATCTGCGCGGCAATCGCGGCGTCGACCGCGCTGCCGCCGGCGGCGAGCACCTCGAACGCGGCGCGCGATGCCTGCGGATGCGCGGTGACCGCCATGTAGCGGTGCGCGTGCGCGGCGCGGCGCTCGCGATGGCCGCTGGCGGCCTCCGGCTGCGCCGGCCGGAGAGTGTCGGCGCGCGCGGGGGCGGCGGCGACGCTTGCCGCCGCGCAGGCGAGCGCGAGCATCGGCGCGGCCGCGAGCCGGAGTAGCGAAGCCTTCGCGCGCATCGGTTCATGATAACTTCGCCCTCGATTCCCTCGTGTCCGGATCCCATGGCCACAGTCGTCGAGACCGTCGAATCGATCGCGCGTGGCGCCGCGACTGCGCAGGCGCTGATCGAGTCGGCGCAGATCCAGGCCGGGCGCGCAGCCGACCTCAACCCGATCGCCTACGTCGACTGGGATGCCGCGCTGCGCGAGGCGCACCAGCTCGACGCCGAGGCGAGGGCCGGGCGGTTGCGCGGCCGCTTGCACGGCATTCCGGTGTCGATCAAGGATCTCTTCGCGGTGCGCGGCATGCCGCTTGCGGCCGGAACGCGCGCACCGCTGCCGCCGCTCGATCGCGAGGAGGCGGTGCTCGTCGCGCGGCTGCGCGAGGCCGGTGCGCTCGTGTTCGCCAAGACCAACATGCACGAGATCGCGCTCGGCGCCACCGGCGAGAACCGCTGGACCGGCGACGTGAGGAATCCGTTCGACCCGGCGCGCCAGTCCGGCGGTTCTTCCAGCGGCGCCGCGGTCGCCGTGGCCACCGGCATCGGCATGGCCGCGATCGGCAGCGACACCGGCGGCTCGGTGCGCATTCCGGCGGCGTTTTGCGGCGTGACCGGCTTCAAGCCGAGCTTCGGCGCGATTCCGCTGGGCGGCGCGCTGCATCTGTCCTGGACCTGCGACCACGCCGGGCCGCTGGCGCGCTGCGTCGACGACTGCGCGGCGCTGTTCGAGACGATGGCGCGCCGGCGCGTCGATCACGGTGCGCCCGCGCGCCGGCCGCGCATCGCGGTGCCTGCGGCCTGGCTGGCCGGGCGTCTTCAGCCGGCGGTGCGCGCAGCCTTCGAGGAGCTGCTGGCCAGCCTGTCACAGGAGCACGCCGAGCTCGCCGAGGTCGATTCCCCGGCCTTCGCGCAGGCCTGGCAGTGCTACACCCCGATCGTGCGCGCCGAGGCGGCGTGGGTGCATCGCGCCGCGCTCGCCGCCGGGGCGCCCGGTTTCTCCGAGTTGGTGCTGCCGGCGCTGCAGGCGGGCCGCTCGCTGGCTGCCTGCAGCTACATCGACGCGCTGAAGGCGCGCGAGCGCGTCTGCGCGCAACTCGACGCGCTGCTGGCCGACTGCGACGCGCTGGTGCTGCCCACCAGCGCGGTGCTGCCGCCGCTGCGCGGACAGGACGAGGTGGAAGTGGAGGGCGGGCGCACCACGGTACGCGAGGCGGTGCTCGGCCAGACGCTGCCCTTCTCGCTGGCGGGGCTTCCCGCGCTCAGCATTCCGGTGGGCCTGGTCGAGGGACTGCCGATGGGCCTGCAGGTGGTCGGCAGCCGCGACGGCGACGCGGCGCTGCTCGCGCTCGGGCGCTGGATCGAGGCGGCGGTCGGCGTGACGCCGATGCCGCCCGAAGAGTAGGCGCCACGGAGTGGGCGCCACGGGCACAGGTGCCGCGGACGCCCGGTGCCGCGGACGCCTGCGTCACGGCGGGCGGCCGTGGTGCGCCGCGCCGGCGATCAGCGCGGCGCCATCCGGATCGCTCCGTCGAGCCGGATCGTCTCGCCGTTGAGCATCGTGTTGGCGAAGATGTGCGCAACCATCTGCGCGTATTCCTCGGGCCGGCCGAGCCGCGGGGGGAAGGGCACCTGGCGCCCGAGCGACTCCTGCACGTCCTGCGGCATGCCGGCGAGCAGCGGCGTGAGGAACAGGCCGGGCGCGATCGTGACCACGCGCACGCCGTCGCGCGAGAGGTCGCGCGCGATCGGCAGCGTCATGCCGACGATGCCGCCCTTCGAGGCCGAGTAGGCTGCCTGGCCGATCTGGCCGTCGAAGGCGGCCACCGAAGCGGTGTTCACGATCACGCCGCGCTCGCCTTCGTCGTTGGGCGCGTTCTTCGTCATCGCGGCCGCGGCCAGCCGGATCATGTTGAAGGTGCCGATCAGGTTGATGCCGATCACTTTGGAGAACATCTCGAGCGGATGCGGGCCGTCCTTGCCGACCGTCTTGGCCGCAGGGCCGATGCCGGCGCAGTTGACCAGCCCGACGAGCCGGCCCATCGATTGCGCCGCCTCGACCGCGGCCCGCGCGTCGGCTTCGGCGGTGACGTCGCAGCGCACGAACTTCGCGCGCGCGCCCAGTTCGGCCGCGTAGCGCTCGCCCAGTCCGGTGTTCACGTCGGCGATCAGCGCGGCGCCCCCGGCGTCGACCACCATCTTCGCGGTTGCCCCGCCCAGTCCCGAAGCGCCGCCGGTGACCAGCACCACGTTGTCCGAAATCTTCATCGATCGCCTCCGCGAGCCGTGTCCGAAAGACGTCATTCTAGACAGGCGCGAGCCAGCCGCCCTAAGATTCGTCGCCAATCGCCGGGATCTCCGGAGCATGGACGCGACGCTCGAATACTGGCGCGCCCTGGTGCGCAGTGACGAATCGCTGCCGCTGTTCGAAGCGGCGCTGGCGATCGCGCAGGATGCCTATCCCGACCTGCCGATGGCCGACCTGCTGGCGCGCGTCGACGGCTTCGCGCTCACGCTGAAGCGGCGGCTCGATTCGCTGCGCCAGCCCGCGGCGCGCGTGGAGGCGCTGGGCGAGCACTTCGCCGACCAGCTCGGTTTTCGCGGCAACGCCAACGACTACTACGACCCCGACAACAGCTACCTGAACCGCGTGATCGAGCGGCGTCTGGGCATACCGATCAGCCTGTCGGTGCTCTACATCGAGATCGCCGAGCAGGTGGGCCTGCCCGCGAGCGGCATCGGTTTTCCCGGGCACTTCCTGGTGCGCCACGACCTGCCCGGCGCCACGCTGGTGGTCGACGTGTTCGACGGTGCGCGCCTGCTCTCGCAGGAGGAACTGGAATACCGCCTGGCGCCCTATGTCACGGCAGACCGGGGGCAGGCCAGCCGCCTGCTGCATTCGCAACTCGCGGTCGCGGCGCCGCGGGCGATCCTGGCGCGGATGCTGCGCAACCTGCGGGCGATTCACGCCGAGCGCGGCGACGCGCCGCGCCTGGCTGCGGTGGAGCGGCGCCTGGCGGTGCTGGCCGATCCGCTGCACTGAAACGACGAGGGCGCCCGCGGGCGCCCCTCATGCAAGACCGCGCGCGGCTCAGTTCGGGCCGTACAGGATGCCCATCAGCGGCACGATGAGCAGTGCCACGATGTTGATGATCTTGATCAGCGGGTTTACTGCCGGGCCGGCCGTGTCCTTGTAGGGATCGCCGACCGTGTCGCCGGTGACCGCCGCCTTGTGCGCGTCCGAGCCCTTGCCGCCGTGGTGGCCCTCTTCGATGTACTTCTTCGCGTTGTCCCAGGCGCCGCCGCCGGTGCACATCGAGATCGCCACGAACAGGCCGGTGACGATCGTGCCCATCAGCACGCCGCCCAGCGCCACCGGGCCGAGAATCACGCCGACGAGCACCGGCACCACGACCGGCAGCAGCGAGGGCACGATCATTTCGCGGATTGCCGCACCGGTGAGCAGGTCGACCGCACGCGAGTAGTCGGGCTTGCCCGTGCCTTCCATGATGCCCTTGATCTCGCGGAACTGCCGGCGCACTTCCTCGACCACCGAGCCGGCGGCGCGACCGACCGCCTGCATCGCCATCGCGCCGAACAGGTAGGGCACCAGGCCGCCGATGAACAGGCCGATGATCACCATGTGGTCGGACAGGTCGAAGTCCACGCTCAGGCCGACCGATTCGAGCCCGTGCGTGTAGTCGGCGAACAGCACCAGCGCGGCAAGCCCCGCCGAGCCGATCGCGTAGCCCTTGGTCACCGCCTTGGTCGTGTTGCCCACCGCGTCGAGCGGGTCGGTGATGTTGCGCACCGACTCCGGCAGGTTGGACATCTCGGCGATGCCGCCGGCGTTGTCGGTGATCGGGCCGTAGGCGTCGAGCGCCACGACGATGCCGGCCATCGACAGCATCGAGGTCGCGGCCACCGCGATGCCGTACAGGCCGCCGAGCGTGTACGACGAGACGATCGCCGCGCACACCAGCAGCACCGGCCAGGCGGTGGACTTCATCGACACCGCGATCCCGGCGATGATGTTGGTCGCGTGGCCGGTGGTCGAGGACTGCGCCACGTATTTCACCGGCTTGAACTGCGTGCCGGTGTAGTACTCGGTGACCCAGACGATCAGTCCGGTGAGCACCATGCCCACCACCACGCAGAGCCACAGGTTCATCACTGATGTACCGGCAGCCGAGAGGTCGGCGTCGCCGAACATCCACGAGGTGACCGGGTAGGCCACGATCGTCGCGATCGCGCCCGCCCAGGCGAGGCCGCGGTAGAGCGCCGGCATCACGTTGGTCTGGCCCGGCTTCGCCTTCACGAACATCGCGCCGATGATCGACGCGATGATCGACAGGCCGCCCAGCGCGAGCGGGTACACCACCGCCTGCAGTTCGGCACCTTCGATCATCAGCGAGCCGAGCAGCATCGTCGCGATCAGTGTGACCGCATAGGTCTCGAACAGGTCGGCGGCCATGCCGGCGCAGTCGCCGACGTTGTCGCCGACGTTGTCGGCGATCACTGCCGGGTTGCGCGGATCGTCTTCGGGAATGCCGGCCTCGACCTTGCCGACGAGGTCGGCACCCACGTCGGCGCCCTTGGTGAAGATGCCGCCGCCCAGTCGGGCGAAGATCGAGATCAGCGACGAGCCGAAGGCCAGGCCGATGAGCGGCTTGATCACCGAATGCAGGTCGCCGGCAGCGTCCGGCGGCGCCGAGTTCATCAGGACGCCGTAGTAGCCGGCCACGCCGAGCAGGCCCAGGCCGACCACCAGCATGCCGGTGATCGCGCCGCCGCGAAACGCCACTGCCAGCGCCTCGCCGATGCCCTGGGTGGCCGCCTGCGCTGTGCGAACGTTGGCGCGCACCGACACGTTCATGCCGATGTAGCCGGCCGCCCCCGAGAGGATCGCGCCGATCGCGAAGCCGATCGCGGTGGCCAGACCCAGCCCCGGCACGAACCAGATGACAAAAAACAGGATGATGCCGACCAGCCCGATCGTGCGGTACTGGCGGTTCAGGTACGCCTTGGCGCCCTGCTGGATCGCCGCGGCGATCTCCTGCATTCGCGCGTTGCCCGCGTCGAGGGACAGGATCCAGCGGCTCGAGGCGATGCCGTAGATCACTGCTGCCAGCCCGCAGGCCAGGGCCAGCCACAGACCTGCCGAGGTCGCAGTCATGAGGGAACCTCCATCCGGATTGCTCGGTGTTCGAAGTCGAAGGAAAAGGGTAATCGGTGTGACGCGGGCGAGAGTTTACTTGAGTGCGTCGATCGCACGGGCAGTGATTTCTTCCACGCTGCCCAGCCCGGAGATGCGCCGGTAGGCCGGCGCCGCGGCGTCGCCGCTGCGCTCCCAGGCACTGTAGTACTCGATCAGCGGACGCGTCTGCGCGTGGTAGACCGCCAGGCGCTTGCGCACCGTGTCCTCGCGGTCGTCGTCGCGCTGCGCGAGCGGTTCGCCGGTGAGATCGTCGTAACCGGACACCCGCGGGGGATTGAACTTCACGTGATAGCTGCGGCCGCTGCCCGGATGCACGCGGCGCCCGCCCATGCGTTCGATGATCTCCTCGTCCGGCACGTCGATCTCGAGCACGTAGTCGATGCGCACGCCCGCGGTCTTCATCGCGTCGGCCTGCGCGATCGTGCGCGGGAAACCGTCGAACAGGTAGCCCGCCTCGCAGTCGGGCTTGCGCAGGCGATCCATCACCAACCCGACGATGATCTCGTCGGAGACCAGTGCTCCGGCCTCCATGACTTTCTGTGCGGCCAGGCCGACCGGCGTGCCCGCGCTGATCGCCGCGCGCAGCATGTCGCCTGTTGAAATCTGCGGGATCCCGAATTTCCGCGTGATGTACGCGGCCTGCGTGCCTTTGCCGGCACCGGGCGGGCCGAGAAGTATCAAACGCATGGATGAGCCTGAACGGTGTGATCGGGCCGACCACCGCCCGCAAAGCCGCCAAAGCGTACCGTCAAACGCGGGAATCGGTCAATTTGGCCGGGACGCGCAGGCGGCTGCGAACGTCGCGCGCGCGCGCTCGAGATCGGCGGCGGTGTCCACGCCCGGCGGCGGCGCGTCGTGGGCGAGCAGCACCGCGATGCGATGGCCGTGCCAGAGTGCGCGCAACTGCTCGAGCGACTCGAGCGCTTCGAGCGGCGAGCGCGCGAGCCGCGGATACGCTTCGAGGAAACCGGCCCGGTAGGCGTACAGCCCGATGTGACGCAGCGGCAGCCCGGCCGGCGCGAGGCCGCCGGGCAATCGCGCGGGCACGCGCTGCGGAAACCGTGCCATCGCGTCGCGCTCGAACGGGATCGGCGCGCGCGAGAAGTAGAGCGCCCGCAGGTCGCGATCGCAGACCACCTTGACCACGTTCGGGTCGAGGTACTGCGCGAGCGTGTCGATCGGGTGCGCGGCGGTGGCGATCGCGCAGTCGCTCGCGGCGGCGAGTCGAGCCGCCACCGCACGCACCAGTTGCGGCGGAATCAGCGGCTCGTCGCCCTGGACGTTGACCACGATCTGCCCGGCGTGCAGCGCGAGCCTGCCGGCCGCCTCGGCGAGGCGGTCGGTGCCCGAGGCGTGGTCTTCGCGCGTGAGAATCGCCTCGAAGCCGGCCGCCGATACCGCGTCGGCGATGTGCGGCGAGTCGGTGGCGATGGCGACCCGCGCGGCGCCGGCGGCGGCAGCACGCTCGGCCACGCGCACCACCATCGGCTTGCCGCCGATGTCGGCGAGCGGCTTGTCCGGCAGGCGGGTCGAAGCGAGGCGGGCAGGGATCAGCGCGACGAAGTCAGGCGGCGCCATCGACGCGTTCAGTCGGTGTCGGGGAGCTTGCGCGCTTCGTCGACCAGCATCACGGGAATGCCGTCGCGCACCGGGAAAGCGAGGCGGTCGGCGCGGCAGACCAGTTCGGCGTCGAGCGGCGTGCCGTCGTCGGCGGTGCCGCCGCGCTGGTGCTGCAGGGGCCCCTTGCAAAGTGGGCAGACCAGGATTTCAAGCAGGCGTGCGTCCACGGATCGTCTCGGTCAGCCAGTCGATGAGCGCGGGATCGGGAACCGCCTGCACTTCGAGTGCCCAGCAGCGGCTGTCCGCCCACGCCGCGCATTTTACGGCGTCCTTGGCGGTCATGACGACCAGGCTCGCCGCAAGCGCCGCGAGCCCGGCGCGACCGAGCGTCGCGTGGTCGCCCAGCTCGATGCACTGCGGCTGCAGGCCGAGTGCGCGCAGCGTCGCGAAGAAGCGCTGCGGGGCCGCGATTCCGGCCACTGCGGCCAGGCGCTGGCCGTGCGCCTGGCGCACGAATGCCTGCGGTTCGAGCGGTGCGGCGTGGCCATCGACCGCGACGAAGCGCAACGGCTCGATGCGGAAGCGGAACTGCCGCGGATGCGCGATCGGCGCCGGCGCCTCGCCGTTGAGCGCCAGCGCGTCCATCGTCGCGGCCTGCGCGAGCGGGGCGCGCAGCGGTCCGGCGGGCAGCAGTCGTCCGTTGCCGATGCCGCGCTCGTCGAACACCGCGAGTTCGACGCTGCGCGCGAGCCCCGCGTGCTGCAGCCCGTCGTCGGCCACGACCAGGTCGAGCCGCGGATGCGCGGCGAGCAGCCGCGCGACCGCTGCGGCGCGGTCGCGCCCGGCCGCCACCGGCAGGCCGGTCGCCCGCGCGAGCAGCAAGGGTTCGTCGCCGGCGCTGGCCGCGTCGTCGCCGGCGTGCACCAGGCGCGGGTCGTTGCGCGTCGCGCCATAGCCGCTCGCGACGATGCCGGCGCGCAGTCCGCGCGCGCAAAGCGCGGTTGCGATCGCCGCCACGAGCGGCGTCTTGCCTGCGCCGCCGGCGACCAGGTTGCCCACCACCAGCAGCGGGGGCCGTGGCGCCGCGAGCGCGCGCGCCCGGTTGCGGTTGCGCCGCGCCACGAAGGCGGTGACGGCCGACAGCGGCGCGAGGCAGGCGCGCAGCGCGCGCAGCGCGAGGCCCGGATCGCGCGCGTACCAGAGCCGTCGAACCAGCGATTCGACGCGGCCGCGCAGCCTCGGGCTCATCGCCCCTTGTCGGGGCCGCCGCCCTTGGCGGCGAAAGTCACTTTCGCGACGCCCGCCTGGCGCGCTGCCTCGAGCACCCCGACCACCGCCTGGTGCGTCGCGCCCGCGTCGGCGTAGATCACCAGCACCGGCTCCTTGCGCTCGGCTGCCGCGCGGCGCAGTGCGGCAGCCAGGTCGGGCGGCGCGACGAACTGCGGGTTGCCGGCATCGAGCATGTAGCGGCCGTCGGTCGACACCGCGACGACGATCTCGCTCGGCCGCTCGGCGGCCTGTTCGGCGTTGGCGCTGGGCAGGTCGACCTGCAGTTCGGTGAACTTGGAGTAGGTGGTGGTGACCATCAGGAAGATGAGGATCACCAGCAGCACGTCGATCAGCGGAACGAAGTTGATCTCCGGCTCGTCGCGCCGGATGCCGCGGCGAAAGTTCATCGCTGCAGGCTGCGCAGCGTGTCGACCAGGCGCAGCGACTGCTGTTCCATCTCGACCAGGTAAGTGTCGACGCGCGCGCGGAAATGACGATAGGCGATCATCGCCGGGATCGCGATCAGGATGCCGAGCGCCGTGTTGTAGAGCGCCACCGAGATGCCGTGCGCGAGTTGCTGCGGGTTGGCCGCGCCGGTGGGCGCCTGCGCGCCGAAGATCTCGATCATTCCGACCACGGTGCCGAACAGGCCCATCAGCGGCGCGATCGCCGCGATCGTGCCCAGCGCCGACAGGTAGCGCTCGAGGTCGTGGGCGACCGCGCGGCCGGTTTCCTCCATCGCCTCCTTCATCGGCTCGCGCCCGGCGGACTCGTTGCGCAGGCCGCTGGCCAGCACGCGCCCGAGCGGCGAATTGGCCGCCAGTCTGCTCAGCAGTTCGGGCGTGATCGGCTGCGAGCGGCGCAGCGCGACCACTTCCTCGAGCAGGCCCGGCGGCAGCACTTTCGCGCGCTTCAGGGACAGGAACCGTTCGATGATCAGCGCGACCGCAGCGATCGACGCGAGGATCAGGAACCACACCGGCCAGCCGGCGGCCTGGATCAGGGACAGCAAATCGTTCTCCGAGGGGGCGACGCAAGGGCCCGCAATTGTCGGGTCTTTTCGCGCGCACGGGCAAGTTCGTCCGCCGGACGGCCGCCCGGCGGCACGCAGGGCGCGAAACCTGTGGACAAGTCTGTGAGTAACGCCCCGCAAAACCGGCGCCGGGCCGCGCCGGGCCTTGGCCCGCGCGCGAACCCCTCGGCGGCGCAGCGGAATTCTTGCTGCAAATCATATACTTGCACCGCGCGCCCGGCTGCGGGCCGGGCGCGTCGGGCCGCAGGGCGGCGCAGCGCGGGCGTGTGGAAAGCTGTCGACCGGAAAGGCGCATGAACACTGGATCCACGAGCGGAAATCAAGGCCCGGCGCGGGAAATCCTCACGGTCGGCCAGTTGAACCGCATGGTAGCTGGATTGTTGCAGCGCAGCATCGCGCCGGTCTGGGTGACGGGCGAACTCTCGAACGTGACCCGCGCCGCCAGCGGGCACTGGTACTTCACGCTGAAGGATGCCGCGGCGCAGGTGCGCGCGGTGATGTTTCGCGGCCGCGCGCAGTACGTCGACTTCGCGCCGCGCGAGGGCGACCGCGTCGAGGTGCGGGCCACGGTCACCCTCTACGAGCCGCGCGGCGACTACCAGCTCTCGGTCGAGTCGATGCGCCGCGCCGGCGCCGGCGACCTGTACCAGCGCTTCCTGCAACTGAAGGCGCGCCTGCAGGCCGAGGGCCTGTTCGATGCCGGGCGCAAGCGGGCGCTGCCGGCGCTGCCGCGAGCGATCGGCATCGTCACGTCGCCGCAGGCGGCGGCGCTGCGCGACGTGCTCACCACGCTGCGCCGGCGCTCGCCCGCGATTCCGGTGGTGATCTACCCGACGCCGGTGCAGGGGGCCGATGCGCCGGCGGCGATCGTCGCCGCGCTGGGTGCCGCGGCGCGCCGGCGCGACTGCGACGTGCTGCTGCTGGTGCGCGGCGGCGGGTCGATCGAAGACCTGTGGGCGTTCAACGACGAGGCGGTGGCGCGCGCGGTCGCGGCCTCGCCGATTCCGGTGGTGAGCGGCGTGGGCCACGAGACCGACTTCACGATCGCCGATTTCGCTGCCGACCAGCGCGCGCCCACGCCCACTGCCGCCGCGGCGCTCGCCTCGCCCGAGCGGCGCGAACTGCTGCGCGGCGCACAGGCGCTCGGCGAGCGCATCGCGCGCGCCTGGGCGCGGCGCATCGAGTCGCTCGAGCAGCGCCTGGACACCGGCGCGCGCCTGCTGCGCTCGCCCACGGCGCAGTGGCAGGAGCGGGCGCTCAGGCTGCAGGCGCTGGCGCAGCGCGCGGCGGCGGCCGGCCGCAA
>QEVL01000006.1 GCA_003577305.1 Burkholderiales bacterium
TGCCACGATCACCACGATCCACAATCTGGCCTTTCAGGGGCTGTTTCCGATGGCGCGCCTGCACGCGCTCGACCTGCCGGTGGCGGCAATGGCGATCGACGGGGTCGAGTTCCACGGGAAGATCTCGTTCCTGAAGGCCGGCCTGCAGCACAGCGACCGGCTGACCACGGTGAGCCCCACCTATGCGCGCGAGATCTGCGAACCGGCGCACGGCTTCGGACTCGACGGACTGCTGCGCCATCGGCGCGACCGCCGCAGCGGCGACCTGGTCGGGATCCTGAACGGCATCGACACCCGCGAATGGGATCCGGCGACCGACCGCTCGATCGCCGCGCGCTACAGCGCGCGTTCGCTCGCGCTCAAGCAATTGAACCGGGCGGCGCTCGGCGAGCGTCTCGGCCTGGCGCTGCAGGCCGAGACGCCGCTGCTGGGCATGATCAGCCGCATCACCAGCCAGAAAGGCGCCGACCTGGTGATCGAGGCTGCGCCCGAACTGCTCGCGCGCGGCGCGCGGCTGGCAGTGCTCGGTTCGGGCGATGCCGGGCTCGAAGCGCGCTGGCGCGCGCTGGCCGGGAAGCACCCCGACCGGATCGCCGCGCAGATCGGATTCGACGAGGCACTCGCGCACCTGATCGAGGCCGGCGCCGACATGTTCCTGATGCCCTCACGCTTCGAGCCCTGCGGGCTGAACCAGATGTACAGCCTTGCCTACGGCACCCCGCCGGTGGTGCGCGCCACCGGCGGGCTGGCCGACACCGTAGTCGATTGCACGCCCCGCACGCTGGCCGACGGAAGCGCAAACGGTTTCTCCTTCGGCCCGCCCACCGCCGAGGCAATGCTCGCGGCAATCGATCGCGCGATCGAGGCCTGGCGCGACCACGACACCTGGCGGCGGCTGCAGCGCAGCGGCATGGCGCACGATTGGGGCTGGGGCGCCGCCGCCCGGCAATACGTCGACCTGTATCGATCGTGCCTGCGCGGCAGGCGATGACCGGCGCGGGGCGCTGCGACCGCCCCCCGGCCGCTGGCCGGGGCCCTAGACGCCCAGGTAGCGCTGCAGCAGGTCCGGCTGGGCCTCGAGCTCGGCAGCCGGGCCTTCGTGCACGATGTGTCCGTTGTTGATGATGTAGACGCGGGTGGCCAGCGCGAGCGTGGCGGCCAGGTTCTGCTCGACCAGGACGATCGTCTGGCCGGACTGCGCCAGGTCGCGGCAGGCGCGCACGAGATCCTGCACGATGACCGGCGCGAGTCCCTCGAACGGCTCGTCGAGCAGGACGATCTTCGGGTCGCGCACGAGCGCGCGTGCAATCGCCAGCATCTGCTGCTCGCCGCCGGAGAGATCGGTGCCACGGCTGGCGCGCCGCCGCTTCAGGCGCGGAAACATGGCGTAGATGCGGTCGAGCGGCCATCTGTTCTCGGCGGTCAGGCCGGCGAGGATGATGTTCTCCTCGACGTTCAGGCTGCCGAAGATGCGCCGGTCTTCGTGCACGAGTTGCATTCCGACCCGGGCGATGTCGTGCGCCTTCCTGCCCGCGAGTTCATGGCCGTCGAGCCTGACGCTGCCGGCCCTGGGCGTCACCACACCCATCAGGCTCTTCAACGTGGTCGACTTGCCGGCACCGTTGCGGCCGAGAAGCGCGACCACCTCGTGCTTTTCCACGCGCAGCGAGACGTCGAACAGGATGTGGCTGTCGCCGTAATAGCTGTGCAGGCCGCTGACTTCGAGCAGGCTCATGCCAACCCTCCATGGAAGGCCAGCTCTTCGCCGACACCCCCGAGATAGGCTTCCTGGACCTTGGCGTTGCTCTTGATCTCCTCGGGTGTGCCCTCGACGAGCACGCGGCCTTCCTGCAGCACGGTGACCCTCTCGACCAGTTCGAAAAGCGAATCCATGTCGTGATCGATGACGATCATCGTGCGGCCCTGTGCGATCGACTTCAGCAGCCCCACCGTCGCGACGCGTTCCTGCGGACTCATGCCCGCCAGCGGCTCGTCGAGCAGCAGCAGGCTCGGCGAAGTGGCCAGGGCCAGCCCGATCTCGAGGCGCCGCTTCTCGCCGTAGGCGAGCTCGGCCACCGGCGTGTCGAGCCGGTCGACCAGATGGACCAGGGCCGCGGTGCTCTCGACTTGCGGATCGAGACCGGGAACCTTCGGCAGCGACTCGAACATGTCGAGCTTGAACTTGCCGCGCAGCTCGCCGAGCGCCGCGATCGCCAGGTTCTGCCGCACCGTGAGCCGGTCGAAGAGCTGGTTGATCTGGTAGCTCTTGGTGAGCCCGAGCTGGCAGGCATCGGCCACGCCCAGGCCGGTGATGTCGCGGCCATCGAAGACGATCCTGCCGGCGGTGGGCACCACCTCGCAGGTCAGCATCTTGAAGAACGTGCTCTTGCCGGCGCCGTTCGGCCCGATGATGCCGCGCATCTCGCCGTGGTCGACGCTGAAGTCGATGTCGAGGTTGGCGACCAGGCCGCCGTAGCGCTTGGTGAGCCCGGTCACCTGCAGGATCGGTCCGGACTTGCCGGCGGTTGCCTTGCGCCGCACGGGCATGGCCACGACCGTGGCAGACGAGTGTGCAGCCGGCGCGGCAGCGGCCTGCGTCGTTGCCGCCTCCGGCTCCGCCGGCGCCTTGCCGCGCCGCACCAGGTGATAGAGATCGACGATGGCGCCGACCAGTCCGCGGCGCAGGAAGACCACCAGCAGCACGAACACCACGCCGAGGACCAGCTTCCATGTGCCGCCGAGGTTCAGCGTCGTCTGGAAGAAGTCGCTCAGGAAGAGCCAGGTCGTCGCGCCGAGCAGCGGCCCGAACAGCCACCCCGCGCCGCCGATCGCGGTCTGCATCACGATCTCACCCGAGGTCGCGAACATGAAGGCGTCGGGCGGCATGAAGCCCTGCATCATCCCGAGCAGGCCGCCGGCGAAGCCCGAATACATCGCCGCCACCACGAAGACCGCCAGCTTGTAGCCGTGGATGTCGTGGCCGAGCGCCTGCGCGCGCAGCGGATTGTCGCGGATGGCGCGCAGCAACAGCCCGACGGGCGAGCGCACGAGGCGCAGCGCGAGCACCAATCCGACGAAGTACCAGAACGCGAAGAAGACGTACATCGACATGTTGCTGTCGAATTCGATCGTCGTGAACCCGAGCATCAGGTTCGGCGTCGGCACCCCTGGCAGTCCGTTCTCCCCGCCGGTGTAGGCCGACAGCGGATTGAACTCGACGAAGAAGAACACCTCGGCGATCGCCACGGTGATCATCGCGAAGTAGATGCCGGTGCGCCTGAGCGCGATCAGGCCGACCAGGTAGCCGACGACACCCGCCACCACGGTGCCGAGCAACAGGGCGACCAGGGTGTTGGTGAACGAGGTCTGCGTCAGCAGCCAGGCCGCGAACATGCCGCCCGTGCCGAAGAACGCGGCCTGGCCGAACGAGAGCAGGCCGGTGAAGCCGAACAGCAGGTCGAAGCCGATCCCGACGAGAGCCCAGATCAGGATGCGATTGATCGTGGTCGGGGAGAAGCCCAGATGGGGCAGCACGAACGGCGCCGCGACCAGGGCGAGCAGCGTCAGGATCTCGACGACGAAGGGGCGTTGTCTGGTAGGCATCGCAGGATCGCGTCTACTCGCGGCCGACCGTGCCGAGCAGTCCGTGGGGTCGGAGCACCAGCACGAGCGTCATCGCGATGAACAGCATGACGTAGGAATAGGCGGGGTCGAACATCGAGGTGATGCTGATGATCTCGCCGGCGATCAGACCGCCGAGCACCGCGCCGGGGAACGAGCCGACGCCGCCGATCACCACGACGACGAAGGTCTGCACCAAGATCGCGTCGCCGACGTCGGGCGCAATCGCCACCACCGGAGCATTGACGATGCCCGCGAAGCCGGCTGCCATCGCGCCGATGCCGAAGACCAGCATGAAGATCCGGTAGACGTTGATGCCGAGCGAATCGACCATCACCGAGTCTTCGATGCCGGCGCGCACGATCATGCCGATGCGCGTACGGTAGAGCACGAAGTACAGCACCAGCAGCGCCACCGTGATGATGCCGAGCAGCGCCAGCCGATAGGTCGGGTAGACCATGAAACCGAGGTCGGTGATTCCGATCAGGGGTTCCGGCGGCGGCATCTTCTGCGACAGGCTGCCGAAGAAGAAGCGCACCAGTTCGACGAAGACGATGCCCAGGCCGAAGGTGACGAGAAGCTGGTCCTCGGCAGGGCGCGAGTAGAAATGGCGGATGATCGTCCGCTCGATCAGCAGCCCCACCACCATGACGAAGAGCGCCCCGGCGATCACGGCGACGACGAAGGAGCCGGTGTGGGTGAACGCGACCCAGCCCGCGTAGCCGCCCAGCATGAACAACGCGCCGTGCGCGAGGTTGAGCACGCCGAGCGTGCCGTAGATGATCGTCAGGCCCGAGGAGATCAGCGCCAGCAGCGCGCCGAGCACCAGCCCGTTGAAGCATTGCGAGATGAAGTTGCCCCAGTTGATCACGCCGTTTCACCCGGATCGAGGTTGCTCATGCGCCCGGCGAACGGCCGGGCGCACGAACGCCTGCCGTCAGCGACGACGGCAGGCGCGCGGCAAGTGCCTGCCGGCCCGTTCGGGCCGGCGGGCGCGCTTGCGTCTCAGGTGTAGTCGCCGAGCTTGCAGCCGAATGCATCGGGTGCCTGGATCACGTCCTCGCCCTTCACCTGGTCGACGACCTCCCAGAAGTCCTCGCTGTTGCGCATGTCCTTCTTGGCCTTGCCGCGAACGACGAACACCGGGCGCACGCACTGGTGGTCCTGGGGCCGGTAGTGCACGTCACCGAACAGCGACGGGATGGTCTCGCCCTTCTCCCACTGCTTGATGACATCGGGGGGATAGAAGCTGCCCGCCTCGGTGACCATGCGCGCCCAGTGCGCGAAACTGACGTAGGCGTTCTCGGCACCCCACTCCGGGCGATAGCCATACTTCTTCTGGAACGACTCGACGAACAGCTTGGCCAGCGGGTACTTCTCTTCCAGCGTCCACCAGAATTCGGTGGCGGCGAACACGCCCTCGCTGATGTCGACCCCGGCCTCCTTGGCGAAAAACGGGATCTGGTAGGGCAGCACCAGCGTCATCTTGGGCAGGATGCCGAACTGCCTGGCCTGCTGGCTCGACAGCACCGCGTCACGACCCCAGTTGACGTTCATCAGGAACTCGGCGCCCGAGTTGGCGATGTTGGTCAGGTACTGGCTGAAGTCCTGCGTGCCCAGCGGCGACACCTGGTTGGTGACGGTCTTCCAGCCGCCCTTGTCACGCAGGAAGCGCTCGGTCGACTCGGTGGTCGTGTGGCCGTAGGTGTAGTCCGGCGTCATGAACGCCATCTTGCGGTTCTTGCCGAAGGTCTCGAGCAGGATCGGCCCGATCGAATTGGCGGCCATTTCGCCGAAGTAGCCCTGGCGGAAGCCGTAACGCACGCAGTCCTTGCCGGTCGTGTCGTTCGAACCCGAGATGCCCGGCATGTACATGATCTTCTCGCGCTGCGCGAACTTGTTCAGCGCGACCGCGACGGCCGACGAGGTCGAGCCGGTCATCAGGATGATCTTCTTCTGGTTGATGAAGGTCTGCTGCGCCTGCACCGCCTGGTTCGGCTTCGCCGCCGAGTCGGCCGACAGCAACGCGACTTTCTTGCCGAGCACGCCGTTGTTCACTTTCGGCGCGATCTTCTTCATCAGCTCGTGATTCGTGTTCATGTGCTCGACCGCGAGCTCCCAGCCCTTGAGTTCGTCGGCGCCCTGCACCGCATAGGTGCCGGTGAGCGGCACTGCGGCAGCGATATAGACCGTGTCGCCCTGCGAACCGGCGGGCCAGGTGCCGATCGCCGGCTTGTCGGCCGCGTAGGCCCGGCTGATGTGTCCCAGGCCGGGAATCAGCAGCGACGCGCCAGCCATGCCCGCACCTGCGCGCAGCACGCGGCGGCGCGAAGGCCTGGCCCCTGCTGCACCTGCGGACTCGGGATCCCTCGTCTCTCCCCCGGCTGCCGCAACCGCGTCGAATGACTTACGGCGGCCGTTGCCGTCGAATCCGCTCATTTCGCCTCCCTGGTGACTGTGTCGATGGTTCACCCGGCGCCCGGATGGGCTGTGGACGCCCCTGATTGCGCCGGAACTTGGCGCAAGAATGTTCTCGCACAGTCAAGGCATCAATATCTGATTGACTTGATTGGATAATCCTGTCAACAATCATTCGTGGGAAATGGAAATCTGTCGATAATTTGCCTTGCGGCGCAACATCACGGGCCGCAGGCGTGCCCATGCCACACTCACTGATCGGCGCGCGCATCCGCGAGCGGCGTCGCTCGCTGGGCATCACGCAGGCGGCGCTGGCGGCGACGATCGGCATCTCGGCCTCCTATCTGAACCTGATCGAGCGCAACAAGCGCAACATCGGTGGCGCACTGCTCAAGCGCGTGGCAGGCGCCCTCGACATGGCGCTCGACGAACTCGATGGCGCGGCCGGGCGGCGCCTGCTCGACGACCTGGGCGAACTCGCCGGCGACTTCCGACTGGCCGATCTGCGGCTCGATCCAGCGCGCATTGCCGACCTCGCCGGTCGACACCCAGGCTGGGCGCGCGCACTCGTCGTGCTGCAACGCGCGCTGCTCGATCGCGACCGCACGGTGGCCGCGCTGTCGGACCGGCTGAGCCACGATCCGTTCCTGGGCGACGCGGTGCACAGCGTGTTGAGCCGGGTCTCGGCCATCCGCTCGTCCTCCGAGATCCTGGAAACGGTGGAGGACCTCGAGCCGGCGCAGCGCGAGCGTTTCGTCTCGATCATCGGCGCCGAGAGCGCGCGCCTGTCCGACCTCGCGCAGGCGCTCGCCGCGTTCTTCGACCAGGCGCACACGGCGACGCGCTCGATCACGCCCGCCGACGAGGTCGACGACTTGCTGTTCGACCACGACAACTACTTCGCCGCGCTCGAACAGGCCGCGACCGACCTGCGCGCGGCCGCGGCGATCGAGGGCGACTGCCGGGAAAGCGAGCTTGCCCACTACCTGCTGCGCACCCACTCGGTGCGCGCCGAACTGCGTGCCGCGGCCGAAGTCGAGGCGATCGCGCCGGGGCGCTCGGCCACCTTCTCCACCGACGGCCGCACATTGATGCTCGCCGACACCGCGCCGCGTGCGACGCGGCGCTTCCTGCTCGCGCGCGCGGCCGTCGAGTTGTTCCGCCAGGGCCGGCCGGCAGCCGCCGAGGTCGACGCGGCCGCACGCCTGACCAGCGCGGCCGCACGCCGGCGCGCGCAGCGCGCGCTCTCTTCGTACCTGGCCGCGGCGGTGCTGATGCCCTACGACGCGTTCCTCGACGCAGCCGAGCGTTCGCGCTACGACCTGGACAGTCTCGGGCGGCGCTTCGGCACGAGCTACGAACAGGTCTGCCATCGCGTGGTGACGCTGCGCCGGCCCGGCGCCGAAGGCATTCCTTTCGGGCTGATGCGCGCCGATCCGGCCGGTTTCGTGACCAAGCGCTTCCCCCTGCCGCACCTGCTGCTGCCGCGCCACGGAACGGCGTGCCCGATGTGGGCGGTCTACGAGGCGTTCCAGAACCCCGGCGCCATCGTTCGCCAACTCGCGGCCTTCCCCACCGGAGATCGCTACCTGTTCCTGGCCCGGGCGATCGAGAAGCCGCGGCCGGCGTTCACGATGCCGCGAAGGCTGGTGTCGGTGATGCTCGCCTGCCATGTGCTGCATGCCGACCGCACGGTCTACGCGGACGGGCTCGACCTCTCGCCGTCGGCCCCGGCGGTGCCGGTCGGGCCGAACTGCCGGCTTTGCGTGCGGCGCGACTGCGTCTACCGCGAGGAAGACCCGATCATCGATGCGTGAGCCGGCATCACACGGGGGACGCAGCCACGGCCTGCTCGCGCGCGGACGCGGCCAGGCGCTACACTCGCCCCGGGGTCGGGGAGCGGAACCGCGAGGAGGAGCAAAGGCATGGCGACGCGCGTGCTGATCGCCGAAGACGAGCCCAACATCGTCGAATCGTTGAGTTTCGTGCTGGGCCGCGAAGGCTTCGAGGTGTCGGCGGCGCTCGATGGCCAGTCGGCGCTCGAACGGCTGCGCACCGATCCTCCCGACCTGATGATCCTCGACGTGATGCTGCCGCGGGTCAACGGCTTCGAAGTGCTCAAGCAGGCGAAGGCCGACCCCGCACTCAGGTCGATTCCGGTGATCGTTCTCACCGCGAAGGGCCAGGTGCACGACCGCCGCATGGCCGAGGAGCTCGGCGTCGACGGCTTCATGACCAAGCCGTTCTCGAACCGCGAGATCGTCGAGCAGGTGCGACGACTGGTGCGCGGTTGAGACGCGCCGGCGCCGGCCGATCCACCCGAGCCGTGTACACGCCGCCCCCCTCGCCCCGGCTGCGCGACGCGGCAGTCGTGCTGCCGATCCTCGGGCTGTTGCTGCTGATGCCGCCGATGATCACGCTGTTCGTCGACCGGTACGACGTCTCGGGCGTGCCGCTGATCGTGGCCTACCTGTTCGGCGTGTGGATCGCGCTCATCGTGTGCGCTGCGCTGCTGGCACGCGCAATCGCGCGCAGCAACCGGCCTGCCGGCCCGGCGCGCGACGGCGCCGAACCCGCGGACGGAGCCGGCTGATGCTGTCGGCCAACCTGGTCCTGACGATCGCGCTGATGTACGTGGCGCTGCTGTTCGCAGTGGCGTTCTTCGGCGACCGGCGCGCCCGCACCGGGCGGCTCGGCTGGCTGCAGTCGCCGCTCGTCTACACGCTGTCGATCTCGGTCTACTGCACCTCGTGGACCTTCTACGGCGCGGTG
This sequence comes from Burkholderiales bacterium, assembly GCA_003577305.1. Lineage (GTDB taxonomy): Bacteria > Pseudomonadota > Gammaproteobacteria > Burkholderiales > Burkholderiaceae_E > Zeimonas. The sequence goes on from QEVL01000006.1 coordinate 8,812, forward strand.
GGCTCGGCTGCGCGCAACGGCCTGGAATTCGCGACGATCTACCTCGGACCGACGCTCGTCTTCGTCGGCTGGTGGGTGTTCCTGCGCAAGATCGTGCGTATCGGCCACGTGCACGGCATCACTTCGATCGCCGACATGATCTCGTCGCGCTACGGCAAGAGCTCGAGCCTGGCGGCGCTGGTCACGCTGATCGCGGTGGTCGCCGCCACGCCCTATATCGCGCTGCAGTTGCGCGCGGTGACGGTCAGCTTCCAGGTGATCGGCAACGCCGGTCCTGATCCGCTGTCGGGCATTCCGGCGGCGACGCCCGACTTCCACCTCGGGTTCTGGATCGCGGTGGGCATGGCGGTGTTCACCATCCTGTTCGGCACGCGCAACATCGACGCGAAGGAGCGCCATCACGGCGTGGTCGCGGCGATCGCGCTCGAGGCCGTGGTCAAGCTGGTGGCGCTGCTCGTGGTGGGCCTGATGGTGGTCTACGGCATCTCCGACGGGCCGCGCGACATCTTCGCGCGCGCCTCGCCCGGGATCCTGCATGCGCAGGAGGTGTTCGGCCCGCGCTGGGTGACGGTCACGCTGCTGTCGGCCGCGGCGATCGTCTGTCTGCCGCGCCAGTTCCAGGTGACGGTGGTGGAAAACACCGACGAGCGGCACCTGCGCACCGCGTCGTGGCTGTTCCCGCTGTACCTGATGCTGATCTCGCTGTTCGTGCTGCCGATCGCGATTGCCGGGCTGAGTTTCCTGCCGGAGGGTTCGAATCCCGACATGTTCGTCCTGACGCTGCCGATGTGGGCACGCCAGGAGTCGATTGCGCTGCTGGCCTTTCTCGGCGGCTTCTCCTCGGCCACATCGATGGTGATCATCGCCTGCATCGCGCTGTCGACGATGGTCTCGAACCACCTGATCATGCCGGTGGCGCTGCGCTTCGGCTGGGTGTCGCTGAACGCGAGCGGCGAGATCCGCCGCTTCCTGCTCGCGAGCCGGCGCGCAGGGATCTGCCTGATGCTGCTGCTCGGTTTCCTCTACTTCCGCGTGAAGGGCAACTCCGATGCGCTGGCCTCGATCGGACTGATCTCGTTCGCCGGCGTCGCGCAGGTGATGCCGAGCCTGGTGGGCGGCCTGTTCTGGCGGCGGGCGAACGGCGCCGGCGCACTGGCCGGCCTGAGCGCGGGCGCGCTGCTCTGGGCCTACACGCTGTTCCTGCCGAGCTTCGGCGGCGATTTCCTCGTGTCCTCGCAGGTGATCGCCGAGGGGCCGTTCGGCCTGTCGATGCTGCGTCCGCACACGCTGTTCGGCCTGGAAAGACTCGACCCGCTGATGCACGCGCTGTTCTGGAGCCTGTCGGTGAACACGCTGCTGTTCGTGCTGCTGTCGCTCGTGCGCGAGGCCAGGCCCCTCGAGCGCCTGCAGGGCACGCTGTTCGTCGACGTGTTCCACACCCCGGCCGAGACCGCCAGCGCACTGGTGCGCCGCTCGGCAACGACCTACGACCTGAGCATCCTCGCCCAGCGCATCCTCGGCGCCGACGAGGCGACGCGCCTGTTCCGGGAAGCCGGCCGCGCGCACGACGCCGGCAGCAAGGCGCCGCTGGCCGACGACGCCTTCATCACGCAGCTCGAGCGCAAGCTTGCGGGAAGCATCGGAGCCGCCTCGGCCCACGCGATGATCTCGCAGGTGGTCACCGGCGAGACGATCAGCCTGGACGCGCTGATGAAGATCGCCGACGAAACGCAGCGGGTGCGCGAATACAGCCGCCAGCTCGAGCAGAAGTCGCGCGAGCTCGAGGCGACCGCGCGCCAGCTGAGCGACGCCAACGAGCGGCTCACGCGGCTCGACGCCGAAAAGGACGACTTCCTGAGCCAGGTGAGCCACGAGGTGCGCACACCGATGACCTCGATCCGCTCGTTCTCCGAGATCCTGCTCGACTCGAAGGACCTGGAAAGCGAGAAGATCGCGCGCTTCGTGCGCATCATCCACGAGGAGAGCATCCGGCTGACGCGCCTGCTCGACAGCATCCTCGACCTGAGCCTGGTCGAGCGCGGCGAGGCGCCGCTGAAGCTCGCGCCCACCGATCCGGACGATGCGCTCGAGAGCGCGATGCGCACCTGCCAGGGGCTGGCCGCGACCTCGGGCGTGCGGCTGCAGAGCCTGGCGCGCGTGCGCGGCGCGATCGCGCGCGCCGATGCCGACCGGCTGAGCCAGGTGTTCATCAACCTGGTCTCGAACGCGATCAATTACAACACCAGCGCCGATCCCTGGGTGCGCGTGAGCAGCCGGGTCAACGGCGAGAACTTCGAGGTCCTGGTCGCCGACAACGGCCCGGGCGTCCTTCCGGAAGAGCGCGACCTGATCTTCTCGAAGTTCCTGCGTGGCTGGGCGCACACCCAGACCCCGGCCGCGGGCGCAGGCCTGGGGCTGGCGATCAGCTGGCAGATCATGCGCCGGCACGGCGGATCGCTGACGCTGCTGCCCGACGGTGCGCCCGGCGCCTGCTTCAGGGTGAGCCTGCCGTTGGCGGGTGCCCCGCGCGCCGCGGCGGCCTGAATCCGCCGCGGAGCGATGAGGCGGTTGCGGAGGCCCGGATGAACCAGACCGAACGCCTGTACCGGATCGACCAGCTGATCCACCAGCGCAAGGTGGTGCCGTTCGACGACCTGCGGGCCGAACTGGAGATCTCGCCGGCCACGCTCAAGCGCGACATCGCCTACATGCGCGACCGCCTGAACGCGCCGATCGTCTTCGACCGCGACCAGGGCGGTTACCGCTTCGCGCCGTCGCAGTTCGGCCCGCAGTACGGATTGCCGGGGCTGTGGTTCAGCGATCGCGAGATCCTCGCGCTGCTCACGATGCACCGGATGCTGGTCGACCTGGACACCGGCGGGCTGCTCGGCCCGCACATCCAGCCGCTGGTGGCGCGCCTGAAGGCCTTGATGGGCACCACCAGCGATTCGGCCGACGAGATCATGAAGCGGGTGCGCGTGCTGCCGGCACACAACCGCCCGGTCGCGCCGAACTGCTTCGAGGTGGTCGGCCATGCGCTGGTCTCGCGGCGACGGCTGGAGTTCGCGTATTTCACGCGCTCGCGCAATGTTCACGGCCTGCGCGAGGTCTCGCCACAGCGCCTGGTGCACTACCGAAATGCCTGGTATCTCGACGCCTGGTGCCACCGCAGCGAAGCGCTGAAAGTGTTCGCGCTCGACGCGGTCGAGGAGGCGCGACTGGTCGAGCGGCGCGCCCGCGAGGTCTCGCTCTCCGAGGTCGACCGGCAGCTCGGCTCGGGCTACGGCATCTACCGCGGCCGCCGGCTCGCCTGGGCCAAGCTGCGCTTCTCGGCCGATGCGGCCCGCTGGGTACGTGCCGAGGTCTGGCATCCGCAGCAGCGCACCCGCGAGCTCGAAGACGGACGCTTCGAGCTGCGCGTGCCCTACGGCGCGACTCCGGAGCTCGAGATGGACATCCTGCGTCACGGCGAGCAGGTCGAGGTGATCGCGCCCGACTCGCTGCGTCGCAGGGTCGCCGAGCGTCTCGCGCGCGCGAGCGCCGCGTATCGCTGAGCGCGGCAGCGACGGAAGCCCGCGGATCGCGATGACCGAGAACGAGGCACGCAACGCGCTGCTGGTGCGCGCCTTCGAGACCGCACTGCCGCGGTCCGGCGCCTGGAGCGCCGAGGACGCCGACTGGGCCAGCCGCGCGGCGGCCGAAGTCGAGGGCGAGGGCGCGAGCGCCGCTTCGTTCGTCGCCCGGCGCGCGCAGCTGGGAGCCGAGCGCCTGTGCGCGGTCGATGCGCGCGTACGGCGCAGCTTGCGCGCGCTCGCCTGGCGGCCGTGGGTCGGCTGGGCGCTGGCGCTGGTCGCATTCGCGCTCGGCGCGGCAAGCGACGCGATCGGCGCGCGCCACCGGATCAACCTGCTCGCACCGCCGCTGCTCGCGCTGATTGCCTGGAACCTTACGGTCTACGTGGCGATCGCCGCGCGCGCGATCGCCTCGGCGGCACGGCGCAGCCCGCCCCGGCACGGCCCGATCGCGCGGCTGGTCGCCCGCGTCGCGCATGCCGCGCAGGCGAAGTCGGCTGACGCGGCCGCGGACGCGCCGCTCGCGCGCTTTGCACTCGACTGGGCACGTGCCAGCGCGAAGCTCAACGGCGCGCGCATTGCGCGGGTGCTGCACGCGGGCGCGATCGCATTCGCGCTCGGGGCCTTGTGCGGCATGTATCTGCGCGGACTCGGGCTGGAGTTCCGCGCCGGATGGGAGAGCACGTTCCTGCACGCACCCGCGGTGCGGGCGCTGCTCGCGCTGGTGCTGGGCCCGGCCTCGGCGCTCACCGGCATCGCGCTGCCCGACGCTGCACGACTCGAGGCGATGCGCTTTCCCGAGTCGGCGGGCGAACCGGCAGCGAGCTGGATTCACCTGTACGCGGTGACGGTCGGGCTCGTCGTCGTGCTGCCGCGGCTGATGCTGGCGCTCGTCGACCGCCTGCGCGAGCACCGCCTCGCCACCCGCTTCCCGCTGCCGCTCGATGACGCATATTTCGCCTCGCTGGTGCGCGCGCACCGCGGCGAGCCGGCCAGCGTGGTGGCCGTCGCGCACGCGCAGGCGCCTGCGCCGCAGGCAGTGCTGGGCCTGCGCGCGATGCTGGCCGCGGTGCTGGGCACGAAGACCGCATTGACGGTGGCACGCCCGGTCGCCTACGGCGACGAGGAGAGCGCCGCGGACACGCTGGCACAGGCTGCGGCGAGCGCCCCGGCGCCGACGCTGGTGTTGGCCCTGTTCGCCTCGACGGCAACGCCCGAGGCGCAGGCCCAGGGCGCCTTCGTCGACGCTTTGTCTGCTGCGCTGCCCGCCGGAGCGGGGCTGCTGGCGCTGGTCGACGAGTCCGCATTCGTCGCGCGCTTCGGCAACGCCGATCCGGCCGCGGTGCGCCGCCGCGAGGAGCGCCGCTCGAACTGGAGCACTTTCCTGGCCGAGCACGGGCATCGCGCCCTGATCCTGGACCTCGCGCAGCACGATCCGGCGCAGGCGGCGCGCGCACTGCGCGAGGCGCTCGACCGGCTGGCCGGGACCGCCGCCGCAACGGCGAACTGATGGCGCAGACCATCGCCCTCAGCCTGGTGTCGCACACCAACGTCGGCAAGACGACGCTGGCGCGCACGCTCCTCGGTCGCGACGTGGGCGTGGTGCGCGACCAGGCGCACGTCACCGAGGCGGCCGAAGCGCACACGATGATCGAGACCGCCGACGGCGACCGCATGCTGCTCTGGGACACCCCCGGTTTCGGGGACAGCGCGCGGCTCGCGCGCCGGCTCGCCGCCTCGTCCGAACCGATCGGCTGGTTCCTGGGGCAGGTCTGGGACCGCTTTCGCGACCGCGCGTTCTGGTCGAGCCAGCAGGCAGTGCGCAACGTGCGCGACGGCGCCGACCTGGTGCTCTATCTGGTCAACGCGTCCGAACTGCCCGAAGGCCCTGGCTACCTCGGAAGCGAAATGCAGGTGCTGCAATGGATCGGCAAGCCGGTCGTGGTGCTGCTCAACCAGCTCGGGCCGCCGCGCACACCGCCCGAGGAAGCGGCCGAAGTGCAGGCCTGGCGCGACCGGCTGGCCGCGGTGCCGGTGGTGCGCGCAGTGCTGCCGCTCGACGCGTTCGCGCGCTGCTGGGTGCAGGAAGCGACGCTGCTGCGCACCGTGCAGTCGCTGCTTCCCGAGCCCCGGCGCACTGCCTGCGCGCGGCTCGTCGATGCGTGGATCGAGCGGCGCCGTTCGGTGTTCGAAGCGTCGATGGGAGTTCTCGCCGAAGTACTCGCGCGCGCCGCCGCCGACCGCGAGCCCCTGCCCGACAGCGGCGTGTTCGGGCGGCTGCGCGAGGCGGGCGCCGCGCTGGGCACGCTGCGCGGCGCGCGAACCGATGCGGACGACGCCGCGCCGGGCCGGCGCCGCGCAATGCAGCTGCTCGCCGAGCGGCTGGATGCCGAGGTTCGCGCGGGCACCGCGCGACTGATCGGCCTGCACGAACTGGAGGGCCGCGCCTCGACGAGCGAGGTGCTCGAGCGGGTGGCCGCGCACTACACGGTGAGCGAGCGGCTCGACGAGGCCAGGGCCGCGGTTCTCGGCGGCGTCGTCACGGGCGCGCTTGCCGGACTGAAGGCCGACCTCGCCACCGGTGGCCTGAGCTTCGGCGCGGGCATGCTCACCGGTGGCATCGTCGGCGCACTCGGCGCATTCGGGCTCGCACGCGGCTACAACATCGTGCGCGGCGCGCAGATCCCGTCGGTCACCTGGTCCGAGGCCGCGCTCGACGAACTGGCCGTGACCGCGCTGCTCGGATACCTGGCGGTGGCGCACTACGGACGCGGCCGGGGCGACTGGGCGGAGTCCGAATACCCGCCGCACTGGCGCGGCGTGGTGGAAGCAGTGCTCGCCGAACGTCGTGCAGCGTTCGAACCGCTCCGGCAACCGCGCACGCACGCCGACGCCGAATCGATGCTGAAGGCAGCACTGCACCCGGCGCTCGTCGGTGCGATGACAGAGGTGCTCGCACGGCTCTATCCGGGATCGGCCGTTAGCGCAGCCGCGAACCCGCAGGCCGGTGCAACTGCGGGCCGGGGCACCTGAAGCGGATTGGCGCCGACCGTCCACGCGCGCGCCGCCGCCGCCCGTCGCCGCGCCCGCCCCTTCCCGCTTGCACAAAAACGACGACACGCGCAGCATCCGTGTCCAACGCCGGGCAGCATGCGTATACTCCGGCGCAAGAACAGGGCGCCCCGTCCAGGGGCTCGCCAGCCGGGTCTTTGCGGAGTCCGACATGCGTTCGATCACCCAGTCTTCCACGCTCGCTGCGTTCGTTCTCGGCGCGTCCCTGGCCAGCGCCCCGATGCCCGCCGCTTCGGCCGACCAGGCCGGCTTCAATCCGCACGGCTTCAAGCTGCCCACCGGCGTCTACCGCTGCGACCTCAACCGCAGCGTGAACGTGCGCGAGGTCTCGGCCGACATGTCGTCGGCGGTCGTGCAGTTCGACAAGAAGGAATACAGGATGCACGCCGTGGGCGCGCGCAGCGGTGCGCTGCGCTACGAAGATGCACAGTCCGGGCTCGTCTGGCTCGTGATCGCCACCAAGTCGATGCTGCTCGACACCAAGCACGGCCGCCAGCTGGCGAACGAGTGCAAGACCTGATCTGATCCGAACTTCCACGAGCCGGGGCCGGCGCAGCGCGCCGGCCCCGGCTTTCGTTTTCTCCGCAACGGGGGAAACCCCGATCGCACGCGGCCTTGCGCGCTCCTGCGGCTTCCGACAGACTCTGCGGCAGCTTCACCGACTCCGGCGCCCGCGTGACCCGGCCGGCCGACAACCCGCTGCCCACCGAAACCCGTCGCGAACCGCGCCTGCTCGAACTCGACGCGATCACGCTCGCCTTCGGCGGCGTCAGGGCGTTGAGCGGCGTGGGCTTCGACGTCGCGGCCGGATCGATCACCTCGGTCATCGGCCCGAACGGCGCGGGCAAGACTTCGCTGTTCAACACCGTCTCGGGGTTCTACCGGCCGCAGTCCGGGTCGATCCGCTTCGAGGGACGCGACATCACCCGGCTCCCCGCGCCCCGGCGCGCCGCGCTCGGCCTGGCGCGCAGCTTCCAGAACATCGCGCTGTTTCGCGGCATGACGGTGCTCGACAACATCAAGCTCGGCCGGCATTGCCACATGCGCACCAACGTGTTCGACGCGCTGGTCTACTTCGGCCGTGCGCGCCGCGAGGAAGTCGCGCTGCGCGCCGAAATCGAGGAACGGATCATCGACTTCCTGGAGATCGACCACATCCGCCACGCGCCGGTCGCGGCGCTGTCCTACGGCCTGCAAAAGCGCGTCGAGATGGCCCGCGCACTGGCGATGCAGCCGAAGATCCTGATGCTCGATGAACCGGTCGCCGGTATGAACCGCGAAGAGACCGAGGACATGGCGCGCTTCATTCTCGACCTGCGCGCGGAGTGGGGCATCACGGTGCTGATGGTCGAGCACGACATGGGGATGGTGATGGACATCTCCGACCACGTGGTGGTGCTCAATTTCGGCCAGGTCATCGCCGCGGGCGCGCCCGCCGCGGTGCAGAACGACCCGGAAGTGATCCGCGCGTACCTCGGATCGGGCGATGTCGCCGAGTTGCGCCGCAAGCTCGTCGCCGCGGCCTGCGGAGGGTCGTCGTGAATCTCGACTGGCTGTACTTCCTCGAAATCTCGCTCGCGGGCCTCGGCACCGGAGGGCTCTATGCGCTCACCGGCCTCGCCTTCGTGATGATCTACAAGGCCACGCGCGTGGTGAACCTGGCGATCGGCGAAATGCTGATGTTCGGCGCCTATGTGTTCTTCGCCTTCGCCGCCGGCATGGCCCTGCCGGTCTGGGCGGCGATCCTGGGCGCCGTCGCTGCCGGCGGCCTGCTCGGCGCGCTGGTCGAGCGCACGATGATCCGGCCGATGCTCGGGGAATCGCCGATCGCGGTGTTCATGGTCACCGTGGGGCTGGGGTCGATTCTGGTCGGAATGGTCGAACTGATCTGGACGGCCGATCCGCGGTTGTTGCCCAGCTTCATGCCGTCCGATCCGGTGATGATCGGCGAGGCGTTCGTCTCGCCCAAGGTGTTCTACGGCTTCCTCGTGGCGTCCGGGCTGATCGCCGCGGTGCTCGCGGTGTTCCGCTTCTGGCGCGGCGGCGTCGCGCTGCGCGCGACCGCCTCCGATCAGGCGGCCGCCTACTCGATGGGCATCGACGTGCCGCGCGTGTTCTCGCTCTCCTGGACCGTCGCCGGCATGATCGGCGCGGTGGCCGGCATCGTGGTCGGCGCGATCGGCGGAATCTCGTCGACGATGGGCATCTTCGGGCTGACAGTGCTGGTGGTGGTGATCTTCGGCGGCCTGGACAGCATTGCGGGCGCGCTCGTCGGCGGGCTGTTCATCGGCCTCGTCGAGGCACTGGCCGGCGCCTACCTCGGCGGAGAGTTCAAGGTGCTCTCCACGTTCGTGCTGCTGGTGCTGATCCTGATGGTGCGCCCGTACGGACTGTTCGGCACCCGCGAGATCGAGCGACTGTGACGGACGCGACATGAGAATCGGCGCTGCCCGCCAGAGCTACGCGTCCGACGAGGCACTGCTCGACTCGCGCACCCAATGGGCGTGGACGGCCGCGCTCGGCGCGACGCTGCTCGCGTTCCCGTTCGTCGCCAACTCGTACTGGCTCTACCTCGCCTGCCTGGTGGCGATCCACGTCGCCAGCGCCACCGGCCTGAACATTCTCACCGGCTACACCGGGCTGGTGAGCCTCGGCCAGGCGGCGTTCATGGGGCTGGGCGCCTACACGGTGGCGGTGCTCGAGTTGCGCGCCGGCACGCCGGCGCTGCTGAACCTCGCGGCCGCGGGCGTGGTCGCGATGGCCGGCGGCGTCGTGGTCGGCATCCCGTCGCTGCGCGTCAAGGGCCTGTACCTGGCGATCGCCACCATCGCTGCGTCGTTCATCGCGCACTTCCTGTTCGCGAACTGGAGCTCGCTCACCGGAGGCACCGCCGGCCTGTCGCTTCCGCCGGCCAGCGTGTTCGGCGTGGCGCTCGACACCTCGTTCCGCATCTACTGGCTGGTCGTGCCGATTACGGTGCTGATGGTCGCCGGCGCGGCCAACCTGTTCCGCACGCGCATCGGCCGCGCGTTCATCGCGATTCGCGACCGCGACATCTCGGCGGAAGTGCTCGGCATCCCGCTGCTGCGCTACAAGCTGCTGTCGTTCGCGCTCTCGTCGTTCTACGCCGGCGTCGCCGGAGGTCTCTGGGCGTATTTCTTCCGCGTCGTCACGCCGGAGAGCTTCCCGCTGATCATGTCGATCTTCTTCCTCGCCGCGATCATCGTCGGCGGCATGGGAACGATCCTCGGCGGCATACTCGGAGCGGCGTTCATGACGATGGTGCCCGAACTGCTCAAGCTGCTCGTCGGCTGGCTGCCGCTGGGAGGCAACGCCGCGCTGGTCCTCTCGCCGGTGCGCACCATGGTCTTCGGCGCGCTGATCGTGGGGTTCCTGATCTTCGAGCCGCACGGACTGGCCGAAATCTGGCGGCGCGTGCGCCGCTTCTTTCACCTCTACCCGTTCCGCACCTGAGCGAGCCCGCTCGCCCGTTCACCACCATGCCCGACAAGGAGGACGACATGAAGCAACCGACCCGCCGCGGACACGCCCGGCGCCAACTGATGGCCGCGTTCGCGGCCGCCGCCGGCCTCGCGCTCGCCCCCGCGGCGCAGGCGCAGCCCGAAGACATCGTCATCGGAGGCTCGATCCCGATGACCGGCGTCTTCGCGTTCGCCGGCATCGGCATCCACGCCGGCATCCAGGACTACGTGAAGATCGTCAACGACGCCGGCGGCATCAAGGGCCGCAAGCTGCGCTACGTGCCCGAGGACACCGCCTACAAGGTCGACGCGTCGGTCGCGGCGTTCAAGAAGATCACGAGCCAGAACAAGGTCAACCTGTATTACGGCGACTCGACCGCGTTCGCCAAGACGATCAACCCCGAACTCGACCGGATGGGCACGATCCTCATGGCCGGCGCCTCGTTCGCCACCGAGATCAACAATCCGCAGAAGTATCCGTACCAGTTCCTGGTCGGGCCCGACTACACCGAGATGTTCGGCATCCTGCTGCGCTACATTGCGAAGGCCAAGCCCGGCGCCAAGGTGGCGTTCGTATACTCCGACTCCGAGTTCGGTCGCGATCCGGTCGAACCGGGCCGCGAACTGGCGAAGAAGCTCGGCCTCACCGTCGCCGCCGAGATCATGACCGCGCCGGGCAGCGTCGACGTCTCGGCCGAGGTGATCAAGCTGCGCCGCGCCGCGCCCGACTACACGATCTTCCACGGCTACGTGCTCGCGCCGATCCCGGAGTTCGTCACGCAGGCGAAGAAGATGGGCATGACCAGCCAGTTCATGGGCACCTTCTGGACCATGGACCACTCGATGGTCATGAAGATGGGCGAGGCCGCCGAAGGCTTCATGGGAGTGATGCCGTTCCGCTACTACTACGAGACCGACCCGAAGGCGCCGATGCTCGAGAAGATCCGCCAGATGCGGCCCGAGTACCAGAGCAACGCCTACATGCAGGCCTTCCTCACCACGATGCTGTTCGCCGAGTCGGCCAGGCGCACGCTCGACGCCGGCAAGGAACTGAACGGCAAGAACCTCAAGGCCGCGCTCAATTCGATCCGCGACTTCGACACCGGCGGCATCATCGGCGTGCCGATCTCCATCAAGGGCAACTCGATTCCGGTGGGCCGGATCGTGCGCGCCGACGTCAAGCAGCAGAAGATGGTACCGGTGTCGGACTGGATCTCGCTGGAGTGAGCCGCCCGTGAGCGACGACGCCGTCCTCGAGATCAACAACATCGAGGTGATCTACAACCGCGCGGTGCAGGTGCTGCGCGGGTTGTCGCTGTCGGTGCCGCGCGGGCGCATCGTGGCGCTGCTCGGCTCCAACGGCGCGGGCAAGTCGACCACGCTCAAGGCGGTGTCGAACCTGCTCGCGCTCGAAGACGGCGAGATGACGGCGGGTGGCGTGCGCTTCGACGGCCGCGACACGGCGCGCCTGGCGCCGCACGCGCTGGTGCGCGCCGGGCTGTTCCACGTGATGGAAGGCCGGCACGTGTTCGAGGACCTGACGGTGGAGGAGAACCTGCTGGCGGCCACCTACGCGCTGGCCGGCAGGCGCGAGGCTGCCGGCGCGGCGCGCTCGGGCTTCGACCTGGTCTACGAGTATTTCCCGCGCCTGTACGAGCGCCGCAACGGGCTCGCCGGCTACCTGTCGGGCGGCGAGCAGCAGATGCTCGCGATCGGCCGCGCGCTGATCGCGCGCCCCACGCTGATGCTGCTCGACGAGCCCTCGCTCGGATTGTCGCCGCTGCTGGTGGAGAGCATTTTCGCGATCATCGCGCGGATCAACGCCGAGCAGCAGGTGTCGATGCTGCTGGTCGAGCAGAACGCATCGGTGGCACTGGCGGTAGCGCACTATGGCTACATCATGGAGATGGGCAAGGTCGTGATCGACGGCAGCAGCGAGCGGCTCGCCGCCGACCAGGACGTGCGCGAGTTCTACCTCGGCATGGGCGGCGCGGGCGAAGCGCGCAGCTTCCGCGACGTCAAGCACTACAAGCGCCGCAAGCGCTGGCTGTCGTGACGCTGCCGGCGCTGCCGCCGCTCACGCTGGCGCAGATGCTGCGCGAGCAGGCGCGGCTGCGGCCGGACGCGATCGCCATCCGGCAGAAGGAATTCGGCATCTGGAACCCGGTCGACTGGCAGACCTGGTGGCGGCGGGCGTGCCACGTCGGCCACGGGCTGCGCGCACTCGGCCTGCGCGCCGGCGGGCACGTCGGCGTCCTCTCGGAGAACCGGGTCGAATGGGTGCTCGCGCAGCTCGGCACGAGCCTGGTCGGCGCGGTCACCGTGGGCGTGTATCCGACCAGCCCGACTTCCGAGGTCGCGTACGTGCTCGGCCACGCAGACGTCGACATCGTGGTCTGCGAAGACCAGGAGCAGACCGACAAGGTGATCGCGGCACGCGCGCAGCTGCCGCGGCTGCGCGCGATCGTGGTCATGGAGAAGAAGGGCCTGCGCAACACGCCGCCGGAGCACCGCGAACTGGTCAAGCCGTTCGACGAGATCGAGCGGCTCGGCGCGCAGCACGAGGCGGCGCACCCGGCGCTGGTCGACGAAGTGCTCGCCGCGCAGACGCTCGACGATGTCGCCCTCATGATCTACACCTCGGGCTCGACCGGCCGGCCCAAGGGCGCGATGATCAGCTACGGCAACATCCGCGCGGTGGTCCCCGGCATCGTCGAGCGTCTGGAGCTGCGGCCGGACACGACCCACCTGTCCTATCTGCCGCTTTGCCACGTCGCCGAGCAGATGCTGACCACCTTCGTGCCGATCTACCTCGGCTCGCAGGTGAACTTCGGCGAGTCGATCCGCACCGTGCAGGAAGATCTTCGCGAAGTGGCCCCGACGATGTTCCTCGGCGTGCCGCGCATCTGGGAGAAACTGCACGCGTCGATCCAGATCAGGATGCAGGAGACCGGACGACTGCGGCGCGCGCTGTTCGAGCGCGCGATGACCGCGTGCGAACCCTTCGCCGCGAAGGCCCCGCAGCAGCGCACGATCTCCGAGAAGCTGCGCTTCGCGATCGCCTGGCTCGCGATCTTCCGCGCGCTGCAGAACTTCATCGGACTGCGCTGCACGCGCGTCGCGCTGACCGGCGCCGCGTCGATTCCGCCGGCGGTCGTGCGGTTCTTCCGCACGATCGGCGTCCCGCTGGTCGAGGTCTACGGACTCACCGAGTCCACCGGAATGATCACCGGCCAGCGGCTCGACCGCGTACGCATCGGCACCGTCGGCGAACCCACGCTCGGCGTCGAGCACCGCATCGGCGCCGAGGGCGAACTGCTGGTGCGCGGCGACATGGTCTTCCTGGGCTATTACAGGAATCCGGAGGCCACCGCCGCGACGATCCGCGACGGCTGGCTGCACACCGGCGACGTGGTGCGCGAGGAAGACGGGCAGCTGCGCATCGTCGACCGGCTCAAGGACATCATGATCACCGCGGGCGGCAAGAACCTCACGCCGTCGGAGATCGAGAACACGATGAAGGCGAGCCCGTTCATCCGCGAGTGCATCGTGATCGCCGACGGCCGGCGCTTCGCGTCGGCGCTGGTGCAGATCGACTTCGAGACGGTCGCCAAGTGGGCCGAATCGCAGCGCATCGCGTTCACCCACTTCCGCTCGCTGGCCGAGAACCCCAGCGTGCGCGAACTGATCGAGTCGGAGATCGCGCGCGGCAACGCGCAGCTGGCACCGGTCGCACAGGTGCGACGCTTCCATCTGCTCACGAAGGAACTCGACCACGACGAGGGCGAGGTCACGGCGACGATGAAGGTGCGCCGCGCGAGCATCTACCAGGCCTACGCGGCCGAGATCGAGGCCCTGTACCGCTGATCGGTGCGCTCAGTACCAGTCGTTGAGCATCACGCCCAGGCCGATGCGCCTGATCCGCGTTCGGTAATCGAGCAGGTTCTCGCCGTAGCCGTCGAAGTACTGGACGTGCCAGCGCAGGTTCGGGCTGATGCCGGTGGGGCGGCTGTAGTCGAGCTGCACCGCGCCCTTGCCGCCATCCGACAGGCTGCGCCGCATCGTCAGCGTCCAGTTGTGCAGCCCGCCCGCGTAGCCGACGCGCAGCTCTCCGTGGCCTGCATAACGCGTGATGTCCGGATTGTCGTCGCCCCTGGGCGAGTCCGGGGTCGGCTTGGCGTCTTCGGGAATGCGCCACCATGGACGGATGCCGATCCACCATGGACCGGGCCGGTCGAGCAGCGCCTCGACGAACAGCCGGTTCCAGCTGCGCGAGAACTCGCCGGCGCGCCCGTTCGACTGGTGTACGAAGCCCGCCGAGGCCACCCGCCAGTCCCAGCCGAGCAACCGCATCGTCGGGGCCCACGACGCGAAGACCTCGGGTTCGTGGCTGTATTCGCGAAACGGACTCGAGCGTTCGCTGTTGTACGCCTGCCACCACGACCGCCCCGTATACGCGAAGAACACCGCGAGGCGCCCGTCGTACAGCGGCGGCGTCAACGGGAACTTGAAGCTCACCTGGAACTTGACCTCGTTGCGCTGCACCGGCGCGGCGCCGGCAGTTCCCGGCGCATCGAGCGAGTGACTGAACGGCAGAAGGTAGTTCGGCCGGTGCGGCAGCAGCACGAAACGCTCGCTCCAGAGCACTCCCTCCTCCTCGATGCGCCGGCGCACCGGCGAGTCGCCGACGGGTTTCGATCGGGAGGCCGGCGCCACCGACAGGCCCTGCGGCGTGTCGCGGACGACACCGACCGTGGGGCCCGCGATCGAACCGCCCGCCGCCGACGGCGGCGCGAGCGATTCCGGCGCCGGCGCGACGCGCGCAGGCTCGGGCGCCGGCGGCTCGACGCATCCGGCGCGAAGCTCCTCGACCGTGGTGAGCGGCGTCGCCC
Organism: Burkholderiales bacterium; assembly: GCA_003577305.1. GTDB lineage: Bacteria > Pseudomonadota > Gammaproteobacteria > Burkholderiales > Burkholderiaceae_E > Zeimonas. The sequence continues at coordinate 23,830 of QEVL01000006.1, forward strand.
GGCGCAACGCATCGAGCAGGCAGCGCTCCTCGGGGGTCTGCGCCAGCGCCCCCGCGGCCAGCGCCAGCCCGGCGACGAAGGCACTGCCGGTACGCAGGAACCCGGGGCGAAAGAATCCGGCGTGGACGAGACCGGTCGGCATGGCCGACATTCTGGACCAGGAGGGCGAGCCACCCCGATGGGCGCCCGGGCGTCAGCTCCCGAACCCCAGCCCGTGGCCGGTGAAGATCGCCAGGCCGAGCACGACCGCGAGCCAGAGCAGCCAAAGCACCCACCGCAACCGCGGATGCCGGTCGCAACCGCAGTCGTCTTCGACGGCGGACGGCCGCGGCGGGCGCGCGAGCATCACGGCAGGAGTCAGAACTCGATGTCGGCGCGGATCGCCTCGATGCCCGCACGCGCGCAGGCCTCGTCGGCGGTGCCTCCGGGGGCGCCGGATACGCCGATGCCGGCCACGGTGGAGCCCGCGGCCTCGATCGGCAGACCGCCGCCCAGCGCGGCCACGCGCGGAATGTCGCGGATCGCACTCATCGGCTTGCCGGCCTGCGTCTCGGCGGCCAGTTCGGCCGTGGAGATGCGAAAGGACGCTGCGGTCCAGGCCTTGTTGGCGGCCACCTCGACCGTGTGCGCACCGGCGAAACGATCGCGCAAGTAGACCTGCAGCACGCCGCTGCGATCGCTCACCGCGACGCCGACCTGGTAGCCGCCCTTGCGGCAGGCCTCGAGCGCCGCCTGCGCCGCCTTCAGCGCAACCTCGACGGTGAGGCTCTTCGTGGTGAAGGTGGATTCGGCCATGGCAGCAGGCGCACCGAGCGACAGCAGCGCGACCAGTGCGGCGCTGCGGAATCCGGAGAGGGTCATGATGTCCTCCAGCGTGCGAGTTCCTCGATGTCTTCGGGAAACATCTCGCCGATCTCGATCTGCCTGAGCCTGGCGTCGCGGCCGATCACCCAGACGATCGGCAGTCCCTTGGGGCGCCCGATGGCCGCCTGCCACTGCGCATCGAACATCGCGGCGTGAAACGCGTAACCGTGCTCGCGCATGTACTGCTGCGCGTCCTCTGGCCTGCGGTCTATCGACAGCCCCAGCACCTCGAGTCCCGATCCGGCGTGCGCGCGGTGCAGTTGGTCGAGGTGCGGATTCTGCCGCTTGCAGAACGGGCACCAGGTCGCCCACAGTTCGATCACCAGCACCTTGTCGCGCCAGTACGCGGGCGGCAACTCGCGGCCGTCGAGCAACCGGGCGGCCGGCAACTCGATCCTGGCGCCGATCGCGGGTGGATCGGTGCGGGCAGCCCCGCGCGGCGCCGCTCCCGGCGCGGCACCCGACTGCGCGAGCACCGGGGCCGACAGGCCAGCCAACGCAAACCCGGCGGCGCGCCGCAACAGGCGGCGCCGACCCCGGACGGATGACGACTCGAACGCGTGCGACATGCGATCCCCGGATCTCGTGCGGGTGGTGGACAGCAGCGATTGTCTCAGCCGATGCCGGGATTGTCTTTCATTCCGATCAAACGCGGCAGGTTGAGCCTGCGCGGCGTCACGGTGCCCCTGCCCGTCAGCCAGCGCTCCACCAGTTCCCAGACCGGCTCGCCGCCGGCACCCTCGGCCACCGGCGCCCAGCCGGCGACCCGGTAGCTGCGCTTCGCGTCGATCGGCTTGCCGTCGAGCCGCATGTCGGAGATCCGGCTGCCCATCGGGGCATTCGGGTCACAGGCATAGGTGAGCCCGCCCACGCGTACCATGTCGCCGCCCTGCTGGTAGTAGGGATCGGGATTGAACAGGTTGTCGGCAACGTCCTCGAGGATCGTCTTGATCATCTCGCCGGAGAAGTCGTTCACCGTGGTGAACGGGTAGGTGATCGCGGTCTGGTCCATCAGGTGCTCGCGCGTGATCGTCTGCCCTGGCAGCAGCGTGGTGCCCCAGCGAAAACCCGGCGAGAACGCGATCTGCGCACCCTTGACCTCCATCAGTGCGTCGAGGATCAGCTGATCGAAGGTGCCGTTGAAGTTGCCGCGCCGGTACAGCAGCGCCTCGGTGACCGCCAGCGGTTGCTCGAGCCGCGCGCGATGCGGCGCCCGCACCCGCTCGATCAGCGCCTGCATCGCCGGATCGGCCGGCAGCAGGTTCGCGAACACCGGAAGCAGGCGATAGCGGAAACCGTCGACCTTGCCGCCGCGCACGTCGAAATCGAGCACGCCGAGGAACTTGCCGTTCGAGCCCGCGTTGGTCACCAGCGTGACGCCGCCCGCATTGCGGATCGGCACCGGCTGGGGCACGCCGTCGTGCGTGTGGCCGCCGAGGATCGCGTCGATGCCGGCGACCCGCGTGGCCAGCTTCAGGTCGACGTCCATGCCATTGTGCGAAAGCAGCACCACCACCTGCGCGCCCCTGGCGCGCACTTCATCGACGATCTTCTGCAGCCGCTCGTCCTGGATGCCGAAGCTCCAGTCGGGGACCAGGTGGCGCGGATTGGCGATCGGCGTGTAGGGAAACGCCTGGCCGATGATCGCCACCGGCACGCCGTTGATTTCGCGCACCGTGTGCGAAGCGAACACCGGGTCTTCGAAATCGGTCGTGCGCACGTTCTGCGCGACGAAGTCGACGCGGCCCCGGAGGTCCTTCGCGACGATTTCCTCGACCCGTTTCGCGCCCAGCGTGAACTCCCAGTGGCCGGTCATCACGTCGACGCCGAGCAGCTTGCACGCGTCGACCATGTCCTGGCCCTTCGACCACAACGCGGTGGCCGAGCCCTGCCAGGTGTCGCCACCGTCGAGCAGCAACGCGCCGGGACGCGAAGCCTTCAACTGCCTGACGAGGGTGGCCAGGTGCGCGAAGCCGCCAACCTTGCCGTAGGTGCGCGCGGCCGCTTCGAAGTCGAGGAAGGTGAACGCGTGCGCCTCGGGCGTTCCCGGCTGCACGCCGAATGCCTTCAGCAGGTGCTCGCCAACCAGGTGGGGCGGCCGTCCGCGGGCCCCGGCAACGCCGAGGTTCACGCTCGGCTCGCGGAAGTAGATCGGCAACAGCTGCGCGTGGCAGTCGGTGAAGTGCAGCAGGCTCACGTTGCCGAAGCGCGGCACCTCGTACATGGTGGCGGCGCCGCTCGACGCGTACGCCTGCAGCGGCAAGCCGGCGGCCGAGGCGGTCGCGAGAACCTGCAGGAACTCCCTTCGATCCATCACCGTCCGACCCGCGTGAAGTGCCCGTCCGGAACGCGGACGAAACAAGGGCCGCGCGCAGGCGGCCCGCCGAACGAACCGCTCACTTGTTGACGGGCGACTCCGGATCGGTCAGGTAGGCGACCAGGTCCTTGATCTGCTGCTCGGTGAGCGTGCCCGAAGTGCCGAAGCGCGGCATCGCCGAGCACGGCGCGAATGCCTTCGAATTGTAGATGCGCTCATAGGCGTACTTCTGCACCTCGGCGGTGTAGCCGCGCAGCTTGCCGAACCGGCGCAGGCTCGGGCCCATCGTGCCGAACGAGGTCTGCTGCGGTGCGAGTTCATGGCAGTTGTAGCAGCTGCCCCCACTCGGCGTTCCCGGCTTGTCGCTCCAGCTCATGCCGCGGCCGCTCTCGGCAAGCGCCGCGCCGCGCTTCCAGTCGCCGGAGAGAACGCCGTCGGCCGGCAGCCTGATCGTCGCCCTCTGCTGCGCTTCCAGGCGCTCGAGCACGTCCTCCGGGGGATGATCGCGATACCGGGTGCAGGCAAGCTGCAGTTCGTCCTGCTTCAACCGATCCATCGTGGCGATGCCGCGCGCGTGGAAGTCGCGCTGGATCGTCGCGGTGGCCTTCGCGTCGTAGGCTGCGCGGTCAGCGGTGGTTGCGCAGCCCCCGGCAATGGCTGCGGCGAGGATGCCCGACCACATGATTGCTCGTTTCATCGTCTGTCTCCTGGTCGCACCGCGTTCAGCGCTTGATTCCCGGTCCCCGATAGGTCGATCCGTTCGCGTTCACGCCCATGTAGGCGAGCAGCGCGGTCACGGTGTCCGACAGGTAACCCGGCTCGGGGAAGCGCTGCTGTCGGAAGCAGTCGTTCATGCGCCACTGCAGCGTGTGCATCAGGCCACCGGTCATCCGGTATCCGGGCCAGCCGATGAAGCCGCGGTCGGCAGTGCCGGGCTTGGTGAAGTTGGGCAGGTTCTGGGTGCGGATGCGCTTGCCGTCCTCGCCGTGGCAGCTGGCGCAGGACAGATCCCAGGGGCCGGCGCGGTGAAAGAAGATCGCCTCGCCGAGCGCGAAGGTTTCACGCTCCTCCGGATGCGACTGGGGCACCGCGATCTTCATGCCACGCGAATGCCCTGCCACGTAGGTGACGAGCGACACCAGGTCGGGCGTCCGCTTCGCGTTGCTGAACGGCTGCTTCGCCAGGTCTTCGGGCTTGAACCCCTGCAGCGTGACCATGCAGTGCGCGATCCGCCGTTCGATGTCCATCACCTTGCCGACGTCCGGGTAGTAGCGCGGCGTCTGCACGTAGGCGCCCTCGAGCACTCCCGGCCCCAGGCCGAGGTCGCATTGCTCGAGCGAGGCGTTCTTCGGTCCGCGTCTGGCCTTCCACAACTCCTCGCCCTTGGCCTCGAAGAGCTCGGCAGTGTTGGCCTCCTCCATGACCCGCCGGAATTTCTCGAACTGCTCTGCGGTGATGTCGCGCTCCTGGGCAGGTGCCGCGCCGGCGGCCAGCGCCAGCGAGCCTGCGAGCACGGCGCCGGCCATCGCCGGGCCAGGCCTCCACTTCCGCCATTGCTTCATCTCGTGTCTCCGTCGTTTCGTTGCTTTGAGTGACTGCGCAGGCGGCCGGGTCGGGCGGCACCGATGCGGTACTGCTCCGGCCCCGCCGGCGTCAGGGCTTCAGGTAGACAAAGTGCTCCCGGGCCTGCAACCTGGCGATCTCGGCGACGCCCGATGGAACGATCTTCGCTTCCATCACGACCCTGTCTTTCGGGATGTTCCGGCCCACGAGCGTGTTGTCGCAGACCCGAAACTCGACGCCGCGCCCGGCAAGCTCGGCGACCGCCGCCGAGAACTCCTGTCCCTGTTCGTTCTTCGCGCCTTCGAGAAGGAAATCGATGCCCTTGCCATGCGTGACGACGACGATCTTCGTCGACGGTTCCGCATTCAGGTGATTGCGGATGTTGACGATCGCGCGCTGGGCCTGCCCGAGGCCCTCGCTCAGGTGGTAGACGACCGGGATCGGCTCGGCGGCCCCGGCCACCGCGACGCAGCCGACGAGCAACACCGCGGCCGCCGCGCTGCGAAGCCGGCTCGCCGCACGAGTGAAATCGGCCATGCCCTGCTCTCCTCCTCCTGATGGCTGCCGGGGGAATGCGCCGTTGCGCGCGCCCCACAGGCTCGCGCGCCGGCGGCCTCAGCCGGCGACCGTCGCCTCGTCGGTGCGTTTGTCGCCCTTGTTGTCGACCCAGCTCACGCCGATCTTGTCGCCGGCTTTCGCGCCCTTCACGCGAAACTGCAGGTAGGGATTCTTCGAGACGGCCGGACCCCAGTGCACCTTGAGCACCGGCTTGCCGTTCAGCGTCGCTGTCACTTCGGTGATGTGCCAGGCGGGGATGACCTTGCCGGAGGCGTCCTTGCGCTGTCCGGTCTCCATTTCGTGCGCCATCAGCACGCGCACGTCGGCCCCGCCGTCCTTGACGGTGGCGCGAATCTTCATCGGGTCTGCCATCGATCGTCTCCAGATACGTCGCGTCGGGCGGCTCAGCCGCCGCAGCCGCCCAGCGTGACCTTCACCTCTTTCCTGGCCAGGTAGAACCTGCCATCGGCCTTGACGAGCGCGACCACGTCGGAGGTCTGGCCCATCTTGATGCGCATGCTCACCTCGGGATCGGCACCCTCGAGCAACTCGTAGGCGCCGGCCAGCGCGTTCGGATTCTTCTCGACCAGCAGGGCCATCATCTGCGTCTTCGGCAGCGAGCTCCTGATCGCCACCGGCACCACCGCGCCGTTTTCGGCGATGTCGGGCGCGACGATCACGACATCCTTCGACTCGGCGGCGCCTTCGGCGCCCAGCGCCTTGAGCGTCGCGGCCACGCCGGACGTCTTGAACGCGCCCGGGTCGAATGCCTGCGCAGCGGCCGAACCGGGGCGCAGCAGGCTGATCGCGGCCAGTGCGCCATACAGACCCGCGCCGCCGGCAAGCTGCAGCGTGGTACGTCGTGAGGGATTCATGCTCGGATCTCCTTCGAATGCAATGCACCGCCCTGCGGCAGGGAAACGCGGTCGGTGGACGATAGCAAAATTGTCGGGCAACGCCACCCCCCGCATCGGGTAGGGATTACCCAGACCGGGCCTGCGATGCGGCCGCGATGCTCCCCGGCGTCGCCGGGTGCGGCAAACGATGGTAACGTCTGGTGCGAGTGAACGGTCCCTGGTCCATGAACGCACTGCAACTGGCCGCTGCCTCGCTGCTGGCCGCCTTCGTCTCGATGCACCCGGGCGCGCAAGCGGCGCCGGCGGGCGCGCCGCACGGCATCGAGCGCCCCGCCTCGCACGATGCGCTGCTGCGCGACGCCGCGCGCGACGGCATCGTGATCGTCGCGCTGTTCTCGTTGCCCGGCTGCCCGTATTGCGAAGCGGTCCGCCGCGAGCAACTGCGCCATCTGGCCGCTGGCCAGGCGGCGCAACGCCTGCGCGTGGTGGAGTACGACCTCAGCGACCGCACCCCGTTCGCCGACACCGCGGCGCGCGCACCCGACCCGGCCCGCGCGGCCGATGCCGGGCGGCCCCGCACGCCGGCCGCGCTCGCCGCCTCGCTCGAAGTCCGCGTAGCCCCCACCGTTGCCTTCATCGGACCCGACGGCAGGGAGATCGCCGGGCGGCTCGTCGGTTATTCGTCGCCCGACTTCTACGGCGCCTACCTCGAGCAGCGCATCGCGCAGGCGCGCAACCGGATCGGCGCGCGTTGAAGAGCCGCGCGCCGCGGGCCGGCGAACCGGCCGCTGCGCGACGGCCGGTCAGTGAAAATGCGTGGACTCGGGCTCGACATCGCCGGGCATCTCGGCGTGCACGATCTCGCCCTTGCCATTGGGGTACAGGGGCATTCCGCAGTCTTCGCAGAACTCCGGCTCGGTCAGTTCCGGCCACGCGCGCACTTCGCTGACGCCCACTTCGCGCAGCACCTCGCGGATCTGCTCCATTGGCGAGGGTTCGTCCTGCTCGCTCTCGGCGCCCAGCAGCGGCCAGACGACGCCGTGCGCCACCTCGTCGCTGTCGCGGATGCTCATGCCGATGCGGTATTCGTCGGGCCGCTCGTGACCGAACGCGGCAATCGTCGCAGTGATCTCGTCGGCCTCGATGTCGAGCGCATGCGTGAGGAAGTGCACCGCGGCGCGGATCGAATACGGGCGCACGCGCCGGTCGGACTCGCGCAGGTTGATGTGATAGGCGTCGGGCAGCAGGCACTCGAAACCGCAGCCCTGCAGCAGCGGCTCGATGTTCGGTCGCGCCTGCGCGATCCACTGCTCGAGGCAGGCAACGCGGCTGGCGTGCTCGCCCGACTCGGATTCCTGCCAGCGAAACAGCGGCTTGCCCGCCGGTGCTGCGACCACTCCGAGCAGGAAACGGGTGTCGGCGAGCATGTCGGCGGTCTCGGGCAGCGCCTTCAGGTCGAGCTTCGGCCCCTGGCCCGACACCGCCGCCTGCGCCAGGCGCCGGGTGAGCCGGCGCAATTCGCCGAAGTCGCGCGGCAACTGGTCGATGCTGTAGAGATAGGGAAGCAGCCTGAAGCGGGCGGCACCGGCCAGCGTGTGCGCCTGCCAGTGCGCCGACAGGGTCTGCGCAACCTCGACAGGAATCGGCCCCGAAGGAATGCGAAAGCGCGTCCAGACGACCAGCGGTGCGGCCACGAGCAGCGCATCCCAGCGCTCGCCGTCGAGCTCGACCGGAACGGTTTCGGACGACTCCTCGACCGCCTCGATCAGCACGCCGTAGGCCTCGCCGTCGGTCTGGTCGAGGCGGTCGAGCGCGTCGTAGACCGACTGGACATGGCCGCTGTCGAGCAGGCGGTCGACGCGCGTGGACAATTGCGCCTCCCAGAAGCGGTCTTCCAGCCTGCTTCCGGAATTGGCCAGGCCGAGCGCCGACGAGACCAGCTTTTCGGCATCCGGCGCCAGGTGGCTCTTGCGCTCGCGCGCACGAGCGTGACGGTGTTCTTTCATGCTGTCCTTCGCGGTCGAACACGAAGTGTAGACGAAATGCCCGCGGCGACCCCGTGTGCCCCCACCTTCACCGGCACCGGAGCTCCGTCACCCGCGCCGTGCTCCGTCGTGGTCCGCAGCGGGATCGGCCGGCCCCGCCTCCAGCCGTGTCCAGAGCGCCGGCCCCTTCGCGTCGCGGCCGATTGCCTCCAGCGTGGCGGTGTGCTCGGCCAGTTCCGCGGCACGCGCCGCGAGCACGCGCAGTCCGCGCGGCGGCCACTGCCCACCCGACAGCGCGTCGGCCGCCGCGACGTCGCTGCCGATCGCGATCTCGAGGCTGTCCTGCCCGCGCGTCATCGCCAGGTAGACGTCGGCCAGCAGTTCGGCGTCGAGCAGCGCTCCGTGCAGCTTGCGGTGCGCATTCGAGATCGCATAGCGCTCGCACAGCGCGTCGAGCGAATTGCGCTTGCCGGGGTGCAACTCGCGCGCCATCGCCAGCGTGTCCACGACGCCCGCCACCCAGGTGACGAACGGCCGGCGTTGCAGCCGCTCGAGCTCGGCGTCGAGAAAACCCAGGTCGAACGGAGCGTTGTGGATCAGCACTTCGGCTCCGGCGAGAAAGTCGAGCACACGGTCGGCGACCTCGCCGAAGCGCGGCTCCGATTGCAGGCGTTCGAGCGTCAGGCCGTGCACCGCCAGCGCCCCGGCGTCGATCTCGCGCTCCGGATTCAGGTAGAGGTGCAGCGAACGGCCGGTGAGCCGGCGATCGGCGATCTCGATGCAGCCGATCTCGACGATGCGATGACCGTCCTCGGCCGACAGGCCGGTGGTTTCGGTGTCGAGCACGACCTGCCGCACGCTCACCGCCCCGCCTGCCCTGCAGGGGCGCCGTGGAGCCCATCGTGGCGCGCGTCGCCGCCCGCCGCGACCGCCGCCTGCTCGCCCCCGGCCGTCGTGGCCGCAGCCGCGGGCTCTGCAAGAAGGTGGCGCGGCCGCGTAAGCAGCGTGTACACCGTGGGGAGCACGAACAGCGTGAGCAGCGTGCCGAAGGTCATGCCGCCGACGATGACCATGCCGATCTGCATCCGGCTCTCGGCGCCGGCCCCGGTCGCGAACGCGAGCGGCACCGCGCCCAGCACCATCGCGCCGGTGGTCATCAGGATCGGGCGCAGCCGAAGGCTCGCCGCCTCGATCGTCGCCGGCACGAGCGCCTTGCCCTGGTCGCGCAACTGGTTGGCGAACTCGACGATCAGGATGCCGTGCTTGGTGATCAGGCCGACCAGCGTGATCAGGCCGATCTGGCTGTAGACGTTCAGGGTGCCGCCGGTGAAGCCGAGCAACGCCAGCGCGCCCGTCATCGACAGCGGGACGGTGAGGATGATGATCAGCGGATCGACGAAGCTCTCGAACTGCGCGGCGAGCACCAGGTAGATGAAGCACAACGCCAGCCCGAAGGTGATCAGCAGCGTCGACGACGACTGCCTGAACTCGCGCGTCTGGCCGTTGTAGTCGAAGGCATAGCCGGGCTTCAGGTGGGTGCGCGCCAGGCTCTCGAGCGTCTCCACCGCCTCGCCCAGCGAGGCTCCCGGCGCCAGGTTCGCGGTGATCGTGACCGCGCGACGCTGGCCGAAGTGGTTGAGCTCGCGAGCGGTGACCCCTTCGTCGATGCGCACCAGCGCCGACAGCGGCACCATCGTGTCGTTGCGCCCGCGCACGAAGATCTTCGAGATGTCCTGCGGCGTGCTGCGGTTGCCTGCGCCGAACTGCACGATCACGTCGTATTGCTCGCCCTCGCGCTTGAAGCGCGTGACCTGGCGCCCGCCCAGTGCGGTCTCCAGCGCGCGCCCGATCGCGTCGACCGCCACGCCCGCGTCGGCAGCCCGGTCGCGGTCGATGCGCAGCTTCAGCTCGGGCTTGTTCAGCCGCAGGTCGGTGTCCACGCCCTGGAAGCGCGCGTCTGCCTGCAGTTGCTCGATCATCGGCGCGAGCGTCTTCTGGATCTCCTCGTGGGAATCGGAGCTGAGCACCACGAAGTTCACCGGTCGCTCGCGCGGCGACTGCCCGAGCGAGGCCGGCGCCACCGCGAACGCCTGCACGCCGGGAATGCCGAGCAGCCTGGGCTGCAGCTCGGCGACGATCTGCGGCACCTTGCGCTCGCGCTCGGCCCAGTCGACCAGCCTGAAGAAGCCGATTCCCTGGGTCACGGTGGGGCTGCCGGTGACGACGAAGATGCGGTCGGCCTCCGGCACCGAAGCGGCGAGCCGCTCGACCTCCCGGGCGTAACGGTAGGTGTAGTCGATCGAGGCACCGTCGGGCCCGTTGAACAGCGCGACGATCGTCGCCCGGTCTTCCACCGGCGAGAGCTCGCGCTTCATCCCGGTGAAGAGCAGCACGCTCGTCGCGGCGACGGCCAGGCCTGCCAGCACCACCAGCCAGCGCATGCGCAGGCTCGCGCGCAGCGCGCGCGTGTAACCACGCGAGAGCACGCCGACGACCCGGTCGATCGCGCGCACCAGCCGGCCCGGCTGCGCCTCGTGGCGCAGCAGCCGCGAGGACAGCATCGGCGAGAGCGTGAGCGCGACGAAACCCGAGACCAGCACGGCGCCGGCGAGCGTGAGCGCGAACTCGACGAACAGCCGCCCGGTGCGCCCGGTGGTGAACGCCACCGGCGCGTACACCGCCGCGAGCGTGAGCGTCATTGCGACCACCGCGAAGCCGACTTCCTTCGCCCCTCGCAGCGCCGCCTGGATCGGCGCCATTCCATCCTCGACGTGCCGGTAGATGTTCTCCAGCACGACGATCGAGTCGTCGACCACCAGCCCGATCGCCAGCACCAGCGCGAGCAGCGTCAGCGAGTTCACCGAGAAACCGGCCGCCAGCATCAGCGCCGAGGCGCCCACCAGGCACACCGGAATCGTGACCAGCGGGATGATGCTCGCGCGCACCGTGCCGAGAAACAGGAAGATCACCAGCGCCACCAGCACCACCGCCTCGCCGATCGTCTTGTAGACCGACTGGATCGAGCGCTCGATGAAAAGCGTGGTGTCGTTGGCGATGTCGACGTTCACGCCGGGCGGCAGTTCTTCGCGCAGCCGCGGCAACTCGGCCTTCAGCGCCTGCGCCAGCGTGAGCGGATTCGCGGTGGACTGCTTGATCAGGCCGAGCGAGATCGCCGGCCGTCCGTTGAAGCGCACGATGCTGCGCTCGTCGAGCGGCGCGACCGCCACGCGCCCGACATCGCGGATGCGCACCGGGTAGTCGTTGACCGTGCGCACCACCACGTCCTCGAATTCGCGCACGCGCTGCAGGTCGCTCTGCGAGACGACGGTGAACTCGCGCTGGCTGCTCTCGATGCGCCCCGAGGGGAGCTCGACGTTCTGCCGGCGCAACGCGTCCTCGACGTCGCCCGGGGTCAGGCTGAAGCCGGCCAGCCGGTCGGGGTCGAGCCAGATGCGCATCGAGAACTTGCGCTCGCCGAACACGCGCACGTCGGCCGCGCCGGGCAGCGTCTGCAGGCGCGGCTTGACCACCCGGTTGGCGATGTCGGAGACCTCGAGCGGCGACAGCGCGTCGCTCGAGAAGGCCAGCCAGATGATCGGGTTGGCGTCGGCCTCGACCTTGGCGATCACCGGTTCGTCGATCGAGTCGGGCAGTTTCGAGCGCACGCGCGCGACGCGGTCGCGCACGTCGGCGGCTGCGCCGTCGGGATCGCGATCGAGCCGGAACCGCACCGTGATCTGGCTCGACTCCGAGCGCGAGATCGAGGTGAGCACGTCCACGCCCTCGATGCCGGCGATCGAGTCTTCGAGCGGCTTGGTGACCTGCGTCTCGATGATGTCGGGCGAGGCCCCCAGGTACTTCGTCGAGACCGTGACCGTCGGCTCGTCGATCTTCGGATACTCGCGCACCTGCAGCCGCGAGTACGAGACCAGCCCCAGCAGCACGATGACCAGCGACAGCACCGTCGCGAACACCGGCCTGCGGATGCAGGTTTCGGAGAGCCGCACTTCAGCTGCCCAGCTGCGCCGGTCCGACGATGCGCACTTCGGTCGCGTCGCCCGTGAGCTTGGGCTGGCCGGCGGTGACCACCTGCTCGCCGCCGCGCAGTCCCTCGACGATCTCGACCTTGCCGTCGCGGCGCAGCCCGGTGCGCACCCGCTGGCGCACCGCCTTGCCCTCGTCGATCCGGTAGACGTACTGCTGCTCGCCGACCGGAACCACTGCCTCCTCCGGCACGACCACCGCGTTGGCGCGCTGCGCCAGCGTCAGCGACACCCTCGCGAACATGCCGGTGCGCAACAGCCCGTCGGGATTGGCCATGCGGCCGCGCGCCACCACCGAGCGGCCGTTCGCGTCGACCTGCACGTCGATCGCCTCGAGCAGCGCCTCGAACCTGCGCCCCGGGTATGCGTCGAACTCGAGCGCGAGCGACTGCCCCTGGCGCAACTGCCCGAGGAAGCGCTCGGGCAGGCGCAGGTCGACCTTCATCTGCGATACGTCTTCGAGCACGACCAGTTCGGTACCCTCGCGGATGAAGTCGCCGACGCTGAAATTGCGCAGCCCGAGCCGGCCGCTGAACGGCGCGCGGATTCCGGTCTTCGCGAGCTTCGCCTCGGCCAGCTTCAGCTTCGCCTCGACCACCTTCAGGTTCGACGCCGCCTGGTCGCGCGCGCTCTCGCTCACGAACTGCTGGCGCGCCAGGTCGGCGGTGCGCTGGTAGTGCGAGCGCGCAAGCGCCAGTTCGGCCCGGATCTGCTCGGCCTCGGCCGCCGCCACCGTGGCGTCGAGCACCACCAGCAGCGCGCCCTTGCGCACCAGGCTGCCGCCTTCGAACCCGATGCGGTCGATGCGTCCGGCGATCTCTGGCTTGACGACCACCGATTCGTTCGCGCGCAAGGTGCCCACCGTGGACACGGTCTCGCTCAGGGAGACCCGTTCGGCGCGTGCCGCCTCGACGCCCACCGGCCCGCGCGGCGCCTGCGTGCCGCCCCGCGCAGGACCGGGCGCACGCGTTGCGGCCGCGCCGCCCGCACGATCGGCGCCGCTCGCCGGAGCCGAGGGCCCCGGGTTCGCCGAAGCCGGCGCCGCGATCTCGATCGCCGCCGGGCGCCCGCGCTCGAGCGTGAAGGCCCACCAGCCAAGCCCTGCCGCAGCGGCAATCGTGATCAGGTAGTACGCGTATTTCTTCATGAAGGTGAGGCGACTGCGCTGTGACACTAGCACAGCCAACGCAGTCAGCCGGGCACCCCGCGGTTGGCCAGCGCGTCGGCGCGCTCGTTGCCCGGATGGCCGGCATGCCCTTTCACCCAGCGCCACTGCACCGAGTGCCGGGCGACCAGTGCATCGAGTTCGCGCCAGAGATCGGCATTCTTCACCGGCTTGCGGTCGGCGGTCTTCCAGCCGCGCGCCTTCCAGGCCGGCAGCCACTCGGTGATGCCCTTGTGCACGTATTGCGAGTCGGTGTGCACCACCGCGTGCGCGCTGCGCCGCAGCGCCGCGAGGCCCCGGATCACAGCGACCAGCTCCATCCGGTTGTTCGTCGTTGCGGCCTCTCCACCGAACAGCTCGCGCTCGTGCCCGCGCCAGCACAGCAGCGCACCCCAGCCTCCCGGGCCGGGATTGCCCTTGCAGGCGCCGTCGGTATAGATGTCGACCACTTCCACCATGCGGTAGATCGATCCGGGGCCGGCCACGGGTTGCAGCCGGACAGCGGACGCATTTTAATGGCGGATGTCGTCGGCAAGACACGGTAATGCGGCAATTCGCGATGATCGAGAAGCAGGTCCTGAAATACCTCGAGGGGTTGCGCAGGCGCCAGCCGCTGCCGTTGCGGGTCACGCTGTGGAACGGCTCGACCGTCGCGCTCGGCGACGAGCCCCGGGTCGACCTGCGGCTGAAAGACGCCACTTCGGCGCGCTATTTCCTGAAACCCTCGATGTCGACGCTCGGTGAGGCATTCGTCGAGGGTCACATCGACGTCGACGGCGACATCCGCGACATCATCGCAGTGGCCGAGCACCTGTCGCGCGCCGGCGACGAGGAGCAGGGGCGCGGGAAGCTTCCGTCGTGGCTCGCCCGCCACACGCGCAAGAGCGACCGCAAGGCGATCGAATACCACTACGACGTCTCCAACGAGTTCTATTCGGCCTGGCTCGATCCGCGGATGGTCTATTCCTGCGCCTATTTCCGCAGCGGCGACGAAGACCTCGCCACCGCGCAGGTGCAGAAGCTCGACCACGTCTGTCGCAAGCTGATGCTCTCGCCGGGACAGACGCTGCTCGACATCGGCTGCGGCTGGGGTGCGATGGCAATCCACGCGGCCAGCCGATACGGCGTGAAGGCGGTGGGCGTCACGCTGTCGACCAACCAGTTCGAACTGGCGCGCGAACGGGTCCGCGAAGCCGGCCTCGAAGACCGCGTCGAGATCCGGCTGCAGGACTACCGCGACATCCCCGGCGACGCCACTTTCGACCGCATCTCGTCGATCGGCATGTTCGAGCACGTCGGCCTGAAGAACCTGCGCGGCTATTTCGACACCGTGCACCGGCTGCTCGTGCCGGGCGGCATCGCGCTGAACCACGGCATCACGTCGGCCGACACCGACAACCGCTCGGTCGGGCTCGGCGCGGGCGACTTCATCGACCGCTACGTGTTTCCCGACGGCGAGCTGCCGCACGTCTCGCTCGCGATCCGCGAACTGTCCGAAGCGGGGCTCGAGCTCACCGATGCCGAATCGCTCAGGCGCCACTACGCGAAGACGCTCGGCTTCTGGTCCGAGCGCTTCGAGCAGCAGATCGAGCGCCTGAGCGCGCTGGCCGGCGAGAAGCGCGCGCGCATCTGGCGCGTCTACCTCGCCGGCTGCGCGCACGGGTTCGCGCACGGCTGGATCAACATCTACCAGTTGCAGGCGATCAAGCCGCGCAGCGGAGCCAACGGCGCGGAGAGCCCGCTGCCGCTGTCGCGCGGCTACATCTACGCCGACCAGCGCCCGGGCGGCACCGGATCGCAGCCGCAGAACGCCTGAGTCACGCGGTTCGGCTCGCAGCGCGGCGAGACCACCGCGGTGCGCGCACGCACCGGGCGCGCCTGGCGCCAGGCCGGACCGATCAGCCGCATGCCGCGCACCCGCTTGATGCCCGACACGACGTACAACGCGCCGCAGATCGGCCACCAGCGATCACCCGCCGACTCCATGAACTGCGTACGCTCGAGCCAACGCTGGGTGCGGCAGGGCGGACGGTAGCAGCCGTAGCGTCCGCGATCGAACTCGAAGCCCAGCAGCTTGAACCAGTCGCGCAGCCGCGGCAGTCCGATGAACTGGCCTTCGCGAGGCAGGAAGGGCCGGCGCGAGACGCCGCGCGTGACCCACTGCCGCGCGCCCCACAGGCTGATCGGGTTGAAGCCGGACACGATCACCCTGCCTTCCGGGCGCAGCACGCGATCGACTTCGCGCAGCACCTGGTGCGGATCGTCGGCGAACTCGAGCACGTGCGGCAGCACCACCAGATCGATGCTCTGGGAAGCGAACGGCATTTCCTCGAAACTTCCGAGCACCACGCTGGCGCCGCCGCGAGACGGCGCCTCGCAGGACTCGCAGGCGCGGATCCGGTGCGGCATGCGGTTGTCGCGCAGCGTGTCGAGGCGCAGCAGCCCGCACTGCAGCGCGTGGAAGCCGAACACATCGGTGACCGCAGCGTCGAACTGCTGCTGCTGCCATTCGAGCGCGTAACGGCCGGGCGGCGATTCGAGCCATTCACGCCAGGCCGCGCGGCGCACGCGCGCGGCCTCGTTGCTTCGTATAATCGCAGCCTCATCCATCTTCATGCCATGCAACCCGAGCAGACCTGGCGCTACGCGCCGCCACCGCATCCGTGCGTCGAGGCGATCGACGCGTTCGATGACAACTACATCTGGCTGTTGCGCGCGCCCGGCGCCGCGCAGGCAGCCGTGGTCGATCCTGGCGATGCCGCGCCGGTCGAACGCGCGCTGTCGGCACGCGGCCTGCGCCTCGCGGCCATTTTACTGACACATCACCATCCGGATCACGTCGGCGGCGTGTCCGCGCTGGTCGAGCGCTGGCAGCCCGTGGTCTACGGTCCGGCCGGCGAGTCGATCCAGGGCATCGATCGCAGGCTCGCGGGCGGCGACGCGATCACCGTCGACGGCGTGGGCGCGGCGATGCGCGTGCTCGACGTGCCCGGGCACACCCGTGGACACATCGCCTATGCGGCCGGGCCTTTCGGCGGCGACGCGCGCCCGCTGCTGTTCTGCGGCGACACGCTGTTCGCGGCCGGCTGCGGCCGACTCTTCGAGGGCACGCCGGCGCAGATGCTCGATTCGCTCGACCGGCTCGCCGCGCTCGATCCGCAGACACTGGTCTACTGCGCGCACGAATACACGCTGTCGAACCTGCGCTTCGCGGCGGCCGCCGAGCCGACCGGCGAAGCGGTGCTGGCGCGCCTCGAAGAGGTGCGCCGGATGCGCCAGGCCGGCGCGCGCACCGTGCCCACCACGATCGCGATCGAGTTGGCCACCAACCCGTTCCTGCGCGCCGACGCCGCTGGCGTGCTGGCGACAGTCGCCGGCCGTCTGGGCCACGCGCCCGTCTCGCGGCTCGACAGCTTCGCGGCGCTGCGCGCGTGGAAAGATGATTTCCGCTGAGTGCGATCCGCGCTGCCGCGGGGCAGCCCGCGTCGCAGGCGTGAGCATCGTCCTTGACCGGCCCGGTGTCCTTCCGTAGCATCAGCCGGCCTCGCGCGACGCATTACAAGGAAACAGGGGTCGTCGTTGGTGCAATTTCTTCGTATCGGCGCACTTCTCGGCGGGCTGCTCCTGGCTGCCGGCTGTTCCACGCTGACGCCGCCCGACCCGCAGGCGTCCGCTCCGACGGGCCAGGCGGCGCCCGTGGGCCCCGCCGCCCCGGCTGCGCTCGCGAATGCCGAAGTCGCGGCGAGCAGCCCGGCGGCCACCGCCCCCGTCGCCGAGCGCGCCGACCCGCTCGCGTCGCTGCCCGCCCCCACCGGGCGACCGCCGCAGGCGGATGCGCCGATCGGCAGCCTCTGGGACCGCATCCGCGCCGGGTTCGCGATGCCGCCGCTCGCCAGCCCGCTGGTGGCCCGGAAGGAACGCTTCTACCTGCAGCGTCCCGACTACCTGCAGCGCATGTTCTCGCGGGGCAGCCGCTACCTGTTCCACATCGTCGAGGAGATCGAGAAGCGCGGCTTGCCCACCGAGCTGGCGCTGCTGCCGTTCGTCGAGAGCGCGATGAACCCGACGGCGCTCTCGCACGCCCAGGCGGCGGGGCTGTGGCAGTTCATTCCGTCGACCGGACGCGCATACAACCTGCAGCAGGACTGGTGGGTCGACAACCGCCGCGACGTGGTGAAGTCCACCGAGGCCGCGCTCGACTACCTGCAGAAGATCTACGCGATGCACGGCAACGACTGGTTCCTCGCGCTCGCCTCGTACAACTGGGGCGAAGGCGCCGTGGCGCGCGCGGTGCGCCTGAACCAGATGCGCGGCCTGCCCACCGACTACCTTTCGCTCAGGATGCCCGCGGAAACGCGCCACTACGTGCCCAAGCTGATGGCGCTGAAGAACATCCTGCTGCGCGCCGACGAACTGGGCGTGGCTCTGCCCGCGCTGCCGAACCAGCCCTACTTCGTCACGATCGAGAAGACCCGCCCGGTCGACCTGAAGCTGGCCGCCCAGTTCGCCGGAATGAGCGTCGACGAGTTCGTCGCGCTGAACCCGGCGCACAATCGGCCGGTGATCGCCGCGAGCCGCAATAACGAGATCAAGCTGCCCGCCGATCGCATCGACGCGTTCATGGCGGCGGTCGAGCGCCACGGTCGCGCCAACCGGGCCTTCGCCACCTGGCAGCCGCATACGCTGCAGCCGGGCGAGACCCTCGAGACGCTGGCCCGGCGCGGCGGCGTGGCAGTGGCCGAGTTGCGCGAAGCCAACGACCTGCGCCCGGCCCAGCGCATCCTGCCGGGCACCCGCATCCTGGCGCCGCAGCACGCGGTGGAAGACGAATCCCGCGTCGAGCGCTTCGAGGCTCCGCGCGTCTACGAACTGGTCGAGCGGCCCGCCGCCTACCACAAGGTGAAGAAGCGCGAGACGCTCGCGTCGATCGCGCGGCGCTACGGCACCACGATCGCGAACCTGAAAGCGTGGAACGCGCTGGTCAAGGGCGTGCACGCCGGCATGAACCTGCTGGTGCGGCCGGCCAGCGCGCAAACCCTGCTCACCACCGAGGACGGCGACCGGCGCGTGGTGCCGGGTCGCGTCGACGAGCCGCGCATCATGCACGCGGTGTTGCGCCGCGAGCAGCCCGCCGCCGAGGCCCAGGCGCCGGGCGCGCCCGCCGCTGTCCAGCCCCCGCGCAAAGCCAGGCGCGCGGCCCGGCGGGCCGGCAGCCACAAGCAAAGCGCAGCCACGAAGACGGCGACGAAAGCGGCGGCGGCAAAGGCGCGCGCGAGCGCTCGCGACGACGGTGCTGCGAGCACCGCGTCCAAACGCCCCGCCAGGCGCGCGAACAAGCGCACCTGACCGGCGCGATCGGCGCGGACCGCTAACCCCCCGGCTCGGCCAGCGAGGCGGCCAGCAGCTCCCGGGTGTAGGGTTCGCGCGGCGCGGCGAACAACGCGCCGGTTTCCCCGGTTTCGACGATCACCCCGTCCTTCATCACGATCACGCGATGCGCCATCGCGCGCACCACCGCGAGGTCGTGCGTGATGAACAGGTAGGCCATCGCGTGGCGGCGCTGCAGCGCCGCCAGCAGATCGAGCACCTGCCGCTGCACCGACACGTCTAGCGCCGAGGTCGGTTCGTCGAGCACCAGCAGCGCGGGCTGCAGGATCACCGCGCGCGCGATCGAAATGCGCTGGCGCTGGCCGCCCGAGAACTCGTGCGGATAACGCTCGAGCGCGTCGGCGCCGAGCCCGACCTCCTCGAGCATCGCCGCGACCGCATCGCGGCGCGCGACCGGCCCGAGCGCAGGACGATGCAGCGCGAGACCTTCCTCCACGATCTGCGACACGGTGCGTCGCGGCGACAGCGAATTGAACGGATCCTGGAAGACCACCTGCATGTCGCGCCGCAGCGGGCGCAGCGCGCGCTGTCCGAGCGCGTCGATGCGCCGGCCATCGAAGCGGACTTCGCCGCTCGTCTCGCCCTGTGCCAGGCGCAGCAGCGCAAGGCCGAGCGTACTCTTGCCCGAGCCCGATTCGCCGACGATGCCCAGCGTCTCGCCGCGCGCCAGCCGCAGGTCGACCCCGCGCACCGCATCGAACGCGCGCGCCCCGAACCATCCGCGACCCAGCCGAAAGCTGCAGCCCACCCCGCGCGCCTCGAGCAGCGCCGGCGCATCGGCAGGCACCGCACAGACCGAGCGGCGCGGCCGGCTGTCGATCAGCATCCGGGTGTAGGCGTGGCGCGGCTGCGCGAACACCTGCGCAGTGGCGCCCTGCTCGACGACGCGCCCCTCCTTCATCACCGCCACGCGGTCGGCGAACGAGCGCACCAGCGGCAGGTCGTGCGTGATCAGCAGCACCGACATTGCGGTGTCGCGCTGCAACTCGTCGAGCAGCGCGACGATCTGGCGCTGGATCGTGACGTCGAGCGCCGTGGTCGGCTCGTCGGCGATCAGCAGTTTCGGGTTGCAGGCGAGCGCCATCGCGATCATTGCGCGCTGGCGCTGCCCGCCCGAGAGCTGGTGCGGATAGCTCGCGAGGCGCCGGCGCGGCTCGGGCATGTGCGTGCGCTCGAGCAGTTCGAGTGCGCGCTGCGCGGCCTGGCGGCGCCCCAACCCCTCGTGCAGCTCGATCGCCTCGCAGATCTGCAGGCCGATCGGGTACACGGGGTTGAGGGCGCTCATCGGCTCCTGGAAGATCATCGCGATCTCGCGCCCGCGCACGCCGCGCAGCTCGCGCTCGCTCGCGCCGAGCAGGTCGCGGCCCTCGAACGCGATGCGCCCCTGGTAGCGCGCGTCGGCATTCAGGCGCAGCACCGACAACGCGGTCACGGTCTTGCCCGAGCCCGACTCGCCCACCAGGGCGAATCTCTCGCCGCGCCCGATCACGAAGTCGACGCGGTCGACCACGCGTGCCCCGCCGCTGGCGGTGGCGAACTCGACCGACAGGCCTTCGACCGACAGCAGCGGCGCGTCGGCGGCTCGGGCGCCTTCGGACGTGCTCACCGTTCAGCCCCTGCGCGTGTCGAGCGCATCGCGCAACGCCTCGCCGACGAAGATCAGCAGCATCAGGGTGCCCACCAGCACGCCGAAGGTGCCGAGCGAAATCCACCATGCATCGAGATTCGCCTTGCCCTGCGCGAGCAGTTCTCCCAGGCTCGGCGTCGACGGCGGCACGCCGAGGCCGAGGAAGTCGAGGCTGGTGAGCGCAACGATCGCCGCGCTCATCCGGAACGGCAGGAACGCGATCACCGGTGTGAGCGAGTTCGGCAACACGTGCCGGCCGATCACCTGCAGGCTCGACAGGCCGAGCGCGCGTGCCGCGGTGACGTACTCCAGCTGGCGGTTGCGCAGGAACTCGGCGCGCACGTAGTCGGACAACCCCATCCAGCTGAACAGCGACAGGATCGCGAGCAGGATCCAGATGCTCGGTTCGAATATCGACGCGAGGATCAGCAACAGGTAGAGCTCCGGGATCGAACCCCAGATCTCGGTCAGGCGCTGCAGCGCCAGGTCGACGCGGCCGCCGAAATAACCCTGCACCGCGCCCGCCGCGATGCCGAAAGCGACGCCGATCGCGGTGAGCGCCATCCCGAAGAGCACCGAGATCCGGAAACCGTAGAGCAGCCGCGCGAGCACGTCGCGGCCCTGGTCGTCGGTGCCGAGCAGGTTGGTCGAAGACGGCGGCGCCGGATTCGGGCTGGGCGCGAAGTAGTTGATCGTGTCGAAGCGGTACGGGTTCGGCGGATAGAGCGCCCAGTTGCCGTCTGCCGACAGGCGCTCGCGGATGAACGGGTCGAGATAGTCGGTGGCGGTGCGGAAGTCGCCCCCGAAAGCGGTCTCCGGATACTGCCGCCACAGCGGCCAGTACAGCTGCCCCTCGTAGCTGGCGACGATCGGGCGGTCGTTGGACAGCAACTCGGCCGCGAGGCTCGCGCCGAAGACGAGCGCGAAGATCCACAGGCTCAAGTAACCGCGCCGGTTGGCTCGAAACCGCAGCCAGGCGCGCCTGCCCGGCGAGAGCGAACGCCGCGGCGCCGCCATCAGCCCGTGGCCCCGAACTTCACGCGCGGGTCGACCCAGGTGTAGGCCAGGTCGGTGACGAGCCGGGTGAGCAGGCCGATCAGCGAGAACACGTACAGCGAGCCGAGCACCACCGGATAGTCGCGCCGGATGACCGCCTCGTAGGACAGCAGCCCCAGTCCGTCGAGCGAGAACAGCGTCTCGATCAGCAGCGAGCCGGCGAAGAACGCGCCGACGAAGGCCGCCGGAAACGCGGTGACCAGCGGGATCATCGCGTTGCGGAACACGTGCCGGTAGAAGACCCGCCTCTCGGCAAGGCCCTTGGCGCGTGCGGTCAGCACGTACTGCTTGCGCATCTCCTCGAGGAAAGTGTTCTTCGTGAGCATCGTGGTCACCGCGAAGCTGCCCACCGTCAGGCAGGCCAGCGGCATCGCCAGGTGCCAGAAGTAGTCGAGCAACTTGCCCGCGAGCGACAGTTCGGCGAAGTCGTCCGACGTGAGTCCGCGCAGCGGGAACAGCTGCCAGAAGCTGCCGCCGCCGAACAGCACCAGCAGCGCCACACCCAGCACGAAGCCGGGAATCGCGTAGCCGACCAGGATCGCGATCGAGGTCCACAGGTCGAAGCGGCTGCCGTGGCGCACCGCCTTGGCGATGCCCAGCGGGATCGACACCAGGTACACGAGCAGGAAGCTCCAGACCCCGAGACTGATCGACACCGGCAGTTTCTCCAGCATCAGCTCCCAGACGCCCTTGTGGTGCAGGTAGCTGGTGCCCAGGTCGAATACCGCATAGCGCGCCAGCATCTCGAGAAAGCGCTCGTGCGCCGGCCGGTCGAAGCCGTACATCCTGCGGAACTCGGCGACGCGCTCGGGCTCCACGCCCTGCGCGCCGCGGTACACGCCGCCGGTCGCGGCGACCTCGCCGCCGACGCCGCCGCCGCGCAACTCGCGCACCAGTTGTTCCACCGGCCCGCCGGGCACGAACTGGATCACCACGAACGAGACGAACAGGATGCCGATCAGCGTGGGCACCATCAGCAGCAGGCGCTTGACGACGTAGGCCAGCATCAGCGCTTCTCCCACCAGGTCTCGAGCAGCCAGGTCTCGGCCGCGTAGTAGAGCGGCAGCGTGTCGGGGTGCGCCAGCCGCGCACGCCAGGCGACGCGGTGCGTGGGTGCATAGAAGTGGGGCACCAGGTACCAGCCGGCGCGCAGCACGCGGTCGAGGGCCCGCGCCGCGGTGACCAGCTCGGCGCGCGTGCGGCTCGCCAGCAGCCGCTGCACGATCGCGTCGACCGCCCGATCGCGGATGCCGGCGAAATTGTCCGAACCCTTCCCGTCGGCCGCAGTCGACGAGAAGCGCTCGAGCAGCTCGTTGCCCGGCGTCTGGCTCGCCGCGTAGAGGTGGATCGCGACGTCGAAGTCGAATTCGTCCATCCGCTTCTGGTAGAGCGCCGGATCGGTGATCCGCAGTCGCGCCGCGATGCCGAGCTTGCCGAGGTTGCGCGCCCAGGGCACCGCGATGCGTTCCAGGCCCTTCGAGTAGCTGAGGATCTCGAAACCGAACGCCTGCCCGCGTGCGTTGCGCAGCACGCCTTCGCCGTCGACCTTCCATCCCGCCTCGGCGAGCAGCGCGAGCGCGCGGCGCAGGTTCGCTCTGAGACTCGACGGCGGATCGGTGGTGGGCGGCATCACCGCCTCGCCGAACACCGCCGCGTCGAGCTGCGCGCGCAAGGGCTCGAGCAGCGCGAGTTCGTCGGCCGATGGCAGTCCTTTCGCCTCCATCTCGCTGTTGGTGAAGTAGCTGGGGCTGCGCACGTACTGGCCGTAGAACACCTGGCGGTTCATCCACTCGAAGTCCATCGCGAGCGCGAGCGCCTGGCGAACGCGCACGTCGGCGAACGCGGGACGCCGGGTGTTCAGCACGAAGCCCTGCATGCCGGCCGAGTTCGAGTGGCGGAATTCGCGCTTGACGATCTCGCCCGAGTCGTAGTGCCGGCCGGTGTGGCCACGCGCCCAGTTCTTCGCCGAGTTCTCGGCCACCCAGTCGAACTCTCCGGCCTTGAAGCCCTCGAGCCGCGCGGTCTCGTCCTTGAAGTACTTGTAGACCACGCGCTCGAAATTGAACATGCCGCGACGCACGTTCAGGTCGGCGGCCCACCAGGCGGGGTCGCGGCGATACGTGATCGTCCTGCCCCAGTCGAAACGCTCGATGCGGTAGGGGCCGCTGGTCAGCGGCTCGTCCTGCACCACGCTGTCGAACGGCTGGCCCGCGCCCCACTTGCGCGAGAACACCGGCAACTGCATGCCGATGATCATGTGCAGTTCGTGGTTGCGGCGCGCGAACTCGAAGCGCACCGTGGCCATGTCGACCACGACCACGCGCGCCACGTCGGCGAAGTACTGCCGGAAGCGCGGGTGCGCCTGCCTGCCGGTGAGCACCTCGAACGAGTGGCGCACGTCTTCGGCGGTGACCGGGTCGCCGTTCCAGAAGCGCGCGCGCGGATTCAGATGGAAAGTGATCGACAGCGCGTCCTCGGCAAAGCGGATGTCGTCGGCGAGCAGCCCGTACATCGAGAACGGCTCGTCCTCGCTCGACACCGCGAGCGTCTCGAACATCAGCGTTCCCAGGCCCGCAGCCGCCAGGCCGCGCAGCGTGAACGGATTGAGCTTGTCGAACGATCCGTAGCCCGCCAGGCTCAGCGTGCCGCCCCTGGGCGCCTGCGGATTCACGTAGTCGAAATGCGCGAAGCCCGGCGGGTACTTCGGCGCGTCGCCCCACGCCAGCGCGTGGGCGGCCAGCGCCGGGCCGGCCAGGGCGCCCAGCGTGAGCGCCAGAGCAACGCGTGCGACAATCGTCATCGTCGAAGATTCTAGCGGAGACCCCCGAATGGGATTCCTTGCCGGCAAGCGCATCCTGATCACCGGCCTGCTGTCGAACCGCTCGATCGCCTGGGGCATCGCGCGGGCCTGCCGCGACCAGGGCGCCGAACTCGCCTTCACTTACCAGAACGAGCGCTTCCGGGGGCGCGTCACCGGGATGGCCGCCGACTTCGGCTCGTCGCTGGTGTTTCCCTGCGACGTTTCCGAAGACGCGCAGATCGACGCGCTGTTCGCTGCGCTGCGCGAACACTGGCAGGGCCTGGACGGGCTGGTTCACGCGATCGCGTTCGCGCCGCGCGAGGCGATCGCCGGCAACTTCCTCGACGGCGCGAACCGCGAGTCGTTTCGCGTCTCGCACGATGTCTCCGCCTACAGCCTGGTCGCGCTGGCGAAGGCCGCGCAGCCGATGATGCAGGGTCGCGCGGGCGCGATGCTCACGCTCACCTACCTCGGCGCGGTGCGCGTGCTGCCGCACTACAACATGATGGGGCTCGCCAAGGCGAGCCTCGAGGCGGCGGTGCGCTACCTGGCGAGCGACCTCGGCCCGCAGGGCATCCGCGTGAACGGCATCTCGGCCGGGCCGATCCGCACGCTGGCGGCCAGCGGCATCAAGGACTTCTCCCGCATTCTCGATTTCGTCGGCAGCCATGCGCCGCTGAGGCGCAACGTCACGATCGAGGACGTCGGCAACGTCGCAGCGTTCCTGCTCTCCGATCTCGCGGCCGGAATCACCGCCGAGATCACTTACGTCGACGCCGGCTTCAGCCAGGTGGTCGGCGGCATGGTGCTGCCGGGAGGGCCCGACTGCGCGTGAGCAGGTCGCCGATCAGCCGGATCGTCGTCGTCTCGCCCACGCTGGCTGACGCCAACACCGGGAACTGGCAGACCGCGCGCCGCTGGGCGCGGTTCCTGCGCACCCGCTACCGCGTGCGCATCGCGCGCGACTGGGCGGGCGAGGCCGACGACGCCATGATCGCGCTGCACGCGCGGCGCTCGGCGGCGGCGATCGCCGCGTTCGCGGCCAGCGGCCGGCCGGTGGCGCTGGTGCTCACCGGCACCGACCTGTACCGCGACATCCGCCACGATCGCGA
Organism: Burkholderiales bacterium; assembly: GCA_003577305.1. Classification (GTDB taxonomy): domain Bacteria; phylum Pseudomonadota; class Gammaproteobacteria; order Burkholderiales; family Burkholderiaceae_E; genus Zeimonas. The sequence goes on from QEVL01000006.1 coordinate 49,165, forward strand.
CGCGCAGCGCTCGCTGGTGCTCGCCCGCCGGCTGGTGGTGCTGCAGCCGCAGGGTCTCGGGGAGTTGCCGCCGGCGCTGCGCGGGCGCGCGACGGTGATCGAGCAGTCGGCGCCGGCGCTCGCGCCGGCAACGCCGCGGCAGCGCACTTACGATCTGCTGCTGGTCGGCCACCTGCGCGCGGAGAAGGATCCGCTCACCGCGGTGCGCGCGCTGGCGCGGCTCGACGACGCGGCCTCGCGGCGCATCCGGCTGGTCCACGTGGGCGGCGCGCACGACGAGTCGCTCGCGCGCCAGATGCGCGAGGCCGCGCGAAGCGATCGGCGCATCGAGTTGCGCGGCCCGCTGCCGCACGCGGCCACACGCTCGCTGATCCGCCGCGGCCGTGTGCTGTTGCTGCCGTCGCTGATCGAGGGCGGCGCCAACGTGCTGATCGAAGCGGTGACCGCCGGCGTGCCGGTGCTGGCGTCGCGGATCGGCGGCTCGATCGGGTTGCTCGGCGCCCGCTACCCGGGCTTCTTTCCGCCGGGCGACGACGCGGCCCTGGCCGCACTGATTCACCGCTGCCTCGGCGAGCCGGCCTTCGTCGAGCGGCTGCGCGCGCACTGCGCGCGGTGCGCGCCGCGGTTTGCGCCGGCGCGCGAGGCAGCAGCCGTGCTGGCGCTGGCGCATAATCTGCTCGAGAGCGGATGCGCGGGCGGCGCGCCCGCGCCCTCTTCCCGGAACACCGAACGATGAACGCACCCGAGATCGCGCAGGCGCCGCGACTGACATCCTTTTCGCACGGCGGCGGCTGCGGCTGCAAGATCGCCCCTGGCGTGCTCTCCGAGATCCTGCACGGCGCCTCGCGCCTGCCGGTGCCGCCGCAACTGCTCGTGGGCATCGAAAGCGCCGACGACGCCGCGGTCTACCGGCTCAACGAAGAACAGGCACTGATCGCGACCACCGATTTCTTCATGCCGATCGTCGACGACCCGTACGACTTCGGGCGCATCGCGGCCACCAATGCGATTTCCGACGTCTACGCAATGGGCGGCACGCCGATCATGGCGCTCGCGGTGGTGGCGATGCCGGTCGATCGGCTGCCGCTCGACGTGATCCGCCGCATCCTCGAGGGCGGCGAATCGGTGTGCGGTGCAGCCGGCATCCCGGTTGCCGGCGGGCACACGATCGACTCGGTCGAACCGATCTACGGGCTGGTCGTGCTCGGCCTCGTCCATCCCGACCGGGTCAAGCGCAACACCGGTGCGCGCCCCGGCGACCGGCTGGTGCTCGGCAAGCCGCTCGGCGTGGGAGTGCTGTCGGCGGCGCTCAAGAAGGGCGAGCTCCCGGCCGAAGGCTACGCCGCGATGCTCGCCAGCACGACGCGGCTGAACACGCCCGGGCAGGCGCTGGCGAAACTCGAAGCGGTGCACGCGCTCACCGACGTCACCGGCTTCGGCCTGCTCGGCCACCTGCTCGAGGTCTGCCGCGGCGCGCGGCTGTCGGCACGCATTTCTGCAGCCTCGGTGCCGCGAATCGCCGGTGTCGACGAACTGATCGCGCGCGGCTTCGCCACCGGCGCCTCGCAGCGCAACTGGGCCGCCTACGGGCACGAAGTGCGGCTCGACGGCGGCATCGACGAACACCAGCGCACCCTGATGACCGATCCGCAGACTTCCGGCGGCCTGCTGGTGGCGTGCGCGCCCGACGCGGTCGACGAAGTGCTCGCGATCTTCCGGCGCGACGGCTTCGACGGCGCCTGCGAGATCGGCGAGTTCGTCGCCGGCGAACCGGGCGTCGAAGTGCTCGCCTAGTGTCGTTGCCTGCATCGCCGGCGCCCGCGGTCGAGTTGATCGGCGTACGCAAGACGTTCGCCGGACGCGCGGTGCTCGACGGCGTCGACCTGAACGTGAGGCGCGGCGAGCGGGTCGCACTGCTCGGTGAATCGGGCAGCGGCAAGTCGACGCTGTTGCACCTGATCGCCGGCCTCGAACCGGTCGACGCGGGGATGGTGCGCGTCGCCGGCACCGAAGTGTCCGCGCTCGATGCCGACGCCGCAGCGAGCTTCCGGCGCAGCGCCATCGGTTTCGTGTTCCAGGCCTTCCACCTGTTGCCGCATCTCGATGCCGCGCGCAACGTCGCGGTGCCGCTGCTGCTGAACGGCGTCGCTGCGCCCGCCGCGCTCGAGCGGGCAACGGCGATGCTCGCGAGAGTCGGACTGGCCGGGCGCGCGAGCGCCTGGCCGCGCGAACTCTCCGGCGGCGAGCAGCAGCGCGTGGCGCTCGCACGCGCGCTGGTGCACGCTCCGGCGCTGGTGCTCGCCGACGAGCCCACCGGCAATCTCGACCCGAGCACTGCCGCGCAGGCGCTGGCACTGATTGCCGGCGCGCTCGAGTCGAGCGGCGCCGCGCTGGTGCTGGTCACGCATTCGGCGCAGGCCGCCGCGATCGCCCATCGGCGGCTGCGGCTCGATGCGCGCGGCCTGCGCCCCGACGACGCGACGCTGCCATGAGCGCGCCCGCGGCAGTGCACGCGCGCGCTGCCGACGGGCGCCTGGCGCTGCTCGGCTGGCTGTGGCGCGCCCAGGCGCGCGCGCAGCCCGGGCGCGCGCTGACGGCGGTGCTCGCGATCGCGATCGGCGTCGCGCTGGCGCTGGCGATCCACCTGGTGAACCGCTCGGCGCTCGAGGAATTCGCGACTGCGATGTCGACGGTGAACGGCGAAGCGCAGGCGCAATTGCGCGCGCGCGCCGGCAGCTTCGACGAAACCTTGTATCCGCGACTCGCCGCCAGCGCCGACGGCGCCTCGGTGAGCCCGGTGATCGACGCGGTCTTCGCGCTCGCCGATCGGCCCGGCGAGACGCTGCGCGTCATCGGCATCGACGCTTTCCGTGCCGCCGCGGTGACTCCCGCGCTGCTGCCGTCGACCGGCGCCGGCGAACAGGCGGGCGCCGCGTCGCCGCTGTTCGCCGACGACACCGTGTTCCTGTCGAACGCCGCGCTCACCGCGCTCGGCCTGGCCGAAGGCGATACGCTGCGGCTGCGCGCCGGCACGCGCACCGTGGCGCTGCGCATCGCGGGCACGCTGGCGCGGGTCGCGGCCGGCCAGCGGCTCGCGGTGATGGATCTCGGTGCGATGCAGTGGCGGCTGGGCTGGCTCGGCCGGCTCTCGCGCCTCGACCTGCGCTTTGCCGATGCCGGCGATGGCGCGCGGCTGCGCGCGCGCTGGCAGGCGCTGCTGCCGCCCGAGGTCGTCTGGAGCGCACCCGACGCGAGCCGGCAGCGCATGTCGAACCTGTCGCGCGCCTATCGGGTGAACCTGGGCATGCTCGCGCTGGTGGCGCTGCTCACCGGCGGCTACATCGTCCACGCGACGACCGCGCTCGGCGTGGCGCGCCAGCAGCGCGAACTGGCACTGCTCGGCGTGCTCGGCGCACGTCCGCGGCTGCTGCTCGCGCAGGTGCTCGGCCAGGCGCTGCTGCTCGGTTCGGCCGGCGCGGCACTGGGCACGCTGGGCGGCGTGGCACTGGCCGGCGCGTTGCTCGCCTGGGTCGGCGGAGACCTGGGGGGCGGCTATTTCTCGGGCAGCCACCCCGCGCTCGCGCTCGATGCGCTCACGCTCGCCGCTTTTGCCGGCGCCGGCCTGGCCACCGCATTGCTCGGCGCGCTGGCGCCGGCACGCGCGGCGAGCCGCACGCCGGCCGCGCGTGCACTGCGCGCCGGCAGCGTCGAGGAGACACTGCACGGCCGCGGCGGCGCGGTCGCACTCGCCTGGCCGATCGGCTGCTTCGCGGCGGGCGCGGCAGCGCTCGCGCTGCCGCCGCTCGACGGGCTGCCATGGCCCTCGTACGCAGCGATCGCCGCATGGCTCGCCGGCGGCATCGCGCTGGTGCCGTACGTCGTGGCAGCGAGTTCACGCGGCTTCGCCCGACTGGCCTCGTCGCGCGTGGCCGGGCCGATCGCATGGCTGGCCGCACATCGGCTGCACGGCGCACCGGCGAGCGCGTCGGCGGCGATGTCTGGCATCGTCGCGAGCGTCGCGCTGGCCGGCGCGATGGCAATCATGGTGTCGAGCTTTCGCGACTCGGTCGACCGCTGGCTGGGCGCCGTGCTCCCGGCCGACGCTTATGCGCGGATCGCCTCGGGCGCGGCCACCGCCGCGATCGATCCGGCGCTGCGCGAGCGCTTCGCGCACGCGCCGGGCGTGGCGCGCGCCGAGTTCTCGCGCAGCCTCGAGCTCACGCTCGACCCGTCGCGTCCGCCGCTGGTGCTGATCGCGCGCCCGATCGATCGGCTGCGCCCGCAGCGACGGCTGGCGATCACCGGCGAGGTGCTTGCGCCACCGCCGGGCGCGATCGCAGTCTACGCGAGCGAGGCCGCAGCCGACCTCTACGGCTGGACGCCGGGCAGTCTCGTCACACTGCCGCTGCCGGGAGCCGCTGCGGCGCAGCGCTTCTTCGTCGCCGCGATCTGGCGCGACTACGCACGCCAGCACGGCGCGCTCGCACTCGACGCGGCCGACTACCGCGCGCTCACCGGCGATGCGACGAGCAGCGACGTCGCGCTGTGGTTCGACGCGGCGATCGCACCGTCGGCCGCGATCGCCGCGCTGCGCGAGGCACTGTCCGGCATCGCCGGCCTGGAGTTGCGCGCGACCGGCGAATTGCGCGCGCTGTCGCTGCGCATTTTCGATCGCAGTTTCGCGGTCACCTACGCGCTCGAAGCGATCGCGATCGTGGTCGCGCTGTTCGGTGTGGCCTCGGCGTGGGCCGCCGAAGGGCTGGCGCGGACACGCGAATTCGGCATGCTGCGCCACCTGGGGCTGCGCCGGCGCGACGTCGCGCGCCTGTTCGCCACCGAAGCGGCGCTGCAGATCGGCATCGCCTCCGCCTGGGGCACGGCACTCGGCGCGATGATCGCGATGGTGCTGGTTCATCGGGTCAATCCGCAGTCGTTTCACTGGACCATGGACCTGTCCTGGCCGGTGGGCCTGCTCGGCGCCGCCGCGGCCGCGCTGCTCGCGCTGGGCGTGGCTGCCGCGGTGCTCGCGGCGCGTTCGACGATGTCCGACGCGCCGGTGCGCGCATTGCGCGAGGACTGGTGAGCGAGCCCACGCACTGCACCCGCCGCGACGCGCTCGCGGTGCTGGCGCTCGCCGGCTGCAGCCTGCGCGTCGCGCCTGCCGCCGCAGACGAATCCTTCTATCCGCCGGTGCTGCCGGGCGAACCGCTCGCGTTTCCGCGCGATCACGGCGCGCATCCGGCGTTTCGCACCGAGTGGTGGTACCTCACCGGCTGGCTGCTCCGCCTCGACGGCGCGCAGCGCGGCCAGCCGCTCGGCGTGCAGGTGACCTTCTTCCGCTCGCGCACGCGTCACGACGCGGCCAATCCGAGCCGCTTCGCACCGACGCAACTGCTGCTCGCGCATGCGGCGCTCGCCTTGCCCGAACGCGGCGAGCTCATGCATTCGCAGCGCGCCGCGCGCGCCGGCTTCGGACTCGCGAGCGCCTCGACGCACGATACCGCGCTGACGATCGACGGCTGGTCGCTCCAGCGCGACCCGACCGACCGCTACCGGGCGCGCATCGAGGAGCGGCGCTTCGCGCTCGAACTCGATGCCGAAGCGCGCTTGCCGCCGGTGCCGCAGGGCGACGCCGGCTTCTCGCGCAAGGGACCGTTGCAGCGGCAGGCGAGCCGCTACTACAGCCGTCCACAGTTGCGCACTGCAGGTGCGATCCGCATCGACGGCGCGCGCATGGCCGTCGAAGGCGTCGCCTGGCTCGATCATGAGTGGTCCAGCGAAATCCTCGACGCGCAGGCCGAGGGCTGGGACTGGACCGGCCTGAACCTGGACGACGGCTCGGCGCTGGTCGCATTCCGGATCCGCCGCCGTGACGGCGGCGTCGCGTGGTCGTACGCGCGCCGCATCGCAGCCGCTGGCGCCGCGTCTTCGGGCGTCGCAACCGCCGGCTCCGACCCCGCGGTGCGCTTCGTGCCCCTGCGCCACTGGAACTCCCCGCACAGCGGTGCGCGCTACCCGGTCGCGATGCGACTCGAACTGGGCGCGCGCTCGATCACGATCGAGCCGCTGTTCGACGACCAGGAACTCGATGCGCGCGCGAGCACCGGCACGATTTACTGGGAAGGCGCGGTGCGCGCTTTCGAGGCCGGCCGCGAGATCGGACGCGGCTACCTGGAGCTGACCGGCTACGCGGGAGCCCTGCGGCTCTGAGAGGCCTGCAGGCCGGCCCCCGGAGCTGCGCACACCTGACGTCGGGATCCGCTCGTGCAGCGCCCCCGCCGCTGCTCAGCGCCGCTCGACCGCCGCGACCTGCGCACCGGGCCATGCGAGCAAGGCGGCAGCGGCGATGCTGGCCAGGCCTGCCAGCGCTCCCACCGCCGCGAAACCGGCGCGCTCGTACAGCAGCACCGCGAGCGGCGAGAAGAGCGTCACGCCGAGGTAGGTCGCGCCGCTCAACATCGCGGTGACGACTCCGCGCAGCTCCGGGATCTGCTCGGTGGCCAGCGAGGTGATCGCGGTGAAGAACACCCCCTGCGCGCACCCCCAGGCGACGATCGCCGGCACGAGCAGTGCCGACGTGCCCACGAGCCAGGGCAGGCCCGAGAGCAGCAGGCCAAGCGCCGCCAGCGCCGCGATCGCGCTGCGCGCCTTGCCCGCGCGATCGATCAGGCGGCCGTTCAGCGTGACGGCCAGCAGGCCCGCGCCGTAGCCGGCGATCGCGAAGCCGACCGGCGCCGCGCCCCAGTCGTTGACGCGCCGGATCTCGTTGCCCAGAAACGCATAGACTGCGTAGAAGGCGCCCATGTCGATGCCGTTCACCGCCAGCAGGTACAGCGTCGCCCGATGCGAGAGCACGCGGCGCAGGCTAGGCCCGACCGGCAGTTGCGTCGTCTCCTCGCCGGCCGCGGCCGGCGGCCGCGGCGCGAACCCGAGCGCGAGCGCGGCAAGCAGCGCCGCCACGGCCAGTGCGGCGAACGCCGCCTGCCAGCCGATCGCCTGCGAGGCGATTGCCATCACGGGAACCACCAGCACGATCGCGATCGACCAGCCGCTCACGACGCGCCCCATCACCTGGCTGCGATGCGCGAAGCTGGAGAGGTCGCCCGCATACGCGTAAGTGGCGGGAATCACTGCGCCGGTGGCCGCCCCGGCCAGCAGGGTCAGGCCGAGCAGCGTCTCGAAGCGGCGCGTGGCGCCGGCCAGCAGCCACACCAGCGCGAACAGCACCAACCCGCCGACGATCACCCGCGCCCGCGGCAATCGCCGCGCAAGCAGGCCCACGGTCGGCGCCACGATCGCCATCGACAGGCCGTAGATCCCGATCAGCCGACCCGCCTGCGCCGGCGCGACGCCGAAGCTCGCGGCGATGTCGGGCAGCAGCGGCGAGATCGCGAAGATGGTCGCGCCCACCGTCGCGACCGCCGCGACGAGGCCGGCCACGAGGAGCGGAAAGGCGTCGGCGGCGCTCTGGCCGCGGTGGCTGCGAACGGACAACTGCAGTGCCCCGATTCGCGACGCGCGAGGCGCTCAGCGCACCAGCTGGTTGATCTCGATGATCGGCAGCAGCACCGCCAGCACGATCACCAGGACGACGGCGCCCATCAGCAGGATCAGCAGCGGCTCGAGCAGGCTGGTGAGCGTGAGCGCGCGGCGCTCGGTCTCCTGCGACAGGGTCGTCGCGGTGCGCTCGAGCATCTGCGGCAGCTCGCCGGTGGCTTCGCCGCTGGCGATCATGTGGATCATCATCGGCGGAAACTGCCCGCCTGCCTTCAGCGCGCGCGACAGCGGTGCGCCCTCCCTCACCCGCGAGATCGCGTCGTGCACGTTCGAGCGCATCGACTCGTTCGACAGCGTGCGTGCGCCCGCCTCGAGCGCGCGGATCAGCGGCACGCCGGCGCTCGCCAGGATGCCCAGCGTCGAGGCAAAGCGCGCCGTGTTCATGCCGCGGATCAGCCTGCCGGCCACCGGCATCGCGAGCATTCGCCGGTCCCAGGCGAGCCTCGCGGTGGGCGCGCGAAGCGCGAGCCGCAGCGCGACGACCGCCGCCACCGCAAGCGCGAGCATCGCGAAGCCCCAGTCGCGCACGAAGTCCGACGTCGCGATCAGCGCGACCGTGAGCAGCGGCAACTGCTGGCGCGTCTGCGCGAACACGCCCACCACCTGCGGCACCACGTAGGTGAGCAGCGCGATGATCACCAGCGACGCTACCACGGTGACGATCGCCGGATAGGTGAACGCGAGCACGATGCGCTGCGACAGCGCGGTGCGCGCCTCGACGTAGTCGGCCAGCCGGTTCATCACCAGCGCGAGATCGCCCGACTGCTCGCCGGCGGCCACCAGCGCCCGGTACACCTCGGGGAAGTCGCGCGGGAACTTGGCAAGGGCCTGCGCGAGCGTCTGCCCGGCGATCACCTCGCTGCGCACGGCCGCGAAGCGGTCGCGCACCGCCTGCCGGTCTGCCTGCTCGACCACTGCGCCGAGCGCCTGCTCGATCGGCAGGCGCGCCGACAGCAGGCTCGCGAGCTGGCGCGTGGCGAGCGCGAGCTCGGCCGCCCCCAGCCGGCCGGCGAGCACGCGCAGGCCGGCGCCGCCGGCCGCGGGCTGCACCGGATTCAGTTCGAGAGGCGTGAGGCCGCGCTCGCGCAGCAGGTTGCGTGCGTGCCGCGGCGAGTCGGCGTCGATGATGCCGCGCGCGAGATGGCCCGAAGGCTCGGCGGCTTCGTAACGGTAGGCCGGCACGACGCGAGCCGCGCGGTCAGTCGCGGGTCACGCGCACCACCTCGTCGGCCGAGGTGACGCCGGCCTCGACCCAGCGCCGGCCGTCGTCGCGCATCGACAGCATGCCGGCACGCAGCGCGGCCGCCCGGATCTCGGTCTCGGGGGCGTTGCGGTGAATCAGCCCGCGGATCCCGTCGTCGACGGTGAACAGTTCGTAGATGCCGGTGCGACCCTGGAACCCGGTGCGGTTGCAGGCCACGCAGCCCACCGCGCGCCAGCCTTGCGTGACCGGATCGGGCTGGCGGCACTGCGGGCACAGCTTGCGCACGAGTCGCTGCGCGACCACGCCGAGCAGCGACGACGACAGCAGGAACGGTTCGATGCCCATGTCGATCAGCCGCGTGACCGCCGAGACCGCGTCGTTCGTGTGCAGCGTGGCCAGCACCAGGTGGCCGGTGAGCGAGGCCTGCACCGCGATCTGCGCGGTTTCGAGATCGCGGATCTCGCCGATCATCACCACGTCGGGATCCTGGCGCAGGATCGAGCGCAGCGCCTTCGCGAAGGTCATGTCGATGCGCGGATTGACCTGCGTCTGCCCGATTCCCTCCAGGTCGTATTCGATCGGATCCTCGACCGTCAGGATGTTGGTCGTCGACGAGTCGAGTCGGCCGAGCGCGGCGTACAGCGTGGTGGTCTTGCCCGAGCCGGTCGGGCCGGTGACCAGCACGATGCCGTGCGGCTGGTGCACGAGGCGGTCGAACGCGGCCAGCGTGTCGGCGCTCATGCCGAGCCTGGCCAGGTCGAGGCGGCCGGCCTCCTTGTCGAGCAGCCGCAGCACCGCGCGCTCGCCGTGCCCGGTGGGAAGCGTCGACACGCGCACGTCCATCGGCCGCCCGCCGATGCGCAGCGTGATGCGGCCGTCCTGCGGCAGGCGCTTCTCGGCGATGTCGAGCTGCGCCATGATCTTGATGCGCGAGATCAGCGCGGCGTGCAGTTCGCGGCGCGGCCGCACCACGTCGCGCAACGTGCCGTCGATGCGAAAGCGCACCAGCGAGGTGGTCTCGAACGGCTCGATGTGGATGTCGGAGGCGCCGTCGCGGCTCGCCTGCGTGAGCAGCGCGTTGATCATCCGGATGATCGGCGCGTCGTCCTCGGCCTCGAGCAGGTCTTCGATCTTCGGGATGTCCTGCAGCAGGCGCGACAGGTCGAGATCGCTCTCGACCTCGTCGACCACCGATGCCGCCGACCCTTCCTGCTGCGAATACGCGCGCGAGATCGCGGCGGCGAGTTCCGCCTCGGGCTTGTGCACCGTGACCAGCCGCAGCGGCAGCGTGCGCGTCAGCTCGGCCAGCGCCTGTCGTGGCGTGCGATCGCCGATCCAGACCTCGACCGCATCGCCCGAGACGCCGGTGACCAGCACCTGGTGGGTGCGGGCGAATCCGTAGGGCACGTAGCGCGCAGGCGAGACGGCGGCCATCGGCGGGTGCTATCGGTCGGGCGCCGGAGCGAGCGACGTGCCGGGCCGAAGCGGCACCATCACCTCGTTCGGCGCGTTCTGGATCACGGTGCTCGGCCGCGAGGCCGAAACCGGCGCGGGCGGCTGTGCGGCCATCCCGGCCGCCACCCCCTGCTGGTCGGCCGGCCCGGCCGCCGAATCACCCCGCGGCGGCGGCGGCATCGGCGGAAGCGGGGTCGGCTTCATGTCGGGCAAGGCCCAGTGCGACGGCAGCGCCGAGTCGCCGCGCAGCCCGCGAATGTAGTCGTAGCGATCGGCGGTGATGCCGTGCGCGTCGCTGCCGTCGCGCACGATCACCGGGCGCAGGAAGACGAGCAGGTTGGTCTTGACGCGCTTGCGCGAGTCGTAGCGGAACAACTGGCCGACCACCGGCACGTCGCCGAGCCCGGGCACCTTGTCTTCGTTGCCCTCGATGCGCTCCTCGATCAGGCCACCGAGCACGATGATCTGGCCGTCGTCGACCAGCACGTTCGACTCGATCGCGCGCCGGTTGGTGATGATCCCCGCCGACAGCGTCGTGCTCTGCACGCTCGACACCTCCTGGAAGATCTGCAGCTTGACGGTGCCCGATTCCGAAACCTGCGGCTTCACGCGCAGCGTGGTGCCGACGTCCTTGCGCTCGATCGTCTGGAACGGGTTGACCGACGCGCCGCCGGTGCCGGTGGCGGTGAACTGCCCGGTGATGAAGGGCACGTTCTGGCCGATGATGATGCGCGCCTCCTCGTTGTCGAGCGTGAGCAGGTTCGGCGTGGCCAGGATGTTCGCGTTGGCGCCGCTCTCGAGCGCGCGCGCGAGGAAGCCGAGATTGAGCACTTCGCCGACGCCCGGCACGTTGATCGTGCCGCGCACCACGCCCAGGTTCAGCCCGGTGCCCACCGAGCCGATGTTCGCCGCCACGTCGAGGATGTTCGAGCCGCTGCCGCGCGCAGCCAGGTTGGTGCCGCCGATGGCCCGGGTCGAGCCCTGCGGCGAGCCGAGGAACTGCCACTGCACGCCGAGCTCGGCCGCCTTGTCGGCGCTGATCTCGAGGATCAGCGACTCGATGAACACCTGCGCACGGCGCGCATCGAGCTTGTCGATCACCGCGCGCAGGTTGCGGTACACCGGCTCGGGCGCGGTGATGATCAGCGAGTTGGTCGCCGGATCGGCGGCGATGATCGCGCCCCCTGCGCTCACCGTGACCGGCGTGCTGCTCGAAGGCTGCAGCGGCGTGGTGGCCGCACCCTGCGCCTGCATGCCGGGCCGCCCCGGCTGCAGCGCCGAACCTTGCGGCAGTTGCGGCGGCGTCTGCGCGGTCGCGAGGGGGCCGCCCGCCGCGCCGCCCGCGCCGTCGCCGCCCAGCACGCCGCGCAGCGTCTGCGCGAGCTTCACCGCCTCGGCGTTGCGCAGGTAGACCACGTTGACGTTGCCGGGCCGCGCGCTCGGCTGATCGAGCCGCGCGATCAGGCTCTTGGCCAGGTTCAGCTTTGCCGCACTGGTCGCGCGGATCATGATCGAGTTCAGCCGCGGATCGGCCATCACCGTGACGCGCTGGCCCGGATCGACCTGTGCGCCGGGACCGGCGCGCGATGCGTCCTCGAGCATGCGCGCCACCGGGATGGCAATGTCGGCGGCCACCGCGTGTTCCACCGGCACCACCTCGACCTCGCTGGTCGACGGACTGTCGAGCGTGGCGACGATGCGCGCGATCCGCTGCAGGTTCGCCGCGTAGTCGGTGACCACCAGCGAGTTGTTGCTGGGATACGCGACGACCGTGTTGTTCGGCGAGATCAGCGGCCTGAGCACCGGCACCAGGTTGGTCGCCGATTCGTAGTTCAGCCGGAACACCTGCGTCACCACCTGGTCGCTGGCCGCCGACGGGGCCCGCCCCACGGTCACCGGCGTGGCCTGCAGCTTCGCGTCGGCCTCCGGAACGATCTTCGTGAGCGTGCCGGTCTCGACCACCGCGAAGCCCTGCGAACGCAACGCCGACTGCAGCAACTGCCACGCCTGCGCGCGCGTGACCGGGCGCGGCGTCTCGAGCGTCATCTTGCCGCGCACCCGCGGGTCGATGACGAAGGTGCGGTCGAGCAGGTGGCCGAAGGCGCCGATCACCGAGTCGACATCGGCGTCCTTGAAATTCAGCGTGACCGTGTCGCCCGCCGTTGCCGGCGCGCCGGCCGCCCGGGTTGCAGCGGCGGCACCGGTCGAGGCGGGCTGCGCATGCGCGGTTGCGGCAGCGAGCGCGCACCCGAGCGCGAACGCAGCGGCGGCCGCGATGGATGGCGCCGTACCGCGGATGGGCCGCAGCGGCGCGTCGCGGTCAGGCGGACGCGCGGACCTGTGTCCGCCTGGCTTGTGCACGCTCATGTTCCTATTTTAATGATGGTTCGACTGCCTTCACGCGGCCCGATCACGCCCAGAAACGAATCGAGACTCGCCCGCTCGGCAGGATCGGCACTCGCCTCGGCGGTGAAGCGAAGACCGGTCTGCGCCGTGAAGCTGCCGCTTCCCTGCAGCCGAAGCGGCCCGGCGAGCGTCTGGATGCTCAGGTCGGCCTGCCCGCCCCGACCGACGATCTCGACCCGATAGCTGCCCAGCGGCCTCACCGGAGTCATCGCCGACGAGGCGTCGCGCAATTCGATCTGCGCGCGGCCTTCGAGGCCGCCCTGGCGCAGCGTCAGGTTCTCCCAGCGCAGACTGAGCGCGCCCGAGGGTCGCAGCGTGTTCCACGGCGAGCCCATCCTGCCCAGATCCACCGAGGGCAGCGCCACCGCGCCGCCACTCACCCTGACTTCGCCGTAGCTGCCCTGCACGCGCACCGGCTGCGCCATGCCTTCGATGCCCAGCGAGGCATCGACCTGGCCGATCAGGAGCGGCAACGCGCGCACGTTCCAGTCTATCCGGCCCGGCACCGCGACCCCGGCCACCGCGCTCCGGTTCTCGCCCGCGGCACCGGTGTCGACCAGGACCAGCCTGCCCGAGCCTTGCCAGATCGATCCGCTCGTCTCGGCGAGCCGCATTCGTCCGCTGGTGGCGCGTGCCAGCGCGAGATCGGCAAAGCTGGCCGGCGCGCTCGCGACCAGCGCAAGCACGGCCCCGAGCAGCCCCGCGAGCGCGTAAGCCAGGATCCGTCCGGGGTGCAGGCGCACGTCAGCGATCCTCCCGGTGCGGCAACTCGAGCGCCACCCGCGCCGAGACCACGCCCACGCCGGTCTCGCGCGTCACTGCGGCATCGGCCACGCGCAGTCGCGACTCGCGGGCGGCCGCTTCGAGCCAGACGAGCCAGGCCGCGTAAGGCACGCTCTTGAAGCGCACCTCGAAAAGGTTGCCGGTGAGCGTGAGCTGCGCGAGCGCCGGCCGCAGGCCCGCGCTCTCGATCGACTGCTCGAGCCGCGCCTTCACTGCCTGCGGCGAGTCGGCCGCACCTGACACCGCGCCGAGGCGGCGTGCCTCGTCGGCCAATTGCTCGGCCCGGGCGAGTTGCGTGCGCATCGTCGGCAACTCGGTCTGCAGCCGTCGCCGCGCGTCCCATGCCGGCTCGAACAGCACCAGCCAGACCAGAGCCAGCGCGAGCAGCGCCGCGCCGGCGATCAGAACCTGCCGCTCGCGCGGCGTGAGCATCTGCCATCTTTGCAGCAGCGCCTCGAGCATGATCGTCGCGGCCCTCAGCGCAGCAGCGCGACCGTGGCGGTCGGCTCGCGCTCTGCGTCGAACTTCACCGACAGCCCCTGTCGCTGGCAATCGCGCGCCAGGATTTCGCGCACCGAGCGCGCCTCGAAGAAACCCGGCTGGAAACGCACGCGAAGTCGCGCGTCGCGGTATTCGACGCTCGCCAACGAGTCGGTCCCCTGCGCGCCCAGCGCCAGCGCGAAGCGGGTGAGCAACGGGAGGAAGTCTTCCGGCCCCGGCTGCCCCGCTCGGGTGCGCAGGCCGGTGACTTCGCGCTGCATCTGCATCAGCGGCTCGATCACCAGCGGCGTGTTCGGAAAGGCCTGTCGGAAAGTGCGCTCGGTCTGCGCCTTCAGCGTGGCGCGCTCCTGCGCGAGCACGCCCCAGTGCAGGTTCAGCCCGAGCAGTGCGGCCGCGATGACGGCGCCGCCGAGGATCGACGCAGCGCGCCAGGCGCGCCAGTCGATGTCGGCGAACCACCGGCCGGCGGCCGTGCCGCGGCGCGCCGCCAGCAGATCGACCGGCGCGGGCTGCGGAAACGGCAACGCGCGGACGTCGGCATCGAAACCGGCGCGCGCAGCCGCCTTCAGCACCGGCGTCTGCCAGCTCGGGTCCTCGACGAACACCGCCAGCCGACGGCGCAATCGGGGCGGCTCGGAAGGCAGTTCGCGCGCCGCGAGCCCGGGCGCCGCCTCGCCGTCGGTCCCTGGCGGCCGGTCATCGACCGCGAGGGGCGCAAACGGGGTCGAAGCCGCGCCCGCGCTCGCCACGAGCGCCACGATCGCCTCGGCGCGCGCATCGGCATCCGACGAGGCGCTCCAGCCGAGTCCGTCGAGCGCTCCGGTGCGCAGCGCCAGCCCGTCGTTCACGCAGGCGAGCGCAGTGCGGTCGGCGTCGGCGGGCAGCGCAAGCTGTGCCGGCCATGCACCCTGCACCGTGATGCCGCGTCGCTCGAACGCACCGACCACGAACTCGAGCCAGCCGCGATCGATCGCCGCCACGAGACGCCGCCCCTCGCCATCGACGCGCGGTCCCACCGCATAGGCGCACGACTGGGGATCCTGCAGCAGCATCTCCTCGACCACGTTGGGCAGCGCCTGCTGCAGCCGCGCACCCGAGAGCGCCGGCACCACGACCTGCAGCAGGTTGACGTCGCGGGCGTCGAAGACGAGCGTGGCCGTCTTCAGCGCCGGCAGCGCGTCGAGACTCACGCGAACGTAGCGGGCGGTGCTCGCGCTGCCGAACACCGTCACCGGCACGCCGCCCGGAGTCGCGGCGCCGCCGACCTTGTCGGACACTGCCACAGGCAGCATCGCCAGCAGCACCGGTTCGGTGGCGAAGGCGCGCTCGCCGATCGCGCGCGGCGGCACCCAGACGATCGCCTGCCCCTTCCTCAGTACCTGTGCTGCCATATGAGTTCCACGCGGCCGGTGCCGCGGTAAAGGAGCGCTTCGCTCTGCGATTCGACCCGCCCGAAGCGTACCATCCCCCTCACGAGGAAGAAGTCCGAGCCGACGGACAGCAGGTTGGCCGGTAGCGTCGGCGAGCCGTCGAAGCGCGAGCGCGCCACGTCCAGGCTCGCGAAGAAGGTGCGCTGGCGCACGCCCTCGACGAAGCGTCGCGCCGACTGCAGGTCGATCTCGTCGATCACGGCGGCCAGCACTTCGGGCGGGGCGGTGTTGACGTTGATCTTCGAGCCTTCGGTGACCACCTCGCCGGCGCCCACGCGCACCCGCTTCGGCAGGAAGACGACGAATGGCTCGAGCGCTGCGATGGTCGCCTCGTCGAAGCCGGGCACGCTGCGCAGGTCGGCGAGTTTGAGCAGCGGAAGCGCCGAGGCGGGTGCCCTGTGGCCCTGAACGAGCGGCGGATAGGCCTGCTGCAGTCGCATCTGCAGCAGGCCGGCCAGGCTCTCCGGGCGCCCGACGGTCGCCAGCAGGCGTTCGAACGCCTCGCGATGCACCGCCGACGGCAGTCCGTCGATCACCAGGTTGTTCAGGTTCATGCGCGCCTGGGCATCGAACATCTGCCCGGCCAGCCGCGCCTTGCCGCCTTCGTCGCTGATGCGGGCGCCGCCGGTCACCGTCTCGTCGAGGACGGTGTCGGCCACCGGCGTCGCCCACAGCTCGCCCAGGTGATCGACCGCCCCGGTCGTGCTGCGGTCGACGCGCAGCACCACCGACGCCCAGTCGAGCACCGCGGTCTCGATCCAGCGCATCTGCGCGAGCGCCAGCCGGTTTTCCACCGAGCGAACCGTGACGTGTTCGCGCCAGAACAGGCCGCTCACGATGAGCGTCGCCAGCGTGATCAGCAGCAGCACGCTGATGATCGCCACGCCGCGCTGTGCGGCGCTCCGTCCGGGGTGCACGGCACGGCGCATGATCAATCGGCCACCGCGAAGACGCGGGCGATGCGCTCGCCGCGGCTCACCAGGACCACCTCGACGCCGGTGACTTGCGGTATCGCAGGCCTGGCCGTGCCGGCTGCGGCGGCCGGAATCGCCGACGCCTGCGCGGCCGCCGCCAGCAGCGGCGCGAGCGAAGCAGCCGGCAGCCAGCCGCGACCGTCGAGCCAGCCGCGGAAATCCACCGACTGCACCTCGCGCAGGATCGGTTGCCAGGTGAACGGCGCGACCGGCACCTGCTGCGTGCCGTCCGGCGACGGCGCAGCCCACGCGCTGAAGCCGCGCTCGAACACGCCGTCGCGCAGCCGGTAGATCACCCGCTGCACCTGCACCGCGTCCGAGCCGCGAGTCTCGCGCAGCAGCGCGAGCGAAGAGGGATCGTCGTCGGTGGCCAACGAGAATGCGATCGACGGTTCGGGGAGCCCGAGCAGGCGGATCGGCCAGGAACGGCGCAGGTCTTCCTCGATCTGCGTCATCGCGACGGTGAGCGAGCGCAGCTCGTCGGAAGCCGAGACGATGCGGTCGCGTCCGCGCAGCACCGAATCCATGCCGCGCCAGCTGAGCACCGCCAGCACCGACAGCAGCGCCACCGCCACCAGCAGTTCGAGCAGCGTGAAGCCGTGCGCGGCGCGCCGGCGCGCTCTCAAGGCAACCTCGTTGAGAATCCGACCAGCCGCGCGAGCCGGAAGGAACCATCCTCCGCGAACACGCTGACCTCCACGCGGCGGAACAGCGGATTCGGCGTCTGGATCACGTCTTCGCGACACGCGAGCACCACGTTCGCCTGGCTGCAGTCGTACTGGCGGCGGCCGAGGTTCGGCCACTCGTGCGCGATGCGGATCTGCGCCAGGCGGTTCTCGGCGCTCCACTGCGCAAGCGTGCGGGTGCGCAGGTCGGCACTGTTCACCGCGAGCGAGGCCGTCGCCTGGATCGCCGCCATCAGCGCGACCGCCGCGATCGTCATCGCGACCAGCACTTCGATCAGCGTGAAGCCGCGGCTACGCATCAGCGAACCTCGAAGGCACCCAGGCCGTTGGCCGCGATCGCCGCGTGCAGATCGCGGCGCGTGAGGTGCAGCACGAACGGCGTGTCGACCTGGTCGCGGCCGAACTCGATCTCGCGCCGGCCGTCGGCGCGCTCGACGCTCAGCCGCGTGGGTTCGTCCCAGCTGCGTTCGCGCAGGTCGCGGTCGTCGAGCAGCGGCTGCCAGCGGCGCTCGCGCCAGACGAAGAATCCATAGCGCTCGTCGTCGGCCTCGAAGCGGATCGGCGCACCGCGCACCTGCGCCTCCTCGCGCGCGAGCACCAGCAGTTGCGCGAGCCGCTCGGCCTCGAAGTGCAGTCCGCGATCGAAACCGCCGATCGACAGCGACGCGATGCCGATCAGCACGCCGGCGATCACCATCGCCACCAGCAGTTCGAGCAGCGTGAAGCCGGTCTGGCGCAGCCGTGCACCCAAGGCCGGGCCCTTCACCTGTTGCCTCTCGTTGCGCGCCTGCTCCGGACAGCGCAGACGGCTACCGGTTCAGCGACCAGTTGCCGATGTCGGCGGCCACGCCCTCGCCGCCGGGCTGGCCGTCGGCGCCCAGGCTGAAGACGTCGATTTCTCCGCGCACGCCGGGATTCAGGTACTGGTACGGCTTGCCCCAGGGATCGACCGGAGCCTGTTTCAGGTAGGCCTTCCAGTTGGGCGGAAGCGGCTCGACGGCCGGGCGCTGCGCGAGCGCGGCCAGGCCCTGATCGGTGGTCGGGTAGCGCTGGTTGTCGAGCCGGTAGAGGTCGAGAGCCTGCAGGATCTGCGCGATCTCGGTCTGCGCCGCCTTCACGCGCGCCTCGTCCGGCTTGCTCATGATGCGCGGCACCGCGATCGCGGCCAGCACGCCGAGGATCACGATGACCACCATGATCTCGATCAGCGTGAAGCCGCGCTCGCGCGCATGCGACTTCCGTCGGGCCGTCGGACCGTGCATCGATGCTCCTGAAAGTGCCACCACGACTCGGGCTATCATACCAGTGCATTTTCCGCACCTTCCCCACCGACCGACATGCGCTTCAAACGAACGGTTGCCGCACGCCGATGGGCGCCGGCCGCGGCGTCGCTCGCGATGTTCGCCCTGCTGTGCGCGACGATCGCCTACTGGGCGCTGCAGTTGCTCGCTCCCGCGGTTCCGATCGCGCCGGCGGGCTCGCTGGCCGGGGCGGGCGACGCGGCCGACCCGGTTTCGGCCGGACGGCTGTTCGGCCTGCCGAGCGGTAGCGGCAGCGCGCAGGCGCCGGTCGCGCCGTCGAGCATCCAGGTGCTCGGCGTCGCCGCCAGCGAACTGCGCGGCAGCGCAGTGCTGTCGGTCGACGGCAAGCCGGCGCGCGCGTTCATGGTCGGCGACGCGGTGAGCGCCGCAGCGAAGCTGGTCGAGGTGCGCCCCGGCGCAGTCGTCATCGAGCGCAATGGCGCGCGGGTCGAACTGCCGGCGCCACAGCGGCCGTCGGTCGCCACGCTCTGGGCCGGCCCGGCGCGTTCCGGCGAAGCCCCCACCGCCACGGCCCCGCCGGCGCGTGTCGTGCCGCCACCGCCGACACCACCCGCCGCTGCCGCAGCCGGCGCCGCGCCGTCGCCACCGGCGCCGCTCGACCTGCGCACCCCGGGGCCAGCGGCAGCCGCGCCTGCCGCTGCATCCGCGCAGCCTGACGAAGCGGACGCGCCCGCCGCTGCAGCCGCCGCGCCTGCACCACCGCCCGCCGCAACGCCGCAGCATCAGTCGCCGCCGGCCGCCGCGCCCGGCGAAGCGCAGTAGGCGCAGCGGCGAATCCGGTCCGCAAGGCGCCATGAGGCAGTATCTCGATCTCCTCGAACGCATCCTGCGCGAAGGCGTCGATCGGCCCGATCGCACCGGCACCGGCACGCGCGCCGTCTTCGGGCACCAGATGCGCTTCGACCTGGCCGACGGCTTTCCGCTGGTCACCACGAAGAAGCTGCACCTTCGCTCGATCGTCTACGAGTTGCTCTGGTTCCTGAAGGGCGACACCAACGTCGGCTACCTGCGCGAGAACCGCGTCAGCATCTGGGACGAATGGGCCGACGCCGACGGCAACCTCGGCCCCGTCTATGGCAAGCAGTGGCGCGACTGGATCACCGCCGACGGCCGCCACGTCGACCAGATCGCCGAACTCGTTCGCCAGATCAGGCACGACCCGTGGTCGCGGCGCCAGATCGTCAGTGCCTGGAACGTGGGCGACCTGCCGGCGATGAAGCTCGCGCCCTGCCATTGCCTGTTCCAGACCGCGGTGATCGGCGGCCGGCTGCATCTGCAGCTGTATCAGCGCTCGTGCGACGTCTTCCTCGGCGTGCCGTTCAACATCGCGAGCTACGCGCTGCTGCTGGCGATGCTCGCGCACCAGTGCGGGCTCGAGCCCGGCGACTTCGTCTGGACCGGCGGCGACGTGCACCTCTACAGCAACCATCTCGAGCAGGCGCGGCTGCAGCTCGGTCGCGAACCGATGGCCCTGCCACGTCTCGAATTCACGCGCAAGCCTGCGTCGATCGACGGGTACGAATACGACGACATCCGCATCGTCGGCTACCAGGCGCATCCGCACATCGCGGCGCCGGTCGCGGTGTAGCGGGTCGTCGCGCTGCGCTCAGCGCCCCCCGCGAGCCACCTCGCCGCGACCGCGCGGGGCCGGCTGCCCGCCAGCCGCCTCGCGCGCGCCGCGCCGCGGCGCCGGTTGTGCTGCCGCGGGCGCGTCGCCCGGGGCTGCTGCCACGGGGCTGGCCGGCCTGCCCTGCTGGCGCTCGATCAGCCGCAGCATCGTCGCCAGCGTGATCGAACTCAGCGTCGCCTTGGCGATCTCGTCGATTTCCGAGAGCACCGCGCCCAGCGCCATGCCCACCGGCGTCGCATCGCTCGGCTCGCGCCGCTCGTTCGGCCCAGGGGCGAGTTCCTCGAACAGGCGAATCACGTCCATCAGCGTGATGCGCCGCGCGTTGCCGGCGAACCGATAGCCGCCGCCCACGCCGCGCACCGATTCGACGATGCCGCTGCGCGCGAGTTCGGAGAGCACCTTCGCGAGGTGATGCGGCGACACGCCGTACCTGGCCGCGATCTCGGCTGCCGGTATGTGGCGGGTCGGGTCGATCGCGAACTCGAGCACGCTGTAGAGCGCGAGCGAAGTGTTCTTCTGCAACCTCATCGAGCACGCTCGCGATCAGCCATCGAGGTCCATCTCCAGTGGGATGAAAGGGCCGGTCATCATGCCCTGACTGCGGAAGAACGAGAGGATCAGCGTGTTGTCGCGTGCCAGCATCGTGCGCAGCTTGCGCACCCCCGAACGGCGGAACCCGGCGCGCAGCGCGCCGAGCATTCGCGTGGCGACGCCCGCGAGCCGGAACTCGGGCGCCACGTCGATCGCGAACACCCAGCCGCACGGCGGCGCGCCGAATTCCCAGTCGCGCACCTCGCCGATGATGAAGCCGGCGACGCGGCCGTCGACCTCGGCCACCAGGAACTGCCGCTCGGGGCCGCCGCCGTCTCCATAGCGGCGGAACACCGACAGCCAGTACGCGCGCTTCTCGACCCCGGTCACGCCGGCGTCGATCGCTATCACCTGGTCGAGATCCTGGCGCCGCACCGCGCGGACCGTCACCTCGCCGGGCCGGGCGGCAGGCGCGCGTCGCGCAGCGAGCGCCGGGCGCTTGCGCGCCCGGGTGTTGCCTGTGTCCGCGCGTGTGGTTACCCTCGTCATCGGTACCCCGAAAGGCTGATGCAGATCAAGTGAATACCCGCATTCCGGTACCAGAATAGGGGTTAACGGACACAGTGTAAACGCCCTTGCGGCGAGCGCGCTGTTCGTTGCCCCCAGGAGACACCACCGGTCGGCCCGATACTTGCAGCCGCCCGGCGGTACGACCGCCCCGTCTCGCGCCGAGCGCGCGGCTGGGCGAACCCGGCAGGCCGCACCGTGGCCTTGTCGTCGCAGACAAGAAGAGGAGATTCGGATGAATTTCGTTGCAAGTGCCCGAAGCGCGATTCGCCTGGCCGGTACCTTCGCCGCGGCCGCGCTGATCGGAACCGGAACAGCCGCGGCTCAGGAGCCCATCAAGATCGGGGCATTCCTCGCGGTCACCGGCCCTGCCTCCTTCCTCGGAGACCCGGAACAGAAGACACTCGACATGTACGTCGAGCGCATCAACGCGGCCGGCGGCGTCAACGGGCGCAAGCTGCAACTCATCTCCTACGACGCCGCCGGCGACGCCGAGAAGGCGCGCACCTTCACCAAGCGGCTGATCGAGCAGGACAAGGTCGACCTCATCATCGGCGGCACCAGCACCGGCGAGACCATGGCCGCGGTGCCGCTGGTCGAGCAGGCGCAGATCCCGTTCATCTCGATGGCGGGCGCGGTGGTCATCATCGAGCCGGTGAAGAAGTGGGTGTTCAAGACGCCGCACACCGACCGCATGGCCTGCGAGAAGATCTTCACCGACATGAACGAGCGCAAGCTGAGCAAGCTCGCGCTGATCACCGGCCCCGGCGGTTTCGACAAGTCGCTGCGCGCCCAGTGCATCCAGGTGGCGCCCAAGTACGGCATCGAGATCGTCGCCGACGAAAGCTACGGTGCAGCCGACACCGACATGACCGCGCAGCTCACCAAGATCAAGGGCACGCCCGGCGTGCAGGCGGTGATGAACTGCGGCTTCGGCCAGGGTCCGGCAGTGGTCACGAAGAACTACCGTCAGCTCGGCCTCACCCAGCCCTTCTACCAGTCGCACGGGGTGGCCTCCAAGGAGTTCATCAAGCTCTCCGGCGGAGCGGCCGAGGGTGTGCGCCTGCCCGCCGCCGCGCTGCTCGTGGCCGACATCCTGCCCGACAACGATCCGCAGAAACCGGTCGTGGTCTCCTACACCAAGGAGTACACCGCGCGCTACAAGTCCGACGTCTCCACCTTCGGCGGCCACGCCTACGATGCGCTGATGATCGCGGTCGAGGCCATCAAGCGTGCCGGCAGCACCGACAAGGCCAAGGTGCGCGACGAGATCGAGAAGACCAAGGGCCTGATGGGCACCGGCGGGCTGTTCAACATGTCGCCCACCGACCACATGGGGCTCGACCTCACCGCTTTCCGGATGCTCGAGGTGCGCAACGGCGACTGGACGCTCGTCAAGAACTGACGGCAGGGGCCGCCGGGCGAGGTACAGCGATGAGTGGAGCGTGGCTGCAGTTCCTCGCCGGCGGCCTGACCATCGGCGCGATCTACGCGCTGGTGGCCCTGGGCTTCTCGATCATCTTCAACGCCAGTCACGTTCTCAATTTCGCCCAGGGCGAATTCGTGATGATCGGCGGCATGAGCGCGGTGTCGTTCATCGGCATGGGTCTGCCGATGCCGCTCGCGCTCCTCTGCGCGGTGGCGGTCACGGGCGTGGTCGGCTTGCTGCTCGAGTGGCTGGCGGTCGGGCGCGCGCGCAGGTTCGACGTGGTGACGCTGATCATCATCACCATCGGCGCGTCCATCTTCCTGCGCGGCCTGGCGCAGCTCGTCTGGGACAAGAGCATTCACGCACTGCCGCCGCTCTCGGGCGACGCGCCGATCTCGATCCTCGGCGCAACGATCGTGCCGCAGAGCCTGTGGGTCATCGGCGTCACCGTGGTCGTCGTGGCGGCGCTCACCTGGTTCTTCAACCGCACGCTGCTCGGCAAGGCGATGCTGGCCACCTCGTACAACCGCTTCGCCGCGCAGCTGGTCGGCATCGAAGTGCGCAAGGTGCTGTTCGCCAGCTTCGGGCTCGCGGCCGCGCTCGGCGCGGTGGCCGGCGTGCTGATCGCACCGATCACTTTCACTTCTTACGATGCCGGCATCATGCTCGGGCTCAAGGGATTCGCCGCCGCCATGCTCGGCGGCCTGGGAAGCTTTCCGGGCGCCATCATCGGCGGAGTCCTGCTGGGGCTGCTCGAGAGCCTCGGTGCCGGTTACCTCTCTTCGGCCTACAAGGACGTGATCGCCTTCGTGATCATCCTGGCCGTGCTGTTCGTGCGCCCCGATGGAATTCTTGGTGCAGTCAAGAGCGAACGTGTCTGAGCGTCCTGCCAACCGCGCGCGCTGGTGGGCGTCGCCGCGGACCGGCGGCCTGGCGGTGCTCGCGCTGGCCATCGCGCTGGCCCCGCTGGCGCTCGCGAACGACTACTTCTTCGACGTCGCGATCCTCGTCGGCCTGAACGCGATCGTCTGCGTCGGGCTGAACCTGCTGATCGGCTACGCAGGTCAGATCAGTCTCGGGCACGCCGGCTTCTTCGGCCTGGGCGCCTACGGCTCGGCGCTGCTGGCCGCGCGCTACGGGATACCGCCGCTGGCCGCGCTGGCTGCAGCCACCGCCGCGGTCGCGCTGATGGCCTTCGTCGTCGGGCGCCCGATCCTGCGCCTGAAGGGCCACTACCTCGCGATGGCCACGCTCGGGCTCGGAGTCATCGTGTCGATCGTGCTCGCCAACGAGGACCAGATCACCGGCGGGCCCGACGGCATGCCGGTGCCGCCGTTCGCGGTGTTCGGCTGGACGGTGAGCGGAGAACAGGTCTGGTACTGGATCATCGGCGCCTGCCTGCTGCTTGCGGTCTGGGTGGCGCTGAATCTCATCGATTCGCCCACCGGAAGGGCGCTGCGTGCCTTGCACACCTCGGAAGTGGCCGCCGAAGTGGTGGGCATCGACAGCGCGAAGCAGAAACTGCTGGTGTTCGTCATCTCGGCGGCGTTCGCCGCGATCGCCGGCGGCCTCACCGCGTTCTACAGCGGCTTCGTCACACCCTCGAAGGCCTCGTTCCTGCACTCGGTCGAACTGGTGACGATGGTCGTCTTCGGCGGCATGGCCTCCACTTTCGGCGCGATCGTCGGCGCCGCGGTCCTCACCGTGCTCCCGCAGGCGCTCACCGTCGTCAAAGACTACGAAATGGTCGTCTTCGGCGCCATCCTGATGGCCACGATGATCTTCCTGCCACGCGGCGCGGTACCCACGCTGGCCGGCTGGTTCGCTCGCAGGCGGGGCTGAAGATGGTCGAGCCGACGGCCCATCCGGCGAGGGCGAGCGCGATGCATGCCGGCGAGGGCCTGCGCGTCGAGCGCCTGTCGAAGGCGTTCGGCGGCATCCACGCGGTCCAGGATCTCTCCTTCTCGATCAGCGAAGGCAAGGTCCATTCGATCATCGGCCCCA
Organism: Burkholderiales bacterium; assembly: GCA_003577305.1. GTDB lineage: Bacteria > Pseudomonadota > Gammaproteobacteria > Burkholderiales > Burkholderiaceae_E > Zeimonas. The sequence goes on from QEVL01000006.1 coordinate 73,644, forward strand.
ACGGCGCCGGCAAGACCACGCTGCTGAACCTGCTCACCGGCGTCTACCAGCCGAGCGCCGGCCACATCAGCCTGCGCGGCCACGAGCTCACCGGCCAGCCCACGCACGCGTTCGCCGCCGCCGGCATCGGCCGCACCTTCCAGAACCTGCAGATCTTCTTCAACATGAGCGCGCTCGAGAACGTGATGACCGGGCGCCACCTGCGCGAGCAGTGCGGGCTGCTGCCCACGCTGCTGCGCACCTCGCGACTGCGGCGCGCCGAACAGGACTGCCGCGAGCGTGCGCTCGAGTTGCTGAAGTTCGTCGGACTCGGCGCCCACGCCGACTCGGGCGCCGACTCGATGCCCTACGGCGCGCTCAAGCGCCTGGAGATCGCCCGCGCGCTGGCCGGCGAACCGAAGGTCCTGCTGCTCGACGAACCCGCCGCGGGCCTGAACCCCACCGAATCGGCCGAGGTGGCCGTGCTCATCCGCCGGCTCGCCGACGGCGGCACCACCGTCGTGCTGGTCGAGCACAACATGCGGCTGGTGATGGGCGTGTCCGACTACATTCTCGTGCTCGACTACGGCCGCCGGCTCGCCGAGGGCACCGCCGAGCAGGTGCGCAACGATCCGCGCGTGATCGAGGCCTACCTGGGCACGGCGACGCAGCCGGAGCAGGCGCATGCTTGAGGTCGACGGCCTGTCCAGCCGCTACGGACGCATCACTGCGGTCGACTCGGTCAGCCTGAGCGTGAACGACGGCGAGCTCGTCGCGCTGGTGGGTGCCAACGGAGCAGGCAAGTCGACGCTGTTGCGCACGCTCTCGGGCGTGCAGCCTGCCGCGACCGGCAACGTGCGCTTCGAGGGCGTCGACGTCACCCGGGTTTCGCCGCGCACGCGCGTGCGCATGGGCATCGTCCAGGTGCCCGAAGGCAGGCAGGTGTTCGGTCCGCTCACCGTCGAAGACAACCTGCGGCTCGGCGCCTACGTGCGTCCGGCGACCGAAATCGCCGGCGGGCTCGAGAAGGTCTACACGCTGTTCCCGATCCTGGCTTCGAAGCGCCACGACGCGGCCGGCACGCTCTCGGGCGGACAGCAGCAGATGCTCGCGATGGGCCGGGCGCTGATGACGCGCCCCCGGCTGCTGTTGCTCGACGAGCCCAGCATGGGCCTGTCCCCGCTCCTGGTCTCCGAGATCTTCGCCACGATCCGCGCACTGAAAGAGGCCAACACCACGATCCTGCTGGTCGACCAGAACGCGCGCGCCGCGCTGTCGGTGGCCGACCGCGCCTACGTGCTCGAGGTCGGCCGCATCGCCCTGTCGGGCAGCGGCGCCGAACTGCTCCACAACCCCGCAGTGCAACAGGCCTATCTCGGACTGTAGCCATCCGACATCCGCCACTCACGACGCCGGTCCGGCTCCTGCGGCCGCGGCAACGAACACGGAGAATCCGATGAAACCCACCCTCGTCCCTGGCGCGACGCGCACCAGCAAGCTCACCGTCGACCGTGACCGCACGATCGGTTTCATGGGCGAGAACGCCCGCGTCTACGCCACGCCCATGCTGGTGCAGGACATCGAGATCGCGTGTCGCGAACTGCTGCTCGAGCACCTCGATCCGGGTGAAGACTCGGTGGGCACGCGCGTGGAGATCGACCACCTCGCGGCCACGCTGCTGGGCATGCCGGTCGAGCTGAAGGTGACGATCGCCGAGGTCAAGGGCCGCGCGGTCATCTTCGAAGTCGAGGGCCGCGACAGCGTCGACGCGATCTGCCGCGGCCGGCACAACCGCTTCGTCGTCGACGTCGAGGGCACCGCGGCGCGCCTGGCAGCCAAGGCGAAGAAGGCGGGCCTCGCATGAGCGCCGCGGGCGTCGAGGCCGAGCATCCGAGGAGAAGACGATGAGCACGAGCACCTCCACCCGGCACGCCGGCGCTGCGCGATCGGCCGGCACCCCCCAGCTGCACCCCGAGGTCGAGACCATGCCGCGCGAGCAGCTGGCGGCGCTGCAACTCGCACGGCTGCGCGAAACCGTGAAGAGCGCCTGGGAGAACGTGCCGCTGCATCGCTCGCGGCTCGAAGCGGCCGGCTTCGCGGCGGGCGACATCCGTTCACTCGACGACGTCCAGCAACTGCCGTTCACACTCAAGAGCGACCTGCGCGACCACTATCCGTTCGGCATGTTCGCGCGACCGGTCGGCGAGCTCGCGCGGCTGCACGCATCGTCCGGCACGACCGGCAAGCCGACCGTGGTCGGCTACACCGGCGACGATCTCGACAACTGGGCCGACCTGATGGCGCGCTCGCTGTATGCGGCCGGTGCGCGGCGCGGCGACGTGGTCCACAACGCCTACGGCTACGGCCTGTTCACGGGAGGGCTGGGCGCGCACTACGGCGCCGAGCGGCTCGGCGGGGTGGTGGTGCCGATGTCGGGCGGCTCCACCGAGCGCCAGGTTTCGCTCATCATGGACTTCCGGGCGCGCGTGCTGTGCTCCACGCCCTCCTACGCGCTGGCGATCGCCGAACTCGCCGAGCAGCAGGGCGTCGATCTCGCGAAAGACTCCGCCCTCGAAGTCGGCCTGTTCGGCGCCGAGCCGTGGAGCGATGCGATGCGCCGCGAGATCCAGGCGCGCCTGGGCATCCGCGCGGTCGACATCTACGGCCTGTCCGAGATCATGGGCCCGGGCGTGGCCTGCGAATGCGAGCACCACGCCGGCCTGCACGGCTGGGAAGATCACTTCCTGTTCGAGGTCATCGACCCGGACACCGGGCGCCCGATGCCCGAGGGCGAAGCCGGCGAACTGGTGATCACCACGCTCACCAAGCAGGCGCTGCCGATGCTGCGCTACCGCACGCGCGACATCACGCGAATCACCACGGCGCCGTGCGATTGCGGACGCACGCACCTGCGCATCCTGCGGGTCACCGGACGCAACGACGACATGCTCATCATCCGCGGCGTGAACGTGTATCCGTCGCAGGTCGAAGCGGTGCTGGTCGGCCTGGAGAACATCGCGCCGCACTACCAGCTGGTGCTCGAGCGTCAGGGCCGCCTCGACCACGTGACGGTCGAGACTGAAGCGCAGCCCGGCGTCGATCCGGCCGCCTACGACGGCATCGCCCGCAAGGTCGCGCACCAGATCAAGTCGATGCTCGGAATCACCACCGACGTGGTCGTCAAGCGGCCCGGTGAGATCCCGCGCTCGCAGGGCAAGGCAGTGCGGGTGCGCGACCTGCGGCCGAAGGATGCCTGACGCGATGCAACGGCCGCAGCCGCTGACGCACGCCGCCGGCGCGATCGCCTGAAGGAGCGCCTGATGCAATCGCCAGGCAGCGCACCGGGCGAGGGTGGCGCGGGCATGCGCTGGACCGACGCCGACGGCATCCACATCGACGTGCGCGGCCTGCCGGCTCCCGAGCCGCTGGTGGCAATCCTCGAACTGGTCGGTTCGATCCGCGATGCCACGGCGGTGATCGTCCACCACGACCGCGATCCGCAGATGCTCTACCCCGAACTGGCCGAACTGGGCTGGAGCGCCGAACCGATCGCGGGGGCGCCAGGCGAGGTGCGCCTGCGCCTGGTTCGCGCGGACTGACCCGTCGGTTCCGGGCACCCCGGGATGGCAACGAAGCTTGCTGCGGGCTTCCTGGCCGGCGCCACGAGCCGCCTGCTGCCGGCCTCGATTCCGCTGCGCTTCTTCGGTGCGGCGGTGGCCTGCCAGTTGCTGGCCTGGCTCGCACTGCTCGGCGGCAGCGGCAACCTGCCGCGTTTTGCCGGAGGCCTGGGCTGGACGCTCGCCGCGCTGCACCTGGTCACGCTGGGCGTGCTCGTCATGACCGCGATCGGCGCCAGCCTGCAATTGCTGCCGGTGGCCACGCGCCAGCCGGTACGCTCGATGCGCGGGCCGGTGCTGGTCTGGTGGCTGTACGCACCGGGCGTGGCCGCGATCGCGCTCGGCATGGGTCTCGCCCGGCCGTGGCTGCTCGCCGGCGGAGCCTCCGCAGTGGTGGTCGCCCTGCTCGTCTATGCGACGCTGCTCGCGCAGAACCTGGCCGGCGCGCGCGGCATGCCGGTGGTCGTCGCCCACGGCTGGACCGCACTCGTCTCGCTGCTGGTCACGCTGCTCACCGCATTCTCGCTCGCGTTCACCTACGTGGGCATGCCGCTGCTCGATCGCGGCACCGGCCTCGCGCTGCACGTGCTGTTCGCCGCCTACGGTTTCATGGGCATGCTCGCGCTCGGCCTGTCGTACATCCTCGTGCCGATGTTCGCGCTGTCGGCAGCGCCGCACGAGAAGCGCGCGCTGGCCTCGTGCGGGCTCGCGATCCTGGCGCTCGCGCTCGCCGCCGCCGCCGCGCTCGGCGTGGCCCCGCGCCCGTTGCGCATCGGCGCGGCGCTCGCCGCGGCCATCGCGATCACGCTGCACCTGCGGCTGATGACGGTCGCGCTGAAAACCGGCATGCGCCGCGAACTCGGCCGCTCCTTCCGGCTGGTGCGCATTTCGTGGGCACTGCTCGCGCTCAGCCTGCTCCTCGCACTCGCGCTCGCGGTCGACCTGCCGTTCGAGGGCATGCCCGCGCTGTTCGGCCTGGTGCTGATCGCGGGCTGGCTGCTCACCTTCCTGCTCGGCATCCTGCAGCGCATCGTGCCGTTCCTCGCATCGATGCACAAGCCGCCCGGGAAGTCGCCGCCGCGCACGCCCTCCTCGCTCACCGCCGACCGGCCGCTGGCGATCCACTTCTGGTGCCACCTGGGCGCACTGACATTGCTGGCACTGGCAATCGTGCTCGACAACGCCTGGATCGCCGCAGCGGGCGCGCTCGCCGGATCGGCGGGCGCGGTCGCGTTCGCCGCCTTCTACCTGATCCTGATCGACCGCATGCGCCGGCCGCCGGCGGCGCGCGCGCGCCCCGATGCGAACGTTGCTTGACCCGCATCAATGGACCGTTCCGGTCCTCGTTGGATATTCCAGCATTCGAATACCATTATTGGACCGACGATGAACTTCCAGCGCCAGGTCAGCCACACCCTCGACGACGAACACCGCACCAACCTCGACCTGCTCGGACGCATCGAGCAGGCGTTCGCCCGCGCGCCGCGCTCGGGCGCGAGCCGCGACCCCGAGCTCGTGCGGGTGGCCGCCAGCTTCGCGCGCCACCTCGAGCAGGACGTGCACCGCCACTTCGACTTCGAGGAGCGCGAGCTCTTCACGCGCCTGGCCGACGCGGGCGAAGGCGACATCGCCGAGTTGCTCACCGAGGAGCACGCGGCGATCCGCGCAGTGGCCGACGAGATGCTGCCGCTGGCGCGCGCCGCCGCGGCCGGTACGCTCGACGACAGCGGCTGGAACACGCTGAAGGTCGGCGCGCTCGAGATGGTGGAGCGCCAGGTCGCGCACATCCAGAAGGAGACCATGGCGTTGCTGCCGATGCTCGACGACCTTCTCGACGACGACACCGACCGCGAACTCGCGTTCGCCTACGCAGCCGCCTGAGGCGGCGCCGCAACCCTCGACGAGGTCAATTCCATGCAAGCTGCCTCCGCGCCCTCCATCGTGATCCGCGCGCTCGCGCGCGACGACCTCGACGCCGTCGTGGCGATCGATGCGGCGATCGAGGGTCGATCGCGTCGCACCTATTTCGAGCGGCGCCTCGCTGCCGCGCTGCGCGAGCCTGCGGCGCACGCGCAGTTCGCGGCCTGCGACGACGCGGGAGCGCTGCTCGGGCACATCGAGGCGCGCGTCACCGAAGGCGAGTTCGGGCGCAGCGGACGCGACCTCCGGCTCGAGGCTGTCGGCGTTCGCGCCGACGCGCAGGGCCGCGGCGTCGGCAAGCAGCTGTTCGGCGTGCTGCTGCAATGGGCGGCACGCCACGGCATCAGCGAGCTGCGCACGCAGGCGGCCTGGAACAACCATCGCATGATGCTCTGGCTCGACAACGCCGGGTTCACGCTGGCGCCGAACCACGTGATCGACTGCGCGGTGCGCGGCGGCGAATACCTGCAGGAGCGCGACGAACCGGTGTCGATGCCTGTCGGCGGGGGCCCGGGCCACGAGATCAGCTTCGCCGGCAAGGAGGGCAACGATTTCGAGCGCCTGGCGCGCGACAACGCCGACATCCGCCCGATGAGCGCGGCCGACCTGGCCAACATCGTGCGCATCGACCGCGGCATCACCGGTCGCGACCGCCACGGCTACATCGGCGGCCTGCTCGCCGAGACGCTCGCCGACTCGGCGATCCGCGTCTCGCTCACCGCGCGCCTCGACGACGTGATCGTGGGCTTCGTGATGGCGCGTGCCGACCTCGGCGACTTCGGCCGCATCGAACCGGTGGCGGTCATCGACACGATCGGCGTCGACCCCGAATACGGTCATCGCGGCGTCGGCCACGCGCTGCTCTCGCAACTGTTCCTGAACCTGGGAGCACTGCGCATCGAGCGCGTGGAGACGCAGGTGGCCCCACGCGACCTCGGCCTGCTGGGCTTCCTGTACGATGTGGGCTTCACTCCGTCGCAGCGGCTGGCCTTCGCACGCAGGATCGGCTGAGCGACATCCTGGGGGAGGCAGCTCCCATGATCACCTCGATGCCCGACGACGACGCGGTGCGCGAAGCGCTGCAGCAGGTCGAAGATCCCGAAGCCGGCATGAACATCGTCGACCTCGGCCTGGTGTACCTGATCGAGGTCGGCGAGAATTCGGTTCACGTCGAAATGACGATGACCACCGCCGCCTGCCCGATGGCCGACATGATCACCGAGCACGCGCATCGTGCGATCGCCGCGATCTCGCCGCCTGACGCCGCGATCGACGTCGAGCTGGTCTGGGATCCGCCGTGGACCCCCGACAAGATGACCGGCATCGCGCGCGACCACTTCGGCTGGTAGCGCGCTTGACCGGCCAGTCCGCTCCTTCTGCTCCGTCCGCCACCGGCCTGCCGCCGCCGTGGCGGGTTCCGTTGCTCGTGCTCGGCTTTCTAGGTCTGGTGGTGGGCGCCGGCGCGGGGCTCGCACGGCTCGGCTGGAGCATGCCCACACTCGCCGCTTCGGCAGCCGCGCTGCACGGCCCGCTGATGATCTGCGGCTTCTTCGGCGTGGTGATCGCGCTCGAGCGCGCAGTGGCGATCGGCCGCTACTGGGCCTACCTGGGCCCGTTGCTGGCCGGCATCGGCAGCGCGACCACGGTGTTCGGCGCAGCGGCGCTCGCTCCCTGGTTCTTTCTCGGCGGCGGCCTCGTGCTGCTCGCCGCCTCGCTCGACGTGTTCCGCAGGCAGACGGCGCTGTTCACGTTCACGCTGGCGCTGGGCGCAGCCTGCTGGCCGACAGGCGTCGCGCTGTGGATCGCCGGAGCGAGCGTGCACGACGTGGTCGGCTGGTGGCTCGCATTCCTGATCCTCACGATCGCCGGCGAGCGGCTCGAGCTGTCGCGCTTCCTGCCGCCGTCGCCCACGGCCACGCGCGTGTTCGCCGCAATCCTGACGGTGATCCTCGCCGGACTCGCCGCGACCGCCCTGCCCTGGGGCACGCCGCTGCTCGCCGCCGGCCTGCTCGCGCTCGCGGGCTGGCTGTTGCGGCAGGACATCGCGCGCCGCACGGTGCGCAACAAGGGCTTGACCCGCTTCATCGCGGTGTGCCTGCTCTCGGGTTACGCCTGGCTCGCGGTGGGCAGCGCGATCGCGCTATGGGCGGGGGGCCTCACGCCCGGCACGCGTTCCTACGACGCGGCGCTGCACGCACTCACGCTCGGTTTCGTGTTCTCGATGGTGTTCGGCCACGCGGCAATCATCTTCCCCGCGGTGCTGCGGGTCGCGGTGCCGTACCACCCGCTTTTCTATCTGCCCCTCGTGCTGCTGCACCTGTCGCTGCTGGTGCGTGTTGCGGGCGACGCGGCCGGTCGCTTCGACTGGACCCGGAGCGGCGGAATGCTCAACGCAGTCGCGCTCGCGGCATTCATCGCCACGATGGTGAGCGCGGTGGTGCGTGGCGCGCTCGGCAACCGCATGGCGAAGCGCGCACCCTGAGGGCGCGGCCCGGCAGCGCCGGGCCGATGCAAGCCAGCGGCACCGGGCCGCCCGGCTCAGCCGTGCAGCTGCTGGTACTTCTCCATCAACTGCTCGGGCGTCTCCTGGAAGTCGGGATGCGGCACGATGCAGTCGGCGGGGCAGACCAGTACGCACTGCGGCTCGTCTTCGGCGCCCACGCACTCGGTGCAGCGCATCGGATCGATCACGTAGATCGGATCGTCGGCGCTGATCGCCTCGTTCGGGCACACGGGCCTGCACGCATCGCAGGCGGTGCAGCCATCGTTGATCATCAGGGCCATGTAATACCTCCTGGTTACGCGATTGCCTGTTCCTGCAGCCCGGCGAGCTTGTCGTGGCGGAACGCCCCCCAGAGCGCCGCGCCGATCGCGCCGGCATAGATCGAGTCGGGGTGGTTGACCACCTCGACATTGGCCTTCTCGTTGGCCATCTCCTCGCGAATCGCCGCGAGCAGGCCGCTGTCGAGCGCCAGGCCGCCCGTCATCAGGGCGGTGCCCTCCTTGATGCCGGTGACCTTCAACAGCTTGACGATCCGCGACGCCATCGACAAGTGAATCCCTTTCAGGATGTCGGTCGGGGCGATGCTGCGCGAGACCATGTTGATCACGTCGGTTTCGGCGAGCACCGCACAGATCGAGCTGACCTTCTCCGGGTTCTGCGACTGCTGCGACAACGGACCGATCTCTTCGACCGCCACGCCGAGGTAGCGCGCGATGTTCTCCAGGAACTGCCCCGAACCGGAGGCGCACTGGCTGGTCATCTTGTAGGCGAGCACCTTGCCGCGCTCGTCGACGTAGATCGCGCGGCCGTTGAGCGCGCCGATGTCGACGATCGCGCGCACGCCCGGATGCAGGAAGACGCCACCGCGCGCGTGCGTGGTCATCGAGTAGAAGTGCCCGGTGGCGAACTTCACGTTCTCGCCTTCACCGGTGGTCGCGATGTAATCGACCTGGCCGGGGTCGATGCCCGCGTCGGCCAGCACGCCGTCGCGGCCCTCCTCGGCCAGTTGCATCGGGTCGCGCCGGCGGATGCGCTCGCAGCGCTTGGCCAGCCACTCCTGGCGGTCGCCGTCGACCTTGAACAGCACGCTCTTGACCGCTCCCGAGCCGATGTCGATGCCGATCGTGTAAGTCATCGTTTTCTCCTGTTGGGTGCGCGGCTCAGGCGCGTGCCTCGGCCGTCTTGCCTTCCTCGACCACCGCGCGCCAGGCAAAGGTGGCCCCGCCAAGCGCGCCGGTGAAGATCGAGTCGGGGTCGATGTTCAGCGTCATCTCGCCGTAGTTCTCGAACACCAGCTCCTTCAGCGCCTTCACCGCCGCCTCGTTCTTCGCGACGCCACCGGTGAAGGTGAACTCGTTGCGGATGCCGCCCGAGCGCGCCAGGATCGACATCGCGCGCAGGATGATCGAGCGGTGCAGGCCCGCCATGATGTCCTCGCGCTTGTCGCCGAGCGCGAGCCGGTCGCGCAGCTCGGCGCCGGCGAACACGGTACAGGTGGAATTGATCCGCACGGTCTTGGTCGACTTCATCGCCAGCGGGCCCAGTTCGTGCAGGCCCATGTTCATCTCGTCGGCGATGTAGCCGAGGTAGCGCCCGCAGCCGGCTGCGCAGCGGTCGTTCATCTGGAAGCTCTCGACGATGCCGGCCGGGTCGACCTGGATCGCCTTCGTGTCCTGGCCGCCGATGTCGAGCACCGTGGCGGTGTTCGGGTACATCACGTGCGCGCCCAGCCCGTGGCAGAGGATCTCGGAGCGGATGTGCTCCTTCGAGAACGGCAGCCGCGCCCGGCCGTAGCCGGTGCCGATGACGTAGGTTTCCTCCATTTCGGTGTCGAGCACGCCCTTGACGGGTGCCTCGACCTGGGTGCGCCGGCTGGCGGTCTCGGGAATCGCCGCGAAGGTGCGCTCGAGCGCCGCGAGCAGGTGCCGGCGGATCGATTCGGCGTAGACACGGTTCTCCACCTCGATGATCGAGCGGTCGAACACGTTGAGCAGGTAGTCGTAGCGCGTGCCGATCTCCTTGGCCACCGTCTCGCCGGTGGCCAGGTACTGGCTGCCGGCGATGTCGCGAAAGAAGTCGGACTTGCGCTTGGCGCCCGGCGCGAAGAGCGACGGCGCCTCGTCGGTGATGCGCCGGAACACCTCGTCGAGCGCCTCGCCGACCACCTTCGTGTCGTCGCCGAACTTGGCGCTCGCCAGGCTGCGCTGACAGGTCTCGTGCAGGTCGACGAGTTGCTCCAGGTACTGTTCGGCGCGGAAGTCGCGCTCGAGCTGTGCGAGGAAACCCTCGAGCTGGCCGTTCAGCGCGTTGGTGCTCGCCAGCGCCTGCCGGAACAGGTGGAAGCGGCCGTTGACCAGTGCCTCCTGCTTGGCGATCGCCGCCGCGGTGTCGTAGTTCGAGCGCGAGTTGGTGATGCCGCGTCCGATGACGTTCTGGTTCTCGTCGATGACCACCGCCTTGGTGGTCGTCGAGCCCAGGTCGATGCCGATGAAACAGCGCATGGCGGCCCCCTTCTCAGTGCGCCGCGGCGACCGCGCCGCGCTTCTGCTTGACCATCTGGAAGTAGCTCTCGAGACGGTTCTTGACGTTGGCCGCCGAGAAATAGCGCGGGTCGACCAGGTCGGTCTCGATGAACGCCGCCGGCTTGCCGGTGCGCTTCTCGACCTCCCGCAGGATCAGCAGCTGCCCGGCCGAAAAGCTGTTGCAGCTCTTGATCGAGTTGATCAGCAGCCCGTCGGCCTGGTACTCGTCGATGTACTTGCAGATCATGTCGATCCGCGACGGCAGGTTCAGGTTCGTGTAGCAGCCCAGGCAGTACTCGGCCAGCGACTCGAGCGGATGGTCGGGGTCGTGCCGGAAGCCGAAGTCGTACAGGCCGCCGACCTTCGCGTAGGTGGACGACACCACGACCGCGCCCTCGTCGTAGAACATCTTCCAGAAGTCGCGGAAGCTGGTCCAGTTCGGCGGCCCTTCGACGACCAGGCGGTACTTCTCCTCGCCCATCTCGCCGTCGGGCGTGACCGGCCCCTTGCCCAGGCGCACGCGCTCCTCGATCTCGGAGCGCAGCACGTTGTAGTACTGCGTCGCCTCGGGCGTGCCGCGGAACGCGGTGAAGATCGGGCCGATGTAGTAGACCGCGCCGAAGTAGCCGTCGATCGGCGACGGCCGGTTCTTCGCCGACTGCAGCACCTGGACCAGGTCTTCCTCGGCCTTGGCCGACTCCTTCATGTACTGGCGCAGCCGGTCGATGTCGAACTTCACGCCCGAGACGCGCTCGAGCGCGGGAATCACCGTGTCCTTGAGCTGGCGCACCACGTAGTCGCGCATGTTCGGCGCGATCCTGCCTTCGCCCTGGTAGGGCACGTGCAGCATGACCGTCTCGCTGCCGTACTTGTGGCGGATCAGCTCGAACCACTTCATGAACGTGAAGCACCCGGTGTACGAGAGCAGCAGCACGTCCGGCGTGGGCAGCGGCTCTCCGGTGGGCCCGATCTCGCCGCCCTGCATCATGCCCAGGTCGGCCTTCACGTAGGTACAGACGTCCTCGGAATGGCCTTCGCGCTCGGCGTCCATGATGAACTTGCCCGACTTCTTGCGCATGCCGTTCTGAAGCGCGTTCGTCTCCGGCAGGCTGCGCGCGAAGTCGAAGCACATCAGCAGCTCGTTCAGGTTGCCCGGCACGAAAGTGGCCGACACCTTGCGGCCCTGCTCGCGGGCGGTGGCCAGTTCGTGGTAGTTGCGGTTGATCAGCTCCTTCTGCAGCCACATCGCGTCCTCTTTCTGGACGTTCTGCGGCTTCTTCGTGCTGGCGGGGGCGGGGGCGGTGGTCATGCTGCGCTCCAGAGTTTGATCGAATCGGCGAAGGTGCCGGACTGTTCGCGGATCGGCGCCATCTGGCCGGTGTTCTCGGCGTACTTGAACGCGGTGTACGGAACCTTGTGCTTCGCGAGCACGTCCTGCAGCATCGGCCGCTCGAGCAGCGCCGGATCGCAGAACGACGGTGCGGCGAACACGACGCCCTCGGCCGCGCCGTTCTTCACCTGCCTGAGCAGGTACTGTCCCTTGTCCTCGCGCTTCGCGTCGTATTTCGCGGCAGTGGAGGCCGAGCGGTGCAGGAAGGCCTTCGACAGCTCCTCGAGCGGCTTGCCGTCGGTGGGCACGTCGTCGAGCAGCCAGCGCGTAACCAGCATGAAGTCGTCGTCGACGATGTAGCAGCCCGACATTTCGATCGACTTGATCAGGTTGAGCGGCGGCTGCTCGCAGAACGACCCGTTGATCACGATGCGCGCGTTGTCGCGCCGCGGCCGCGGCACCGCGTCGGTGGCCGCGAGGTAGTCGCGGATCAGCTGCGTGTGCTCCTCGACCGGCAGCACCATGCCCGCGCGAAGGACCAGGTAGACCTCGGAGGTGGGCGCCTGCCACGGCCTGGCCGCCCGGTACGCATAGAGGTCGCGCACCGCCTTGCGGTTCTCGTTGAAGACCGCGATCGACGCGTTGAGCTCGTCGTCGGTGATCGGCTTGCCGCGCAGTTCGCCCAGGTCGTGGCGCAACACCTCCATTTCCTCGCTGTAGAAGCGCCCGCCGATCGAGTCTTCGTAGTTCTGCGGCACGTCGATGTAGCGGACGTACTTGTCCTTGAACATCACTTGCCACATGCCCGAGAGATTGCGGATCACGTCGCAGATCGACGGGAACAGCATGCCGTCGAGGCAGTCGAGCCGGCCGGTGAGGCCGAGCTCGATCGTCGAGCGCGGGATTCTGCAGATGTAGCTCTGGTAGTAGGCGTCGCCCTGGATCACCTCGAGCTGGTCGCCGCCGCCGAGGATGCCCACCGACAGCATTCCGGCGGCGTGGATCAGCTCGCGCGGCACGTACACCGGCATGTAGCCGATCGCCTTGCGACCCGGCGCGGCGGCCTTCCATTGCTTGACGGCGTTGAAATGCAGGTCCTCGAACAGCGTCTGGCAGCGATCGACGATCGCTTCGACAGGAGAGGCGGTGTTCATCAGCAGTGCTCCCAGGAAGGCTTGCGTTTCGCGAGGAACGCGGCGAGGCCTTCGTTCGCGTCGCGGGTCTTCATCAGCCGGTCGAGGTAGAGTCGCTCGACCTCGGCCAGGCGGTTGCGCACGTCGCGCAGCATCGCACCACGGGCGGCCGTGAGCGCGTGCGACAGGCTGGCCGCGCTCCTGCCGGCCAGGTGCGAATCGAAATATGCCAGCGCAGCGGCATCCGGGTCGTCGGCCACGTGCTGCGCCAACCCGCTGGCGAGCGCCTCGTCGGCGCCGATCGAGCGTCCCGAGAACAGCAGGTCTTCGGCTGCCGGCTGGTTCACCCGGTAAGGCAGCAGCACCGACGCAGCCGGCGCGAACACCCCGAGCTTCATCTCGGGCTGGCCGAACTGCGCGTCGCGGCTGGCGAAGATCGGCCCGCCGGCCAGCGCCACCTCGAGCCCGCCGCCCAGGCACTGTCCGCGCACCGCCACCAGGATCGGCGCGGGAAACCCGAGCATCGACAGGATCAGGGCGTGCAGCGACGCGAGCATCGCGGCGCAGCGATCGGCCAGGTGCTCCTCGACGCTCGCTCCGAAGCTGAAGTTGGGGCCCTCGGCGCCCAGCAGCACGCCGCGAAGCCCCCGGGTGGCAGCGTGCGCGGCGAGCGCATCCGAGAGCGCGCCGATCATCGCGGCGTCGACGATGTTCGCCTTCGGACGCGCCAGCGTCAGGCGCAGCAGCGCACCGTCGCGCTCGAGCGCCTGCTTCAGCGGGGAAGCGTCGGCCATCGCGTCACCCCTTGCGCCTGGCCTTCGGCTGGATCGAGTCGTGCAGCGGGCCGACCCAGCTCTCGCCGGCGGCGAGCTTCTGGCGCAGCAGCACGAAGTCGACCTCGCGATCTTCCTTCGTGCCCTCGTTGAACGCGGTGAAGCCGGCGCGCGCCTCGGTCATCATGTTCAGTGCCAGCCAGGCGCGCGAATTCTCCTTGTTGCGGTTCCACGCGTCGAGCTTGGGCTTGCGCAGTTCCTCGAGCGTCTTGGTGGTGCAGTCGGGGAAGGTGAGCAGCATCTTCGCGCACAGTTCCTCGACCTTCGCATCGAGCATCGACAGGTCGACCGTGCCGCGCGCCATCAGCGCCTTGCCTTCCTTTGCCGCCTCGCCGCTCTTCGGCTCGCCGTAGACGTTGCGCCCGAACTCGTCGACCATGCGCTGGGTTTCCACCAGCGGGTTGGCGACGAACTTGCCGTCGACCTTCAGCGCCGGAACGATGTCGGTGAGCACGCCCATCTGGTAGGCCTTATGCGCCGAGAACGGCTCGCACAGCACGCAGGCCGCCATCGCGCGTTCGGCGCCGATCACCACCGGCAGGAAGTCGGTGGCGCCGCCGATCGGCGCCGAACCGTGCTTCGGGCCCGCCTGCCCGAAGCGGGCCAGGTCCTGGGCGACCGAGAAGTCGCAGGCCATGCCGATTTCCTGGCCGCCGCCGATCCGCATGCCGTTCACCCGGCAGATCACCGGCTTGTCGCAGGCGAGGATCGCCGACACCATGTCGTTGAACAGCCGCATGTACTGCCGGTATTCCTGCGGATGCCCGGCGTAGTACTCGGCGTACTCCTTGGTGTTGCCGCCGGTGCAGAATGCCCTGTCGCCCGCTCCGGTGAACACCACGCAGTTCACGTCGCGCGCATTCGAGGCGGCGCGAAACGCGAGGATCACCCCCTTGACCATGTCGGTGGTGTACGAGTTGAACTGCGACGGGTTGTCCAGCGTGATCCAGGCGTTGAACAGCCCCGGTACGACCGAGCCGTCGGGCAGCTTCGCCGGCCGTTTCTCGTAGCGCACTCCGGGTTTCGAGATGTCGTCGACGAGGTCGTGGTTCTTGAATTCGCGCACTTCTGACTCCTGGATCAGGGAACGAGCACCGCGCGCTTGCGGATCTCGCGATGGTGGACCGCGTCGAACACGCGGTTGATGTCGTCGAGCCGATGCAGCTCGACGAACGGCTCGAGCTGCACCTTGCCGTCGAGCACCAGGTCGAGCGCGGCCGGATAGTATTCCGGTGGACAGCCCCAGTTGCCGATCGCCCGGGCATCGAACGCCATCAGGTTCGAGAGCCGGACCTCGATCCTGTCCATCGTGAAGCCGACCACCGACAGCGTCGCGCCGTGCACCAGCAGGCCGAAGGCGGTGAGCTGGCCCGGCGCGGTGCCCGAGCACTCGAAGATGAACCACTCGGTGGAACGCAAACCGTTCTTCTTCGCGAAGTCGGCGATCGCCGCCTTGATGCCGCGGGTGTCGAGTTGCCGACTGTTCAGCGTGAGCGCGGCGCCGTAGCCGGCGATCGCCTCGAGCTTCGCGTCGTCGACGTCGATCGCGACGACCTTCGCGCCGTTGGCGCTGGCGATCTGCACGCAGTAGCCGCCGACCCCGCCCGCCCCGATCACGACCGCCAGGCTGCCCGGCTCCACGCCGGCGCGCCGCACTGCCTGATACGGCGTAGTGAGCGCGTCGGCGACGATCGAGACTTCCGCCAGCGTGAGCCCCGCGGCCGCCAGCCGCGCCTCGTCGACCTCGCAGAGTCCGCGACCGGGAACCACGATGTGGGAGGCGAAGCCGCCGTGGATGTCGTTGCCCGGCATCTTCTGGCTGCGACAGATCGTGCCCAGCCTCCGCCTGCAGAGGTCGCACTCGCCGCAAGGCAGCACCGCCGGGATGATCACCGCCTTGCCCAGCCACTGCTCGGCGCCCTTGCCGGCCTCGACCACCCGCCCGCTGATCTCGTGGCCGAGCGCGAGCGGCAGCGCATGGTTGGTGCGCACGCCGTCGTAGAAGTAGCCGAGATCGGTGTGGCAGACGCCGCAGCCCGCCACCTGTACCACCACTTCGCCCTCGCCGGCGAGCGCGTTGAACGTCGCGCGCTCCAACGGCGTGTTCACCGCGTTCATCAGCCAGCGGTGCGCTTCGATGCTCATTGTTTCGCGGCCTCCTGTGCCGTACGCTGTTCGTTCGCCGCACCCGGCGCCGCGCGCCGCTTCCGGGGTTGACCAGGGTTTTTCCGCCGTTTATTCTTGTATTGTGGTACCGAAATACTGTTATCCGCCGAGGATGTTGTAGCAGGCCGGTTCAGGGTGCATTGATCTGAATCAAACCCCCTTTTTCACGCACCCGACGGACAATCGAATCCCACCCGAAGTGAGCCCACCTTGAAGTCCAATCCGAACCACACATCGCAGAGCAGCGCGCGCGGCGCCGGGGCGTCGCACGGGGCTGCAACGAGCCTCTCGATCGCCCTGGCCGGCAGCGGCGGCAGCGGCGTCATGACCGCGGGCAACCTGCTGCTCGACGCGGCTGCGCGGGCGGGCCTCTATGGCCTGATGGTACGCACCAGCGGGCCGCAGATCCGCGGCGGCGAAGCGGCGGCGCTGCTGCGTCTGGCACGCATGCAGACCGAATCGCTCGATGACGGCTTCGACCTGCTGCTCGCGATCGACTGGCAGAACATCAACCGCTTCGCCGACGAGATCCCGATGCGCGCATCGGGCCTGCTCATGGGCGACTCCGACGAAGGCGAGCCGCCCGAGGTCTTCCTCGCCGGGGGCGCGCGCTTCGTGTCGCTGCCCCTGAAGAAGATGGCCAAGGCCATCCCCGGCAGCTGGATCAACATGGTCGCGCTGGGCGTCTCCGGCGCGCTCGCGGGCCTTCCGACCGAAGCGCTGGAAGAGGCGCTGCGCGCGTCGTGGAAGCGCGGCGACGCCGCGCTCGAGGCGAACCTGAAGGCGCTGCGCGCCGGCGTCGACGCGGCCGCCGGGATCGAGGGCGTGCCGCGCATCGCGAGCGCAGCAGCGCCCACGCAGAAGCGCTGGCTGCTCAGCGGCAACGAGGGCGCCGGCTTCGGCGCGCTGCGTGGCGGCATCCGCTTCGTTGCCGCCTACCCGATCACGCCGGCCACCGAGCTGCTCGAATGGATGGCGCCGGCGCTCACCAAGGTGGGCGGCACGCTGCTGCAGGCCGAAGACGAACTCGCCTCGATCAACATGATCATCGGTGCGTCGTTCGGCGGCGTGCCATCGCTCACCGCCACCGCCGGCCCCGGCATGGCGCTGATGACCGAAGGCATCGGCCTGGCAGTGAGCGCCGAGGTGCCGGTGGTGATCGTCGACGTGATGCGCGGCGGCCCGTCCACCGGCATTCCGGCCAAGAGCGAGCAGAGCGACCTGTCGTTCGCCGTCAGCGGGCTGCACGGCGACGCGCCGCGCCTGGTGCTCGCGCCCACCTCGATCGCCGACTGTGTGGCGACCACCCAATGGGCAGTCCAGCTGGCCGAGGCGATGCAGGCTCCGGCCATCGTGCTGTCCGACCAGTTCATGGGCCAGTCGCGCGCAATCATCGACCGCCCGGCCGATCCGGGCTTCACCGCGAGGCGCCTCGTGGCCGAAGCCGATACGCCCGACTTCAAGCGCTACCGCAACACCGAGTCGGGTGTCTCGCCGATGGCCATTCCCGGCACGCCCGGCATCGTCTATACCGCCGACGGCCTCGAGAAGAACGAAGGCGGCATTCCGAGCAGCCAGGCGCGCGACCACTACACGCAGCTCGACAAGCGTGCGCGCAAGCTGCTGCAGTACGACTACGGCGACTGGTGGGCCGACCTCGAAGGCGAAGGCGACGTCGCGATCATCACCTTCGGCTCGGTCACCGACGTGGCGCGCGAGGCGCTCGCCAGGCTCGCCGCCCAGGGCGTAAAGGCGCGCCTGGTCGCGCTGCGGCTGCTCGCGCCCGCACTGCCCGAGCGGCTCGAGAAAGCGCTCGAAGGCGTCAGCCGCGTACTGGTGGTCGAGCAGAACCATACCGCCCAGCTGTTCCGCTACCTGCGGTCGATGTACGACCTGCCAGGCAAACCGGCCAGCTTTCATCGACCCGGCCCGCTGCCGATGCGCCCGGGCGAACTCGCGCAAGTCATTCTCGATTGGAGGCAGCAATGAACGAGGCAGCCGCCCTGCCCGAAGCCGCCGAGGCAGCCGCACCGCTGACGGCAAAAGACTACAAATCGGCCTACAAACCCATCTGGTGTCCGGGCTGCGGCGATTACTCGGTGCTCGGCGCGATCACCAAGGCGTTCGCCATGGTGCAGGTGCGCCCGGAGAACATCGCCGTGGTGTCGGGCATCGGCTGCTCCTCGCGCATCCCCGCATACACCTCGTGTTACGGCTTTCACGGCGTGCACGGCCGCTCGCTCGCGGCGGCCACCGGCCTGAAGGTGGCACGCCCCGAGCTCACCGTGCTGGTGGCCAGCGGCGACGGCGACGGGTACTCGATCGGCGGCAATCACTTCCTGCACGCTTGCCGACGCAACGTGGACCTCACCTACATCGTGATGGACAACCACGTCTACGGCATGACCAAGGGCCAGCCCTCGCCGACTACCGAGCCCGACTGGGACTCCAAGCTCTCGCCCGGCGGCACCGGCGTGCGCCCGTTCCACCCGCTGGTCATCGCGCTGGCCTCGGGCGCCAACTTCGTTGCCCGCGCCTTCTCGGGCGACCCCAACGGCACCGCCGACATCATCGCGCAGGCGATCCGCCACCCGGGCTTCTCGTTCGTCGAGATCCTCAGCCCCTGCGTCACCTTTCGGCCCGAGCAGCGCTCCTGGAAGGAGCAGGCGCGCCCGGCGCCGGTCGGCCCGACCAGCGACGGCGCACGCGCCGCGCACCGCCTCATGACCGACGACGGTTTCAACATCGGGGTGCTGTACACTGGAAATCGCACACCGTATCCGCTCGGGCCGCGTGGCACGCGGCGCGAGATCGCCGAGATCGAGGCGGAGTTCGAACTATGAATGCCAGAAAGGCAAAGGCTCCGCGCTCACTCGAAGAGTTCATGGCCAAGGCCTACGAGATGGAGATCGAGGCTGCCGAACGCTATGCCGACTTCGCCGACGCGATGCAGACGCACAACAACACCGAGGTCGCCAACCTGTTCCGCAAGATGTCGGAGATCGAGGGCAAGCACGCGACGCAGATCATGGCCGAGATGGGCTGGAAGGTGCCGCCCCAACCCGGCGCGGCAACCTGGGAAGGCTTCGAGGGGCCCGAAACCGTCCCGATGGACGAAGTGCACTACCTGATGCAGCCCTACCACGCGCTGCAACTCGCACTGGCCAGCGAAGAGCGTGCCGAACGCTTTTTCGCGCGCATCGCCGAAGCGGCAACCGTCGAGTCGGTTCGCAAGGCCGCGCTCGAACTGCAGGGCGAAGAGCGCGAGCACGTCGAGCTGATCAGGGACTGGCTCGCGAAAGTGCCCAAGCCCGACCGCAATTGGGCCGACGATCCCGATCCGCCGCGTTACACCGACTGACGGCGCTCCGACCCGACCGAGGAATCCCGCACATGCAGACTCTTCTCCCCGACGGCTGGGCGCCGCCCATCGGCTACGCCAACGGCATCGCGGTCGATGCAGGCCGCATCGTCTTCGTCGCCGGCCAGGTCGGCTGGGACGCGCAGCAGAAATTCCAGTCGGAAGACATCGTGCCGCAGTTCGAGCAGGCACTGGAGAACATCGTCGCGATCCTGGCCAAGGCGGGCGCAAAGCCCGAGCACATCTGCCGGATGACGGCCTACTGTTGCGACAAGCCCGCCTACATGGCGGCGCGCAAGGAGCTCGGCAAGATCTGGCGCAAGCACATCGGCCAGCACTACCCGGCGATGAGCATGATCTTCGTCTCCGACCTGCTCGACAACCCGGGCAAGATCGAACTCGAAGCCACCGCGGTCGTGCCGAAGTAGCGGCCGGCGCGTTCGCGCCGGCTGCTTCACTTCACGGTCGGCTGGAGTCCGACCACGACGGTGCGCGCCCTCACGCGCGAGAAGACGCCTGCCGGCACGTCCACCGGAATCGACTTCACCTCGCGCAGCGTGCGCGAATCGAAGATCACCAGTCGCCCGCCCGGCACCGACAGGCTGCGATCGCCGCGATACCGGGCGCTCACGTAGAAGAAGTCGCCGCGCGCGGTGTATTCGGGGAAGTGCGAGTGGCCGAGCGTGCCCTCGACCTCGAGCGTACGCACCACCTCGAGCGTGTTCTTGTCGACGAACTGCAGCTTGTTCGCGTTCGGCCCGGTGCCGACGATGTCGACGATCACGTAGGGCGCGTCGGGATGCGCCGCCGGCGACTCGGTCGGGCCGATCACCGGAATCCGCTTGACCACGTCGAAGGTGTTCATGTCGAAGACGGTGACTTCGTACGACGGGCACTTGTCCTCGCCGATGTTGGTGCCGATGCCGAGCAGGCGGCCGTTGGAGCGGATCACCGCACCCGAACCGAGATGCGGTTTGCAGCCCGAAGGGATCTTGCGCACGATGCGCGCTTCCGAAAGGTCGATGACCGTGTTCAGGTGATCGTCGTACGAGGAAACCACCAGGTAGCGGCCGTCGGGCGAGAGGAAGCCATCGTGCAGATGGCGGCCCACGTCCTTGATCGCGGTGATCGGCATGCCGCGCCGGTCGAGGTCGACGATCCACACCTGCCCTGCCTGCTCGAGCGCCACCACGAACCAGTTGGCGAAAGGCGTCGAGGTGATGATGCCGGCGTCGGCCTCCACCATCTTGCCGTCCGGATCGACCCCGGCGAGCTCGATCAGGTGCAAGGGCTCGAGCGTGGCGGCGTCCATGATCACCATGGTGTGCGGCACGTACGAGCCTGCGGCCACGTAGCGCCCGTCGCGCGACACTGCGAGCGAGGTGCCGTTCAGGCCGGCGCGCACCTTGCGCACCGTGCGCATCGAATACAGGTCGACCTTGTGAACCCAACCGGCGTCGTCGCGCACATAGGCCCAGCGCGGTTCGGTCGGATGGAAGTCCATCAGGTGCGGCCCGAAGACGGTGGGGACTTCGCCGACCTTGCGGTGCGTCCTGCCGTCGAAGAAGAGCACTTTTGCTTCCTTTCCGGCGGCCTGGCGGCCGCGCGACATGACCGCCATCAGGTCGTCGATCCGGTCGATCTTGTAGGTGGGCGCGGACGGCAGCCTGGATTCGTCGGCGACCAGCACCTCGAGCGACGCGCGCACGTCGCCGATGCTCCAGGACGGCTTCGTTTTCGGCTGGGTAGTGATCAGTTCGGCCAGCAGTTCGCGGTCTTTCACCGACAGCGTGCCGCGCCAGGACGGGTGCTGCGGCATCAGCGTGGGCGGCTTGCCGCTGAGGATGATCTCGGCGACCTCGCCGGCTCCGAGCTTCGTCTCGTCGCGGTTCAGGGCCGGGCCGATGTAGCCGCCGCGATCGGCACCGTGGCATACGGCGCAGTGCTGCGCGAACAGGCGCTCGGCGCGCGGAACGTCGAGAGCCCCGGCCGCCAGCGGCATCGCCGCCGTCACGAGAAATGCCACGACCGCACGGATCTTCATCGAGATTGTCCTCCTGCACCTGCACCCGACCCTGCCAGGGCCTGCGGCAAGCGGCAAGCAGCAATACCGGCCACACACCCGAATCGGCGATTATGCGCACGCACGCCCGGCGCGCGCGATTAGTTGAGTGCTGTCGTGCGATACGAAAGCCACGATACGAAAGCTACAATCGCGACTCGCGCCGGATCGCGGCAGGTCGAATGACCCACCGGATCCACGGCGAAACCGCATCGGACATGAACGATTCCCCCGAAGATGGCAGCCAGACCGCGCCGGCCGCAGGCCCGCGCATCACGATCGTCGTCGCCCGCGCGCGCGGCGGCGTCATCGGCGCAGGCAACGGCCTGCCCTGGCACTTGCCCGAAGACCTGAAGCACTTTCGCACGACCACGATGGGGCACGCGATCGTCATGGGGCGCAAGACCTTCGAATCGATCGGAAAGGCGCTCCCGGGCCGGCGAACCATCGTGGTGAGCCGCAACCCGCACTGGACGCACGCGGGCTGCGAGAACGCCAGTTCGCTCGAAGCGGCGATCGCGCTCGCCGCGCAGCCGGGCCCCGACCCGTCGATCTCCACCGAAGAGGTGTTCGTCGTGGGCGGCGAGCAACTGTTCCGCGACGCGATCGGCATTGCCAAGCGTGCGATCGTCACCGAAATCGACCTCGAAGTGGCCGGCGACGCGCACTTCCCCGAACTCGATCCGCGGCAATGGCGCGTGCACTCGCGCAGCGAGCACCGTTCGGCCAGGGGCCCCCACTACACGATCATCGACTACCGCCGCGACTGAAGCGCAGGCCGCCTCCGGTAGAATCCGTTCCGGCCGCCCCCGTAGCTCAGTGGATAGAGCATCCCCCTCCTAAGGGGAGGGTCGCACGTTCGATTCGTGCCGGGGGCGCCAGAACCCCACGGTCGGACGGTTCACCCGAGCTGCGTGGCGACCACGCTGTTGGGCGCGCCGTCGGACATGCGCAGAA
Source organism: Burkholderiales bacterium (assembly GCA_003577305.1). Taxonomy (GTDB): domain Bacteria; phylum Pseudomonadota; class Gammaproteobacteria; order Burkholderiales; family Burkholderiaceae_E; genus Zeimonas. Next base: position 96,027 of record QEVL01000006.1, read on the forward strand.
TCCACTGCGCTTGCCTCGCCAGCGCGGCCGGCAAGCTCTGCGAGGGCGCGATCGACTCGAGCCGCGCGCTACTCGGCCCCCACAATCAGCTCCTTGGCTGGCCTGCCCAGCAATACTTTCATCATAATCGATTGAACCGCGGACGAAAGACCTTCAGAGAGAGGGTTCAAACCGTGCAGTAACGCTCCTGAATCTCCCGATCCGCCAGCAGCGCACTTCCCACCCCCTGATGCACGATTGTCCCCTGATCCATGATGTAGGCTCGGTCGGCCACTTCCAGCGCCATCTCCACATTCTGCTCGACGAGCACGATCGTCGTCCCGCAATTCTTCAGCTCCGAGAACAACTCGAACATCTCGTCGACGAGCACCGGCATGATCCCTTCGGTGGGCTCGTCAAGCATGATCAGCTTCGGCCCGGAGACCATCGCGCGTGCGATCGCGAGCATTTGCTGCTCCCCGCCCGACATCGTGATTGCTTCTTGCGAGAGGCGCTCACCGAGGCGCGGGAACCGCTTCGCGATGCCGTCGATAACCTCGGCTTCGCGGCCGCGGTTGCCGGATCGCAGCAGTCCCAGCCGAAGGTTCTCGCGCACGGTCAGTCCTGGCACAATCCGCCGCTCCTCGGGAACGTAGCCGAGGCCCATGTGGAATCGCTCGTGAGGCGCGCGCCCGCTGATCTCGACGCCGTCGAAGTGCACCGCTCCGGCGCTGCGGGCCAGCAGTCCCATGATCGCGCGCAGCGTGGTCGTCTTGCCGGCGCCGTTGCGGCCGATCAGCGCGACGATCTCGCCCGCCTCGACGTTCAGGTCGATACCCTGCAGCACGTGGCTGCGCCCGTACCAGGCGTTAAGGTTCTCGACTTGCAGCATGGGTGCGCTCCCGACCAAGATAGACTCGCTTGACCTCTTCGTTCGCACGGATTTCGTCCGGCGCACCCTCGGCGAGCACTTGGCCCTGGTGCAGCACGACAAGGTGATCGCTGATCCCCATTACGAGTTTCATCTTGTGCTCCACTAGAACCACCGTGCGCTCCTCGGCAAGCCGTACGATCAGATCCATCATCTCGCGGGTTTCCTCCGGGCTCATGCCGGCGGTCGGCTCGTCGAGGAGCAGCAGTCTCGGACGACAAGCGAGCGCGATCGCGATCTCGAGCGCACGCTGCTGGCCGTGAGCGAGAGTCTCGGCAGCACGCCTGGCATGTGGCAACAGATGCACGGTGCGCAGCAGTTCATCAGCTTTGTCGACAAGTTCGCTGAAGGCTTCGCGTCGGCGGAACATTTGGTACCGCGTGTGCATCGCCTGCACCGCAATGCGTACGTTCTCCCGCGCGGTGAGCTGCGGGAACACGTTGGTTATCTGGAACGACTTCGCTATTCCGAGGTGTGCGAAACGGTGCTGTGGCTGACCCGTGATGTCAGCGCCGTCATAGACGATGCGCCCGCCGGAAGGAGGGAAGGCGCCGGAGATCACATTGAAGAACGTGCTCTTGCCTGCGCCGTTCGGGCCAATGACCGCTGTGAGGCGCGAGCGCGGGAAGCTCACGCTCACATTGTCAAGCGCGACGAAGTTCTGGAAGCGCTTCGATACGCCTTCGGCATGGAGGATGACGTCGGTGCTCATCGCCGGATCCATGCGAGAAGACTGCCCCAGATACCGCGTGGAAAGAACAGCACGAAGACGATGAAGACGAGACCGGCAACGAACTGCCAGTACGGTGTGTACAGGCTCACGATATCTTCAATCAGGAGGAAGGTGGCCGCACCGACGAACGGGCCGAACAGGGTCCCCATGCCGCCGAGCAGCGACATCATCACGACTAGACCCGACGTCTGGTAGTGCAGCAGGTCCATCGGGACGATCGAGATATGCAACGCGTACAACGCGCCAGCGAGCCCGCAGAACAGGCCAGAGAGGATGAACGCGAGAAACTTGGTACGCGCGACATCGTACCCGCAGGCTCGCGCACGGTTCTCGTTCTCGCGGATCGCTTCGAGTACTCCACCGAAGGGTGAAGCGAGGATGCGCGAGAACAGCCACAGCGCGAGTCCGACGAAGAAGAGCACGATGTAGTACTTCACGGTAGGGTTCAGGAAATCGAGTCTGTACGGCCCGAGACCGACTGTCTCGATCGTGATCCCCCGCAGACCATTCTCGCCACCGGTCCATTCCGTGGCCTGGAAGAAAAGGTAATAGACGAGTTGCGACAGCGCGAGTGTGACCATCGCGAAATAGATGCCACGTGAGCGGATCGACAACAGTCCGATGAGCACCGCGAGCACGCCTGAAGTGACGATCCCTGCCGCGATGGCCCCGAGCCAAGCCTGCCCGAAATGCGCGATCGCGATACCTGCACCGTATGCACCACCACCGAAGAAGGCCGCGTGGCCGAACGAAAGCAACCCCGTGTAGCCGAAGAGCAGATTGAAACCAACCGCATACAGGCCGAAGATTAGAATGCTTACGGCGAGTGCCTCGTGCGGTATCCACCACGGCATTGTCAAGAGGAACAGCAGGATCGCGATCGTCCGGTGGCGCGCAACGCCATCGTACCAGCGCTCGACGAGGCTGTTCCCGGTGGCCTGGTTCCACTCGGGTCTCATACGTCCCTACCCCAGGAGACCTGCGCGACCGAGCAACCCTTGGGGGCGCACGAGCAACACGAGTGCCATGATCGCGAACATCGATACCTCAGCCATCTCGGGGAACACGAGTGAGGTCATGCTCGCGACGACGCCGACGAGCAGGCCGGCGACCACGGCGCCCTTCAGCGATCCCATGCCGCCGACGACGGTGACGACAAACGCCTCGACGAGCACCGGGACGCCCATTTCCGGAGTGACGCTGCGCATTGGTGCGGCGAGGATCCCAGCCAGCCCCGCGATGCCCGCACCGAGCCCGAACACGAGCAGCCAGATCCGCCCGACGTCGACGCCAAGCACGCGCAGGATCTCGGGGTCTCGTGAGCCGGCGCGAATGACGAGCCCGAGTGTGCTGCGTTCGATGAACAGCCATAGCGCGATCAGAATCAACGCCGTGGCGACGATCACGAACAACCGGTACAGCGGAAAGTAACCAACACCGATGTTCACCGCGCCGGCGAGCGCCTCGGGAGTGCCGAGCGGTATACCTTCGACACCGAAGATCATCCGCACGACATCGACCATGACGTAGGCGAGCCCGAAAGTGAGCAGGATCGGGTAATCGATTCCTCGGCCATAGAGCGGGCGCACCAGCCAGCGCTCGATCGCGAGCCCGAGAGTACCCACCGCAAGCGGCACGACGAGCAGCGCGACCCAGAAGTTGCCACCCGCCTGCAGCACTGCCACGCCGACGTAGGCACCGACCATGTATAAGGCGCCGTGAGCGAAGTTCACCACGGTGAGCAGCCCAAAGATCAGCGACAACCCGATCGCAAGCAGCACGAATACCGAACCGAGCGCGAAGCCGGTGAAGAGCTGCAGAGTCAGGAGGTCGAGCGTCATGATTCCAGCAGACTTCAGGCGCCGCCACAGCCGTCACCTGACGACTGCGGCGCCGAAGCGATCATGCACCGTAACCGAGTTCAGAGCAGCTTCGCAGCACCTTCTCGCTGCCTTGCTCGATCTCGAGGATCTTGAAGACGTCGTTCGGGTTGCGCATCTCCGACTGCTTCTTGGACTCGACGATCAGAATCGGTTGGACCGATTGATGATCGCACTTGCGGAAGTACTGCGGGCCCTTGTAGTAGTCGTACTTCATGCCCTCGAGTGCGGCGATGACGGCATCGGAATCGGTGGTTCCCGCCTTCCGTGCTGCGTCGAGCACCGCCTTGACGCCCACGTAGCCGTATGCGCCGTAGTCAGATGGCACAGTGCCGCCGTACGCGGCGCGGTACGCATCGTTGAACCGCTTCGCCGACGGCATCTGCTCCTCGAGTGTCCAGTGGTAGTTGGCCGCGCCGATAACGTCCTCGAAGGGGGCAGCGCCGCCCGCCAACCGCTGGTTGTACAGCAGTACCGGCACCACGATTTTCATCTGCTTCTTCATGCCGAAATCAGTGGCCTGCTTGATCGAGTTCAGCTGGTCGCGGCCGAAGTTACAAATCGCAAGCACGTCGGGCTTGAGCGCCTGGATGCGCGGCAGGAAGATCGAGTAGTCGGTGGAGCCAGCCGGGTGCCGGATATCGTCGAGCAGCGTGACGCCCATTTCCTCGGCAACGCGTCGGAAGCCGCGCACCATTTCGTGGCCGTAGGCGTAATCGGCAGTGAGGAAAGCGACTTTCTGCCCCTTCCTGAACGCATAGCGGCCAACCGCACCCGCCGTCATGTGCGGGTTCATCGCCTCGTGGAACGTGTACTTGCTGAAGTCCTTCGCCTCGTTAATCGAATCGGACTGGCTGATCGAATTGTAGATGATGCCGCGCGCCTTCGTGACCTCGTTAACGGCGAGCTGCACCGACGCGGAGAGAGCCCCCACGACAAAGTGGACCTTGTCTTTCTCGATCAACTCGAGCGTTCTCGTGGCGGCCTCACCAGGCTTGAGCTTGTCGTCGCGCACGAGCAGCACGGCCTTTCGACCCTTCAGGCCACCTTCGTCGTTGAAGTGCTTGATCGCGAGTTCGGCTGCCTGGACCTGGTCTTTTGCTTCGGCTGCGAAAGGACCGGTGAGCGGCGTCGGGAAGCCGATCCGAATCGCGTCGTCCTGCGCTCGGGCAAGACCGGTCCATGCCGACGCCGTGACCGCTCCCGCGCCACCGGCCGCAATGCCCCTGAGGACGCGTCGGCGCCCGTTTTCGATCGTGAAGAGCTTGCTCATCGTCTTCTCCTTGTTCGCTAGTCGGTAGGCCCGATCGTGTTGAAGTAGCGTCTGCCATTCATGGCGCGGAAGAGACTCTTCCGAGCGCTTCGAGAATCCGCTGCGGCGTGAACGGCATCGCTGTCAGCCGCGTGGAGAACGGCACAAGCGCGTCGTTCAGCGCGTTCATCACCGCAGCCGATGCACCAGCAGTACCGGCCTCACCTGTTCCCTTGACGCCGAGCTCCTGCAGTTGCGTTGGTGTCTCGACGTGCGCGACGACGATGTCGGGCATCTCACCCGCCATCGGCACCAAGTAATCGGCGAGCGTTCCGCTCAACATCTGCCCTTCCTCGCTGTAGACACAGTGCTCGAAGAGCGCCGGGCCGATGCCTTGCACGACGCCGCCGCGGATCTGCTCGGCCACGAGCATCGGGTTCAACACCCTGCCGCAGTCCTCGACGACCCAATGCCCGAGCAGCTTCACGAAGCCGGTCTCGACATCGACCTCGAGATACGAGGCCTGGATGCCGTTCGTGAACGCGAACGGCTGGCCGCGCGGGACGTAGTGACGCACCACGTTCAGTTCGGCCTGGAAGTCCTTCGGTAACGTGTCGGGGCGAAAGTGACCGATGCGCGCTACCTCGGCCATCGCAAGGCGTACAGTGCCCGACTCGGCATCGACGACTTGCCCATCCCGGATGTCGAGCGACGCTGGCGGCGCCTGCATCACCACGCCTGCCAGCGACAGTACGTTCTCCCTGAGCGCGCGCGCGGCGAGCATTGCCGTCTCGCCGCCAATGCCCGCGCCGCGCGATGCCCAGGTCGCGCCGCCGTGCGGCGTCGTTTCAGTATCACCGGTGATGACGCGCACATCTTCGAATGCGATGCCGAGCGTATCGGCGACGATCTGCGCTATCACGGTCTCGGTGCCCTGGCCCAGCTCATTCACGCTGATGAGGCAGCGCACCTTGCCCGAGGGCTCCAGCTTGAGAACGCAGCCGTCCTGCGACGAAATCCGAGCCCCACCGACACCATAGAAGGCGGGGCCCGGATTCGTGATCTCGATGAACGCCGCCAAGCCGATGCCCCGCCAGACGCCTCGCTCGCGCAGGGCCGCCTGCTCGGCCCGCAAGTCATCGTAGCGCATGATCCCGAGCAGCCTGTCGAGGCACTGGTGGTGTGACAGGCGCTCGAACCAGTATCCGGTCGGCGACGTGTACGGGTACATATCGTCGGAGACATAGTTGCGTCGGCGGAACTCGACTGGGTCGAGCCCTGTCGCAGCAGCCGCCTTATCCACCAGCGCCTCGGTGACCGTACAAGCGATCGGGTGTCCGACCGCACGATACTGCGACATCAGGTTCTTGTTCTGCAGAACCACCTGCAGCCTGCCACGGTAGTCGCGAAACCTGTACGGGCCCCCCATTATGCGGATCACCTGCGCGCCCTCGACCGCACTCGTGCGCGGATACACCGAGAACGGCCCAATGCCCGTGAGGTCGTCGACTTCCATTCCGAGGATCTCGCCGTCGGCGGAGACCGCCATGCGTGCCTTCACGCGATGGTCGCGCGCGTGGATGTCGGTGACGAAGGACTCAAGTCGGTCGGCGGTGAACTTCACGGGGCGCTCGAGCATGATCGCGAGTGCGCAGGTGGCCATGTCGTCGCCGTAGACGTGCAGCTTCATTCCGAACGCGCCGCCGACGTCGCGCGCAACGACGCGCACGTTCTCCTCGGGGATGCCAAGATGCCGACTGTAAACGTCCTGCATCTGGTACGGCGTCTGTGTCGACGCGTACACGGTGAGCTTGCGTTCGCTCGGGTCGAAGTCGGCGAGCACGCAGCGTGGTTCGAGCGACACGCAGGTGTGCCGGTTGTAGTGGAAGACGTCCTCGACAATGACTGCAGCGCGTGCGAACGTGGCGTCGACGTCGCCCGAGTTCACCTGCATTGCGAATGCCAGGTTGTCGCCCAGTTCCGGATGGATAACAGGCGTGTCCGGAGCGAGTGCGGTTTCCATGTCGGCGACCGGCGACAGGGCGTCATAATCGATCTCGATACTTTCAAGCGCGTCCTCTGCTAGCGCGCGGCTCTCGGCGACCACCGCGACGACCGGCTCGCCTTGCCAAACGACCTTGTCGATTGCAAGCGGATACTGCGGTGCAGACTTCAGCCCCGGAAAATGTGACAGCACGCCGACCCATGGTGTGCAGTACTTCGCAAGGTCCTTGCCATGAACGGCAGCGACGACGCCAGGCGCCTTGCGCGCCGCATCGAGGTTGATGCCGACGATACGCGCGTGCGCGTGCGGGCTACGCAGGAACGCGACATGGAGCATGCGCGGCAGCTTCAGGTCGTCGGTGAACTGGCCCCTGCCCTGGAGTAGGCGACGCGCGTTGGGCCGCGGTACGCTGCGACCGATGTAGCTGTTCGGAAGGTCGATTCTCAGCGCATCGGGCATTTCATCGCTCCGGGATATGCGCGACGGACTCGATTGCATCAACGATCGAGTGATAGCCTGTGCAACGGCAGAAATTTCCCGACAGATACTCGCGGATCTCGTCGCGATCCGGATGCGTCTTGCGCTTCAGCAACTCCGAGGCACTCATCAGCATCCCGGGTGTGCAGAACCCACATTGCAGGGCATTGCGCTCGTGAAACGCCTGTTGCAGGCGCTCCGCTTCGCCGGACGCCGTCAATCCCTCGATCGTCTCGATCACGGCGCCATCGACCTGCGCCGCGAAGACCAGGCACGCGCGCACGGTGTCGCCGTTCATGCGTACAGTGCAGGCGCCGCACACTCCGTGCTCGCAGCCGACGTGCGTACCAGTGAGTTCGAGTCGGTTGCGCAGGAAATCCGCGAGGCTTGTTCGCGCCGCTACGCGCTCATTCACGCGTGCGCCATTGATCGTCAGCGTCACTTCGACCGAATTCGACATCAGACCTTCCCCTCGGCATTGGCCGCAACAGCGACGACGACGCGACTGAGCAGGATCTGCGCAAGGTGCATTCGCGTGGCCGCCGATGCAGACGTGTCCCCGGGCGGATCGAGGTCGCGTGACAGCGCTTCACGCGCCGCGGTGAGCACTGGCGGCTCACACCACCTGCCTTTGATCTGCTCCCAGGCATGTCGGGCGGGCGTTGGCGCTCCGCCCACACCGAAGAAGACGAGGCGCCCGTCCTCAAAGGTCGAGCCGCTCACGCACATGTGCGCAGCAAGCCCGACGAGAGCGAAATCGCCGCGGCGCCGCGCGAGCTCGCAGAACCCTGAGCGCCATCCATCGCCGATCGCGTCGATCTCGACCTGGACAATAAGTTCATCCGGTTCGAGTGCTGTGTCGAATAGCCCGCGGTAGAAGTCACGCGCGCCGATGGTACGACGGCCCCTCGTACTCGCCACCATGATCCTGGCGTCGAGCGCGACGGCGCAAGCCGGAAGCTCGGCAGCGGGATCGCCCAGGGCAAGACTGCCGCCGAAGGTGCCGCGATTGCGGATCGCGGGGTGAGCAACGTGGCGTATCGCTTCGTGGATGAGCGGAACGTGCTCCTCGACGATCTGCGAATCCTCGACGTCGCGATGGCGTGCTAGCGCGCCGATGCGGACGACGTCGCCGTCGATCGTGATGCCGCGAAGTTCGTCGAGTGCGCCAATGTCGACGAGCAGCGGCGGAGACTGAAGCCGCATGTTCAGCGCAGGTATCAGGCTCTGGCCACCCGCGAGGACGCGCGCGTCCGCGCCCCGTTCGGCCAGGATGTCCAGTGCGTGGTCGAGCGAGGTCGCCCGCACGTAATCGAAGGAAGGAGCCTTCACTCCCGTCTCCGTTGGCCGCGCGCATCGCCGAGCACGCGGTGGATTTATCGTTCGATCACCAAGTCTGCCCCCGGACGCCCGATCCTGTCAATGGCGACGATGTCTTCAAAGGAGAAGCGCATCGAGGCAGTGCACAATCGTCTCGCCCAGGTCGCGTGGATCTGCCAGCTGCACCGCTCGGCGGTAATGACGTCCGACGTCGTGGCCAAGGCCAATCGCAACGAGTTCGATCGCACGTTCACGCTCGATTCGGGCGATGACTTCGCGCAGGTGGTGTTCGAGGTAGCTGGGCGAGTTGGCCGCTGAGGTCGACTCGTCGGCCGGTGCGCCGTCGGAGAGGACCAGTAGAATCCGCCTCTGTTCCGGGCGGCCGAGCAAACGGCGGCGCGCCCACAGCAATGCCTCGCCGTCGACGTTTTCCTTCAGTAGCGTCTCGTCGAGCACGACACCGAGGCCGTTGCGTGCACGCTGCCACGGTACCGACGCCGATTTGTAAACGATGTGGCAGAGGTCGTTCAATCGACCGGGGTGCGGCGGTCTTCCGGTGCGAATCCATTGCGCGCGGGACCGCCCACCGCGCCACTCGCGAGTGGTGAACCCGAGGATCTCGATCTTCACCGCGCATCGCTCCAGCGCGAGCGCGACGATGTCTGCGCACATGGCGGCCAGCCGGATCGGCAGCCCACGCATCGAAGCTGAACTGTCAATCAAGATCGCCAGAAAGGTGTCAGTCGAGTCGGTGTCTCCTAGCGCCTTGTAGATGGTTGGGGCAGATGGGTCAGCGACGACTGACGCGAGACGCTGCGAATCGAGGAGACCCTCCTCGAGTTCGGAGTCCCACTTCTCGGCTCTTCGTGCGAGCAGGCGCTGTTGCAGGTGAGCTGCGAGCCGGGCGATGCCCGCGCGGAACGGGGCGGTCTCGTGGTCGAGGCGCTTACGCCAGTGCAGGAGTTCCCGGGAATCGAGGAAGTCCTCAGGGGTCGCGATGATGTCGTACTCGGTGGTGAAGGCATGGTAGGGAAGCGGTCGCCGTAACTCCATCGCTTCGCGGGAATGGCCAGACCCCGCAGGCACCGCTGAACCCGCCGATTCACTCGACGCCTCAGCGGCGGCGTCTTGCCCGTTTCCCGGACTCGGGTCGCCTGCGTCTGCAGGTGGACCTGCAACGTCTACGGTCCTGTCACCCTTCACGGAAGACGAACCCCGCAGGCCGACGGTGTCCAGTGAGTTTCCCGCACCCGATGGGCTGGCCTCCGCCGCTTCCGGCCCGCCGGATTCGTCGTCACGCGATGTCGACGAACCGACGGCGGTCTCTCGTTCGTCGGACTCACGACCTAAGGCTACGAGAAAGCGGTGCGTGCCCACTGCAAAAGCACCCTGATCGTCCAACGACTTGATCACTTTCCTAATCGCATCACGCACCTGCGGATCGATTCGGTGTAGCCACGCCTCCATGACCCGATCGGCCGCCTTGGGCCAGCGCCTGCCGGTCGCTTCCAGACGCATCAGCAATGCGAACGCCGTGGATTCGGGCACCTCATTGGGATCGATCGCTTCGGCAAATCCTTCATTCAGGCAGCGCGCGTTCAGGCGGGCGGCGAGGTTCTCCGCCACGCCGGGTAGGTGCCGCGCGCCCAGCGTTTCGTAACGCACGATCTCCAGTGCATCGAAGACGGTGCGGGCCGCCTCGTTCGCGGGACGCCACCTTCGGTGCACTCCGGGGTCGTGATGACGCAGTCTCAGCGCGGCGGAATCGGCTTCGCCTCGAAGCCAGGTAATCTCGTCCGGCCCCGGTTCCTCCGGAACCCCGGGCAGTCTGACGTGCGCTGCCGAATCGACGTCGGTGTCATATTTTTCGCAGAAAGAGACGGTAATGTCGTCGCGGCGCGCGATCGCGCGCACCACGGCCGCCGTCGCGCGCTCCAGCCGGACGGCACCCTGCCCGCGAAATCTGGTCATGGCGGGCCGCCGGCCGCCGACCGCGTCGCGGCCGCGTCGAGATCGACGCCGAAGCAGCGCTGGTAGTACTCAGTGATAATCGCGCGATCGATGTCGTCACATCGATTCAGAAATGTCACGCGAAATGCAGTGGCCAGGTCATCGAACAGCAGCGCGTTCTCCGCCCACGAGATCACGGTGCGCGGCGACATCACGGTTCCGAGGTCGCCCGCCCTGAATCCGACGCGCGTGAGGTTCGCCATCGCGACCATCGCAGAGACGATTTTGCGGCCTTCCGCGTGGTCATGGCCGGGAACCTTCGAGAGGACGATACGGATTTCAGCGGCTGGCGGCAGGTAATTCAGCGCGGCGATCATATTCCAGCGATCCAGTTGCCCCTGGTTCAGTTGCTGCGTGCCGTGATATAGGCCCGTGGCGTCGCCGAGTCCGGCGGTGTTGGCGGTTGCAAACAGGCGAAAGGATGGGTGCGCGCCGATCACCCGGTTGCTACCGAGCAACGTCATCCTGCTGTTGGCTTCAAGCACGCGCTGGATCACGAACATCACGTCGGGTCGACCCGCATCGTATTCGTCGAAGACGAGTGCGACCGGATTCTGTAGGGCCCACGGGAGCATACCCTCGCGAAATTCTGTCACCTGCTTGCCCTGACGCAGAACGATCGCGTCTCTTCCGATAAGGTCGCCCCGGCTGATCTGGCTGTCGAGATTGATGCGCACGCACGGCCAGTTCAGCCGCGCGGCGACTTGCTCGATGTGTGAGGACTTGCCCGTTCCGTGCCGACCATGAATCAGCAAACGTCGGTTGTGCTCGAAGGCGACAAGAATCGATAGCGTCGTGTCGTGATCGAAGCAGTACGCGTCGTCGACGTCCGGTACGTAATCGGTGCGCCGGCTGAACGCGGGAACCTCCATCCCGGAACCAATGCCGAACAAACGCTCGACGGAGACGCGGATGTCGGGCAACTCCGGCAGCGCGACCCGGGCGTCATATTCCGGTGCAGACCTGTCGTTCATCGTGTTTTCCTCATGGTGCCTTCCCCTGTCTGCAAACGGCACGCGGCCCTACAATGATAAATAGTCCACTCCGACAGTCCGAAGAACGATATGTTCGAGACACATTCCCTGCTTGTCGCCTTCCCCTGATGCGCAAACCCCCGGTTCCGAAACCAGCACGAGCCCGGCGCGGCGAGAAGGTCGTGCCGCCAGCCACCAAGCGTCTTCCCGGGCACGAACGCCAACGGATGATCGTCGATGAGGCGATCCGTTTCTTCGCCGAATTCGGCTTCGAAGGTCAGACACGGGCGCTAGCGAAACGACTCGGGGTCACGCAACCGCTGCTGTATCGCTACTTTCCCGACAAGGAAAGCCTCGTCGAGCGCGTCTACGAGGAAGTCTATCTGCGACGCTGGAATCCCGGGTGGGAACACCTGTTGCGCGATCGCTCCCGCCCTCTGCACGAGAGGCTGTGCGTCTTCTACGAGGAGTATGCGAATGCGATCTTTTCGTACGAATGGGTGCGCATCTTCATGTTTGGTGGGTTGAGGGGCGTCAACATCAACAAGCGGTATCTCAGCATCATTCGCGAGCATGTGCTGCTTCCCGTCTGTCGCGAGCTTCGCCTGACCGCCGGCCTCGACGAGGCATCGCCTCCGGTCAGCGAAGCCGAGCTTGAATGCGCGTGGGCGCTGCATGGAGGGATCTTCTACATCGCGATCCGGCGCTGGGTGTACGGGCTACCAGCCGTGCATCCGATCGAGGCGACAATCGCAAATCAGGTAACCGCATTCCTCGAAGGCGCGCCCGAGGCGATCCGCAGGATCGTCGAGCCGGCAGAGTGACGCTGCAAGGTTCCGGATTGCTCCGCAAATCCATACTTTCAACATGTCGCCAACGGCTCGACGCCGCACCGGCAACACGGGCACACGCTCAGTCGGCGCATCAGGTAGTAGATCAGACGAATGCGTAGCGTCGAAATGACATCCAATACATGGCACTGCGCCCGTAGGGCTGCCACGGGCGACGTGACTCCCGGATACGGTAGGTGTCTGGCGGTCGAAGGCGTTTTTCGGCGCCGCATGCCAACCGCTGCGCAGCCAATCGACTACCAGAAACCCATAGACCGTGATGCCCAGCGCCGCGTAATGGTGAAACCCGATCCAGCCAGCTCCCTAACCTGCCTTAGAACTTATCCGTAAATAGGTAAACTATCGTTCCGAGCCGCGCCGTGCGCGGCGTCGGAGCGAAGCCTTGGAGAAGAAGCGAGTCGACTCATGGGTAGT
>QEVL01000032.1 GCA_003577305.1 Burkholderiales bacterium
GCTCCTCATGGGCACCGGTGGCCTGGGTCTGGCTGGTCGAAGCGCGTATGCTCGCAACAAGGTTGGCCGCCTGATCATTTCGGCTACACCCTCTCAGGCGGGCAAGGCGCTGTCGGCGGCATGCAGCCGCGAGCCCGGCGGCACACCGGCCATCAGGAACTCCATCTGGTCGGCGAGGATGCGCCGGTTGCGCAGGATGAACGCCTCGTGCAGGCTGGGCACGTACGGCACGTAGAGCAGCGGCATGCGCGCCTGCTCGGGCGTGCGGTTGCCCTTGCGCAGGTTGCAGGGCTTGCAGGCGCTGACCAGGTTGGTCCAGGTGTCGCGCCCGCCACGGCTTTGCGGCTGCACGTGCTCGGTGGTGAGTTCGGACGCACGATGCCGCGTGCCGCAATACGCGCAGACGAAGCGGTCGCGTGCGAACAGCATCTCGCGCGTGAGCGCCGGGGTGTGCTCGAAGCGCGCGCGCCGCGACGAGTCGCCGCGCACCGCGATGATCGAGCGCAGCGTGAGCGAGGAGCGCTCGCCGGTGGCCCGGCAGGTTCCGCCGTGCAGCGTGAACGCGTGCTCGCCCAGATCCCAGGCCACCTGCTGCTTGTAGTAGTAGCCGACGGCCTCTTCGAGCCCGATCCAGCGGCGCGGGGTGCCGCCCGCGTCGAGCGCGAGAATGCTCACCGACCTTGGCTCCGACCACACGCCCGACTCCCTGAAGCAGCTGTCTTGTGGTATGATTGCAACATCATCGCACAAGCGGTGATGCTCCCTCAACAAAGGTGTCCCCATGTCAATCCGCGCCGTCCTGCGCGGAGGCAACGCAAGGCACCCGGTCGATTCGATCCTCCTTGCGTTCCCCCGCACCCGCGAAAAGCGGGATCAACTCCTCTTCGCAGTCCTGAGAGTCGCCGCCCCGATCGGCCTGGTCGTGGCGCTGCTGCTTTTCGCCGCCCCCGAGCCCGGCAGCGTGCTGGCGGCAGCGGCGCTACCCTGAGCGGCGCAACTGCGATAATGAGCGGTTGAGGCGCCTTCGCGCCCACCGCAGGAGTACCGCTCATGGTTCGCAGCAAGAGCATCGTTCCGGTCATGGCGCTGTGCGCCGTGGCAGCGCTGGCCGGTTGCGCCGCGCCGTCGACCTCGGGCCACACCTACACCACCAGCGAAGCGCGCCGGCCGATGCGGGTGGAGACCGGGGTCATCCAGGCGATCCGCGAAGTGCGCCTGGAGCGCAGCCCGCAGACCGGGACCGGCACTGCTGCCGGCGCGGTGGTGGGCGGCGTCGCCGGATCGAACGTCGGACGCGGCAAAGGCGCGATCATCGGCTCGGTGCTCGGTGCGGTGGCCGGCGGCGTGGTCGGCAGCCACGCCGAGCAGTCGCTCAGCGAGCGCCAGGCGCTCGAGATCACGGTGCGCACCGACGCAGGCCGCACTTTCGCGGTGGTGCAGGAGGCCGACGGCGAGTCGTTCACACCGGGCCAGCGCGTGCGCATCCTCACCGACCCGTCGCGCGGCACGACCCGGATATCGCAGTAGCCGTCGCACAGAACAGGGCCATGATCGACACCACTCTCGAACGCTTCAAGGCCGACGTCATCGATGCGTCGATGCAGACCCCGGTCGTGCTCGATTTCTGGGCGCCGTGGTGCGGGCCGTGCAAGACGCTCGGCCCGATGCTCGAGAAGCTCGAACAGCAATACGGCGGCCGCTTCCGCCTGGTGAAGGTGGACACCGACGCGCAGCCCGAGCTCGCCCAGCACTTCCGCATCCGCTCGATTCCCACGGTCTTCGGCATCGTCAACGGCCAGCCGGTCGACCAGTTCCAGGGCGCGCTGCCCGAAAGCCGGTTGCGCGAGTTCATCGACCGCCTGCTGCCCGATGCAGGCGACGTCGAGGTCGAGCAGGCGATGCAGGCGATCGAGCGCGGCGACCATCCGGCTGCGATCGGGCACCTGCAGAAAGCGCTGGCTGCCGATCCGGCCAACGACCAGGCGCTGCTGCTCTACGCGCAACTGCTGCTGCAGGACAACGACGCGGGGGCGGCGCAGGCGCAGCTCGCGCGCCTGTCGCCCGCAGCGATGCAGGACCCCCAGGTGCAGGAACTGCTCGCGCAGGCGCGCCGGCAGCTCGAAGAGGGGGTCGCGCCGCCGCCGCCCGGACTGCTCGAGCGCGTCGCCAACGAGCCCGGCGACCTGCAGGGGCGGCTCGACCTGGCCAGGCACTACATCGGACAGAAGGCCTGGGCGTCCGCGCTCGAGCAACTGCTCGAGATCGTGCGCCGCGACCGCACCTTCGGCGAAGACGTGGGCCGCAGGACGATGATCGAAGTGTTCGGGCTCGCGTCGGCGCAGCCCGAACTCGTGTCCGAATGGCGGCGCAGGCTCAGTTCGGTGCTGTTCTGAACGCCGAAAGGAGGGCAACGAAGATGGGCAGCTTCATCGAACTCGCCGCGGCCGACGGACATCGCTTCGCCGCCTGGCAGGCCGCGCCGCAGGGCAAGGCGCGCGGCGCGGTGGTGATCGCTCCCGAGATCTTCGGCATCAACAGCCACATCCGCGCGGTCACCGACGGCTATGCCGCCGACGGTTACCTGGCGATCGCCCCGGCGCTGTTCGACCGCGTGCAGCGCAACCACGAAACCGGCTACGCGCCGGCCGACATCCAGGCAGGCGTCGCGCTCATGCAGCGCATCGACTTCGACGACGCGCTGAAAGACGTGGCGGCGGCGATCGCGCACGCGGCCGGCGCCGGGCGGGTGGCGATCGTCGGCTATTGCTGGGGCGGCACGATCGCCTGGCTCGCGGCGGCACGCCTGTCGGGGCTGGCCGCCGCGGTGCCGTACTACGGCGGGGGCATGCCCAACTACATCGACGAAACGCCGAAGTGCCCGGTGCTGTGCCACTTCGGCGAGCGCGACAAGTCGCCCTCGCCCGCGCAGGCGCGCGCACTGCTCGCCAGGCACCCGGAAGTCGCGGCGCACTTCTACGACGCCGGCCACGGCTTCAACTGCGACCAGCGCGACTCCTACGACGCGCAGTCGTCGCGGCTCGCGCGCAGCCGCACGCTCGCCTTCCTCGCGCAGCACGTCGGCTGAGAGGCGCGCTCAGTTCGCGCCGCTCGCGCGCTCCTGCTCGCGCAACTCGGTCTTCAGCACCTTGCCGTAGCCGCTCTTCGGCAGCGCCTCGACGAAGCGATAGCGCCGCGGCCGCTTGAAGCGCGCAATGTGTTCGAGGCAGTGCGCATCGAGCTCGTTCTCGCCCACCGGCGCGTGCGTCACCACGTAGGCGACGACGATCTCGCCCCATTCGGCGTCGGGCGCGCCGATCACGCTCACCTCCGAGACCGCCGGATGCCGCAGCAGCGCCTCCTCGACCTCGCGCGGATAGACGTTGCTGCCGCCGCTGATGATCAGGTCGCGCTCGCGATCGAGCAGCGTGAGAAAACCGTCGGCGTCGAGCCGGCCGATGTCGCCGGTGCGCAGCCAGCCGCCGCGCAGCACCTGCTCGGTGGCGTGCGGCTGGTTCCAGTAGCCCTTCATCACGACCTCGCCGCGCACGCAGACCTCGCCCGGCTCGCCCGCCGGCACCGGCGTGCCGTCGGGGGCACGGACCGACACCTCGACCATCGGCTGCGGGTAACCCACCGAGGCCAGCCGCTCGCGATGGCGCGGATGCGCGCGGTCCTCGATCACGTGGCGGGGCAGCACCGTGATCGTCATCGGGCTCTCGCCCTGTCCGTAAATCTGCGCCAGGTGCGGACCGAGCACCGCGCAGGCGTCCTCGATGTCGGACAGGTACATCGGCCCGCCGCCATAGACGACGGTGGCCAGCCCCGGAAGCGGCCGCGGCTGCCCGCGCGCCCAGTCGACCAGGCGGCGCACCATGGTGGGCGCGGCGAAGAGCGACGCGTTGCCCCAGTGCGCGGCCAGCGCCGCGATCTCGGCGCCGTCGAACCCTCCGGACTCGGGCAGCACGTTGACGCCGCCGTGCAGCACGTAGGGAAAGTGGTACAGGCCGCTGCCGTGCGACAGCGGCGCCGCGTGCAGCATCGCGTCGCCGGGCGCCACCGGCTGCACTTCGGCCAGGTACGCGAGCGTCATCCAGCGCAGGTTGCGCGCGCAGAGCCGCACGCCCTTGGGCCTGCCGGTGGTGCCGCTGGTGTAGAAGAGCCAGGCGTCGTCGTCCTCGGTGCGCGCCGCGATCGGCGCTGCCGCGCCGGCAGGGTCGTCGAGGAACGGATGCCGATCGATGATCCGGCAGGCGCCTGGCACGTGGCCGGCCAGCCGGTCGGCGTGGCTGGCGTCGGTGAAGCAAAGCGTGGCGGCGCAGTCCGACAGGATGAACGCGGCCTCGCGCCCGTGCAGCCGGGCGTTGATCGGCACCGCGATCATGCCGGCCCACCAGACGCCCCAGAGCAGGCGCAGGTAGTCGGGCTGGTTGCCGAGGAAGAAGCCGACGCGGTCGCCCGGCACCAGCCCCTGCTCGTGCAGCCAGGCGGCGGTGCGCGCGGCGCTGGCGGCGAACTCGCGGTAGCTGCACAGGGCAGTGTGCCCGAGTGCGATCGCGGGCCGCTCGCCGAAGACCGCTGCGCTGCGCTCGAGCCAATGCGCGAGGTTCATCGTCATCTCCCGTGCGAGCCGGTACCATTGATTCTGCCATGCACGACTCCCGCGACGACGCCGAGCGCACGACCAACGCCCCGGCGCGCGCCGGGCGGGGGCTGCTGCGGCGCCCCTGGTTCTGGCTGCTGTTCGTCGCCCTCGCGGCCGGCGGATACTGGGCGATCGACTTCGTCCGGCGACCGGTCACCGCGGACGGCGCACGCGGCAGTGGCGGCGAGCGCGCCATCCCGGTCACCGTCGCCGCAGCGGCGCGCGCCGACGTGCCGGTGGTGCTCGATGCGCTGGGCACGGTCACTTCGCTGCGCACGGTCACGGTGCGCTCGCGCGTCGACGGCCAGCTGTTGCGGGTAAACTTCCGCGAAGGGCAGACGGTGAAGGCCGGCGAGGTGCTGGCCGAGATCGACCCGCGGCCCTTCCAGGTGCAGCTCGAGCAGGCGCAGGGGCAGCTCGCACGCGACCGCGCGCTGCTGGAGAACGCGCGGCTCGATCTCGAGCGCTACCGCACGCTGGTGGCGCAGGACGCCGCGAGCGCGCAGCAGCTCGACACGCAGCAGGCGCTGGTGCGCCAGTACGAAGGCGCGGTCAAGACCGACCAGGGCCAGGTCGACAACGCGCGGCTGCAACTCGCATATGCGCGCATCACCGCGCCGTTCTCGGGCCGGCTGGGCCTGCGCCTGGTCGATCCCGGCAACCTGGTGCGCGCCGGCGACGCGAACGGCCTGGTCACGATCACGCAGGTGCAGCCGATCGGCGTCACGTTCGCGCTGCCCGAAAAAGACCTCGCGCCGGTGCTCGCGCGCTACCGCGAAGGCAAGCCGATGACGGTGCAGGCGCTCGACCGCGACCAGCGCCAGGTGCTGGCCAGCGGTCGCCTCACCACGCTCGACAACCAGATCGATCTCGCCACCGGCACGCTGAAGATGAAGGCGGAGTTCGCCAATGCCGACGGCGCGCTGTTCCCGAACCAGTTCGTCAACGCGCGGCTGCGAATCGACCTGCTCGCGGGCGCCACGGTGGTGCCCACCGCCGCGGTGCAACGGGGCGCACCGGGCACCTACGTCTACCTGCTGCAACCCGACGGCACGGTGGCGCTGCGCCGCATCGAGACCGGGCCGGTCGACGGCGAACGCATCGTCGTCGTGCGCGGCCTCGCGCCCGGCGACCGCGTGGTGATCGACGGCGTCGACAACCTGCGCGACGGCGCACGGGTGGAGGCGATCGACAAGGCCGAGGCCGCGCAGGCCGGCGCGCAGCCGGCGGCGCGGCCCCCCGCACAGCGCCGGCGCCCGCGGTAGCCGCGCAAGCCGCCCGGGCCCGCGGCACGATCGCCCCAGCACGAGAACGCGCCCGATGAACCCGTCGCGCCTGTTCATCCTGCGGCCGGTGGCGACCTCGCTGCTGATGGTGGCGATCCTGCTCGCCGGGCTGGTCGGCTACCGGCTGCTGCCGCTGTCGGCGCTGCCCGAGGTCGATTACCCGACGATCCAGGTCACGACGCTCTTTCCGGGCGCGAGCCCCGACGTGATGACCTCGTCGGTCACCGCGCCGCTCGAGCGCCAGTTCGGCCAGATGCCGGGCCTGAAGCAGATGTCGTCGGCCAGCTCGGGCGGCGCCTCGGTGATCACGCTGCAGTTCGAGCTCACGCTGCCGCTGGACGTGGCCGAGCAGCAGGTGCAGGCGGCGATCAACGCGGCCGGCACGATGCTGCCCGACGACCTGCCGGCGCCGCCGATCTACAGCAAGGTCAATCCGGCCGACGCGCCGGTGCTCACGATCGGCGTGAGCTCGCGCACGATCCCGCTGCCGCGGGTGCGCGACCTGGTCGAGACGCGCGTGGCGCAGAAGATCGCGCAGCTGCCCGGCGTCGGACTGGTCTCGATCGCCGGCGGGCAGCGCCCGGCAGTGCGGGTGCGGGTCGATCCGATGGCGCTCGCCGCAGCCGGACTCGGCATCGAGGAGGTGCGCACCGCGATCGGCAACGCCAACGCGAACCAGGCCAAGGGCAGCTTCGACGGGCCGACCCGGGCGGCCACGATCGACGCCAACGACCAGATCCGCGCGGTCTCGGGCTATCGCGACCTGATCCTCGCGTATCGCGGCGGCGCTCCGCTGCGCCTGGCCGACGTCGCGCAGATCTCGGAGGGCGCCGAGAACGACCGGCTCGCCGCCTGGGCCAACGAAGCACCGGCGATCGTGCTGAACATCCAGCGCCAGCCGGGATCGAACGTGATCGAAGTGGTCGACCGGGTCAAGGCGCTGCTGCCGACGCTGCGCGCCTCGCTGCCGGGCGCGGTGGAGCTCACGCTGCTCACCGACCGCACCACGACGATCCGCGCGTCGGTGCGCGACGTGCAGCGCGAACTGGTGCTCGCGGTCGCGCTGGTGGTGATGGTGATCTTCCTGTTCCTGCGCAACCTGTCGGCCACGGTGATTCCGAGCGTCGCGGTGCCGCTGTCGCTGGTGGGCACCTTCGGCGTGATGCTGCTCGCGGGTTTCTCGCTGAACAACCTCACGCTGATGGCGCTCACCATCGCCACCGGCTTCGTGGTCGACGACGCGATCGTGATGATCGAGAACATCGCGCGCCATCTCGAACGCGGCGAGTCGCCGCTCGAGGCCGCGCTGAAGGGCTCGAAGCAGATCGCCTTCACGATCGTCTCGCTCACCGTGTCGCTGATCGCGGTGCTGATTCCGCTGCTGTTCATGGCCGACGTGGTCGGGCGGCTGTTTCGCGAATTCGCGATCACGCTGGCGGTGGCGATCCTGATCTCGGCGGTGGTCTCGCTCACGCTCACGCCGATGATGTGCGCACGGCTGCTGCGCCACGTGCCGCCCGAGCGCGAGGCGCGCTGGCAGCGCGCCAGCGGCGCGGCCTTCGAGCGCCTGATCGCGGCCTACGGGCGCCTGCTCGACAAGGTGCTCGACCACCAGCCGGCGACGATCGCGGTCGCGGTGCTCACGCTCGCGCTCACCGTGGCGCTCTACGTCTTCGTGCCCAAGGGTTTCTTCCCGGTGCAGGACACCGGCGTGATCCAGGGCATCTCGGAGGCCGGGCAGTCGATCTCGTTCGCCGCGATGGCCGAGCGCCAGCAGGCGCTGGCGCGCGAGATCCTGAAAGACCCCGCGGTCGAGAGCCTGAGCTCGTTCATCGGCGTGGACGGCGTGAACCCGACGCTGAACACCGGCCGGATGCTGGTGAACCTGAAGCCGCGCGCCGCGCGCGACGCCGACGCGTCGGCCGTCATCCGCCGGCTGCAGCCGCGGCTCGCGCAGCTGCCCGGCATCACGCTGTACATGCAGCCGGTTCAGGACCTCACGGTCGAGGACCGGATCAGCCGTACCCAGTACCAGTTCAGCCTGGAGGATGCCGACCCCGAACGGCTCGCGCTGTGGGTGCCGCGGATGGTCGAGCGGATGCGGGCGATTCCCGCGCTGGCCGACGTGGCCAGCGATCTGCAGGACCGCGGCCTGCAGGCCTGGCTCGAGATCGACCGCGACGCCGCCGGCCGGCTAGGGCTGTCGATGAGCGCGATCGACAATGCGCTGTACAGCGCGTTCGGCCAGCGCCAGGTCTCGACGATCTTCACGCAGGCCAACCAGTATCGCGTGGTGCTCGAAGTGGCACCGCAGTTCCAGGCGAGCCCGAGCTCGCTCGAGGCGATCCACGTGAGCGCGAGCACGGGCCAGCTGGTGCCGCTCTCGAGCATCGCGCGCGTCGTCGAGCGGCCGACCGCGCTGGTCGTCAACCACCTCGGCCAGTTCCCGGCGGCCACGATCTCGTTCAACCTCGCGCCCGGCGCCTCGCTCGGCGAGGCGGTCGACGCGATTCACGCGGCCGAGCGCGAACTCGGCCTGCCCGCCGGCATCCAGACGCGCTTCCAGGGCGCCGCGCTGGCGTTCCAGGCCTCGCTCGCCAGCACGCTGTGGCTGATCCTGGCCGCGCTGGTCACGATGTACATCGTGCTCGGCGTGCTCTACGAGAGCTACATCCACCCGGTCACGATCCTGTCGACGCTGCCCTCGGCCGGCGTCGGGGCGCTGCTCGCGCTGATGCTGGCCGGAACCGACCTGGGCATCGTGGCGGTGATCGGCATCGTGCTGCTGATCGGCATCGTGAAGAAGAACGCGATCATGATGATCGACTTCGCGCTCGACGCCGAGCGCAACGAGGGCAAGCCGCCGCGCGAGGCGATCCGCCAGGCCTGCCTGCTGCGCTTCCGGCCGATCCTGATGACCACGATGGCCGCGCTGCTGAGCGCGCTGCCGCTGATGCTGGGCACCGGCGTGGGCTCCGAGCTGCGCCACCCGCTCGGCCTGACGATGGTGGGGGGCCTGCTGGTGAGCCAGGTGCTCACGCTGTTCACGACGCCGGTGGTCTATCTGGCGTTCGATCGGCTGGCGCGCAGGCGCGCGAGGGTCGACGAAGGCCCGCCGGCGGGGGTGGCCCGATGAACTTCTCCGAGGTGTTCATCCGCCGGCCGGTGGCGACCACGCTGATCACGCTGGGCATCGTGCTCTCGGGGCTGGCCGCACTGCGGCTGCTGCCGGTGGCGCCGCTGCCGCAGATCGAGTACCCGACGATCTCGGTGTCGGCGTCGCTGCCGGGCGCGAGCCCCGAGATCATGGCGGCCACCGTGGCCACGCCACTCGAGCGCGCGCTCGGGCGCATCGCCGGCGTCACCGAGATGACCTCGAACAGCTCGCTCGGCCAGACGCGCGTGGTGCTGCAGTTCGATCTCGACCGCTCGATCGAGAGCGCGGCCAACGACGTGCAGGCGGCGATCAACGCGGCGCGCAGCTCGCTGCCCAGCGCGCTGGTGCGCAACCCCACCTATCGCAAGGTGAACCCGGCCGACACGCCGGTGTTCATGATCGCGCTCACCTCGGCGTCGATGACGCGCGGGCAGATGTACGACGTCGCGGCCACGGTGCTCGCGCAGAAGCTCGCACAGGTGCGCGGCGTGGGCCAGGTCACGATCGGCGGCAGCTCGCTGCCGGCGGTGCGGGTGCAGGTCAACCCGCTGCAGCTCGACCGCTACGGCGTCGGCCTGGAGCAGGTGCGGCTGGCGATCGCCGGGGCCAATGCCAACCGTCCGAAGGGTTCGGTGTCCGACGGGACGCGCCACTGGCAGGTGGGCGCCAACGACCAGTCGCGCGAGGTGGCCGACTACGTGCCGCTGGTGGTGAGCTACCGCAACGGCGCGGCGCTGCGGCTGTCCGACGTGGCCGAGGTGCGCGATTCGGTCGAGAACGAGCGCAACGCCGGCTCGACCAACGGCAAGCCGTCGGTGCAGCTGGTGGTCTATCGGCAGCCCGGGGCGAACATCATCCAGACGGTCGATCGCATCTACGAGCTGATGCCGGCGCTGCGCGCGCTCGCGCCGGCGGCAATCGACATGCAGGTGGTGCTCGACCGCACGCCGACGATCCGCGCGTCGCTGCGCGAGATCGAGCGCACGCTGGTGATCTCGGTCGCGCTCGTCGTGATGGTGGTGTTCCTGTTCCTGCGCAGCGCCACTGCGACGCTGGTGCCCGCGGTGGCGGTGCCCGCCTCGCTGGTGGGCACTTTCGGCGTGATGTACCTCGCCGGCTACAGCCTGGACAACCTGTCGCTGATGGCGCTCACGGTGGCCACCGGCTTCGTGGTCGACGACGCGATCGTGGTGCTGGAGAACATCGCGCGCCGCCGCGAAGCGGGCGAGCCGCCGCTGGCCGCGGCGATCGCCGGCGCGCGCGAGGTGAGCTTCACCGTGGTCGCGATCAGCCTGTCGCTGATCGCGGTGTTCATTCCGATCCTCGCGATGGGCGGCGTGGTCGGGCGGCTGTTCCGCGAGTTCGCGGTGGTGCTGTCGGTGGCGATCCTGATCTCGCTGCTGGTCTCGCTCACCACCACGCCGATGCTGTGCGCGCGTTTTCTCGGCGCTCGCGGCAACGGCGGCTCCGCTGCCGGCCCGGGTGACGCCCCCGCAGGCGCCGGCGACGCGCCTGGCCCTGCCGAAGGGGCGCTCGCGCGCCTGGCGCGACGCACGCTCGGGAAGATCGTCGACGGCTACTCGCGCAGCGTCGGCTGGGCGCTCGATCACGGCTGGCTGATGCTGGGGCTGCTCGCGGCGACGATCGCGCTCAACGTCTGGCTCTACACGATCGTGCCCAAGGGCTTCTTTCCGGCGCAGGACACCGGGCGGCTGTTCATGTCGATCCGCGGCGACCAGAGCATCTCGTTCCAGGCGATGCAGAAGAAGCTCGCCGAGTTCATCGAGATCGTGCGCGCCGATCCCGCGGTCACGATCGTCACCGCTTTCACCGGCGGTTCGCGCGTGAACAGCGGCTGGGGCTTCGTCACGCTCGAGCCGCTCGGCAAGCGCAAGGAGAGCGCCGAACAGGTGGTCGCGCGGCTGCGCGCCGCCACCTCGCGCGTGCCAGGTGCGCGCGTCTTCATGGTGCCGGTGCGCGAGATCCGCATCGGCGGGCGCCAGAGCAGCTCGGAGTTCCAGTACACGCTGCTCACCGACGATCTCGAGGTGCTGCGCACCTGGGAGCCGCGGATCCGCAACGCGCTCAGCCGGCTGCCGCAGGTCACCGACGTCGACACCGACCAGGAGGACAAGGGCCGGCAGGTGTCGCTGACGATCGACCGCGACGCGGCCGCGCGACTCGGCATCCCGACCCGGCTGGTGACGAGCCTGCTCAACGACGCCTACGGGCAGCGCCAGGTGTCGACGATCTACCAACCGCTGAACCAGTACCACGTGGTGCTCGAAGCGGGTCCGGAATTCCGCGACAGCCCCGAAGACCTGCGCAGCTTCAGCGTGCCCAACGCGGCGGGCGTCGCGGTACCGCTGTCGCAGTTCGCCAGCTGGACCACGACGCCGGCGCCGCTGGGCGTGAGCCACCAGGGTCAGTTCGCCGCCTCGACGATCTCGTTCAGCCTGCCCGACGGCGTCTCGCTGTCGGAGGCGACCGCCGCGATCGAGGACGCGGTCGCCCGGCTGGGCGTGCCCACGAGCCTGTACGGCAGCTTCGCGGGCACCGCGGGCGCGTTCCAGCGCTCGCTCGAGAGCCAGCCGTTGCTGATCCTCGCGGCGCTGATCACGGTCTACCTGGTGCTCGGCATCCTCTACGAGAGCCTGGTGCACCCGATCACGATTCTGTCGACGCTGCCCTCGGCGGGCGTCGGAGCGCTGCTCGCGCTGATGGCCACCGGCGCCGAGTTCAGCATCATCGCGCTGATCGGCGTGCTGCTGCTGATCGGCATCGTGAAGAAGAACGCGATCATCATGATCGACTTCGCGATCGCCGCCGAACGCGAGCTGGGGCTGGCGCCGCGCGAGGCGATCCACCGGGCCTGCCGGCTGCGCGTGCGCCCGATCCTGATGACGACGATGGCGGCGATGCTGGGCGCGGTGCCGCTCGCACTGGGCACCGGCAACGGCGCCGAGCTGCGCCAGCCGCTCGGCATCACGATCGTCGGCGGGCTGGCGCTGAGCCAGCTGCTCACGCTATACACGACACCTGTGGTCTACCTCTACCTCGACCGCCTCGCCGCGCGCGCGCGCCGGCTGCGCGTGCCGCCGCACTCGGCCGCGCTGCCGCTCGCGCTGCTGCTCGTGCTGCTGGCCGGCTGCGCGAATCCGCCCGCCCCGGTGCGCCCGGAAGTGACGCTGCCCGGCGCCTACAAGGAGCCGGCGCCCGAAGGCTGGCAGGCCGCGCGGCCGGCCGAGCTGCCGCGCGGCGCCTGGTGGCGCGTGTTCGGCGACGCGCAGCTCGATGCGCTGATGACCGAGCTCGACGCGGGCAACCAGGACCTGCGTCGCGCCGAAGCGCAATTGCGGCAGGCGCGCGCCGCCACCGACGCCGCGCGCTCGAGCCTGTATCCGTCGGTCTCGGGCGGCGCGGCCGCGAGCCGCAGCCACCAGGCGGGGGCGAGCGCCAGCGCCTACAGCGTCGGCGCATCCGCCGGATGGGAGCTCGACCTCTGGGGACGCGTGCGCAGCGCAGTCACCGCCGCCGAGGCGGCAGCGAACGCGAGTGAGGCCGACCTCGCGGCCGCACGGCTGTCGCTGCAGGCGCAGCTCGCGCAGAGCTATCTTCAATTGCGCATCGCCGACGCGCAGCGCGCGCTGCTCGGCGAAACCGTCGAGTCGTACCGCCGCTCGCTCGGGCTCACGCGCAACCGGCTGGCCGCCGGGGTGGTCACGCGCGCCGACGTGGCGCAGGCCGAACTGCAGCTCAGAAGCGCCGAGGCGCAACGGCTCGAAGCGGGCATCGCGCGGGCGCAACTCGAGCACGCGATCGCGCTGCTCACCGGCCGCGCGCCGGCCGCGCTCGCGCTCGCGGAGCGGCCGCTTCCCGTGCAGGTGCCGACGGTGCCCGCCGGAGTGCCATCGCAACTGCTCGAGCGCCGCCCCGACGTGGCCGCGGCCGAACGCCGCGTCGAAGCCGCCAATGCGCAGGTCGGCGTGGCGCGCGCCGCGTACTTTCCTTCGCTCACGCTGTCGGCCGACGGCGGCTTTCGATCGAACCGGCTGGGCGAACTGCTGTCGCTGCCGAACCGCTTCTGGTCGCTGGGCCCGTCGCTCGCCGCGGCGCTGTTCGACGGCGGCGCGCGCGCAGCGGCCAGCGCGCAGGCCGAGGCGGCTTACGACGCGACGGTCGCCGGCTACCGGCAGGCGGTGCTCGCCGCACTCGGCGAGGTGGAGGACAACCTGATCGCACTGTCGGTGCTGGCCGAGCAGGAGCGCGTGCAGCGCGAGGCGCTGGCCGCCGCGCGCACTTCGCTCGAAATCGCGACGCTGCAGTACAAGGCCGGCACCGTCTCGTACCTGAACGTGATCGTCGCGCAGACCGCGGCGCTGCAGGGCGAGCGCGCGTTGCTCGACTTGCGCGGCCGCCGGCTGGCCGCGACGGTGGCACTGATCAAGGCGACCGGCGGCGGCTGGTGAGCGCCGGTGTCAGAATGCGCAATCCGCGCACTGCGCGGCCGCACCGACCGTGCGCCACCGACTCGACCCCTCGGCGACCCGACCCGACCGAAAGCTTTCGATGCGCCGCGAAACACCGTCGCCGTCACGATCCCCACCGAGGACGTCCTGGAGAAGCGCGTCGCTGCGCTCGACGGCGGCGTCGGTGCGCTCGCGGCAGCCTGAGCCGTGAACGCGAGCCACGAGCGCTCGACGATTCCTCCGGTGGTGATCGCCGCAGCCGCCGGGATCGTGCTCTGGCTCGCGACGTCGTTCGCTGCCGGCGGGCGCGAAGCCTGGGATGCACCCGGCTACTGGACGGTCGCCTACCCGGTGGCCATCGCGATCTGTGCCGTGCTGGGCTACCTGCACCCGCAGCGTCCGGGGCTCTGGGCGCTCGTGCTCTTCGAGTCGCAGCTCGTGGGCATGTGGATCAGCGCGGGCGAAATCGGCAATCTCTGGCCGCTGGGCATGCTGGTGCTCGCGGCCATCGCATTGCCCGGCGTCGCGGCCGCCGTGCTGGCCTCGAGACTGCGACGGCGGCACCGTGACGATCAGGGTCTCGGTTGACGCCTGCTCCGGCGTCGCCGAAGCTGCACAGATGGCCCGGAGTCGCGGTCGGCGTGGCATCGCGCCGGCGCGCTCCGGCCGATGACCACCGACCGCGGATTCGATCGATGCGATTCGTTTGCCGGCTCCTCGCGCTCGTTGCGCTGCTCTTCGGTCTCGTCACGATCGTCACGGGCACGCGCGTGCTCGCCGGATCCGACCCGGGCTATCCCGTCTACCAGCCGCTGCTCGTCTACAACGTCGCGATGGGCTTCGCGTACATCGCCGCGGGCGTTCTCGCGTGGCGCAGCGCGCAGCGGGGCAAGCGCGCGGCGCTCGCGATCTTCGTGCTCAACCTGGTCGTGCTGGCCGCGATCGCCTGGCTCTACTCGAGCGGCGGCGCGGTCGCGCCCGAGAGCGTGCGCGCGATGATCCTGCGCACCTCGGTGTGGCTCGTGCTGTTCCTCGGCTTCGCATGGGCCGGCCGCCGCGCCGCCCGCGCCTGATCCATGTTCGGAATCCGCCCCAACGTCGACGACAAGCGGCGCACGTTCCGCCGGCTGCACGACTCGGGCTGCTTCGTCATCCCGAACCCCTGGGACATCGGCAGCGCGCTCTACCTGCAGCAGCTCGGCTTCAGCGCGCTCGCGACCACGAGCTCGGGCTTCGCCTGGAGCCAGGGGCGCGCCGACGGATCGATGCCGCGCGAGCGGGTGCTCGAGCACCTTGCCGAGCTCGTCGCCGCAACCGATCTGCCGGTGAACGCCGACTTCGAGAGCGGCTTTGCGCCCGATCCGGCCGGCGTCGCGGAAAGCGTGCGGCTGGCGGTGCAGACCGGCATCGCGGGCCTGTCGATCGAGGACTCCACCGGCGATCCCGCACGGCCGCTGCGCGAACTCGACGACGCGGTCGCGCGGGTGCGCGCGGCGCGCGAGGCGATCGACCGCGCGGGCGGCGACGTGCTGCTGGTCGGGCGCGCGGAATGCTTTTTCCTCGGCCGTCCCGACCTCGACGAGACGATCACGCGCCTGAAGGCCTACGCGAATGCCGGCGCCGACTGCCTCTATGCTCCGGGAATCCGCACCCGCGAGCAGATTGCCGCGGTCGTCGCCGCGGTTGCGCCCAAGCCGGTGAACCTGCTGGTGGGCGCGGCGAGCCAGCTCACGATGCGCGAGATCGCCGCACTCGGGGTACGGCGCGTGAGCGTGGGCGGCGCGCTCGCGCGCGCCGCCTGGGCCGGGCTGATGAACGCCGCCCGCTCGATCGTCGAGCAGGGGCGCTTCGACGGCTTCGCCAACGCCACCCCGGGCAGCGAGCTCAACGCGCTGTTCCGCGGCTAGATTTCGGTGTACTTGCGGCTCGTGCCGCGGGCGCGCTCGACCGGATACTTCTGCGCATTGAGCTGCATCTTGCGCCGGGCCGCCTGTGCGAGGTCGACGCCGAGCTTGTCGGCCAGCCGCACCAGGTAGAGCAGCACGTCGGCCATCTCTTCGCCCACCTTCGCGAGCGTGTCGGGCGCCAGCCTGCGCGACTCGTCCTCGCCCAGCCACTGAAAGTGTTCGAGCAGCTCGGCCGCCTCGACCGACAAGGCCATCGCCAGGTTCTTCGGCGCGTGGAACTGATCCCAGTCGCGCTCGTCGGCGAAGCGGCGCAGCGCCTGCGCGAGTTCGCGCAGCGCGTCGGTGGCTTCGGTCCGGTCTTGCATCTTCGCGGCGAGGTCGAGGTTGCGGGCGGGCTGACAGCCAGCATCATAGTCGGTTCCGGCGGGCAGAACGGGCTGCTGGCGTTGACGCACGGTGCGCTGCACGGCCGGCGCAAGACCATGTACACGATCTTCGGCGGCGCGCTGGGTTTCGTCGCGGTGATCGCGCTGTCGATGTTCGGCATCGGTGCGCTGCTGCAGGCCTCGCTCGGCTGGCTCACGGTGATGAAGTGGGTGGGCGGAGCCTACCTCGCATGGCTCGGCATCGTGGTCTGGCGATCGCCCCCGAGCGGCATCGATGCGCTCGCCGCGTTCCTGCCGCAATTCATCGACCCGGCGCGCAGCCTCTTCGTGCAGTTCCTGGTGATGGCCGGAACCTTCGCGGCCACCGAAGTGATCACCGAGACGCTGATCGCGAGCATGGCGCATCGCATCAGTCCGTGGCTGCGTCGCGTCGGCCGCCGCTTCAACCTGGCCTGTGGAGGCCTCTTCGTGGCGATCGGAGTCGCGTTGCCGCTTCGAGGCTGAGCGCGCTGGCAGCGGCCGCGTGGCCGCTATCGCTGCGGCGCCGCGCGCGGCGGCAGCGGGTTCTCGCACAGCAACAGCTTGATGCCGGCGAACTCGCCTCCGCCTTTCTCGCTCCGGGAAGTCATGGCGTCGATCGGTCCTCCATGGCGGACTATCCGCCCGCATCCCTGTGCGGTCCACGCGAGACGCATGCGGTCGAGGCCGGATGCGAAGCGCGCCGCAGCCGACCTCGGTTTCCGTTGCCTGCTGGCGCACGACGCCTGTGCCACGCGCGCGCTCCGAACGACCGGCGCCGCACTCGCGGCCTCGCGGTCGCACCATGGGTGCTGCAGCGCAGTATCGAGCGAAGCCGCGGAGCGCTCCGGGCAGCCGTGCTGCAGCACGGCATTGCCTGTGGAACGGCGGGAGTATTCGGCCGCACCGGATTGGGATACAACAACGCTTCCTGCGCGCACCGGCAACGCGGCAACAGGTGTTGGCGCGTAACGGGTGAGAGCCACCGGGGCGTGCTGCGTCGATCCACCCGAGGAGAAAACATCATGCGCCGGATCACGGCTTCGTTGATGCGGTTCGCGTTCGCTGCCGTTGCGTTGCAGGGCGCCCACGCGCTCGCGCAAGAGGCGAATCCCTACAACGGCACCTGGGCGGTGCAGTTCGACGTACCCGGGCGCGTCGGGATCAAGGGAACCGTCGACGTCAACGGCCAGGGCGGGCTCTGGAAGACGGTCGCCAGCACCAGGAGCGACCCGTGCGCGGGCCGCGACGCGCCGATCGTCGTGAAGAGCGCCGCGCCCGAGAAACTCGTGTTCCGCGTGATGCGTTCGCAGGCGCTCGCCGGCTGCCCCGACTTCACGGTCAGCATGAACCGCGTCGACGACAACAACCTCGAGGGCGCCATGCACAACGGCTGGAAGGTGCAGATGACGCGGCAGTAGACCGCAGCCCGGCTTTGACGGAGCGCCGACGTCCGGGCTCAGGCACTTCCCGCCCGCTCGACAACGAGAAATCTCGCCTCGCCGATCGGGTGCGCGACGTGCTCGGTGCCGACCGCGGCGAAGAAGACATCGCCGAGCTGGCGCTTCAGCCGGCCGGCCATCCGGGATGCGAACGGCTCCGGGTAGTTCGACGGCCTGGTTCTCGGCGCCACTTCGGCAGCGACGACGGCTACCGGCCTGTTTTCCTCGATCATGGCTGCGTCCTGAAAATCGCATAGTTGCCGTTCGCGGCAGCAACGAGCTGGTCGTCGAGATAGACGCGGGATTCCAGGTTCGCCACGGTCTTGCCGCGGTTGAGCAGTTCGGTCGTGCAGACCAGCTGCCCGCCGAACACCGGCTTGAAGTAGCTGATCTTGATTTCGATCGTCGCGCAGATCTGGCCGTCGGCCAGCGTCGGATAGAGCGCCGTGCCCATCCCGGTGTCCGCGAGCGCGTAGAGCACCGCGCCGTGGGCCACGCCGTGCGGGTTCAGGTGCTGCCGGGCGACGACGAGGCTGAGTCGACTGTAGCCGGCGCGTTGCTCGTCGATCTTCAGCGCGAGCAGTTCGGCGAAGTGATTGACCATGGGTCAGCGCTCGGTGGCAGGCGCCGGCTTGCGCCCGGTCGTTCGTTCGACGAGGAGGGTGGCCGCCATCACGCCCGACGCTCGAACGCGAGTCTCGCTCCGAGGCCGATGAGAACCGCGCCACTCGTGCGATGCAGCCAGGCCAGGGCGCCAGGACGGGACCTCAGCCATCCCGACACTGCGCCCGCTCCGAGCCCGACCGGCCCCTTGACCAGGAACGTCAGCCCGGCGAACGCCAGGCCGAGGACGAAAACCGACAACGTCGGGTGCGCCGCCCGCGGCTCGACGAACTGGGGCAGGAACGCGAAGTAGAAGACCGCGATCTTCGGGTTCGAGACATTCGAGAGCGCGCCGTCGAAGAACAGTCGCCAAAGCGACCGGCGCGCGCCACCGGCGACGACGAGTTCGCGACTGCCGGTGCGCACGAGTTGAACGCCGAGGTACACGAGATAGGCGGCACCGGCCAGCTTGAGCGCGAAGAACAGCCATTCGGAAGTCCGCAGCAGTGCGCCGAGCCCGAGCGTAGCCAGCACCGTGTGGCCCAGCAGGCCGACGCTGACACCTGCGGCGGTCGCGACGCCGGCTCTCGAACCCTGCGCGATGGAGCGCGACATCACGAGGATCATGTCCTGCCCCGGCGTCACGATGAGGACGAGCGAAGCGACGATGAACAGCAACCAGGAGACTTCGACCATCGGGGCGTTCCTTCCGGCGTGGCTGAGTCACGCTCTCGGGCAGCACGGACTGCCGGGCGGCTGCGGGCTACTCCTGTTCACACTGCTCGACGACCTCTCCTGAAGTGCCATCACTCAGGTGGCGGAAGAGCGTGCCAGGGGATCCGGGCCCCGAACCCTTGGTCCACCACTCGAGTCCGCCACCGACGTAGCGCGCACCGCTGGCCGACACAGCCAGCGTCATCCGGAGCGTGCGGCCCCCGTGCACCACGACCGCTGCACCATCCGAGGGATACCAGGCCTGGATTCTACGACCGCTCTCGCATCGGTATGTGGCCCGGAAACCGGGCTCGCTCGCCGGCGGAACATGAACGCAAGCGCCGACGGCCGTCGCGACGGCCATCAATCCGGGCAGCAGAATGCGCATGGGAAAGTGAACAGGGCATGTCGAATGGGTTCTCAAGCGCCGACGCTCCCTTTCAGCACGGCCTCGATCAGGCGCTCGGCCGGCGCCAGGTTCTCCGCGAATTGGGGAGAGAGCCCGTGGCGACGAATGATGGCCGCCGCGGACGCGAGGAATACCCGAACCTGGCCAGGCGCAGGCTCGCAGACCAGGAGCTTGAGCGGCAGATCGACCCCTACCTGCGGATTGGCGATCATCAGCGGCGTGCCGGCGCGAGGGTTTCCGAACAACACCAGCGTCGTGGGCGGCAACGCAAGGCCGACCGCGCCGGCTTCGGCCCGCTGGTCGATGGTCGCAAACACCTTGATGTTCCTGGCGGCCAGCGCATCCAGCAGGCGCTGGACGGTGTCGGCGAAGGAAAAGGGACTCCCGAATTCGAGAATGTCCGATGATGCTGCAGTCATCGTCCGAACCTTCGCATGATGGCGGACACGCGCGGAGCAGCACCTTCACGAGCGCGCCGCTCCGCTTCGCGCTTCAGTGCTGCGACGCCTCTATCCAACGATGCAGCCAGCATTCGCCGCATCGGTCCGGCGAGGATACGCACGAGAAATCCATCGAACGACTCCTCGGTCCGCACGCGCGTACCCTCACCTTCCGGCTCGAAGGTCCACGTGTGCACAGCGTGAATGCCGAGCGGCGTTCGCCCCGTCCAGCCGATCTGCCGCTCGGGATCAACTTTCTGCAGCGTCGAGGTGATCGGAACACCGCCCGCTTTCCAGCGAAACTGCGTGCCAGGCGAAAGCGGCCCGCTGAAAGTGATCGAAGCCACATCCGAATTCCATTCCGGCCACACGCGGAGGTCAGTGTGCACCGCCCACACCACAGATAACGGTGCCTCGACGTACGCCTCGACTGACGCGATAGCAGGTGCATTACGGTTAATATCCATCCGACACGCCCTCGATCGCTTCCAGGTCCGCGCAGTACGGCATAACGTTTGAGTTGAGCGGCGACCGCTCGGATGGACGCCAGCTACTGGTACGGCTCGCCATTCTTGTGCCGGAAGCGCCACGCGCCGCCCTCGAGGTACGCCTCAATGTCATCGTCCGGGTAGTAAACGCTATCTCCAGCAGCACGATCACCGACCTCGAGATAGACGACAAGGTCGTTACTACGGTTTGCGAGCTGGTGACCGCCGCCCTCCCCGGCCTTGAACCCCGCACACATGCCTGGCCTCAGCCGGGTCTCCCCGGACTCGGTTACCAGGGTAGGCGTGCCTTCGAGGACATAGATGAACTCATCCTGCCTGGAGTGCGAATGCCTAAGGGCCGATATGGAGCCCGGAACCATACAGGTCAGGTTTACGCCGAAGTTGGAAAGCCCGAACACGTCACCGAGCTGACGCTTAACCCTACCGGCCATCTGCGAGGCGAACGGCTCGGGATAGTTCGATGGCTTGGTTCTAGGTGCTACTTCGGTAGCGACTACCGCCGCAGGCTTCTTTTCATTTGGCATTGGAATCGACTTTTCCCAAGCCGCTAACGTGTTTGATGCGGCGATCTGTCGTTGACTCCAATCACCTCGCATCTTCCGAGCGAAACGTCGTGACAGTGGCAACGCGATCGCCCTTGGCGCTCGCAAACCCGACGACAATCGGGCGACCCGGACAGGCCCACACCACGTCATCGACGACACAGCGCAAGAACACAGCATCATCGCCGTTCTCGATCGAAACAGCTGACGTCTGGACAAATCGCTTCCTGGGCGAGTTGCCGCGGTCTCTGCTCGCTACAACCTTCGTCATCGAATCACCGCCCCTCTCGTTCAGGCGACGGCCGGAATTGCCGCATAACCCTCCTGCGCGTACGCCGCAACGCCTACGCCGGATCCCTGTTCAAGTCTACCTCACACGGCGTTGCCGGGTTGACGCCCTGGCTAGACGCCGACACGGGACCCCGCCGCATGGAGCGCGACCCGGCGACGACCAGCGCGGCTGCAACGAAGTTGCCGATGAGCATGAACGGGAAGATCTCCGGTGCAAGGCCCAGGAACTCACCGGTGAGATTCATCATGCCGTGGAAGAGAAGCGCCGCGAGGATGCTGCGGTCCGTGCCGTTGTACACCCACACAATGAGCAGGGTGTGCAGGACGATGGAAGGCAGCCACCACCACAACTCGGGGTTGAACGTGGTGTTCGCGTAGTAGCCTGGGAACCACACGAAAGGCGCATGCCACACGGCCCATGCGGTTCCGTTGATGAGGCCGGCGACCGTCGGGCTGAAGCGCTGCTGCAGTTCATCGAGCCAGTAGCCGCGAAGCCCGACCTCCTCGACCGCAGGGAAGACGAACGAGAGCAGCAGCATGAACGCGAGGCTCCTGGGTGTCGACACCACGTTCCAGGCGATGTCCAGTGGGCGATCCGTAACGCCGAAGACGAACGCCGCCCCGGCCATGATCAGGTCGAAGGCCAGCCAGAAGAGGAGGACGACCGCAAGCCAGTGCAGACCGATGCGGCGGACTTCGATGAGGCGCGAGCCCATGTTCCGGATGCGCTGCCGGCCACCCGTGAGGCCCGCCAACACCACCCCAGCGACGAGCGGACTTGCTCCCCCTGCAAGGAACAGCAGGACCTTAGGGAAGGACCACACCGACTCGCTGGATATGAAGATCGGGAGCCAGAACAGGTACGCCCAGCCGAGGTAGATGACCGGAAAGCCGAGCAACCCGACTCCAGGCGCCAACGCCCTAGCCCGCGTCAGCACATCGGTCAAGGACCCATCCTTTCCACGACGGCACGGTCAACACGAGCGGCGCTTCTCGCCTTGGCCATGCGCGGTGTCCTCGGCAATGACACGCTTCGGATCCCCGAACGCCCGTTGAGCCTCGTTGAACGAAACCCCGTGCTTCTCGATGTTCTCACTGTTCTTTCGAACGTCCCAGTCGAACGTGGCTTTGCTCATGCACCACGATAGCATGGTATGGCGTTTATGCCATACGTGTGTATGGCTCCCGAGCTCTGACGCTCCGGTTCAGCGGCGGCGCGTAGCGCCGTCCGCTGCATGCTGTTGTTAGCCCGGATTCAGCTTGTCGACATAGGCAAGTAGCCGTGCCGACAGTTCCGCTGGTTGACTGAGAGCGACCAGATGGCCGCCAGGCATCTCGTCCGCCGTGATTCCGAGACGGTCGCGTGCCACGCGGTTTTGGAACTCGATCGGGAAAAACCGATCATCGCGACCAACGAGGACGCGGGTTGGTATTGCCGGCCAGCGCGCAAAGTTGCACTTCGAGTTGAATACCGCCTCCGATTGTCGCGGCTCGCCTTGCGCCCAGGCCTCGTCAATGACCGGCTGTGGCACGTCATGAAAGAACTCGAACAGTGGATCAAACGGTGCATCGGCATCGCGGCCATTGCGATGGTTCTGTTGCCGCTTGGCCTCGTAGTAACCGGTGTCTCGCCACCATTCGCTGGGTGTCTCCCCCGGCTTGGGGATCATCGCATTGACCATCACCAGAAGGGAGACCGGAAGCTGTTCGCAGACCAAGGGCGCGGTGAAACCACCTAGCGATTGGGCGACGAGAACCAACCGTGACGAGTTGCGCTTGCCGACCGTCCGGACAACGGCGGTTGCATAGTCGGCCAAGCCAGCCGAATCGTCAGCCGCGGGAAGCGCGACCGGTATAGCTGAGTATCCGCGCTGCTGCAGCTTTGGCACGACCAGATGCCAATACCACGCGCTACCCCCTGCACCCGGGATCAATACGAATGTCAAGTCTCGCATCGTGCTCCCTTCCTTCCCATGTCGGGCTAACGTTTCCGTTCAGCGGCGCGCCGCTTGCGGCGCGTCCGTTGCAACGGATGGTTGGGCGTCTGCCCTCTGAAGCATCCAGATCATCACCGGACTTCTGCCTGCGTCGAACAGAGAACGATCATAGTTTCCATAGAGATCGAGGATATGGAATCCCGCGTCTTGCGCCATAGTCTCGAAATGATCTCTTTCGACGAATTCGAACTCCATTTGCAGCACCTGTTTCGAGCGCAGCCGTCCGTCAATGTCGAAGAACTCGAAAAATTGGAGCCGCTTCACCAGAGGTTGCCCGCCCTGTTCGAAGCCGGAAACGACTAGGGTTCCGTCCCTTGTCGGAAACCGTCCAACGAGACGCAATGTTCCATCTACCTGGGCTCGGCGAACGGCGGGATTGTGCATCGTGCAGATGAAACGACCGCCCGGGGCCAAACACGCGAACACTGCCGAAAGTGCCTGACGCTGGCGCGGCTCGCCTATGATTTCCATGAACGATTGAAACGGCAGTAGCGCAAGCTGAAAGCGTGTGCGAGGTGCCAGCTTGCAGACATCGGCACACAGGACTTCCGCGCTGAGGCCACGATCCCTCAGTTTCCGCAACAGGACATCAAGCATCCCTCGGGATCCATCGACGCAGGTCAGTTGCACCCCCGCCTGGATCAACGCAAGCGAAAGCCGCCCTGTGCCTGCGGTCAACTCCAGAACCGGTCCCTCGACGTTTGTCGCTTCGTGCAGGAAGAACGGAATGTCGTAGTCCGCCGTCACGTATAGATCATAGATCTCCGCGACGCTGTCGTAGTCGATTTGGGTACCGCTCATGGCCTCCTCTGAGACGCCCAACGTTTGAGTTCACCGCCGTTCAGAAGCGGGCGCGGCCCGCTGCAATACGTCCGGTGCAACGAAGGGTTGGGCGGCACCGCTGGCGACGCGAGAACCATCAGCTCAGGCGCGGAACGTCCACTGCGGTCACCGAATCAAGCAACTGGGCGCTGAAGAAGGCGCGCGTGTGCTCCAGCTGCATGTGCGCATCAAGGGCCGACTGATCAATGAAGTGCTCCAGCAGGACAAACGAGTCCGGGTCGGAGATGGCTTGGAAGAACGTGAACTCGACACAACCTGGCTCGTGACGTGTGGCGCTTTCCAGCCTGGCAAGCGCGAGTCGGAGTTGTTCGCTCTGACCGGACTTGCCGGTGATGCGGGCAATCTTGCGAACGGCCATGGAAACAGCTTGATCTTGCATCGGGTTACCTCGAAATTGGTTGGACAAGGCTTGCACGGCCAGTGTGATGTGATCGGCTGGCGCGAACGGGCTATTGTGGCTTCTGCCAGAGTGGGCAGCAGGGCTTCCGTCGTGGCGCCCAACGTCTTGCCGATCAGCGGCCGGCCGAAGGCCGGTCTGCTGCATCGGCTTGTCGGGCGGCCTCGGGTCTGCACGTTGGTTCTGCCATGATCTGCAGGGCCATGCACACAGGTACCCATAGTCGTCGCCGCAGGTCTCGTAGATCTCCCGCTCAAGCTGAAGGGTCGTGTAGATCTCGCGGTCGCCGCGCCGCGAGATCGCTTCGCGTAGGGGCGCTTCGAGGCCGGCGTAGTACGCGCGCCAGTCCTCGGCAGGCAGGCGAAACGAACCAACAAGTTCGTAACCAACATCACGCGCCTGATCAATGCGCGTCGCCTCGTCCCGCATGTCGAGGTACTCGTCCGCGAAGAAGGCACGCGCGCGCTCGGCTGGCTCGGCGACAAACCAGACGAGCTCGGTCACGACGAGGCAACCGCCTGACCGGAGCAACGGTCGCCAACTTCGCAGGGCATTCTCGAAGCCGATCGAGTATGCGCTGCCCTCGGCCCAGACCAGATCGAAGCCGGTGCCGAGCGAAGTGACGTCTGCCATGTCCGCGGCAACCGTCGTGATGCTGTCGGCGAGACCGAGCTCTCCGGCCCGCGCTCGCAACGCCGCCAGGAAAGGTGGATGGATGTCGACTGCAGTAACGTGTGCTCCGGTGTGTTGGGCGAGAACGATGGTCGAGCCGCCGGTGCCGCAACCCAGGTCGAGCACACGCTCCACCCGCAGGGAGTCGGGCAACAAACGCAGCGCGTGGCGGGTGGTCTCGATGCTTCCGGGACCCTGCCGGGGTGCGTCCTCGAAAACCTCGAATAGCAGGTTGAGTTCGTCGGCTTCCATGGGTTCAGCTACCGGATCAACGTAGTGGTCATCAGTCCACCCAACGTTTGAGTTCAGCGGCGCACTTTAGCGCGCCCGCTGGAACGAATTGTTATGCGTCTCCGACACTTGGACTGGCAACTGATCCTGCCAAGATGCCACCATCGATATTCAACTCCGTGCCCGTCATGTAGGTGGCTTCGTCCGAAGCAAGCAGTACTGCTAATGCAGCCACCTCCTCAGGCAACCCGAACCTACGCAAAGGTGTATCACTGACGACCTCAGCCATTCTGGCCTCCCGATCGGGGCCATTACCCAGCATGGGCTCCCACATCGGGGTGAGAATTGCAGCTGGATGAATGGAGTTGCATCGAATTCGTAGACCCTGTTCAGCGCAGTAGAGCGCAACAGACTTAGTGTGATTTCTAACGGCGGCCTTTGATGAAGCGTAGGCTGCTGCGCCTGGTATTCCTATAAGCCCTGAGCGTGAAGAGATGTTGATGATTGACCCAGAACCTCTTGCACGCATTGCCTTGATCGCGTACTTACACCCAAGAAACACTCCATCGAGATTGGTTTGATGAACCGACCGCCACGCCTCTAAGCTGGCGTTTTCTGGGTCATGAACCAAATCCCCACTCTCAAATCCTGTAATCCCGGCATTGTTAACAAGGATATCTATGCCGCCATGAGAACTGGCAATGGACTGGATAACCGATTTCCAGTCTTGCTCATTGCGAACATCAAGATGAACATACTTTGCAAATGAACCCAGCTTCTTAGCCGTGTTAATGCCAAGTTCATCGTTAATGTCCGATAGATAGACGCTTGTCCCTTCGTTGATGAAAGCCCGGGCGATTGCTTCTCCAATCCCCCTTGCTGCTCCTGTAACAAGAGCAACTTTCCCTTCAAGCCGCCTCATAAATCACACTCTTCTTGATGCATAACGTCGGAGTTGACCGGCACGCAGCTGCATTGCGCCGCGAGGCGAAAGCTCACCTGCGTCGCCTGCGGCGCAACGTCGCTGCGTGTCCGCGTCGAACGACCTGTTATGCCTCATACCTCGTTACTTGCCTGCGACGGCCAGAAGTGCCTTCGGGTTCTTGCGTGCGATCGCGAGTAGCGTTCGGGCAGCACCACTCGGCTGCTTTCGGCCTTGCTCCCAGCCCTGTAACGTGCGCACCGACACGCCCAGGAGCTTGGCAAACTGGGATTGAGATAGCCCGGTGCGCTCACGGGCCTCGATCGCGGGCGAGGAAACGACCTGCGTCTTTCCGGCCTTCATTTGCTGCACAGACTCCAGCAATTCGACTGCCAAGTCGCGCTTGGACTCATACGCGCGCAATTGCGCTTCGGTCAGGGGTTTACTCTTCGAGGGCACGACGGATCTCCTTCAACTTCGCGCCGGTGAGATTGTCGGTCTTCGACTTCGCGTACAGCGTCAGCAAGACAAGGTCTTCCTCCGCCGTGCGCACGTAGTAGATCACCCTTACCCCACCGGACTTGCCTGTGCCAGCACGGCTCCAACGCACCTTGCGGATACCGCCTGAGCCAGTCACCACATCTCCGGCGTCGGGACGCTCCGCGATGAAAGCTGCAAACTCGCCCCGTTCTTCCTCAGTCCAATAGAGCGGCCACTGCTTCTGGAAGAGGAGGGTCTCGACGACCGTGAGCGTGGTTGTACTATACGCCTAAGGCGTATATCCGTCCAGCGGCCGCGCCGCTGAGGCATGACGTCCGAATTAAGCCGCGCCGCGAAGCGGCGTCGGCTTGAATGAATCGCTAGGCCGCGGCCAGTTTGAGCTTGCCGACTCGCTTCAGATCGACCTGCTGCCTCGCCGCCCAAAGGTCGTGAGCGTCCTGCATGGCCAGCCAACTCTCGGGAGATCGACCAATGGCCTTGGAAAGTCGGAGAGCCATCTCCGGGGTGACTCGACTGGCACCCTTGAGGATTCGGCTGAGAGTAGAAGCTGCGACATCCAGCTTTTCCGCAAGCTCGCGACCGCTGACGCCGTTGGGCTCGAGGTAGACCTCGATGATGAACTCGCCAGGGTGGGGAGGGTTATGCATGGTCACTAGTGATAGTCCTCGTAGTCCAGGACGTACGCGTTCCCATCCCGGAACTCGAACGTCAGTCGCCAGTTGCCGCTAACCGAGATTGCCCACCGCCCGCGCATTTCGCCTTTGAGAGGATGCAACCGGAATCCCGGGACATCCATGTCCTCGATGCTTTGGGATGTGTCCAACGCGGCAAGTTGCATCCGGAGCCGCTTGGCATGGCTGGCCTGAACGCCCGACGCACTGCCGGTCTCAAAGAACCTGCGCAGGCCCTTGTGCCGAAACGACTTGATCACATCACAAGTATAGCATGTTGCGCATCACGCAACAAGCGGTCTAACGTGTTTTAGACCTCATCTGGGCCGCCCTTCATGTTCGTGATCAGAGCGACCAACAGTGCCACGCCCAACATTGGCGCTCCCGTGTAGAGGATGAGGAGCTTCGCTGCCTCTGGCCAGAAATTGGGGTTGGTCTGGGCAATCTTGTAGTTCGTGAATAGCGCTCCTATGGCGACTAGTAGCAAGTACGCGAATAACCAGTTCAGAAAGCCGCGACCCACGAAGCCAAGACGACGGAAGCGATCGAAAAGAGATAGGAGAACATGAGTGAGTGCCCCGAGGAGCCCCATCACTGCGCCGATCAAAGGTTGAATGACGGAACCATATTCACCAAGCCGTGCCAGTACGACAAAGCCACTGGAGATGCAGACGATTAACCATACGAGAGCTCCGACGACACTCGACCAGATGAAAGGGCGCTGCATATATCACGGTCCCAGCTGTTCAGGGGTGAGGTCTAACGTTGGCGCTCAGCGGCGGCGCGCCGCAGGCGCGCTGTCCGCTTGAGCAACCTGTTATGCAGCAACGTCCAGCAACGCCTTGGGATTCCTATCCGCCATCATCAGAAGCGTCCGGGCGGCGCCGGAAGGCGCACGCCTTCCCTGCTCCCACTCCTGCAGCGTACGTACCGAAACTCCGATCAACCTGGCAAACT
Organism: Burkholderiales bacterium; assembly: GCA_003577305.1. Taxonomy (GTDB): domain Bacteria; phylum Pseudomonadota; class Gammaproteobacteria; order Burkholderiales; family Burkholderiaceae_E; genus Zeimonas. The sequence continues at coordinate 28,007 of QEVL01000032.1, forward strand.
CGGATTGCGACAGACCCGTCTTTCC
>QEVL01000044.1 GCA_003577305.1 Burkholderiales bacterium
GGCAAGTACAACGGCGGCCAGAAGGCGATGTTCTGGGCGTCGGTGGTCTGCATGCTGCTGCTGCTCGTTTCCGGCGCGCTGATCTGGCGGGCGCAGTTCTCGCCGCCGATCGGCCTGGTGCGCTTCGCCGCCGTGGTGCACGCCGTGGCCGCCGTGGCGATGATCGCCCTGATCGTCATCCACGCCTATGCCGCCATCTGGGTGAAGGGCACCATCCGCGCCATGTGGTACGGCACGGTCACCCGGGCCTGGGCCAGGCAGCATCATCGCGCCTGGTACCGCGAGATGACCGGCAAGTGATGGGTAAGCTTCAAAGGCCTGCGGGCGGGGACGCCCGCAGGTTTTTTTAACACCGTTCGCCCTGAGTAGCCCGCGCAGCGGGCGCATCGAAGGGCTGATTGAAATGTCGACACTCCTCGAACCCGGACAGATTCCCCAGGCCAGCGGCGAGCCGCCGCTCGTCCTGCCGCCCGACGCCAAAGACGTCTTCGCCCACCGTGCACGCCGCTTCGCGCAATTGGCGGAAGGCCATCCCCTCGGCGACTACCTGCGCTTCATGGGGTGCCTGGCGCAGGCGCAGCAGCGGGCGCTCGATGCCATGGCCGCGGTGCCGGTGTCGGACGACGCCGCGAAAAGTCAGTCGCGGCAGCACGGCATGCCGCTGGTGCCGGCGCAATCCTGGCCGCGCGATGCGGCCTGGCGCGCGGCGCTCACAGCCATCCTCGCCGATGCCGCGCCGGCGGCGAGCGAGGCGGCCGCCACCACGATCGAGGCGCTGCACGCCCTCGACGGCGCGGTCCTCGACGGCCTCGCCGGACGCGTCCTGCGCACCGAGCTCTACGGCGGGCACGCCGACAAGCTGCCCTTCGTCGCCGCCGCCCTGCAGGTGTACTGGACAAAGCTGGCCGTTCAACTCGGCGCCGAGATCGTGCCACTCGACGTCAAGAGCGTCTGCCCCTGTTGCGGCGCGTTGCCCGCGGTGAGCGTCATCGGCGCCTGCGCCGAGGTGCCCGGCCTGCGCTACCTGCACTGCTCGCTGTGCAACACCGAGTGGAACCTGACGCGGGTCAAGTGCACCTCTTGCGATGCCCCCGAGAGCAGCGTCGCCTACCAGCACGTCGAGGGCGACAAGGGCCTCGTCCAGGCCGAGACCTGCGACGTCTGCAAGGCCTACCTCAAGCTCGTGCGCCGCGACAAGGACGCCGCCGCCGATCCGGTGGCCGACGACCTCGCCACGCTGGCCCTCGACATCCTGGTCGACGAACGCTGGCCCTCGACATCCTGGTCGACGAGGCGGGCTATTCGCGCAGCGGCCCCAACCTGTTGCTGGTGCCGGGAAGGGATTAGCGGATTGCCAGTTTGAGCTTGAGGCGCCGGGCATACTTCGCCAGCACCTCATCCAGCGTTGCCATGCCCTTGGCCTTGACATCGAGTGCGGCGGCCAGGTGCAGGGCATCTCCGGCGCGCAGGTCGGAGCCGGCATCCAGTGCCAGCACGGTGGCGCGGTGGAAGGTGGCGGGTTCGACGGGTACCAGTTGCAGGTCGTTCGCGCACAAGCGTTCGAAACGCTGCCAGGCGGTTTGCGCTTCCTCCTCGACGATCTGGCCCGTGCGCCGCTTGATGGAAAGCGCGCTGGCGAATTCGGTCACGCACCACATCGCGGAAACCAGATCGTCTTGGCAGGCGGCGTACCATCGCGCGACGTCGCTGCTGCGCGGCTCCTTCAAAAGCAATGCGACCAGCACGCTCGTATCGACATACACCATCAGTACCGCCCGCCACGGCGCAATTCGTCGATGACCGATCGGCCCATTTTCATGGCGTCCCGCGCGGTTTCCAACTCACTGGCGAACGCCTTGCGGTTCCAGGTCGTCGGCCGGATGGTCAGGCCGCCGTCCGGGGTCAGACTGGCCTCGACGCGATCGCCGGCCTTGATGCCGGTTCGCCGGGCGTATTCCGCAGGCAGGCGCAGCGCCAGGCTGTTGCCCCATTTCGCTACTTGCAAGTCCATTTGAACTCTCGATTGGATATACATGAATGTCGATACATTATGGTGGCTGCGCGGGATTCTGCAAGCCTGACTTGTCGGTGACTATGCGTCCGTCGAAAGCCTGCCTATAATGCGCCATCTTCCTTTCTGCCCGGTTCGGGTGAAAGCATGAACGAACTCAAGAACCTTCCGTCCGTCGACCGCCTCCTGTCCGAGGCGGCCCTGCAATCCCTCGTTGCCGAGCACGGCCGCACGGTCGTCACCGACGCCGTGCGCGCCGAACTGACTTTCGCGCGGGAATCTGTGAAGGGCGGGGCCGCGCTGCCGGCGAACGACGCGATCGTCGCTGCCGTCACCGGCCGCGTCGCCGCGCACATGCGGCCGCGCCTGCAGCCGGTGTTCAACCTCACCGGCACCGTGCTGCACACCAACCTCGGCCGCGCCGTGCTGTCCGAGTCCGTCGTCGACGCCATCGCCCGCGCGGCGCGCGCGCCCTGCGCCCTCGAGTACGACCTCGAAACCGGCGGCCGCGGTGACCGCGACGACCTCGTCGAGGGCCTGCTGCGCGAGCTCACCGGTGCCGAAGCCGCCACGGTGGTGAACAACAACGCGGCGGCGGTGTTCCTGCTGCTCAACACTCTGGCGCAGCGGAAGGAAGTCGTCGTCTCGCGCGGCGAGCTGGTCGAGATAGGCGGCGCCTTCCGCGTGCCCGACATCATGCGCCGCGCCGGCGCGAAGCTGGTCGAGGTCGGCACCACCAACCGCACCCACCTGCGCGACTTCGACGAGGCCGTCGATGCCAAGACGGCGATGGTGATGAAGGTGCACACCAGCAACTACGCCGTGCAGGGCTTCACCGCCGCGGTGCCGGAAGGCGAGCTGGCACAACTCGCCCATGCGCGCGGCGTGCCCTTCGTCGTCGACCTCGGCAGCGGCACGCTGGTGAATCTGGAGCAGTGGGGGTTGCCGCACGAGCCGACACCGCGCGAGTCGATCGCCGCCGGTGCCGACCTCGTCACCTTTTCCGGCGACAAGCTGCTCGGCGGGCCGCAGGCCGGCCTGCTGGTCGGCCACCGCGAGCTGATCGCCAAGATCAAGAAAAACCCGCTCAAGCGCGCGCTGCGCGCCGGCAAGCTCACGCTCGCCGCGCTGGAGGCCACGCTCGCCCTTTACCGCGATCCGGATCGCCTGCCGCAGCGGCTGGAAGCGCTGCGCCTGCTGACGCGCCCCGAAACCGAGATCCGCGCCCAGGCCGGGCGCCTGCTGCCGCACTGGCAGGCGGCGCTGGCCGGCTGGCCGCTCGACGCCGCGATCGAACCGGCGCTGTCGCAGATCGGCTCCGGCTCGCTGCCGGTCGACCGCCTGCCCAGCGTCGCCCTCGTGGCGCGCCCGCGCGGCCGCAAGGCCGGCGTCCTGCACAAGCTGGAAGCGGCGCTGCGCCGTCTGCCGACGCCCGTCGTCGGCCACATCGCCGACGGCAGCCTGCGGCTCGACCTGCGCTGCCTGCGGCCGGAGGACGAAGCCGCCTTCGCCGCGCAACTCGCCACGCTGACATGATCGTCGGCACCGCCGGACACATCGACCACGGCAAGACCACGCTGGTGAAGGCATTGACCGGTGTGGACTGCGACCGTTTCAAGGAGGAGAAGGCGCGCGGCATCACGCTCGACCTCGGCTACGCCTATGCCGAGGACGGGCGGCTGGGCTTCGTCGACGTGCCGGGCCACGAGCGGCTGGTGCGCAACATGCTGGCCGGCGCCACCGGCATCGACTTCGTGCTGCTGGTGGTGGCCGCCGACGACGGCCCGATGCCGCAGACGCGCGAGCACCTCGCCATCGCCGATCTGCTCGACCTCGGGCGGGGCGCCGTCGCGCTGACCAAGGTCGACGCCGTCGCGCCCGAGCGGCGCGCGGCGGCGCGGGCGGAGATCGCCGCGCTTCTGGCCGGCACCGCGCTGGCCGGTGCGCCGGTCTTCGAAGTCGCCGCCACGACAGGCGAGGGCGTCAACGCCTTGCGTTCGCATCTCGTCGCCGCGGCCGAGGCGCAATCGGCGCACACGACTGCGGGCAGCTTCCGCCTCCCCATCGACCGTTGCTTCACCCTGCAGGGGGTCGGACTGGTGGTCACCGGCACCGCCTTCTCCGGCAAGGTCGCCGTCGGCGAGGCGGTGACGATCACGCCGCCGGGTCTCGAGGCCCGCGTGCGCGGCATCCATGCGCAGGACCGCAGCGCGCCGTCGGGCGGGGCGGGCGAGCGCCTGGCGCTGAACCTTGCCGGAGACTTCGGCAAGGAGGACATCGCGCGCGGCATGTGGGTCACAGCGCCGTCCCTGCATGCGCCGGTCACTCGCTTCCACGCCCGCCTGCGCGTGCCGGCTTCGACGGATGCGCCGATCCGGCACTGGATGCCGGTGCATGTGCACCTCGGCGCTGCGGATATCCTCGGCCGCGTCGCGCTGCTCGAAGGCGAGCGGTTGGCGCCGGGCGAGGCCATGCTGGCGGAGCTCATTCTCGACAAGCCGGCGGGCGCGCTGTGGGGCGACCGCTTCATCCTGCGCGACCAGTCCGCCACGCGCACCCTCGGCGGCGGCCGCGTGCTCGACATCTTCCCGCCCACGCGCCACAAGCGTGCGCCGGAGCGGCTCGACTATTTGCGCCTGCTGGAACAAGGCGATCCGGCACCGGCGCTGGCGCACGCCCTGGCGCGCCAGCCGGCCGGAACGAACCTCGACCGCTACGCGCTCAACCGCAACCTCGCCGCCGCCGAGGCGGAAGCGCTCTGGCGCGACATGGGCCTGGTCGTCGTCGAGGAAGCCGACGGCCGCAGCGGCTTCTCTCAAGAGAACTGGCAGGCCCTGTGCGCGCGCCTGCTCGAGGCGGCACGCGCCGAGCATGAGCGCGCGCCCGACATGATCGGCGTCGAGCGCGATCGCCTGCGCCGACTGGCGCTGCCGACGCTCCCGCGCGCCGTCTTCGACAGACTGACTTTCGAATTGCTCGAAGCCGGCGCACTGGCGCAGAGCGGCAGCTGGCTGCACCTGCCCGGGCACCGCGCCGCGCTCGCCGCCACGGATGCCGACCTGTGGCGCACGCTGAAACCGCTGCTGGAAGCCGAGCCCTGCAATCCGCCGCGCGTGCGCGACATTGCCAGGGCGACGGGCATCGCCGAGGAGACCGTGCGCGGCCTGCTCAAGCGCGTCGCCCGTGTCGGCCAGGCCTATCCCGTGGCGCATGATCACTACTTCACGGCGGAGTCGGTGGCCGATCTGGCCGGCCGCGTCGCCCGTCTGTGCGCGCGCGACGGCACCGCGCGCGCCGCCGCGCTGCGCGACGAGATCGGCGGCGGCCGCAAGGTGGCCATCCACATCCTCGAATTCTTCGACCGCATCGGCTACACTCGACGCGTGCGCGACGAGCATGCCCTGCGCGCGGGCGCCGACAGGGATTGGATCGTATGAACAACGGAAGAGATCGCACCCCGGTGGGGCGCTTGGTCTTCAAAACCAGGAGGGGTCGCCAAGCGGTCCCTGGTGGGT
>QEVL01000033.1 GCA_003577305.1 Burkholderiales bacterium
GCCGATCGCCAATCGGCGCGAAGACGAATACGGCGGTTCGCTCGAGAACCGCATGCGCTGGCCACTGGAGGTGATCGCCGCGATGCGCGCCGCCTGGCCGGCGCACAAGCCGCTGGGCGTGCGTCTGTCGGCCACCGACTGGCTCACGCACCTGCCCGCCGCCGAGCGCTTCGACCTGCCCGACGCGATCGAATTCTCGCGGCGCTGCGCCGCGCTCGGCGCCGACTGGATCGACGCCTCGAGCGGCGGCATTTCCCCGCAGCAGAAAATCAAGGCCGCACCCGGCTTCCAGGTACCGTTCGCCGAGGCGATCCGCCGCGAGACGAAACTGCCGGTGATCGCAGTGGGCCTGATCACCGAGCCGCAGCAGGCCGAAGACATCGTCGCCTCGGGGCAGGCCGACATGGTGGCGCTCGCGCGCGCGATGCTCTACGACCCGCACTGGCCGTGGCACGCGGCGGCGGCGCTCGGCGCCAGCGTCGAGGTGCCACGCCAGTACTGGCGAAGCCGGCCGCGCGAGCATCCGCAGCTCTTCGGGCCGTCCGCCCACCTGTGAGGATGCAGGTGCACCGGGCGGTCGTCTTCGACCTCGACGGCCTGATGGTCGACACCGAGCGCATCGCGCTCGAGTGCTGGATCGAGGCCGCAGGCAGCTTCGGCTGGGAGATCTCGCCCGAGACCTGCCTCGCGCTGGTGGGCATCGACAGTCGCGAGTCGCGCCAGGCACTGCTCGACCGCATGGGCGGCAGCTTTCCGATGACCGAGGTGTCGGCGCGCGGACGCGTGCGTTACCTGGAGCGTCTGCGCGGCGAAGGCGTGCAGGTGAAACCGGGACTGGTCGAGCTGCTCGACTGGCTGGCCTCGCGCGCCGTGCCGATCGCAGTGGCCACCTCGACCCAGCAGGAGCTGGCGCTCGAAAAACTCGTGCTCGCCGGCCTGCGCGAGCGCTTCGAGACCATCGTCGGCGGCGACCAGGTGCCCCGCGGCAAGCCCGCGCCCGACGTCTACCGCGAGGCGATTGCGCGCATCGGCGCCGAACCCGCGCACTGCATCGCGCTGGAAGACTCCGAGATCGGCTTGCGCGCGGCGCACGCGGCGGGTGCAACCTGCATCGTGGTGCCCGACCTGCTGCCGCCCTCGCCCGAATTCGAGCCGCTCGCGCACGCGATCGTGCCCAGCCTGCGCGAAGCGCACGCGCTGCTCGCCACGATGCTCGCTTCCGGCGCCGCCGGGGCCTGAACGCCCCGACCCGCAGACGACGCGCTGTCGCGCCAGCCGCCAGTGTGCGCCGCGGCACGGCCCGCCGCTGCGCTCACGGCCCCGCGAGCAGCAGCCAGACGACGCCGCCCACCATCAGCGCCATGCCGACAGCCTCGCGCGCAGTGGTGCCCTGGGCGAAGAGCCGCTGCGAGACCGCCTGCGCGAACACGATCTCGACCAGGCCGACGGTGCGCACCGCAGCGGCCGCCTGCAGCGAGAACGCGAGAAACCACAGTTGCGAAGCCAGCGCACCGGCAGCACCGGCCAGCAGCGACGGCCGCCACAGGCGGAGGATCTCGCGCAGCACGCTACGCTCGCGCCAGAGCAGCCAGGCGGTGAGCAGCGCTGTCTGGATCGCCAGCGAAGTGGCGAGCGTGGTGGTGGCACGCAGGTAGAACGGGCCATCGCCCAGCGCGAGGATCGCGCCGCGAAAACCCACCGCCGACAGCGCGAACATCGCGCCCGAGAGCACGCCGAACAACGCCGCGCGCGGCACGCGCCCCACCCCGGGCATGTCGACCGCAGCGCTTCCCGCGGCCGTGCCCTCCCCGTCGACGCCCGCGCCGCCAGCCGGCATCGACATCAGCAGCACGCCGGCGGTGGCCACCAGCACCGCTGCACTGGCTTGCAGGCCCAGGCGCTCGCCGAGGAAGATCAGCCCGAACAGCGCGATCTGCAGCGGCTCGGTCTTCACGTAGGCGATCGACACCACGAACGAACGCTCGCGCATCGCGGCGAGCATCAGCGCGGTGGCGAGAATCTGGAACACGGCACCCATCAGCGCCCAGCCGGCATAGCTCCACGACGGCCGCAGGCTCCCGGGGGCGGTGGCGGCGACCACCCCGGCGAGGAAGAGCAACCCGAACGGCAGTCCGAACAGGAAACGCACGTGCGTGGCCCCGACCGTGCCGAGCCGGCCGGTGAGGCTGCGCTGCGCGGCATTGCGCGCGGTCTGTACGCCCGCGGCGGCAACCGTGCAGGCGACCCAGAGCCAGGCCGGCGGATCGGCGGCGACGCTCACCAGCGCGCCGCCGCCTCGTCGTCGCTCTCGCGCGCCTCGACCCAGCGCTCGCCGTGCGGCGTGCGTTCCTTCTTCCAGAACGGTGCCCGGGTCTTCAGGTAGTCGATGATGAATTCGCAGGCGGCGAAGGCTTCGCCGCGGTGCGCGGACGTGACGACGACGAGCACGATCTGGTCGCCGGGCGCGAGATCTCCGTGGCGGTGGATGACCAGTGCGTCGAGGATGTTCCAGCGGCTGCGCGCCTGGGCGCAGATGTCTTCGAGTGCGCGCTCGGTCATGCCTGGATAGTGTTCGAGCGCCATCGCCGATACGCCGGCGCCCTCGTTCAGGTCGCGCACGGTGCCGATGAAGGCGGCCACCGCGCCGACGTTCAGGTTGCCAGCTCGCAGCGCGGCAATCTCGGCGCCGGCGTCGAAGTCGTGTTGCTGCACGCGCACGGGCATGGTCAGACTCCGGTGATGAGCACATCGAGCGCCGCAACGATCTCGTGGCGATGCGCGGCGAGTGAACCCACGTGCGCGCCAATGGCCTTGCGGGCAATGCCCGCGATCTCGGGCGTGCGCATCACGACGCGCCGGCCGTCCACTTCGAAGACCGGCATCAGCCGCGCGATCGGCGTGGTGTCGTGGCCGGCGAGCGCGAGCGGAACGACCACCCGCGTGGCCAGCGATTCGAGGAGATCGGACTGGATTTCGAGCAGGAACGGAAAGCGCGCCCGCGTCGAGGCATCAGGGTTGCGGTAGACATCGAACTGCGGCACGGCACCGTCTCGACACCACGTATTTGCAACTCACGACACTAGAAGCTGCGCAGCGAGTCGGCGAAGCAGCCGTTGCGCTCGACCTCGCGGTTGTACGCATCGATCGCGCCGCGGTTCTCGGCCAGCCAGCGCTGCCGCGCGCGTTCGGCCACTTCGACCACCAGCGCCGCTTCGAGCGTCTGCGAGAGATTGACGTCGAGCTCGCGCGCGCGGCGCAGCAGGTCGGCGTTGACGGTGACGTTGGTGGCGCGCCTGGGCGCGCTGACGTCGTACAGCACGCTGCGTTCGCGAACGACATGTTTCATGCGCACAGTTTATGCGCATCGAACGCAGGCGTCAACCCCCGGTCACCGGCGGAAAGAAGGCCACCTCGGCACCGGAGCCGACCGGCGTGTCGGGGCGCGCCATGGCCTGGTCGATCGAGACGCGGATCGCACGGCCCTCGGCCAGCATCTCGGCCCAGGCGCCGCCGCGGCCGCACAGCCAGGCGCGCAGCTGTGCGGCGGTGCTTACGCCGACCGGCAGGTCGATCGTCTCGCGGTGGGTGCCGAGCGCCTCGCGCAGCCCGGCGAAATAGAGGATCGTGATCGTCATTTCGTCAGCTCCGAAAAGGGCAGAAAACGCACGATGTCGCCGCGCGCGATCGGGTGCTGCGGCGGATTGTCGATCAGCCCGTCGCCCCAGACGGTGGAGGTGAGCACCGCGGAACTCTGGTTCGGGAACAGGTCGAGCCCGCCGCCCGCGTTGATTTTCGCCCGGAGGAACTCGCGCCGGCGATCGGGTTTCGACCAGTCGAAGTCGGCGCGCATCGGCAGCGCGCGCGGCGCCACTTCCGCCATGCCCTGCAGCCGCTGCACGAACGGGCGCACCAGCAGCAGGAACGTAACGAAGCTCGACACCGGGTTGCCGGGCAGGCCGATGAAGTGGGCGATGCCCTCGCCGGGCGTGCCGCGGCGCACGCGCCCGTAGGCGAGCGGCTTGCCCGGCTTGATCGCGATCTGCCACATGCGCAGTTCGCCTTCGGCCTCGACCGCGGGCTTCACGTGGTCTTCCTCACCCACCGATACGCCGCCCGAAGTGACGATCAGGTCGTTGCCCTGCGCGGCGCGGCGCAGCGCCTCGCGGGTGGCAGCCAGCGTGTCGGGCACGATGCCCAGGTCGGCCAGTTCGCAGCCCATCGCGCGGATCAGCGCGCCCAGCACGTAGCGGTTGCTGTTGTAGATCGCGCCGGGGCGCAACGGTTCGCCGGGCATTGCCAGTTCGTCGCCGGTGAAGAAGCACCCCACGCGCACCGGCCGGTGCACCGGCAGGCTCGCCAGCCCGACCGAAGCGGCCAGGCCGGTGGCCTGCGCAGTCAGCCGCGTGCCGGCTGCGAGGATCACGCTTCCGCTGCGGATGTCTTCGCCGGTGCGCCGGATCCATTCGCCCGGCGCCGGACACTGCGAGAACGACACCGTGTCGCCCTCGACGACCGCCATCTCCTGCATCACGATCGCGTCGGCGCCATCGGGGACCAGGCCGCCGGTGAAGATGCGCGCGGCCTCTCCCGGATTCAGCGGCCGGCCCACGTGGCCCGCCGGAATGCGTTGCGCAACCGGCAGCTTCACCGGATGCCCGGGCGCCGCCTGCAGCAGGTCGGCGCGGCGCACCGCGTAACCGTCCATCTGCGTGTTGTCGCGTGGCGGCACGTCGAGTGTGGAGCGCAGGTCGGCGGCCAGCACGCGCCCGGCAGCCGCCGCGGTGTCGACGGTCTCGACTTCGCCGATCGGCACGGCCTGCGCGAGCAGTGCGGCGAGCGCCTCATCGAACGGCAGCAATGCGGGCTTCATGGATGCGATCCAGGTGGTCGATGATGAAGTCGACGATGGTGTCGGGCCGGTTCAGGTCGAGCAGCGGCAGCCGGGTCTCGATCGGCACGTCGGCCGCGACCGCGACGATGTCGGGGTCGCCGGGGTGCAGCATCGGCTTGCCGAGTTTCGGGCGGCACACCTCGAGCTTGGGGATCGACGCGTGCTTGTAGCCTTCGACCAGCACCAGGTCGCACGGCGAGAAACGCTGCAACTGCTCGTGCAGCGACGGCTCGGGTTCGTTGCGCAACTCGTGCATCAGCACCCAGCGCTGGTCGGAGGTAATCAGCACCTCGGAGGCGCCGGCCTCGCGATGGCGATAGGAGTCCTTGCCCGGCTTGTCGATGTCGAAGGTGTGGTGCGCGTGCTTGATCAGCGACACGCGCAGGCCCCGCAGCACGAAGCGCGGGATCAGCTGCTCGATGAGCGTGGTCTTGCCCGAGCCGGAATAGCCTGCGAAGCCGAATACTCTCATGTCGCACCAAGCGTACCCGATGCAGTGTAGCGCGGCCTCGGTAACCTGCCGCGCGCAGGGGCTCGGCGGACCGGCCGGCGGCGCCTGGCGGCGCCCGGGGGCACGCGCCGCGGCTCAGCCGCCGCAGCGCTCGGCGATGTAGCGCTGCAGCGCGCCCACGTCGACCGCCATGCGATCGAAACGCTGCGGACGTGCTTCCAGGTTTTCGAAGCCGGGCGGGCGCGGCGCATCCTCGCCGATCGCCTCGCGGATCGTGTCGGCGAACTTGGCGGCCTGCGCGGTCTCGAGGCAGAGCATCGGCACGCCGGGTTCGCGCCAGCGCTGCGCCACCCGGTAGCCGTCGGCGGTGTGCGTGTCGATCGTGACACCGTAGCGCGCACGCACCTCGCGGATCGTCGCGAGACGGTCGGCGTGGCGGCTGCAGCCCGAGGCCAAGCCGAAGTCGGGGAGCCGATCGAGCTCGGGGGTGCCGGCAAGGTCGAATTCGCCGCGCTCGTCGAGCACGCGCCACAGCGCGGCCACGCGCCCCGCGTCGGCGCCGGTCAGGTCGTAGACGAAGCGCTCGAAGTTCGATGCCTTCGAGATGTCCATCGACGGGCTGCTGGTCTGGTGCGTCTCGGCAGTGCCGCGCGGCCGGTAGCGGCCGGTGCGGAAGAACTCGTCGAGCACGTCGTTCTCGTTGGTGGCGACCACCAGCCGCGAGACCGGCAGGCCCATCATGCGCGCGATGTGGCCGGCGAGCACGTTGCCGAAGTTGCCCGAAGGCACCGCGAACGACACCGGCTGCGAGTCGTCTTGGGTGGCCGCGAAGAAGCCCTTGAAGTAATAGACCACCTGCGCGACCACGCGTGCCCAGTTGATCGAGTTGACCGTGCCGATCGCGTAGCGCTGCTTGAAGGCGAGGTCGTTCGAGACCGCCTTCACCATGTCCTGGCAGTCGTCGAAGACGCCGTCGACCGCGATGTTGAAGATGTTCGGGTCGTCGAGCGAGAACATCTGCGCCGCCTGGAACGGGCTCATGCGCCCGTGCGGCGAGAGCATGAACACGCGGATGCCGCGCCGTCCGCGCATCGCGTATTCGGCGGCGCTGCCGGTGTCGCCCGAGGTGGCGCCGAGGATGTTCAGCTCGCGCCCCTCTTTCGCGAGCACGTACTCGAACAACTGGCCGAGCAGCTGCATCGCCACGTCCTTGAAGGCGAGCGTGGGGCCGTTGGACAGCCGCAGCAGGTGCAGGCCGGGCTCGAGCGTGTGCAGCGGCGTGATCTCGGCCGAGCCGAAGACCTGCGCGGTGTAGGTGCGTTCGATCAGCGCGCGCAGGTCGGCTTCGGGGATGTCGTCGGCGTACAGACGCAGGATCTCGAACGCGAGCGCCGGATACGACAGCTTGCGCCAGCGCGCCAGCGTGGCGGCATCGATGCGCGGATAGCGTTCGGGCACGACCAGGCCGCCGTCGGGCGCCAGGCCGCCGAGCAGGATCTCGGTGAAGCGGGCCGGCTGCATGCCGCCGCGGGTCGACAGGTATTTCATCGGGCGGGCGGGCGGGCGGGCGGGATCAGTTGAGGTCTTCGAGCCGGATGCGGATCGCCTGCGAGAGCACCGTGGGCAGCGCCTCGATGCGCCCGATCGCGGCGATGATCTGGCGCTCGACCGTGCGATGCGTGAGCAGGATGATGTCGGTCTGGTTCTCGCCTTCGGCCGGTTCGCGCTGCAGCGCCGCGTCGATCGAGATGCGCGCGTCGGCCAGGATGCGCGTGATGTCGGCGAGCACGCCCGGCTCGTCGGCCACCCGCAGCCGCAGGTAGTAGGCGGTCTGCACCGCCTCGATCGGCAGGATCGGTTCGTCGGAGAGCGCCTCGGCCTGGAAGGCCAGGTGCGGCACGCGGTTCTCGGGGTCGGCGGTGAAGGTGCGCGCCACGTCGACGAGGTCGGCGATGACCGCGCTGGCGGTCGGCTCGGCGCCCGCGCCCTTGCCGTAGTACATCGTGTGGCCGACCGCGTCGCCCTTGACCCAGACCGCGTTCATCGCGCCCTCGACGTTGGCGATCAGCCGGCGCGCCGGGATCAGCGTGGGGTGCACGCGCAACTCGATGCCGGCCGGCTCGCCGTCGGCGCCGTCGCGGCGCCGCGTGATGCCGAGAAGCTTGATGCGGTAGCCGAGCTGCTCGGCATAGCGGATGTCTTCGCCCTGCAGCTTCGTGATGCCCTCGACGTAGCACTTGTCGAACTGCATCGGAATGCCGAAGGCGATCGCCGACAGGATGGTGGCCTTGTGCGCGGCGTCGATGCCTTCGATGTCGAAAGTGGGATCGGCCTCGGCGTAGCCCAGCCGCTGCGCCTCCTTCAGCACCGCGTCGAATGACAGCCCCCTGTCGCGCATCTCGGACAGGATGAAGTTGGTGGTGCCGTTGATGATGCCGGCGATCCACTCGATGCGGTTGGCGGTGAGCCCCTCGCGCAACGCCTTGATGATCGGCACGCCGCCGGCCACCGCCGCCTCGAACGCCACCATCACGCCCTTCTTCGAGGCAGCGAGGAAGATGTCGTTGCCGTGCACCGCCAGCAGCGCCTTGTTGGCGGTAACCACGTGCTTGCCGCGCTCGATCGCCTCGAGCACCAGCGTGCGCGCGATGCCGTAGCCGCCGATGAGCTCGATCACCACGTCGATCTGCGGGTCGTTCACCACCTCGCGCGCGTCGCCCACCACGCGCACCGAGTCGCCGACGATCGAGCGCGCGCGCGCCACGTCGAGATCGGCCACCGTGGTGATCTCGATGCTGCGCCCCGCGCGCCGCCTGATTTCGTCGTGGTTGCGCCGGAGCACCTCGAAGGTGCCGCGGCCCACCGTGCCGATTCCCAGCAGCCCGACCCGTACGGGCCCGAATTTTCCGTTGCTCATGTCAGGCCGCGATCCGGATGAGGCCGTCCTTGCGGAACATCTCCTTGATGCCGCGCACCGCCTGGCGGATGCGCTGCTCGTTCTCGATCAGCGCGAAGCGCACGTATTCGCCGAAGCCGATGCCCGGCGACACCGCGACCTTGGCGTCGACCAGCAGCTTGCGCGCGAACTCGAGCGAGCCCATCGCGCGGTAGGGCTCGGGAATGCGCGCCCAGATGTACATCGACGCGCGCGGTACTTCGACGTCCCAGCCGGCCTCCTGCAGCCCCTTGGCCAGCACGTTGCGGCGCAGCTGGTATTTCCGGCGCGCCTCCTCGACGCAGTCCTGCGGGCCGTCGAGCGCGGCGATCGCGGCCACCTGGATCGGCGTGAAGGTGCCGTAGTCGTGATAGCTCTTCATGCGCGCGAGCGCCGCGACCAGTTCGGCGTTTCCCACCATGAAGCCGATGCGCCAGCCGGCCATGTTGTAGCTCTTGCTCATCGTGAAGAACTCGACCGCCACTTCGCGCGCGCCCGGCACCTGCATGATCGAGGGCGCGCGATAGTCGTCGAACACGATGTCGGCGTAGGCGAGATCGTGCACCGCGATGATGTCGTGCTCGCGCGCGAGCGCGACCACGCGCTCGAAGAAGCCCAGGTCGACGCACTTGGCGGTGGGGTTGCTCGGGAAGCCGAGAATCATCATCTTCGGCCTCGGCGTGGTTTCGCGCACCGCGCGCTCGAGCTCTTCGAGGAAGTCGACGCCCGGCGTCATGCGCACCGGGCGCGTCTCGGCGCCGGCGATCACAGCGCCGTAGATGTGGATCGGGTAGCTGGGGTTGGGCACGAGCACCACGTCGCCGCGATCGAGCGTGGCGAGCATCAGGTGCGCGAGGCCCTCCTTCGAACCGATCGTGACGATCGCTTCGGTCTCTGGATCGATCTCGACCTGGTAGCGGCGCCGGTACCAGTCGGAGATCGCCTTGCGCAGTCGCGGAATGCCCCTGGAGACCGAGTAGCCGTGGGTGTGCGGCCGCTGCGAGGCCTCGACCAGCTTGTCGATGATGTGCTGCGGAGCCGGGCCGTCGGGGTTGCCCATGCTCATGTCGATGATGTCTTCACCGCGGCGGCGCTCGGCCATCTTCAGTTCGGCCGTGATGTTGAAGACGTAGGGCGGAAGGCGCTTGATACGCGAAAACTCGCGGGGCGAACTCATCGGTGGACTCCGGTCAGATCATTAATGTAGCATTTTCAATGGCTTGGCGCCCTTCGCGCGAGGCCGCGAACGGAGAGCCGATGAAGCTTCACGCTGCTGCGCAGACGGCACTGAACACCGTCACCGCCTACGGGCCGGGCTACGTCGAAATCAACCGGCAGCGCTACGCGCACTCGCTGCTGGTTGCACCCGAAGGCGGGATCGCCCGCTGGGAAGTCGATGCGTTCGAGGCGCTCGGGCCGGCTCACTTCGAGGCACTCCTCGCACGCGAACCCGAGCTGGTGCTGCTCGGCACCGGCGAGCGGCAGCGCTTTCCGCATCCGGGCCTCACCACTTCGCTGGCGCGCGCACGCATCGGCCTCGACGTGATGGACACGCGCGCCGCCTGCCGCACCTACAACATCCTGATGATGGAGGGGCGCCGCGTGCTGGTCGCGATGCTGATGCCCTGAACCTCGTCTGTGTTATGTTGCAGCCACACACACCGATTTGCCTGCAGAGGGTTCGTTGAGCGTCGCGATCGGCAGGAAGATTCCCGATTTCAGCGCCGCTTCCACCGGCGGTGAAATCAGGGCGTCGAACCTGAAGGGCCGAAAACTCGTCCTGTTCTTCTATCCGAAGGACAACACGCCCGGCTGCACCGCCGAAGCCGGCGAGTTCCGCGACAACCACGCAGCGTTCGTCGCCGCCGGCGCGGTGGTGCTCGGCGCCTCGCGCGACAGCATGAAGTCGCACGACGGCTTCAAGGCGAAACTGGGCCTGCCTTACGAACTGATCTCCGACCCCGACGAGGCGCTGTGCCAGCTGTTCGGGGTGATCAGGCAGAAGACGATGTACGGCAAGCAGGTGCGCGGCATCGAGCGCAGCACCTTCGTCATCGACGCGGCCGGCAAGCTGGTGCGCGAATGGCGCGGCGTGAAAGTGCCCGGCCACGTTTCCGAAGTGCTGGAGGTCGTGCGATCGATCTCCTGATTTTCCCCTCCTGATCGATCCCGCCATGCCGCTTCCCAAGCCACCGGGCAAGCCCGCCACCCTTCTCGACCTCTCCAGCGCCGTCGAGGCGCGCGCCAAGCGACCACCCGCCCCGCGGCTGCCCAAGCCCGGGCGTGCCGCCGCGCCCGAAGTCGTGCCGATGAGCGCCGCGCGGGGCGCCGGCGCCAGGCCCGCGCGAGCCGAAGCGCCCGCGAAGCCGGCACGCCCGGCGCAGGCGCCCTCCCCGGTCGTGCGCGAGCCGCGCCGCGACGCCGCGCGCCGCCCGAAGATCTTCGTGCTCGACACCAACGTGCTGATGCACGACCCGAGCAGCCTGTTCCGCTTCGCCGAGCACGACATCTACCTGCCGATGATGACGCTCGAGGAACTGGACAATCACAAGAAGGGGATGTCGGAAGTCGCGCGCAGCGCGCGGCAGGTGAGCCGCTCGCTCGACGCGCTGATCGCCGCCGGCGGCGACATCGAGGAAGGGCTCGTGCTCTCGGCGCTGGGCAACCGCGACGCGCAGGGGCGGCTGTTCTTCCAGACGCAGGCAATCGCGCCGATGCTGCCGTCGACGCTTCCGATGGGCAAGGCCGACAACCAGATCCTCGGCGTGGTCCGTGCGATGCAGGACCAGGTGCCCGACCGCCAGGTGGTGCTGGTCTCGAAAGACATCAACATGCGGATCAAGGCCCGCACGATGGGCCTGCCTGCCGAAGACTACTTCAACGACCAGGTTCTCGAAGACACCGACCTGCTCTACACCGGCGTGCTGCAACTCCCGGACGACTTCTGGGAGAAGCACGGCAAGGGCGTCGAGTCGTGGCAGCAAGGCGGGCACACCTTCTATCGCATCAGCGGGCCGCTGGTGTCGTCGCTGGTGCTCAACCAGTTCGTCTACTCGGAAGGCGAGATGCCGCTGGTGGCGCAGGTGCGCGAGATCGCCGGGCGCACCGCGGTGCTCGAGACGCTGCGCGACTACGGACACCACAAGAACGCGGTCTGGGGAATCACCGCACGCAACCGCGAGCAGAACTTCGCGCTGAACCTGCTGATGAACCCGGAGATCGACTTCGTGTCGCTGCTCGGGCAGGCCGGCACCGGCAAGACGCTGCTCACGCTCGCCGCGGGCCTGGTGCAGGTGCTCGAGACCAGGCGCTTCACCGAAATCATCATGACCCGCGCCACCGTGCCGGTGGGCGAGGACATCGGCTACCTGCCGGGCACCGAGGAAGAGAAGATGCAACCCTGGATGGGCGCGCTCGAGGACAACCTCGAAGTGCTCGACCAGAGCGATCCTTCGGCCGGCGAGTGGGGGCGTGCCGCCGCGATCGACCTGATCCGCGGCCGGGTGAAAGTGAAGGCGCTGTCGTTCATGCGCGGGCGCACCTTCAGCAACAAGTTCCTGATCATCGACGAGGCGCAGAACCTCACGCCGAAACAGATGAAGACGCTGGTCACGCGCGCGGGGCCGGGCACGAAGGTGGTGTGCCTCGGCAACATCGCGCAGATCGACACGCCGTATCTCACGGAAGGGTCGTCGGGCCTCACCTACGTGGTCGACCGCTTCAAGGGCTGGGCGCACGCCGGCCACGTGGCGCTGCAGCGCGGCGAGCGTTCCCGACTGGCCGACTACGCCACCGACGCGCTCTGAGCGCCGACGCCCGCAGGGGCCCCGCGCGAGCGGTGCGCTGCCTGTGCGGGCGAGCGCTTCCGGCCGGCCAGCAGGGGGCGGGCGCGCCACTGCAGGCAAGAGGCTTCGGCCCCGCTTCGCGGGGCTTCCGGCGTCTGCCTCGCAAATCGGCACCCGCGTCGTACGCGCTGCGCGCGGACGAGCGGGTCCCGCCGATTTGCTTTCGGCAGCACGCCGCTCGCCAATTGCCCGCAGTGGCGCGCCCACCCCCCGCTGGCCGGCCGGAAGCGCTCGCCCGCACAGGCAGCGCACCGCTCGCGCGGGGCCCCTGCGGGCGTCGGCACTCAGAGCGCGTCGGTGGCGTAGTCGGCCAGTCGGGACGCGGGTCGCGCGAGGATGCTGGAGTAGAGGTCGGCGTCGATGTTGGCGCCGGTGAGCATCGCGGCGACCTTGCGGCCGGCAAGGTGCGGCTTCTCCCTGCGCACGGCGGCGAACGCGGCAGCGCCGGCGCCTTCGGCGCAGTTGTGCGTGCAGCGGAAGAGAATGCGGATCGACTCGGCGACTTCGTCGTCGCTCACCTCGACGATGCGCCCGACCGAGCGGCAGACGATGTCGAGCGCTTGCGGGTCGGGCGTGCGGCACGCGAGCCCGTCGGCCAGCACGGTGCTCACCGGCGATTCGATCGGGCGGCGCGCGGCGAACGAGGCGGCGTAGGCGCGCGCGTGCGCGCAGACCACGCCCACCACTTCGGTCGACAGGCCGAGCGCGTCGCGGGCCGCCACCGCGCCGCAGATGCCCGAGCCGAGTCCGATCGGCACGTAGAGCGTATCGATGCCGGGCACCGCGCGAAGCAGCTCGAGCGCGGCGGTGGCCACACCTGCAACTAGGGTGCGGTCGAACGACGGCACGAAGTGCAGGCCGTCGCGCGCGGCGAGTTGCCCGGCGAATTCGCGCGCCTCCTGGAAGTCGGCGCCGTGCTCGACGATGGTGGCGCCGAGCGCGCGCATCGCGGCGTTCTTCTCCACGCTGTTGCCGCGCGGCACGACGACCGTGGCGGGAATGCCGTAGCGGCTCGCGCAGAGCGCGACCGACTGGCCGTGGTTACCGCGGGTGGCGGTGACCACGCCGCGAACGGTCTTGTCCGATGCGAGGCGGGAGAAATGGACGAGCCCGCCGCGCACCTTGAACGCGCCCACCGGCGTGTGGTTTTCGTGCTTGAGCCACACCTCGGTGCCGGCTTCGCGGCACAGCATCGGCCAGCGGTACTGCGGCGTCGGCGGCAGCGTCTCGTAGACGATGCGGGCCGCCGACCCGATCTCGTCGATGCCCGGAAGATCCATGCGTCGGCCTCGCGCGCCGGCGGCCTGGCATGCGCGACGCGCGCAGCGACTCAGGCCCCGGTAGTGAAGTTCTCGAACCGGGTGTACTGCCCGACGAAGGTCAGGCGCACGGTGCCGATCGGCCCGTTGCGCTGCTTGCCGACGATGACCTCGGCGACACCCTTGTCTGCCGAGTCGGGGTTGTAGACCTCGTCGCGATAGATGAAGACGATCACGTCCGCATCCTGCTCGATCGCGCCCGAGTTGTGACTCACGATGCCGTCGGCCAGCCACGACGCAGGGCCCGGCACGGTGAGGTCGAACACTTCCTCGTCGCCATCGGGTTCGATGGCGACGACACGGTCCCAGAAGAGATCGGACTGCGCCCAGGTTCGCAACGTTTCGTCATCGAGCAGACCCTTGCTATCGGCGAGCGCGCTGCGCGCCATCGCGACGCGATCTTCGGTGCCGATTCGCGACAGGCGCTGCCATCCCTTGTCAGTGAAGACCCGGTGTTCCGAGGTGGCCCGCAGCACCCTTCCGCTGGCGAGCGACAGGCGCACGATCGCGCGCCTGCCGACCGGCCAGACGCGATCGCTGCGGGCCGCGACGATCTTCTGGCTGGCGTCCATCGCGAGGACTTCGGGCTCGGTGCCGACCAGGCTCGCGATCGGGATTCGCCGGCCGTCGCCGAGCGTGACCAGCGTGTCGCCGGTGACGCACTCGCGAAGATCGGACATCACCGGCCGCTTGTTCGGCCGCTGCTCGAGCGAGCGGTTGAGCTGCGACAGCGCGATCACCGGGCAGTCGAGTTCCTTGGCGAGCGCCTTGAGCGCGCGCGAGATTTCGGAGATTTCGGTGGCGCGGTTCTCGCCGGTGCTGGTGGCCGACATCAGCTGCAGGTAGTCGACGACGATCAGGCCGAGCTTGCCGCACTGCCTGGACAGGCGCCGCGCACGCGCGCGCAGTTCGAGCGCGTTGAGCGCCGGCGTCTCGTCGATGAACAACTGGGCGTCCTGCATCTTCTGGATCGCGCTGGTGAGGCGCGGCCAGTCGTCGTCGAGCAGCCGTCCGGTGCGCAGCCGCTGCTGGTCGAGGCGGCCGACCGAGCACACCATCCGCATCGCGAGCTGCGTCGCGCCCATCTCCATCGAGAACACCGCCACCGGCAGGCCCTGGTCGACCGCGACGTGCTCGGCGATGTTCAATGCAAGCGACGTCTTCCCCATCGCGGGCCTTCCGGCCACGATCACGAGGTCGCCCGGCTGCAGCCCCGAGGTCATGCGATCGAGGTCGACGTAGCCGGTGGGCACGCCGGTGACGTCGTTCGGATTGTTCAGGTTGTAGAGCTCGTCGATGCGCTGGACCACCTTGCCGAGCAGATCGGGCAGCGGCTGGAAGCCGGCCTGGCCGCGCGCGCCGTCTTCGGAGATCTGGAACACCTTCGACTCGGCCTCGTCGAGCAGCTGCCGCGTGTCCTTGCCTTGCGGATTGAGCGCCGAGGTGGAGATCTCGTCGGACGTGGAGATGAGCTTGCGCAGGATGGAACGGTCGCGCACGATCTCGCCGTAGCGGCGGATGTTGGCGGCCGACGGCGTCTCCTGCGCGAGCGAGTTCAGGTAGGCGAGCCCGCCCGCCTCCTCGGCCTTGCCGGCGGTCTGCAGCGCCTCGTAGACGGTGACCACGTCGGCCGGCTGTGCGCGCTCGATCAGCCGGCTGATCTGGCGCCAGATCAGCCGATGATCGTGCCGGTAGAAGTCTTCCTCGCGCACCACGTCGGCCACGCGGTCGAAGGCGGTGTTGTCGAGCAGAAGCCCGCCGAGCACCGCCTGTTCGGCCTCGATCGAATGCGGCGGCACTCGCAGCGCCGCGATCTGCGGATCGTGGCCCGGCAAGGAACTGGGAACTGCGGACATCGATGCTCGGATACTGCTGGGGGGCGGGGAATCAGCCCGACATCTTAGAGGAGAATGCGGCGCAGCATGGTTGCCGCGGCGGGAAAAAAGACGGGGCGCTGCCGCGCCCCGTCCCGGACGGCATCGAGCGGACCGGCTCAGGCGGTCTCGGCCACCACCGACACGGTGACCTGCACCACCACGTCGCTGTGCAGCGCGACGTCGACGGTGGCGTCGCCGATCGTCTTCAACGGGCCGGAAGGCATGCGGACCATGCCCTTCTCCACCTCGAAGCCGAGCTTCTTCAGGTTCTGGGCGACGTCGAAGTTGGTGACCGAGCCGAACAGGCGGCCATCGACGCCCGCCTTCTCGGCGATGCGCACGACGGTGCCGTCGAGCTTCTCGCCGAGCGCCTGCGCGGCCGTCAGGCGATCGGCCTGCGCCTTCTCGAGTTCGGCGCGGCGCGCCTCGAATTCCCTGATCGCCGCCTCGGTGGCGCGGCGCGCCTTGCCCTGCGGAATCAGGAAGTTGCGCGCGAAACCATCGCGCACCTTCACGACGTCGCCGAGCTGGCCCAGGTTGGCGAGCTTTTCGAGCAGGATGATTTGCATCTGGCGGGTCTCCGGCTCAGTGGTTGTCGGTGTACGGCAGCAGCGCGAGGAAGCGCGCGCGCTTGATCGCGTCCTGCAGCTGGCGCTGGTAGCGCGACTTGGTGCCGGTCAGGCGCGCCGGAATGATCTTGCCGGTGTCGGTGATGAAGTCCTTGAGCAGGTCGATGTCCTTGTAGTCGATCCACTCGATCTTCTCGGCGGTGAAGCGGCAGAACTTCTTGCGCTTGAACAGCGCGCTCTGCGAAGCACGGCGGGGTTTCCTGTCTTTGGAACCGCGGCGGAAAGTGGCCATGGTGTTCTCTCTTTCGTGTCAGTTCAGTTCGTTGATCGGCCCGACGAGGCGAAGTCGGTGACGTGCAGCACGAGCGACTTCGACTGGCGGCGGCGCGGCGCGAGAAAGCCGGTGACGAGCAGCTGCTCGCCCAGCGCGAGCCGGTCGGCGCGCGCCGCGATCGCTCCGGCGAAGCGCACCGGCAGCTCGAACTCGAGCTGCCTCGCGTGCCCCGCCTCGATCGCCTCGGAGCCGTGGCTCAGCCGCGCATTCAGCATCGCGATGCCCGCCGGCGTGTACCGCAGCGCCTCGCGCTCGACGAGCACGCCGGTGAGCTCGACGCGGTTGGCAGCAGCAACGGCTTCGGTTCGCACTGCGAAGGCTGCAATGGGCGCCGCCCGCGCGCGCTCAGGCCTGGGGTGCCTCGGAAGCGGCCTTGCGGGCCTCTTCCTTCTGGATCTGCTTCCACATCGGCGACGGGCCCGTCTCGGCCTTCTTCATCGCGACGATGAGATGGCGCAGCACCGCGTCGTTGAAGCGGAACGCGTGCTCGAGCTCGTCGAGCGTGGGCTGGCCGCATTCGACGTTGGCCAGCACGTAGTGCGCCTTGGCCATTTTCTGGATCGGGTAGGCGAGCTGGCGACGACCCCAGTCTTCGATCCGGTGGATCTTTCCCTGCTGGGATTCGATCATCGTCTTGTACCGGTCGATCATCGCGGGCACCTGCTCGCTCTGGTCGGGGTGGACGATCAGCACGATTTCGTAGTGACGCATCGGTTCTCCTGGTTCGGACGGCACGGCGACGACGTCGATGACAGGCCGAAGCTCCCTGCGAAAACCGCAGGACCGCCGCACCCTTCACGGGCACGGCCTGCCGTTTCGACGCATGCCCGTCGCGCGGGCCCACCTTGTGGACGAAGGCCGCCGGCGTGATTGCGTCGATGCGCCGTGCGGCAAGGAACCGAAAAGTATAGCGGAGTGCACTGCCCGGCTCAAGCGCGCGGCTCTCTCCCGGACGGCTCCTTCCCGGATCGTGCCTGGCCCGGCTCGCTCCAGCCGGCCCGAGCGCCCGCGTAGAGCGCCTCGAGGATCGCGCGCTCGCGCGTCTCGATGCGCGCGAGGAACCCGGAGGCGCCGCCGATCGCGCGAAACGCCTCGAAGCCGCGCATCAGGAAGTCGTGCATCTGCGACAGCCCCGCGACGCGCGCCGGGCCGCCCATTGCCTCGAGCAGCCGGCCCAGCATCGGATGGCGCACCAGGCGGTCGAGCGACTGCCCGATCGTGGCGAGCAATTCGATCTGGCGCTCGCGCTCGCGCCGCGTGCCGGCACGCCGGTACGCGGCGGCGTAGGCGGGCTCGTCGATCGCCAGCGGATCGGGCTCGCGCAACAGCGTGGCCATCTCCAGATCGAGCCGTTCGGCCAGCGCGTCCATCTCGATCGCATCGGCGATCGTCGCCAGCGCCGACTCGGGCAGCAGGCGCACCAGCATCGGCACCAGGCGTGCGAGTTCGGCGTCGCGCTGCGAGAAATCCTTCGCGCCGTACAGGTCTTGCAGGAAGAAGCGCGCGGCCGGCCCGTGGCGCGGCTCGGCAAGCAGGTCGGCATGCGTGCGCGCGAGCCGGCGTGCCTGCCAGTTCTTCAGTGCGTGCGTCCATGCGCGCGCCTGCGCATCGGAGCCGATCGAGGCGCGCAGACGCGCCACTTCGCCGGCGGTCTGCTGCAGCCGTTGTCCGTGATCCATCCCCATGAAAGCCGAGTCTGCCGCAGCCGGTGTACGGCTCAAAGTCGCCAGCGCACACACGCCCCGCTTTAGAGATGGAGCTCTACCCTGCTCGCCTAGAATCGCTCCATGGTTCAACGTCGCACGTTCCTGAAGCTCGGCCTGGCTGGCGGCGCGTTGCTCGCCGCAGCCGGCACCGCGTCGTGGCTGGCGGTGCGCGATCCGCTCGCCAACCGGCGGGAGGTGCTCGCTGGCGTCGTTCCCGCGATTCTCGACGGCGCATTGCCCATCGATGCCGCGCAGCGGGCGCTGGCTATCGGCCAGGCGAGCGCGGCGGTGGAGGTGGCGATCGCCGCACTGTCTCCTGCGGCACAGGACGAACTCGCGCAGCTCTTCGCGCTGCTGGCGCTCGCGCCCACGCGCCTTGCGCTCGCGGGCCTCGCGAAGCCGTGGCGCGAAGCCGACGTGGCCGAAGTGTCGGCAGTGCTGCAGCGATGGCGCACGCACCGGCTCGAATTGCTGCAGAGCGCCTATCACGCACTGCACGACCTGGTCGCCGGCAGCTGGTACGCCGAGCCCGCGCACTGGGCGGCGATCGGCTACGACGGGCCGCCGCGCCTGTGAGGCGCAGGCGCCCGCGGTCCGGCAAGGTTTCCGACGGAGCACGCATCCGATGAGCAGTTTCCCCGACCCGGTGGCCGAAGGCCTGGCACGCGGCTGGAAAGTGATCGACGCCACGGCCGCAACGCTACCCGAGCAGTTCGACTGCGACGTGGCGATCATCGGCACCGGTGCCGGCGGCGGCGTGAGCGCCGAGATCCTGGCGCACGCCGGCCTGCGCGTGCTGATGATCGAGGAAGGCCCGCTGAAGAGTTCGCGCGACTTCCGCATGCGCGAGGCCGACGCGTATCCGCAGCTGTACCAGGAGTCGGCGGCACGCAAGACCAGGGACAAGGCGATCAACATCATGCAGGGTCGCTGCGTCGGCGGCTCCACGACAGTCAACTGGACTTCGAGCTTCCGCACGCCTGCGGGCACGCTCGCCTGGTGGCGCGAGCACTACGGGCTCGCGGATTTCACCCCGGAGGCGCTGAACCCGTGGTTCGAGCGCGCCGAACGGCGCCTGTCGATCGGCCCCTGGCTCGCACCGCCGAACGAGAACAACGAACTGCTGCGCCGCGGCGCCGGCCGGCTGGGCATTCCGGCGCCGGCGATCCAGCGCAACGTGCGCGGCTGCCTCGACCTCGGCTACTGCGGCGTCGGTTGCCCGACCAACGCCAAGCAGTCGATGCTGGTCACCACGGTACCCGCGGCGCTCGACGCCGGTGCCACGCTGTTCACGCGCGCGCGCGCCGCACGGCTCGAGGTCTCCGGCGGTCGCGTCGAGGCGCTGGAAGTCCGGTGGCTCGACGCCGAAGGGCTGCGTCCGGACGGGCGGCGCACCCGCGTTCGCGCGGCGCACTTCGTGCTCGCCGGCGGTGCGATCAACAGCCCCGCCCTGCTGCTGCGATCGCAGGCACCCGACCCGCATCGGCTCGTTGGCGCGCGCACTTTCCTGCACCCGGTCGTGGTCTCGGCCGCGACCTTCGATCACCGCGTCGACGGTTTTTCCGGTGCTCCGCAGACGGTCTACACCGACCACTTCCTCGACGGCGGACCGATCGACGGGCCGATCGGCTACAAGCTGGAGGCGCCGCCGATCCACCCGGTGCTGTTCGCGACCACGCTGCAGGGCTTCGGCAAGGCGCACGCGCAGCAGATGGCCGACTTCAACCGCACGCACGCGCTGATCGCCCTGATGCGCGACGGCTTTCACCCTCAGGCCGCTGGAGGCCGGGTCGAATTGCGCGGCGACGGCTCCCCGGTGCTCGACTACCCGCTCACCGGGTACATTTTCGAAGGCGCGCGCCGCGCGCTGCTGTCGATGGCACAGATCCAGTTCGAGGCCGGCGCACAGGTCGTCTATCCGGTGCACGAACTGGCCTCGGGCTATCGCAGCTGGCCCGAAGCGCGTGCGGCGATCGGCGCACTGCCGATGAAGCCGCTGCTGTTGCGCGTGGTCTCGGCCCACGTGATGGGGGGCTGCCCGATCGCCGCCGACGAGCAGCGCGGCGTCGCCCGGCCCGACGGCGTGCACTGGCAACTGGCCAACCTCTCGGTGCACGACGGCTCGATCTTCCCGACCTCGATCGGGGCCAATCCGCAGCTGTCGATCTACGGCATCACCGCGCGGCTGGCGAGCGGGCTCGCCACGCGGCTCACCGGCCGCGCGGCGCCCGCGTTCGGCGAAGCCGCGAACGGCGGCGCATGATCCAGCGCCTGCTGGCCGGCCTGGTGGGCGCAATCGCGTTCGGCGTGCTGCTGCTCGCGCTCTGGCTGCACCGCGTGCACGGCTGGGGTGCGGCCGGCGCGCTGGCGGCGGCCGCCTGCGTGCCCTTGCTCGCGCATGCCGCGATCCTTGCGCAGCAGTTCGCGGTCGGCGCGTGGCTGCGCCGGCGCACCCGTCCCGACCTGCATCCGGGACTGGCCGCCGCGTTGCGCGCGTGGGCGGGCGAGATCGTCGCGTCGCTGCGCGCTTTCGGCTACGCGCAGATCCGCTACGGCGCGCACGCGCTGCCCACCGGGCAAGACGCCGGCCGCGTACCGGTGCTGCTGGTGCACGGCTACTTCTGCAATCGCGGCCTCTGGTACGCGTTCGCGCAGCGACTGGCCGCGCGCGGGCATGCCCTGGAGTCGGTGAACCTCGAGCCGGCGTTCGGCCCGATCGACGACTACGTTCCGGTGATCGCCGCCGGCATCGAGCGGCTGCGCGCGCGCACCGGCGCGGTGCGCATCGCCGTGGTGGCGCACAGCATGGGCGGGCTCGCAACGCGCGCGTTCATCGCCGCGCGCGGCGGCGAGGCGATCGGCGCGGTGGTCACGCTCGGCACGCCGCACCGCGGCACCTGGCTGGCGCGCTACGGCTACGGGCGCAACGTCGCGCAGATGCGACGGGACAGCGACTGGCTGCGCGCGCTCGCCGCCCGGGAAGGCAGCCGCGCCGGCGTGCCGTTCACCGTGATCCTGTCGGTGCACGACAACATCGTCGCGCCGCAGACGATCCAGACGCTCGACGGAGCGCGCACGATCGAACTCTTCGCGCGCGGGCACGTGGAACTGGCCTACGACCGAGACGCCTGGGCGCACGCGATCGAAGCGATCGACACGGTCGCCACGCGGTGAGCGCGGCGCCTCGCGGCGGGCGCGCCGCCCCGCGCGGCCGGCCGAACGTTCAGAAGTGGATGCCGCGCATCAGCTGCTGGAACGCGATCTGGTCCGCGCTGAGCTGCGGCGGCTTTCCGGTGGCGTCCTTCGCGCCCCGGGCCGCATCCGAGTCGGGGAACATGCGGAACGAGGTGTTCATCACGATCTGCGCGATCTTCGGCACCAGCGCGTGCAGCACCTCGCCGGCGATGCCGAGTCGCGTCGCGATGCGCACCGGCCTGTAGACGATCGCCTGGATCACCAGGTCGGCCGCTTCCTCGGGCGACAGCGTGGGCACGTTCTGGTACAGCCTGGTGGGCGCGATCATCGGCGTGCGCACCAGAGGCATGTTGATCGTGGTGAAGGTGACGCCCACGTCGGCGAACTCGCTGGCCGCGCAACGCGTCCAGGCATCGAGCGCGGCCTTCGACGCGACGTAGGCCGAGAAGCGCGGAGCGTTGGTGAGCACGCCGATCGAGCTGATGTTGACGATGTGGCCGCGGCGCCGCTCGATCATCTTCGGCAGCAGCCCCATGGTGACGCGCACCGCGCCGAAGTAATTCAACTGCATCGTGCGCTCGAGGTCGTGGAAGCGCTCGAAGCTCGATTCGATGCCGCGGCGGATCGAGCGCCCGGCATTGTTCACCAGCACGTCGACGCCGCCGAACTCGTCGATCAGCCAGCGCGTCATGCGGTCGCAGTCTTCGGCGCTGGCGAGGTCGACCGCGAAGGTGGCCAGCTTGTGGCCATCGGCCTCGACCAGTCGCCGCGCTTCGTCGAGTCTGGTCTCGTCGCGCCCGCAGATCACGGTGGTGGCGCCGGCGGCCGCGATCTTGCGCGCGGCTGCCAGCCCGATGCCCGACGATCCGCCGGTGATCAGCACCACCTTGCCGCCCACCTGCCCCTTGAGCGTGCGGTCGATGAACAGGTCGGGATCGAGGTGGCGCTCCCAGTAGTCCCAGAGCACCCAGGCATAGTCGTCCAGGCGCGGGCAGGCGATGCCGCTGCCTTCGAGCGCGGCCAGCGTCTCGCGGCAGTCGAAGCGCGTCGGGTAGTTGACGAACTGCAGGATGTCGTCGGGCAGGCCGAGGTCTTTCATCACTGCGTTGCGCACGCGCCGCACCGGCGTGAGCGCCATCAGCCCCTTCGTGACGCTCTTCGGAATGAAGCCGACCAGCGCCGCGTTGATGCGGATCGACATCAGCGGCGCGTGCGCGGCCCTGGCGAAGGCGTTCAGCAGGTCGCCGACGCGCATCGGCTCGGGATCGACGAGGTGAAAGCAGCCGCCGTCGAGCCCCCTGGCGTGCGCGATGTGATCGAGCGCGGCGACGACGAAGTCGACCGGAACGATGTTGATTCGCCCGCCCTCGATGCCGACCGAAGGGATCCAGGAGGGCACGATCTGGCGCATCCGCTGGATCAGCTTGAAAAAATAATAGGGGCCGTCGATCTTGTCCATCTCGCCGGTGCGTGAGTCGCCGACGACCAGGCCTGGCCGGTAGATGCGGAACGGCACCTTCGACTCGCGGCGCACGATGCCCTCGGATTCGTGCTTGGTGGCGTAGTACGGGTGATCGAGGTTCTCGGCCTCCTCGAACATGTCTTCCCGGAACACGCCCTCGTACAGCCCCGCCGCGGCGATCGACGACACGTGGTTCAGGCAGCCCGCGCCGATCGCGTTGGCGAACTCGACCACGTGCCGGGTGCCCTGCACGTTCACCGTCACCTGCTCTTCGGCGCCCGCCTTCAGGTCGTAGATGGCCGCCAGGTGGAACATGTGCCGGATCTTGCCGTCGAGCCGCTTGCGCTCGGCCGGCCGGATGCCCAGGCCCGGCCGCGCGATGTCGCCCACCACCGGGATCGCGCGCTTCGCGTCGACACCCCAGAACGCGTAGAGCGGCGCGAGCTTCTCGGGAGAGGCGTCGCGCGCCAGGAAATGGACGACCGCGCCGCGCCGCTCGAGGATCTTGCGCACGAGCCTGCGACCGATGAAGCCGGTGGCGCCGGTGATGAAGTAGTTCATGGGCTTCCCCCCTGATCCGTCGTAAATCGATCGTGGCCATTGTATCGACCGCCGCGCTCCTTTAGTGTGTCGGCTCTAGCGGGTCTGCCTAGACTGCCGATGCAGGCACAACCCGCGCCGGCCACCGCGCCGTCGCATTTACGACGAGGAACAGCGTCATGGTGAAGAAACTCCAGAAAATGGCGGCAGACAAGCCCGACGGCAAACAACTGGCGGCGGCGATCCGCGAATCGGCGCAGCAGATCTGGCTCGCCGGACTGGGCGCGTTTTCGAAGGCCCAGGCCGAGGGCGGAAAGGTGTTCGACGCTCTCGTGAGGGAAGGCATGGGCATCCAGCGGCGCACACGGGCGATGACCGAAGAGAAGATCGGCGAGGTCACCGGCAAGGTGAGCAAGGCCGCCGGCGACATCACGAAGCAGGCGACCCAGTCGTGGGACAAGCTCGAACAGGTGTTCGAGGATCGCGTCTCGCGGGCGCTCACCCGCCTTGGCGTGCCCACCAGCAAGGACGTCCAGTCGCTGATGGAGCGCGTCGACTCGCTCAACGCGAGCGTGCAGGCGCTGAGCGGCACGGCACCGGTGCGCGCGCGCAAGGCCGCGGCACCGCGCAAGGCTGCCGCAACGAAGGCGCCGGCGAAGAAAGCGACGCGGCGTACCCGGGCAGCGTCCTGACCGGCGCGGCAACGCGACCCGGAACGGCGCGCTCGATGGCCACCAGTCGTCCACGATCGGGCACGCCGGGCCGCGTCGGCCTGGCGCTGGCCGGCGGCGGCTTCATGGGCGCCGCCTACGAACTGGGCGCGCTGTGCGCGCTCGCCGAGTCGATCGACGGACTCGACCTCACCCGGCTCGACGCCTACGTCGGCGTGAGCGCAGGCGCGTTCATCGCTGCCGGGCTGGTGAACGGCATCACCGCGCACCGCATGGTGCGCATGTTCGTCGAGGACGGCGACGTCGAAACCGACTTCGATCCGGCGCTGCTGCTGCGGCCCGCGTACCGCGAGTGGCGACGCGCGCTGCGCTCGGCGCCGTCGGGTCTGGGCGCGTCGGTGAGCGCCGGGCTGGGCGAAGTGCTTCTCGGCCCGCAGGCAGTGCTGTGGCGCGCGATCGAGCGCGGCCTGCGCCTGCTGCCCAACGGACTGGTCGACGGCAGCCCCGCCGAGCGCAAGCTCGCGCACCTGCTCTCGCAACCCGGGCGCACCAACGACTTCCGGCGCACGCGCGCACCGCTGCGCATCGTCGCCACCGACATCGATTCGGGAGACCCGGTCGAGTTCGGCTCGCGCGGCTTCGATCACGTTCCGATCTCGCGCGCGGCGATCGCGTCGAGCGCGGTGCCCGGGCTGTTCGCCCCGGTGCGCATCGGCAGCCGGCACTACCTCGACGGCGCGCTGAACAAGACGATGCACGCATCGGTGGCGCTCGACTACGGAGTGGGCCTGGTGCTGTGCGTGAATCCGCTGGTGCCCTACCAGGCGACACAGGCCGGGGCGCGGCGGGTTTCACGCTCGGGCATCAGCACGGTGATGGCACAGACGATCCGCACCGCGATCCGCTCGCGCATGAGCGTCGGGCTGGCGAAATACCGCGTCACCCATCCGGGCTCCGACGTGGTGCTGTTCGAGCCGCGCCGCGACGACGCCGACACCTTCTTCACCAACATCTTCAGCCTGTCGAGCCGGCGCCGGCTGTGCGAGCACGCCTACCTGGCCACTCGCGCCGACCTGCTCGAGCGGCACGCGACGCTCGAACCGGTGCTGCGCCGCCACGGACTGTCGATCAACCTCGGCGTGCTGCGCCATCCGGCGCCGCGCCTGGTGCGCGAACTGCGCGCCGACGCACGCGCGCCGGTCACGCGCGCCGCCGCCACGCTCGATCGTCTCGGGCGCACGCTCGACGACCTCGACCGCGCGGTCGGCATCGTCGCGGCGCGCAAGGCAGCCGAGCCGACCTGAGGAGAACGAGATGCAGCGAAAGCCGCCGCGGCGCACCCGTGAGCGCATCCTGGAGCTTTCGCTGCGGCTGTTCAACGACCTCGGCGAACCCAACGTCACCACCAGCGCGATTGCCGACGAGATGAACATCAGTCCGGGCAATCTCTACTACCACTTCCGCAACAAGGACGACATCGTCAACGCGCTGTTCGAGCAGTTCGAGCGCGACATCGACCCGCTGCTCGACGGACCGCTGCGCAGGCAGGTGGACTTCGAGGACGCGTGGCTCTTCCTGCACCTGCTGTTCGAGTCGATCTGGCGCTACCGGTTCGTCTATCGCGACCTGAACGACCTGCTCTCGAAGAACCGGCGCCTGGAGATGCGCTTTCGCACGATCGTCGACCGCAAGACCGCGGCCGCGCGCGCACTGTGCCGCTCGCTCGCGGCCAGCGGCGCGCTGGCCGGCGCCGAGCGCGAGATCGAGTCGCTCGCGACCAACATGGTGGTGGTGGCCACCTACTGGCTGTCGTTCGAATACATCCGCAACGCCCGCCGCTTCGGCGAGGCGGATTACCAGAGCGCGGCGATGGCGCGCGGCGCCTACCAGGTGCTGTCGATGATCGCCCCGTGGCTCGAGCCCGAGGGACGCGAACTGTTCCAGCGGCTTTCCCGGGAGTACATTCGCAGCTGAACCGACCAGGAGCGAACATGTCCAGGTGGACCGCCTTTCCGCACGCCGACAGGCACTACGAATACACGCCCGCGACGCTGAAGAAGCACTGGGCGCGGCTGCACCGCGGCGACTGCGAGCCGTGGCCGAAGGACGACGCGGTGATCGCGGCCTGGATCGACTATCACGCCGGCCGCTTCCAGCAGGCCGCCGAGGCGGGCCTGAAGGCGGGCGGCGCCGGGCTCGTCGCGGCGAACAAGGCGACCAACATCTACGCGAACTACCTCGAGAAGTCGGAGAAGAGGAAGCTCGAGCTGTTCCAGGAAGTGGCAGCTCGCTGCGAAGCGCAGCAGGCCGCCGAGCCGAGAAACGCCAACGCGTACTACCTGTACGCCTACGCGATCGGCCGCTACGGACAGGGCATCTCGGTCACCAAGGCGCTGGCGCAGGGGCTGGGCGGCAAGGTGCGCGACGCGCTCACGCAGGCGATCAGGCTGGCGCCGAAGCACGCCGACGCGCACATCGCGCTCGGCGCCTTCCATGCCGAAGTGATCGACAAGGTGGGCGCGATGATCGCCGGGATGACCTACGGGGCGAAGCGCGACGAGGGGCTGCGGCTGTTCCGCAAGGCGCTCGAACTGAACCCCGACTCGGCGATCGCGCGCGTCGAGTACGCCAACGGGCTGGTGATGCTCGAGGGCAAGAAAGCGCTGAAGGAGGCCGAGGCGCTGTATGCGCAGGCCGCCGCGTTCGAGCCGATGGACGCGATGGAGCGCCTCGACGTCGAGATGGCGCGCGCCGAGATCGACTGATGAACCTGCACCGCATGCTCCGGCAGCGCGCCGACGACGGGCGGCCACTGCGCGTCGGGTTGATCGGAGCGGGCAAGTTCGGATCGATGTATCTCTCGCAGGCACGGCGCACGCCGGGCATCCGGCTCGTCGCCGTGGCCGACCTCTCCCCGGCGCGTGCCAGGGCCGCGCTGCGCCGGGTCGGCTGGCCGGCCGGGGCGCTGGGCGCGCGCACGCTTTCCGAGGCGGCGCGCAAGGGCACGGTGCGCCTGCTCGACGACGCGCAGGCGCTGATCGCGGCGCCCGAAATCGACGTCGTCATCGACGCCACCGGACAGCCGGCAGCGGGCGTCGAGCACGTGCTCGCCTGCTGCCGCCACGGCAAGCACATCGTGATGGTCAACGTCGAAGCCGACGCGCTGGCCGGCCCGCTGCTCGCGCGCCGCGCCCGCGAGGCGGGCGTGGTCTATTCGCTCGCCTACGGCGACCAGCCGGCGCTCATCTGCGAAATGGTCGACTGGGCGCGCGCCGCGGGCTTCGAGGTGGTCGCGGCCGGCAAGGGCACGAAGTACCTGCCCGAGTACCACCGCTCGACGCCGCACACCGTCTGGCCGTACTACGGGATCAGCGCCGAGGATGCGAAGCTCGGCGGACTGAACCCCCGGATGTTCAATTCGTTCCTCGACGGCACCAAGTCGGCGATCGAGATGGCTGCCGTGGCCAATGCCGCCGGCCTGCGCCCGGCAGCCTCGGGGCTGGCGTTTCCGCCCTGCGGCGTGGACGACCTCGCACAGGTGCTGTGCCCGCGCGAGGACGGCGGCCAGTTGCAGCACCGCGGCCAGGTCGAGGTGATCTCCAGCGTCGAGCGCGACGGCCGGCCGGTGCATCGCGACCTGCGCTGGGGCGTCTACGTCACGTTCGCCGGCGACTCCGACTACGTGCGCCGCTGCTTTCGCGAATACGGGCTGGTCACCGACCGCAGCGGCAACTACACCGCGATGTACAAGCCGTACCACCTGATCGGCCTGGAACTCGGCATCAGCGTCGCTTCGGTCGGCTTGCGCGGCGAGCCCACCGGCGCGCCCGAGGGTTGGCACGGCGACGTCGTGGCCACCGCCAAGCGCGACCTGAAGGCCGGCGAGACGCTCGACGGCGAAGGCGGGTTCACCGTCTATGGCCGGCTGATGCCCTCGGCCGACTCGCTGGCCGTAGGCGGCCTGCCGCTGGGGCTGGCGCACGGCGTGCGCCTGAAGCGCCGGGTCGCGGCCGGGCAGGCGGTGCGCTGGAGCGACGTCGGCATCGACGCGGGGAATCCGGCGGTGGCGTTTCGCCGCGAGATGGAGAAGCTCTTCGCCGGCGCTCGTTGAAGGCCGGATTCAGCGCTCGCTGCCCGAGGGCGCGGTGCTGTCGCCGATCGGCTCGATCTGCTGGCACTCGTAGAAGATGCGCGCGGTGCAGCGCCGGCAGATCTCCGGGTCGAGGCGCGTGAAGATGTCGGCGATCGCCACGCTCTTGCTGGCGAACACGCGACGCGCGCCGATCGTCGCGAGCGCGTCGCCGCGCCCGAGGAAGCTCTCGACCTGCGGGCGCAGCCCGTGCAGATAGAGCGCGCCGCCGTCGGCGACGCGGCGCTTCGCTTCCGAGACCAGCAGGTCGGCACCGGCGACGTCGACGAAGTTGACGTTGCGTGCGATCAGCAGCAGGTGTTTCTGGCCGGGCGCGAACTCGCGCAGCGCGTCGAAATGCGTGGCGACGTGGTTGACCGCACCGAAATAGATCGATCCCTCCACGCTCATGATCTTCAGTTGCGGGCATTCGCGCCGGTCGGCCTCCACCGGCACCAGCGCGCGCTCGGGACTGCGGTCGTCGGGCACCAGGCTGCGCATCGTGGGCCGCGAGGTGCGGTTCAGGTACAGCACCAGCGAAGTGGCCACGCCGACGAGCACCGCGACCTCGAGCCGCATCACCAGCGTGCCGAACATGGTGAGCAGCAGCACCCCGCCCTCGCCGCGGCTCATGCGCAGCGTGGCGCGGATGCGCGTGAAATCGATCAGCGACCAGCCCGCCAGGCACAGCACGCCGGCCACTGCCGGCAGCGGCAGCCAGGCCACGAGCGGCGCGAACACCAGCACGATCGCCGCCAGCAGGATGCCGGCGAAGACCGCGGACATCGGCGTGACCGCCCCGGCCTCGAGGTTCGGCCCCGAGCGGTTGACCGAGGCGCTGGTGGGAAAGCCCGAGAACAGGCCCGCGGCCATGTTCGACAGCCCCTGGCCGATGAACTCCTGGTTGCCGTCGATGCGCTGGCCGGTACGCAGCGCGAGTGCCTTGGCGATCGAGACCGACTGCGTGAGCGAGACGATCGCGACCGCGACCGCCACGCCGCTCAGCTGGCCCAGCGCGCCGGGGTCGAGGTGCGGCCACGCGAACGGCGGCAGGCGCCGCGGAATCGGGTCGAGCATCGTGATGCCGGTGCGCGCTTCGCCGAACAGCAGGTTCAGCAGGATCGCCACGGCCACGCCGGCGAGCATCGCCAGCACGATGCTGGGCCAGCGCGGCCGCCAGCGGCGCACCGCCCAGTTGACGCCGATCGTGGCGAATGCGACCGCCACGACCGCCGGCATGGTCTCGTTCAGGCTGCGCGCGACCAGCCCCAGCGTGCGCACGAACGAGGTGCCCTGCGGCACCGGGATGCCGGTGAGCGGGCCGAGCTGGCTCACGAGAATGAGGATGCCGGCGCCAGCCGTGAAGCCGACGATCACCGGCTGCGAGATGAAGTTCACCAGCAGGCCGAGCCGCAGCACGCCGAGCGCGAGCATGCAAAGGCCGGCCAGGAAGGCCAGCGTGGCGGCCATCTCGATGTAGACGGTCGAACCGGGCGTCGCGAGCGGCGCGAGCGCCGCGAATGTCATCAGCGACAGCGCGTTGGTCGGACCGGAGACGGTGTGCATCGACGAGCCGTAGAGGCCGGCGACGATGGTGGGCACGATCGCGCAATACAGGCCGTAGGCGGGCGGAAGGCCGGCGAGCGTGGCGAACGCGATGCCCTGCGGCAGCACCATCAGTGCGCCGACCAGTCCGGCGACCAGGTCGGAGCGCAGGCTGTGCGCATCCACCAGCGGCCACCAGCGCAGGAACGGGAACAGGCGGGCGAGCAGCAACTGGTTCATCGCGATCGCGCCGGGGCGGACATCAGGCGCCTGCCAGGCGCTCGGCCAGCCGGCCATGGCGCTCGGTGGGGCGCAGCGCCGCCTGCTCGATGGCATCGCGCGAGCCCCAGACGCTCAAGCGGCGTCGTGCACGCGTGACCCCGGTGTAGACGAGCTCGCGAGTGGCGAGCGGGTGACCCGCGGGCGCGGGCACCAGCGCGACCGACTCGAACTCCGAGCCCTGCGACTTGTGCACGGTGAGGGCCCAGGCATCCTGGCAGGCGGGCATCTGCAGCACCGGAAACAGTCGCACGCCGGCCGGTCCATCGAAGGCCACCACCAGGTCGGCGTCGCGTGCGCCGCCCTGCCGATGCGGCACGCACACGCCCACGTCGCCGTTGAACAGCCCGAGGCCCGGTTCGTTCTTCGTCACCATTGCGAGCCTTCCAGCATACCAGTCGGGGCTCCCGGTGCCCGCCGCCAACCGCCGTGCGCGCACGGCGATTGCGGCGTTCAGCGCATCGACGCCGAGCGGCCCCTCGCGCATGGCCGCGAGCACGCGATGCCGGTCGTAGGCCGCGAGCACCTGCTGCGGCCCAGCACCCGCAACCACCGCGTCGAACGCGTCGCGCCAGGCGTGCAGCGCCTCTTCGACGATCGCTGCCGGCTCGGGCGCGGCGAGCGCGATCGTGGCCGGCCAGTCGATCGTCACGTTCGCATCCGCGGCGCGCGCACGGATCGCGGCGGCCAGCGTACCGATGTCGGGCGCGTCCTGCTGCCGGTAATTGCGCTCGAGCACGACCACGCCGCCCAGCGGCGCCGCGCACAGGTCGGCGAACACCGCGCCGGCTTCGACCGACGCGAGCTGGTCGCGATCGCCGGCGAGCACCAGCCGTGCGCCGGGCCCGATCGAACCGAGCAACCTGGACGACAGCTCGATGTCGAGCATCGAAGCCTCGTCGACGATGACCAGGTCTTCATCGAGCGGCATCGGGGCGCAGCCAGGGTCATCGACACGCGGGCCGAGCAGCCGGTGCACCGTCTGGCCGGCTGCGGGCAGGCGCGCGCGCAACGCGCCCGATGGATCGAGCGCGGCCAGTTGCGCACCCAGCGACTGCGCAAGCCGGGCCGCAGCCTTGCCGGTGGGTGCGGCGTAAGCGATGCGCGCCTGCGGCACGGCGCGCGCGAATGCGACCACCAGGCGCGCGAGCGTGGTGGTCTTGCCGGTGCCGGGGCCGCCGGAGAGCACGGTGAGCCTGCGCAGCAGCGCACAGGCGAGCGCGCGCTGCTGCGGATCGTCGGCGTCGACGCGGCCGAACACTTCACCGACCACGCGCGCCGGATCTTCGCAACCGTGCAGCGGCGCGGCGACGTCGAGCGCACGCACGGCCCGGGCGAGCGCGGTCTCCGCACGCCAGAGCCGGTGCAGGTAGAGCGCCCCGCGCTCGAGCACCAGCGGGCGCGGCTCGCCGGAAGGTCCGACCACCGGGCTGAGCGTGAGCATCTCGCGCTCGGCCGCGTCGTCGACGTCCACGCAGACGTGCCCCGCATCGGCCGCGCGCCAGGCGAGCGCCGCGAAGCGCCCGACGGCCGCGGCGCTCGCCGCATCGCCGCCGGTTCGCGCGTGCAGCGCCTGCATTGCGCGGCCGAATTCGCGCGCCACCCGCACTCCGGGCTCGCTCGCGCGCATCATCGGCGCCTCGATGCCGGCGATCCGGCGAAGAGACGGTCGAGCGCGTCGACGAGCCGCGCACTCGGCCGCAGCGCGTGCACGCCCGCGCCTGGCGCGCCCGGCGCATCGAGCCCGGCACCGCGCAGGAAGACGTAGAACGCGCCGCCGCAGTGGCGCTCGTAGTCGTAGTCGCGCAGCCTGCGGCGCAGCCAGCGGTGCAGCGCGAGCGCGTACAGGCAGGCCTGCAGGGGGTAGGCGTTGGCGCGCATGGCCGCATCGAGAGGGCCCGCCGCATAACAGGCCGCAGAGGTGCCGAGGTGGTTGCTCTTCCAGTCGAGCAGGTAATAGCGGCCGTGATGCTCGAAGACCAGGTCGATGAAGCCGCGCAGGAAGCCGCTCCAGCGTACGGCGCCGGCGGCGACGTCGAAGTCGAACTCCGTGCCGACCGCGTCGACCAGCGCGCGATCGGACACCGCGTCGGCCGCGAGCATGAAATCGAGTTCGCGCACCTGCCGCGACGCGGGCACTTCGGGCAGGCGCAGGGTCTCGCCCTGCGCCGCCCGCAGCGGCGTCGCGACCACCTGCTCGAGCCACTGCGCGAGCTCGGCCGGATCGAAGCGCCGGTAGCCGCCGCGAGCGAGTCGCCCGGCGACCGCAGCGCGATCGAACGGCGTGTCGAAACGCGCGTCCTCGAGCACCCCGTGCAGACAGGTGCCGGCCTGTGCGCCGGCGGGAAAGCGGAAGCGGATCGACGCGTCGACGAGCGCAACGGGGTCGCCGGGCGTCCCGGACGGCAACGGCTGCTGGTCGTGGTCGGGGCGCTCGACCGCGTCGAGCACCCGGGCGGCGCCGCCGTCCGGCCCATGCAGCGAGGTGGCGATGGAACTGAAACTGCTGGTGACGAGCGGCGCGGGAATCGTCGTGCGCCACGCGCGCGCCGCGAGCAGCGCCGGAGCCGGTGTGCCGGGTGCACGCACGGCAGCCGCGGCGTCGGAGAAGCCGGCGCCTGCGCCGGTTGCGGCAGGTGCGGTACCCGGGGCTTCGACCGAGGCGGCCGGCGCGAGCGTGGGCGCGTCGACGACGCGCAGCGCCGCCGGATCGGCCGCGCAGGCGCGCTCGCGCCACGCCTCGAGCGCGCACCCGATCGTCTCCTCGTCCAGTGGCGGCGGCGTTTTCGCGCCGGCCCGCCGGTCGCGCTGTTCCGCCGGATCGAGGCCGGCCAACAGCCACGCGAGCGGCGAGTACTGCGCACCCGCGGCCGCACCCCAGAACAGATAGCAGCGCTGCTCGGCACGGGTCAGCGCGACGTAGGCCGCGCGCAACGCCTGCGCGTGGAATTCGGCGGCGCACTGGCGCCTCGCCTGCTCGCCGGGCGTGAAGTCGAGCACGGCGCGCCAGCCGGCCCCGTCAGTGCGCTCGTGCCAGGTGCACGGTCTCGCCGCAGCATCGAAGGGCCTGGCGGACCACGCGAATGGCAGGAAGACCACCGGGTATTCGAGCCCCTTGCTCTTGTGCACCGTGAGGATGCGCACCAGGTCTTCGTCGCTCTCCAGGCGCAACTCCTCGGTCTCGCGCTCGTCGGGTGCGCCACAGGCGCGGCGCCGTGCCCAGGCGCGCAGCGCCGGCTGCGGACCGCGACGCGCTTCCTCGTCGTCGCCGAGCAGCTCGACCAGGTGCATCAGGTTGGTGAGCCGCCGATCGCCGTCGCGCGTCGCCGCCAGCCGCGCTGCGACGCCCTCTTCGCGCAGCAGCCTGCGCAGCGCGGCGATCGGGCCGCGACGCAGCCAGTCCTCGCGCGCGCGCGCGAAGCGCGACGCGGCCGCGAGCGCGCGACCCGGATCGGCATCGAGCGCAGCCAGGCTCGCCGCGTCTTCGCCCAGCAGCGTGGTCGCGAGCGCCGCGCGCAACAGCCCCGGATCGGTCGGGTCGGCGATCGCCGCGACGACGCGCATCAGTTCGCTGCATTCGAGCGTGCCGAGCACGCTGTCGCGCGAGACCTCGGCTGCGCCGATTCCGGCCGCAGCCAGCGCGCGCTTGATGCCGGCGCCCTGCCGGTGCGTGTTGACCAGCACCGCGATGTCGGCGGGCTGCAGCGCGCGCTCGCCCAGTTGCGCGCGGCCGTCGAGCAACCGGCCGATCTCGCCGACGCAGGCCTCGACGGCCTGGCGCTGCGCCGCTGCCGCGACCAGCCAGCCGGTGTCCGGGTCGGGCCGCAGCCGCACGACGGTGAGTGCAGCGCGGTCGGCTTCACCGTCGACGACGAGCGCGCGCCGCGGGCGCGCACCGACCGCGGCGTCGGCGAAGCCGATCTCGTCGACCAGGAACGGCCGCTCGCGACCGAAGAGCACGTTCACCGCGCCGATCAGCGCGCGGCTCGAGCGCTGGTTCTCGCCCAGCCGGTGAATGCGCCGCACCGCGTCGCGCGCATCGAGATACGAGTAGACGTCGGCGCCGCGGAACGCGTAGATCGCCTGTTTCGGATCGCCGACCAGCACCAGCCCGGGCGAGGCCGAACCGTGGCCCGCGGAAGCACCCGCGTGCGTGCGAGCGCCCCCTGCGCTGGCAGCCCCCTCGACGTAGACACGCCTGAAGATCGCCCACTGCAGCGCATCGGTGTCCTGGCATTCGTCGATCAGCGCGATCGGATGCCGCTCGCGCAGCGCTGCGGCGAGTGCCGCGCCGCCATCGGGGTCGGCGAGCGCATCGTGCACCACGCGCAGCAGCTCGTCGAAGCCGAGTACGGTGGCCTGCGCGAGCGCGTCCGGGCGACTCGCGTGCGCCGAGGCGGCGATCTCCTGCGCGACCAGTGCCGGAAGCTGTGCGAGCGAGCCGCCGATCGACACGAACCGCTCGCAGGCGAGCGGCAGCGCGAATGGCGGCACGCGATCACCGAAGCGCGAAACCGCGAGCCTGGCGAGCGCGTCGGGCAGCGCTGCCGGCTGCGGGTCGGCGCAGAACTCGCGCAACGCAGCGAGCCAGCCGGTCGCCCAGCCGACACGAAAGCGCGTGCCGTCGGCGTTGCCCCTCGTGCCGAGCCAGCCGAGCAGCGCATCGCCTTCGCTCGCCAGCGCCGCGGCGAGCGCTTCGCGCGCCTCGGCCAGCTCGCGCTCGATGTCGCGCCATTCGGCCGCGGCGGGCGCCACGCGCGCCAGCGGCTGCGCGGCGATCGCGCGCACCGCGGCGCGCAGCGTCCCGGGGTCGAGCCCGGCGAGCCGAAACGCGAGCAACCGCGCGGGCGAAGCCTCGCGCGCCTGCGCGCGCCACCAGTCGGCGAGTCGCTCGAGCTCGGGCGCGGTACTCCCGGCGCTCACCGGCAGGCCGGCCGGCACTCCGATCGACAGCGCGTGCTCGTCGATCACGCGCTGGCAGTAGCCGTGGATCGTGTACACCGCCATTTCGTCGGCCCGCGCCAGTGCGACGCGCAGCAGCGAACGCGCACGATGCGCCGCCGCGTCGTCGAGGCGCGCGGCGAAGGCGCTGCAGAACGGTTCGTCGACCGCGCTGGCTCGCCCCTCGAGGCGATCGTCGAGCAGCCGCTCGAGCTGCGCGATGCGCTGGCGGATGCGCGCACCCAGCTCGGCAGTGGCCGCGTTGGTGAAGGTCACCACGAGCACCTGCTCGATGCCCAGCCCGCGCTCGACGAGCGCGCGCACGACCAGTCCGGCGATGGTCCAGGTCTTGCCGGTGCCGGCATCGGCCTCGAGCAGATGCAGCCCCTCGAGGATCCGGGCGTCGAAGACCGGGTGTGCGGCCAGCGGATCGCTCACGACTGCTCCTCGCGGCGGGCGCGCAGCACCACGTCGTCGAGAATCGGACGGTAGACGCGCTCGCCCAGCCCGAGCACCGCCTCGAGATCGGGCTCGGCGTCGCGCAGCAGCGCGAGCGCGGCCGGCCGCGCCAGCTCGGGCACCGGCCCGGCGAAACCGCTGCCGACGAGCGTGGCGCGCGCGCGTTCGCGGGCCGTGGCCTCGCGTTCGTGCGGCGCACGCTGCGCGCCGCCGCGCGCGGGCGCAACCAGCGCCAGCGCGTAGCGCAGCCAGCTGCGCGGAAACAGCGCCAGCGGCTCGCTGCCGATGCGCCTGGCCCACGCGAGCGCGTGGCGCAGGCTGCGCTGCGGATCGGGGCAGCCCAGTTCCACGAACCAGTCGGGCGCGACCAGGCGCGCAGGCGGACCGCCATGCGTCTCGCGCCACAGCGCGGCGCGCAGCCACGCATCGATCAGCGCGTGCATGCCCAGCGGAAACGCGGTGGCGAAGACCGGCGCACCGTCGGCGCCGAGCATCGGCGCGGCCGCAACGATGCGCACCTCGTCGAGCGTCACCGCCACCGTCACGGGGGCCTGCTTCGGCGCCGCAGGCCCCTCGGGCAAGACCTCCCGGACCAGAGCACGCGCGCGCCGCACGATCGCCTCGGCCTGGCTGCGTCCCGGCGCGCCCGCTGCGGTGGGCGGCGCGAGCGCGAGCTCTTCGACCAGGCGGCGCGCATCCTCGCCCGCCAGCAGCCGCTCGACGCAGGACTGCATCAGCACGCGCTCGTCATCGGCGATCCACAACGGCTCGGTATCTTCGGGCGGCGCCCGCTCGCGCAGCAGGCGCACGCCCAGCGCCTCGCGCAGCCAGCTGGCCGGCGGATCGGCGAGCGCGTCGCGCAGCGCCTCCACCGCGAGCGTGGCCGCACGCGGCGCCCCGGCCCCGGGCGATCGGTCGGCGGCACAGGC
>QEVL01000045.1 GCA_003577305.1 Burkholderiales bacterium
CGCCTGCGGTTTGATCATCGGCCTGGGCGCCCTCGGCGCCTGCGTCGGCATCGGCATGATGGGCGGCAAGTACATCGAGGGCGCGGCGCGCCAGCCCGAACTGATGGACAAGCTGCAGACCAAGATGTTCCTGCTGGCCGGCCTGATCGACGCCGCGTTCCTGATCGGCGTCGGTATCGCGATGATGTTCGCGTTCGCCAACCCGTTCCAGGGTTGAGCGGCGCCGATCCCGCGCGCACGGCCGCGCTGCGGCCGGCAGGCTTGCCCAGTTACGTGTTCACTCAGACAGAAGGGGGGACGTCGTGAATCTCAACGCGACGCTCATCGTCCAGATCATCGTCTTCCTGGCGCTTTGGTGGTTCACGGCCCGTTTCGTCTGGCCGCCGATCACCCGGGCGCTCGACGAGCGCTCGAAGCGCATTGCCGACGGGCTGGCCGCCGCCGACAAGGCGAAGGCCGACCTCGCCGCGGCCGAGCGCCGCGTCGACCAGGAACTTCAGCAGGCACGCGCCGGCGCGGCCGAAGTGCGCGCTGGCGCCGAGAAGCAGGCCGCCGGCATCGTCGAGAAAGCACGCGCAGAGGCCGCCGCGATCATCGCCGCTGCCCGCAAGTCGGCCGAAGACGAAGCGGTGCTCGCCGCGCAGAAGGCGCGCGAGCAGTTGCGCGACCAGGTTGCGCAACTCGCGGTGGCCGGCGCCGAGCGCATCCTGCGCCGGGAAGTCGACGCCGCCAGGCACGCCGACATGCTGGCGAACCTGAAGAACGAGCTGAAGTGACGCCATGGCCGAGTCGCTGACGATCGCCCGGCCGTACGCCGAAGCCGCGTTCGGGATCGCGCTCGAACGGAACGCGCTGCCGTCGTGGTCCGATGCGCTGGCGCGGCTGGCCGTCGTGGCCGGCACCGAGGTCGCGCGCGAGCTGATCGGCAATCCGCAACTGTCGAACGCGCAGGTCGCCGCGCTGGTGGCCGACGCCGCCGGCCAGATTGCGCCCGAGCAGAAGAACTTCGTGCAGGTGCTGGCCGCCAACGGGCGGCTCGCGGTGCTGCCCGAGATCTCGGCGCTGTTCGACCGGCTGCGCAACGAACAGGAAGGCGTGCTCGACGCACGGATCGCCTCGGCCTATCCGCTCGA
This sequence comes from Burkholderiales bacterium, assembly GCA_003577305.1. Classification (GTDB taxonomy): domain Bacteria; phylum Pseudomonadota; class Gammaproteobacteria; order Burkholderiales; family Burkholderiaceae_E; genus Zeimonas. The sequence goes on from QEVL01000045.1 coordinate 1,134, forward strand.
CGAGCGGCAGGTCGACGAGGTGGTCGCGGCGCTCAGAGAGAAGTACGGCAAGCAGATCAAGGCCACGGTCCACGTCGACGCCGAGCTCATCGGCGGCGTGTCGATCCGCATCGGCGACGAGGTGATCGACGCCTCGGTGCGCGGCAAGCTGGCCCAGATGGCCGGCGCGTTGAAGCTTTGAGCAATACGGGGAACCCCATGCAACTGAATCCCGCTGAGATCAGCGAACTCCTGAAGAGCAAGATCCAGAACCTGGACGTCGCGGCCGACACCCGCAACCAGGGCACGGTCGTCACGGTCACCGACGGCATCTGCCGCATCCACGGCCTGTCCGACGTAATGCAGGGCGAGATGATCGAGTTCCCGGGCGACACGTTCGGGCTGGCGCTGAACCTCGAGCGCGACTCGGTCGGCGCCGTGGTGCTCGGGTCGTACGAGCACATCTCCGAGGGCATGACGGTCAAGTCCACCGGCCGCATCCTCGAAGTGCCGGTCGGCCCCGAGCTGATCGGCCGCGTGGTCGACGCGCTGGGCAACCCGATCGACGGCAAGGGCCCGATCAACGCGAAGATGACCGACATCATCGAGAAGGTCGCTCCGGGCGTGATCGCGCGCAAGTCGGTGTCGCAGCCGGTGCAGACGGGCCTGAAGTCGGTCGACGCGATGGTGCCGATCGGCCGCGGCCAGCGCGAGCTGATCATCGGAGACCGCCAGACCGGCAAGACCGCGGTGGCCGTCGACACGATCATCAACCAGAAGGGCAAGGAGCTGATCTGCGTCTACGTCGCGATCGGCCAGAAGGCCTCGACGATCGCCAACGTGGTGCGCAAGCTGCAGGAAACCGGCGCGATGGACTACACCATCGTCGTGGCCGCGGCGGCGTCCGACTCCGCCGCGATGCAGTACCTCGCGGCCTACTCGGGCTGCACGATGGGCGAGTACTTCCGCGACCGCGGACAGGACGCGCTGATCATCTACGACGACCTCACCAAGCAGGCCTGGGCATACCGCCAGATCTCGCTGCTGCTGCGCCGCCCGCCGGGCCGCGAGGCATACCCCGGCGACGTCTTCTACCTGCACAGCCGCCTGCTCGAGCGCGCCGCCCGCGTGAACGAGGAGTACGTCGAGAAGTTCACCGGGGGCGAGGTCAAGGGCAGGACCGGTTCGCTCACCGCGCTGCCGATCATCGAGACGCAGGCGGGCGACGTCTCGGCGTTCGTGCCGACCAACGTGATCTCGATCACCGACGGCCAGATCTTCCTCGAGACCGATCTCTTCAACGCCGGCATCCGGCCCGCGATCGACGCCGGCATCTCGGTCTCGCGCGTGGGCGGCGCGGCGCAGACCGACGTCATCAAGAAGCTCGGCGGCGGCGTGCGCCTGGCGCTCGCGCAGTACCGCGAGCTCGCCGCGTTCGCGCAGTTCGCCTCCGACCTCGACGAGGCCACCCGCAGGCAGCTCGAACGCGGGCGTCTGGTCACCGAACTGATGAAGCAGCCCCAGTACCAGCCGCTGCAGGTCTGGGAGATGGCGCTCACGCTGTTCGGCGTGAACAACGGCTACTTCGACGACATCGAAGTCGCGAAGGCGCTCGACGCCGAGCGCGCGCTGCGCGAGTTCGTCAAGACCAGGTACGCGTCGCTGGTCGAGACGATCGACCGCGACAAGAAGTTCAGCAAGGAAGTCGAAGCGCAGCTGCACGAAGCGCTGAAGGACTTCAAGAAGACCGGCGCTTACTGAAGCAGGGAAGCGACATGGCGGGCAGCAAAGAGATCCGCACCAAGATCAAGAGCGTGCAGAACACGCGCAAGATCACCAAGGCGATGGAAATGGTCGCCGCATCCAAGATGCGCAAGGCGCAGGAGCGGATGCGCCACGCGCGCCCGTACGCCGACAAGGTGCGCAACATCGCGGCACACCTGGCCGACGCGAATCCCGAGTATCGCCATCCGTACCTGGTGTCGCGGGAATCGACGAAGAACGCCGGGGTGATCGTCGTCACCACCGACAAGGGCCTGTGCGGCGGCCTGAACACCAACGTGCTGCGCGCGGTCACCAACAAGCTGCGCGAGCTCGAGAAGGCGGGCATCGGCGTGCAGGCCACCGCGATCGGCAACAAGGGCTTCGGTTTCCTGCAGCGCATCGGCGCGAAAGTGGTTTCGCACGCGGTGCAGCTCGGCGACACGCCGCACCTCGAGAAGCTGATCGGGCCGGTCAAGATCCAGCTCGACGCCTATGCGGCCGGCGAGATCGACGCGGTCTACCTCGCCTACACGCGCTTCATCAACACGATGAAGCAGGAACCGGTGCTCGAGCAGCTGCTGCCGCTGTCGGCCGAGCGGCTGCAGGAAGACTCGCGCGAGTACTCCTGGGACTACATCTACGAACCCGACGCGCAGAGCGTGCTCGACGAGCTGCTGCTGCGCTACATCGAGTCGCTGGTCTACCAGTCGGTGGCCGAGAACATGGCCAGCGAGCAGAGCGCGCGCATGGTCGCGATGAAGGCCGCGTCCGACAACGCGAAGAAGGTCATCGACGAACTCCAGCTCTCGTACAACAAGGCGCGCCAGGCGGCGATCACCAAGGAATTGTCCGAGATCGTCGGCGGGGCGGCCGCCGTCTAGGCGGCGCGGCAGCCCGCACGGCACGGCAGACGGCGAAGCGGAACACACCAGGCAAACAGGAATACCAGCAATGGCACAAGGTCAAATCGTTCAGTGCATCGGCGCGGTCGTCGACATCCAGTTTCCGCGCGAGTCGATGCCGCGGATCTACGACGCACTGGTGCTCGAAGACACCGGCTCGAGCCTGGCCGAGAAAGGCCTCACGTTCGAGGTGCAGCAGCAACTGGGTGACGGCGTGGTGCGCACGATCGCCCTCGGGTCGTCCGACGGCCTGCGCCGCGGCATGAAAGTGGGCAACACCGGGGCGCCGATCTCGGTGCCGGTGGGTACCGCGACGCTCGGGCGCATCATGGACGTGCTCGGCCGCCCGATCGACGAGGCCGGCCCGATCCCCACCGAGGAGCGCCGCGCGATCCACCAGAAGGCGCCGAGCTTCGAGGAACTGAAGCCCTCGGTCGAGCTGCTGCCCACCGGCATCAAGGTCATCGACCTGATCTGCCCGTTCGCCAAGGGCGGCAAGATCGGCCTGTTCGGCGGCGCCGGCGTCGGC
>QEVL01000034.1 GCA_003577305.1 Burkholderiales bacterium
CGGATGTTGTTCGCATGCCGCCAGACCAGCAGCGCACTCATCAGCGCCACCGCCGCGGCCACCGGATCGGGGCCGAACAGGAAGAGATACCACAGCGGCGCGAAGGCAGCGGCGACCAGCGCAGCCAGCGACGAATAGCGGAAGAAGTACGCGATCAGCAGCCAGGTGGCGAGCGTGCCCAGGCCGAGCACCGCGTTGAGCGCGAGCAGCACTCCCGCGGCGGTGGCGACCCCCTTGCCGCCCTCGAAACGGTGGAACACCGGGAACAGGTGCCCGACGAAAGCGGCCAGCGCCACCAGCGCGATGGTGCCTTCGCCGAAGCCGAAGCGCACAGCCAGCGCCTTCGCGAGCAGCACCGCGAACAGCCCCTTGACCGCGTCGCCAGCGAGCGTGAGCGCGGCGGCGAGCCGGTTGCCGGTGCGCAGCACGTTGGTGGCGCCCGGGTTGCGCGAGCCGTAGCTGCGCGGGTCGGCCAGGCCCATCGCCTTGCTGACCACGACCGCGAACGAGATCGATCCGATCAGGTAGGCGCCCAGCACCGCCAGCACGCCGTAGAGCGCGTCCATCTCCGCCTCGCCCCCAGGTACTCACTCCATGAGCGCGCAGTGTACCGGCTGCGTGTGCAGCAGATCGACCAGCACGCGCGGGTCGATCGACACCAGGAAGCCGCGCCGCCCGCCGTTGATCCAGATCTTCGGCAACGCGAGGATCGAGGCCTCGACGTAGACCGGCATCGGTTTGCGCGCGGCGAACGGCGAGGTGCCGCCGACCAGGTAGCCCGAGTGCCGCTGGGCAACCCCGGGCGCGCAGGGCGCGATGCTCTTGCGCCCGACCTGCCGCGCCAGGTTCTTCGTGGACACCTTGCGGTCGCCGTGCATCAGCACGAAGAGCGGTTTCGCCGCTTCGTCCTGCATGACCAGCGTCTTGACGACCGAGTGCTCGTCCAGGCCGAGCTGGCGCGCCGACTCGGCGGTGCCTCCGTGCTCGACGTAGCGGTACGGATGCTCGCCGAAAGCGACCCCCTGGCGCTTCAGCCACTGCGTCGCGGGCGTCTCCGGGACGTGCTTCGACACGTTCTCACCCGGGACGGGGCCCGCGCGTGCGCGCGTGCAGGCGCGCAAGCCCGTGCAATGCATCGATGTCCGCAGTGGCCATGCCGGCCGCTTCACTCCCGGCGCAGACCGGTGACCGCCGACGCGCCCGACGCACCCGGCGCAGCAGGAACGTCGTTGCGTCCGCTGCGCCGGTCGCGATGCAGCGCCGCGCGCATCAGCAGCATCGCGGTCACCGGCGCGGTCAGCAGCACGAACACCGTGATCAGCAGTTCGTGGATCACCGGGCGCGAACCGGCCGCGCTGAAGTACAGCATCGAGGCGATCAGCACGCAGCCGGCACCGAGCGTGTTGACCATCGCCGGCCCGTGGCTGCGCTGGTAGAAGTTCGACAGGCGCAGCAGCCCGAGCGATCCGATCAGCACCAGGCAGCCGGCCAGCAGCAACAGCAGCGTCACCGGGACCGCAGCCCACAGCGGCAACGACGCGGCGCTCATTCGATCACCTCGCCGCGCAGCAGGAACTTGGCCATCGCGATCGAACCCACGAAGCCGACCAGCGCGATCAGCAGCGCCACCTCGAAGTAGAGCAGGCTGCCGAAGCGCATGCCGAGGGTCAGCGTGATCAGCATCGCGCACAGGTAGAGCGTGTCGAGCGCCATCACCCGGTCCTGGGCGCTGGGGCCGCGAAACAGCCTGATCGTGGCGAACACGACCGCCAGGCCGAGGCAGGCCAGCAGGAAGCCGATCGCGGCGTGCAGTACGGTCGTCATTCGAAGATCGCCATCAGCGGTTTTTCGTAGCGGTTCTTGATCGTGTCGATCCAGCGCTGCTCGTCGTCCAGGTCGAGCACGTGGATCGTCAGCCACTTCCCGTCCGCACTCGACTCGGCCCAGACCGTGCCGGGCGTCGAGTTGATGATCGCCGAGAGCACGGCCAGTCCGTGCGGATCGCGCAGGTCGAGCGGAATGTCGAGGAAGCCGGAGCGCTGGCGCCGCTGCGGCCTGCCCAGGATGATCACGGAGACGTGGATGCAGGATCGCACCACGTCGGCGACGACCACCACGAACAGCCGCAGCATCGTCGCCGGGCGGCGCAGGCGCGGCTGCAGCGGGCGCATCTGCCGGGTCGCGTGCGGCACCCACAGGCCGAGCAGCAGCGCGAGCAGCAGGTGGCCAGGCGCGAGGCTCTGCGCCAGCACGAGCCACATGAGCGCCAGGAAGGCCGACATCGCCGGCGCGGGAAGCCAGCGCCTCATCGCCGCGCCTCCACCGGCGCAGGCACCTGCGGCGCTGCGAGAACCGCGTCGACGTAGGCGCCGCCGCGATGCACCGCGGCCGCGGCGGCCTCGACGTAGCGCATCACCGGCCCGGCCTGGATCGTGATCGCGACGCAGGCGGCGAGCAGCGCCGCGACCGGCATCGCCTCGATCACGCGCAATCGCGGCGGGTCGCGCCGCACCTGCACCCAGAACACGCGGATGCCGATGCGCATCGTCGCGATCGCCGCGACCAGCCCCGAGGCGATCACCACGCCGAGCATCGCCCACGCGGCGGGCGCGACAGCGTCGGGCGCCCGCGATCCGGCCGGCTCGAGCACTGCGGCCAGCAGCGCGAACTTCGCGACGAAGCCCGACAGCGGCGGCAGGCCCGCCATCAGCAGTGCGCAGGCGACGAAGCTCGTGCCGAGAAACGCCATCGCGGCCGGAATCACCACGCCGGAATCCTCCTGCTCGTCGGCAGCGATCGGCGGCCCCGCGTGCAGTGCTCCTTCCGCTTCGAACGCCTCGAGCGTGACCGCCAGCACGTCCGAACCGAAGGCACGGCCGCGCTCGACCAGTTCGACCAGCAGGAACAGCGCGCTCGCGGCGAACGTCGCACTGACCAGGTAATAGAGCGCGCCGGCCAGCACCACGGGACGGTCGAACGCGACGGCGGCCAGCAGCGTGCCCGAGGACATGACCACGCTGTAGCTCGCGACGCGCCTCAGGTCCTGGGTCGCCAGCATGCCGATCGCCGAGAAGCCGATCGTCGCCATGCCGCCGTAGAGCAGCCAGTCGCGGCCGAAACCGGCCGGATCGCCGCTGCCGTCGACGAACAGCAGCAGCCACAGGCGCAGGATCACGTAGATGCCGACCTTGGTCAGGATCGCGAAGATCGCGGCCGCCGGCGTGCTCGCGGCCGAGTAGGCCGGCGCCAGCCAGAACGCGAGCGGCCAGATCGCGCTCTTCACCAGGAAGGCGACCGCGAGCACCGCCGCGCCCGACTCGAACAACTGGCGATCCCCGGGTTCCAGGGCGGGCAGCAGCCGGGCCAGATCGGCCATGTTCAGCGTGCCGCTGACCGCGTAGATCATCGCCACGCCGATCAGGAACAGCGACGAAGCCACCAGGTTGACCGCGACGTAGTGCAGGCCGGCACCGACGCGCATCGGGCCCGAGCCGTGCAGGACCAGCCCGTAGGATGCCGCCAGCAGCACCTCGAAGAACACGAACAGGTTGAACAGGTCGGCGGTGAGGAATGCGCCGCACAGCCCCATCAGCAGGAACTGCAGCAGCGCCTGGAAGTGCACGCCGGCGCGCGCCCAACGCGCCTGCGCGAACACCAGCGAGGCCAGGCCGAGCATTGCGCTCAGCAACACCATCAGCGCCGAGAGCCGGTCGGCCGCCAGCGCGATGCCGAACGGCACCGGCCAGTTGGCCGCGAGGTAGACGCCGACTTCGCCGCGCCATCCGTCGGGTCGGCCGTGCGCGAGCCAGACCAGCGCGATCGCCGCCGCCAGCAGCCCGAGCACCGCGGCGAGGCTGATCGCGAACTTCAGGCGGCGGCGGTGCTCGTCGATCAGCACCAGCAGCGCCCCGGTCAGCAGCGGCAGGACGATCGGCACCACGATCAGGTGATCGACCCAGCGCATCACTCCGGCGACTCCTTGCCGTCGACGTGATCGGTGCCGCTGAAGCCACGCAAGGCCAGCAGCAGCACCAGGAAGAGCGCGGTCATCGCGAAGCCGATCACGATCGCGGTGAGCACCAGCGCCTGCGGCAACGGATCGGTGAACTGCGCCGGATCGACCGGGCCGGGCCCGACGATCGGAACGCGGTCGATCCTGAGCCGGCCCATCGAGAAAATGAACAGGTTGACGCCGTAGGAGATCAGCGACAGCCCGACGATCACCTGGAACGTGCGCGGGCGAAGCACGAGCCAGACGCCGGCGCCGACCAGCACGCCGATGGCGATCGCGACGATCAGTTCCAACGGCGCCCTCCCCGGTCGCGATCGACGCCGAACGGCGCATCGAACGATTGGCCGAAGGCCGCGGCCGGAAACTCGCCGGCGGCCGCCGGCGCCGGCGCGACTGCCTGCGCGACGCGATGACTGCGAACCGACTGGTGCGCCAGCGCAAGCAGGATGACGGCCGTGGCACCGACCACGAGGAGATAGACGCCGAGATCGAACAGGAACGCGCTCGGCATCGGCACGACGCCGAGCAGGGGCAATTGCGGATGCCAGACGTGGCTCGTGAGGAACGGGTAGCCGAACCACCAGGATCCGAGGCCGGTCGCCGCCGCGACCATCAGCCCGACCGAAGCGAGCCGGCGCGGGTAGAGCCGGAGATGTTGCTCGACCCAGAGCGCTCCGCCGACCATGTACTGCAGGATGATCGCCACCGCCATGATCAGGCCGGCGACGAATCCGCCGCCGGGCCGGTCGTGACCGCGCATGAAGAAGAAGATCGAGACCACCGTCATGATCGGGAACAGCAGCCGCACGAACACCGCCGGCACCATCAGGTAGCCGGTTGCGGCGTCGGCCCCCGGTCGGGCTGCCTCGTCCGCCGGCGCCGGCTGGTCGGACTGCTGCAGCGGGATCGCGATGCTCTCCGGGGCGGGCCGGAACCGCCGCAGCAACGCGTACACGGAGAGGGCGACGACCCCCAGCACCGTGATCTCGCCCATCGTGTCGAAGCCGCGGAAATCCACCAGCAGCACGTTCACCACGTTGGCGCCACCGCCCTCGGGCAGCGAACGCGTCAGGAAGAACGGCGCCATGCTCTGCGGGAATGGCTGCGTCATCAGCACCCAGGCCAGCGCGGCCACGCCCGCCCCGGCAGCCAGCGCAAGCGCCAGGTCACGGACGCGCCGCACCCGGGCGCGCAGCGTCGGGCGCTCGCCGGGTTCGGCCTCGAAGCGCTGCGGCAGCCAGCGCAGGCCGAGCAGGATCAGCACGATCGTGACCGTCTCGACCATCAGCTGGGTCAGCGCGAGATCAGGCGCCGACAGCCAGACGAAGCTCAGGCCGGTCACGAGGCCGGCGCCTCCCATCAGCGCAAGCGCCATCAACCGGTGATACTTGGCCTGCCAGGCAGCGCCGATCGCACAGGCGATGCCCACCGCCCACAGCAGCGCGAACAAGGGGTCGACCGCGGTGGTCGAGCTGCCTGCCCGCGACAGGCCGCCCGAGGCCAGCGGCGCCGCACCCGCGACGATCGCGACGAGCACCAGGATCCTCAACTGCGGCTGCAGCCGCGCCGTCGCCAGCAACTGCTCGAGCCGGGTCGCCCAGACCCCGGCGCCGTCGAGAAACCGCTCGAACAGGCGCTGGCCGTCGAAGCGGTGCACGAACGGAACCTGCTCGATGCTGCCGATCCGCAAGGTGCGCTGCAGCAGCAGATACAGCGTGGCGCCGCCCGCCAGCGCGGTCGCGCTCATCAGCACCGGCAGGTTCAGGCCGTGCCAGATCGCGAGGCTGTACTCGGGCGTCGCTTCGCCGAGCACCGAGACGGCGGCCAGGTGCAGGAACGGGCCGACCGTGAAGGTCGGGGCCACGCCGACCACCAGGCAGGCGAGCACCAGCAGCTCGATCGGCAGGCGCATCCAGTGCGGCGGCTCGCGAGGCGTCTTCGGCAGATCCAGTGGCGCCGGCCCGAAGAACACCTCGTGGATGAAGCGCAGCGAATAGGCGACGCTGAACACGCCCGCGACCGTCGCGGCGATCGCAAGCCGGTAGTCGCGCGCCGAGCCGGCCTGCGCCGCCTCGTAGAAGAACATCTCCTTGGAGAGAAAGCCGTTGAGCAGCGGCACGCCGGCCATCGCCGCCGCCGCGACGGTGGCCAGCGTTGCGGTGATCGGCATCACCCGGTACAGGCCGCTCAGGCGGCGCATGTCGCGGGTGCCGCTCTCGTGGTCGACGATCCCCGCAGCCATGAAAAGCGAAGCCTTGAAGGTCGCGTGGTTGATCGTGTGGAAGATCGCCGCGATCGCCGCGAGCGGCGTGCCGATTCCGAGCAGCAGCGTGATCAGGCCCAGGTGGCTGAGCGTGGAGTAGGCGAGCAGCCCCTTCAGGTCGTGCTGGAAAATCGCCACGAAGGCGCCGATCAGCAGCGTCGCCAACCCCGCGCCGCCGACGATCCACGACCACTCGGGCGTGCCGGCCAGCACCGGCCACAGCCGCGACAGCAGGAACACGCCCGCCTTCACCATCGCCGCAGAGTGCAGATAGGCCGACACCGGGGTGGGCGCAGCCATCGCGCGCGGAAGCCAGAAGTGGAACGGAAACTGTGCGCTCTTGGTGAGCGCGCCGAGCGCGACCAGCACCAGGATCGGCAGGTACCACGGATGCTCGCGCGCGAGGCTGCCGGAGGCGAGCACCTGATCGAGGTCGTAGCTGCCGGTGACGTGGCCGAGCATCAGCACGCCGGCAAACAGGCACAGGCCGCCCGCCACGGTGATCGTCAACGCCATCCGGGCTCCGCGCCGGGCATCGGGTCGATGGTGCCAGTAGCCGATCAGCAGGAACGACGACAGACTTGTCAGTTCCCAGAACATCACCAGCTGGACCAGGTTGCCCGAGAGCACGATGCCGAGCATCGAACCCATGAACGCGAGCAGGAACGAGAAGAAGCGCGGAACCGGATCGGTCGGCGCCATGTAGTAGCGCGCATAGACCACCACGAGCAGCCCGATCACCAGCACCAGCATCGCGAACATCCACGCGAAGCCGTCGATGCGCACCACGAAGTCGAGGCCGAAGCCCGGCAGCCACGCGGCCTCGTAGCGCAGCACCTGCCCGGCGGCAATCGCCGGGTACTGCCGCGCCATCGCGACGATTCCGGCCAGCGCGACCGCGCCGGCGAGCCATGCCTCGCGGTTGCGCGCGTTGGAGGGCAAAAGCGCGGCGACCGCGCTTCCGAGGAACGGGAGGACGAGCGGAATCAGCAGGTCGGGCATCAGCCGCCGATTGTAGCGGCGCCGCCGACCGGCTCGGCGGGCTCGACCGGCTCGCGCATCGTCACCAGTTCCTCGGCGGCGGTCGGGTGCACCGCCACCGTCTGGTCGAACTGACGCTTGGTCGCGCCCATCTTCACCGCGATCGCCGCGAGCTGGATCATCTCTGCCGCGTCGGGGCCGCACAGGTGCACGCCGAGCACCCGGTCGCTGGCGCGATCGACGACCAGCTTCACCAGCATGCGCTCGATGCGCGGCGCGAGCACGTTGCTCATCGGCCGGAAGCGGCTGCGGTAGACGTCGATGGCGGCGAAGCGCTCGCGCGCCTGCGCCTCGGTGAGGCCGACCGTGCCGATCTCCGGCGTGGCGAACACCGCCTGCGCGACGTCCTCGTGATCGCAGGTCCAGGGCCTGCCGCCGAAGACCGTGTCGGCGAAGGCGTGCCCCTCGCGGATCGCCACTGGCGTGAGCGCGATCCGGTCGGTCACGTCGCCGACCGCCCAGACGCCTTCGGCGGTGGTCTTCGAATCGGCGCTTACGCGGATCGCACCGCGCTCGTCGAGTTCGGCGCCGACCGTTTCGAGACCGAGCCCCCGGGTGTTCGGCACCCGGCCGAGCGCCAGCATCACGCTGTCGGTCGCCAGCGACTCGCCGCGCGCGGTGCGAACGCGCAGCCCCGCGCCGTCGCGTTCGATCGCGGCGATCGTCTCGCCGGTGCGGATCGCAATGCCCGCGTCGCGCATCGCGGCGTCCAGGTGCCGGCGCAGGTCGTCGTCGAACAGGCGCAGGACCAGGTCGCCGCGGTAGACGATCGTCACCTCGACCCCGAGCCGCTGCAGCAGGCAGGCGAACTCGACCGCGATGAAGCCGCCCCCCTCGATCACCATTCGCCCGGGCAGCCGCGGAAGGTCGAAGACCTCGTTGGAGGTGATCCCGAGTTCGACGCCGGGAGTCGGCGGCAGGTACGGCGTGCCGCCGGTGGCAACCAGGATGTGCGCGGCACGCACCGTCTCTCCGGTGGCGAGCAGGCGCACGCGGCCCGGGCCCTCGATCACCGCGCGCGAGTCGATCGTTCGCACGCCGGCGCGTGCCAGTCCGTCGCGATAGATCGCCTCGAGACGCGCGAGCTCGCGGTCCTTGGCCTGGCGCAGCGCCGGCCAGTCGAAGTGCGCACCGTCGATCCGCCAGCCGTAGCCGGGCGCGCGGGCGAAGTCGTCGGCGAAGCGGCTGGCGAGCGTGAGCAGCTTCTTGGGCACGCAGCCGCGGATCACGCAGGTGCCGCCGTAGCGGTACTCCTCGGCGAGCGCGACCTTCGCGCCATGGCCGGCCGCGATGCGGGCCGCGCGCACGCCGCCCGAGCCGCCGCCGATCACGAACAGGTCGACCGTTTCAGGCATTGCGGGTTCCTCCTGGCGAAAGCGCTGCCGCGAGCATAGCGACGAAAGCGCGCGTGCGCGCCGGCAGCAGCCGGCGCCCCGGCATCACGCACCAGACGCTCATCGTCGGCAGGCGCCATCCGGGCAGCACGCGTTCAAGCAGGCCCCTGGCCACCAGCGTGGCGGCGGCGCGTTCGTGCAGCCCGGCGATGCCCATTCCGTGCGCGGCCAGAGTGCAGACGAGGCCGATCGAGTTGACCGCCAGCTGCCCTGACGGCAACCCTTCCCAGCGTTCGCCCTCGCGCACCAGTTGCCACGGCTGCGGCTCGCCGTCGCTGGCGATCAGTCGCAGCGCGGCGTGCGCTGCCAGGTCGTCGGGCGCGATCGGCCGGCCGTGGCGCGCGAGATACGCCGGGCTCGCGTACAGGCCGTGCTCCAGGTCGATCAGCCGGCGGGCGACCAGCGTGGCGTCGTCCGGCAGCCGCGCGGCCACTCGCACCGCGAGGTCGAATCGCTCGGCCACCAGGTCGACGCGACGCGGCGAGATGTCGAGTTCGAGGCGCACTTCGGGATGCCGCCCGGCGAACTCGATCAGGAAAGGCACGAGGTCGAGCTCGTCGAGGAAACCGGGCGGCAGCGACACGCGCAGCGTGCCTTGTGGCGTCGCCCGCCGGTGTTGCGCCAGCGCGCCGACCGCTTCCGTTTCCTCGAGCAGCCGGCGCGCGTGTTCCAGAATGCGCTCACCGAATTCGGTGATCGCGAGCCGGCGCGTGGTGCGCGTCATCAGCCGCTCGCCGAGCTTCGCTTCCAGCGCCGCGATGCGCCGCGACACCGTAGCTTTCGGCAGTCCGCAGCGTTCGGAAGCGCGCGAGAAGCTGCCCGCCTCCGCCACCCGGGCGAACAGCATGAGATCGTCGGCATGGAAGTTCATGGGCGCGGCGATTGTCTCGATAATGGACCAATGATATCCATATGATCGTCTTCCGTAACTGTCGAGAACTCAATAAAGTGCAGCCATCCCGACCACTCCCCCACGAGAGCAACGTGAACATTCTCCAGTCCGAGGCGCACGCCGCCGCAGTCTCGCGCGCGGTCGAACGGCTGGTCGCCGGCAAGGCGACTTCCGACGGTGCCGGCGTGCGGCTCACCCGCGTGCTCACGCACGACCTGCAGCGGCGGCTCGATCCGTTCCTGATGCTCGACGCTTTCCGCAACGACAATCCCGACGACTACATCGGCGGCTTCCCGGACCACCCCCACCGGGGCTTCGAGACGATCACCTACATGGTCGCCGGACGCATGCGCCATCGCGACAGCGCGGGCAACGAAGGGCTGCTGGGCCCGGGCGGCGCGCAGTGGATGACCGCCGGCAGCGGCCTGATCCACTCCGAACTGCCCGAGCAGGAAGAAGGGCTGATGGAAGGTTTCCAGCTCTGGCTCAACCTGCCGGCCGCGCGCAAGATGATCGCGCCGAGCTACCGCGACATCCCGGCAGAGACGATTCCCGAATTCGATGCCGGAGGCGGCGTGCGGGTTCGCGTGATCGCCGGCGAGAGCCACGGCGTCGTGGGCGCGGTCACCCGCCCCGACACCGAACCGCTGCTGCTCGACCTGCACCTGCCGGCCGGCGCGCGCTTCACGCAACCGCTGCCGGCGGGCCACAACGCGTTCACCTACACCTGGCGCGGCAGCGTGCGGGTCTCGGGCGTCGAGGTGCCCGATCGCCGCATGGCGATCCTCGCCAACGACGGGCGCGAATCGGTGTCGATCGAGGCGATCGAAGACGCGCGCATGCTGATCGTCGCCGGGCGGCCGCTGAACGAGCCGATCGCGCAGTACGGTCCCTTCGTGATGAACACCGCCGAGCAGATCCGGCAGACGCTGGAGGACTACCGGCGCGGCGCCTTCGAGGCGGCGGCAGTGAAGTCGTTGTGAGGCGAGCGCGCCGCGCCGTGCCTCAGCCGCGCGGATGATGCCGCGCGTGCAGCGCCTTCAGGCGCTCGCGCGCGACGTGCGTGTAGATCTGCGTGGTGGAGATGTCGGCGTGGCCGAGCAGCATCTGCACCACGCGCAGGTCGGCGCCGTGGTTCAGCAGGTGCGTGGCGAACGCGTGGCGCAGCGTGTGCGGCGACAGCGGCGCGGTGATGCCGGCCGCGATCGCGTAGCGCTTCACCAGCGTCCAGAACATCTGGCGCGTCATCGCGCTGCCGCGCTGCGTCACGAACAGCGCGTCGGCCGCACGCGCGCCGAGCAGCGCAGGACGCGCCTCGCGCAGATAGCGCTCGATCCACGTTCGTGCCTCCTCGCCCAGCGGCACCAGGCGCTCCTTGCCGCCCTTGCCCGTCACGCGCACCACGCCTTCGTTCAGGCCCACCTGCACCGTGGGCAGCGTCACCAGTTCGGACACGCGCAGCCCGCTCGCGTACAGCGTCTCGAGCATCGTGCGGTCGCGCAGCCCGAGCGGCGTGGCGACGTCGGGTGCGCCGAGCAGCGCCTCGACCTGCCGCTCCGACAGCGTCTTCGGGAAACGCGGCGGCTGGCGCGCCGCGCGGATCTGCAGCGTCGGGTCGTCCTCGCGCACGCGCTCGCGCACCAGGTAGCGGAAGAACCTGCGGAACACGGCGAGGCGCCGGTTCGCGCTGCTCGGACGCGAGCCCGGATGGCGATGCGCGATGTAGCCGTGCAGGTCGACCGCGCCGGCCTCGTGCAGCGCCACGCCGCGCTCGGCGGCCAGCCAGGCGTCGAGCAGCGCGAGGTCGCGCCGGTAGGCGGCGAGCGTGTTGCGCGACAGGCCATCCTCGAGCCAGGCCGCATCGGCGAACGCTTCGATCCAGCGATTGCCCGGCTCCGGCGCGGCGCTCATCGTGGTCAACGGCCGAGCATCGCCTGCTTCAGTTCGGCGTCGATCGGACGCTCGCCGACGAAGACACGCAGCAGGGCGGTGTACAGGTCCTCGCCCGGGATGGCCGGCCCGAGCAGGTGGCCGTCGACGCTGACGCTGGTTGCGCCGGCGGCGAAATCGATGTCGATGCGCTCGCCCTTGCGGGTCTGCCCGAGCGTGAGCATCGTGTCGAGCAGCCGCTCGATGCGCGGCGCAAGCTTCGCGAGTTCGTGCTCGCGGCAGTTCTCGCGCAGCGCGGTGCCGAAACGCTGCGCCATCCATTCGGCCGACAGGTCGGCGAGCATCGTGAGCGACAGGCGCCTCGGCCCCTTCTGCGAGAGCAGCACCTCGGGCTGCGGCGAGCGCGACGGCACGTACAGCGCGGCCACGTAGGCCTTGACGATGTAGACCGTGCGCGTGCCGGCGCCGTTCAGTACGAGCCGGGCGCCATCCACCCTGACCGAATCGGCGACCTCCACACCCTCGACCTCGGCGGCCCCGACTGGCGCGAGACCGGCCAGCGCGACGATCACGGCCACCGTCACGACGGCGGCAGCGAGCATCGCGCGCCAGGGCCTGCTGCTCGCGGTTGCGGATTCGTGCATCGTTGGCGCGTGATTGCTCAGAAACGGTAGCTCAGTTCGCCGTAGACCGTGCGCCCGGGTTGCCGGTTCGACACGAAGTAGACCCGGTCGGTCAGGTTGTCGACCGACAGGCTCAGGCCCCAATGGCGATCGAAGCGCCAGGCCACCCGGGCAGCGACCACGGTGTAGCGGTCGTAGGCGCCGAAGACCCCTTCGCGAACGTCCTCGTTCATGTCGTCGCCCGAGGGAAACACGTGGCCGACGTGGCGCGCGACGACGAAGCCCGACCACGGGCCGCGCTCGTACTCCAGGCCCACCGACCAGGTCGTCTGCGGCACGTCCGTGAGCTTCTTGCCGACCATCGCCGGATCGCTGTCGTTGCGGCTGATCTCGTAGCGCAGGTGGTGGGTCAGCGAGCCGAACGCCTTCAGGCCGGCGAGCGCGGTCGGCCAGCGCACGCTCGCCTCGATGCCGTCGATGTCGGCCGCACCCACGTTCTGCGCCTGCGTGCGCGTGACAGTCGCGGTGCTCGTGGGCAGGGTCCGTCGATAGACGAGATCCTCCAGCCGCTGCCGGTACAGCGTCAGCGACGCGCGCGCTGCCTTCCCGAACGCCATGTCGGCGCCCAGTTCGAGCGCCTTCGCCCTCTCGGGTTCGAGCAGCGGGGAAGGCTCGTACACCAGCGTCGACGCGCCGATGCCCACGACGGTGAGTCCGTAAAGGTCGAACAGCGACGGCGGCCGGAAGGCCTCGCCGTAGGACGCGCGCAGCGACAGCCAGCGCCGCGCTTCCCAGACGAGCGCGAGCTTGGGGCTGAACTGCTCGAAACTGCGCTCCGGGTACTGCTGGTCGAACACCGGCGCCACGTACTGCAGCGCGCGGCCTTCGGTCCGATAGCGGTCGTAGCGCCCGCCCAGGTAGGCCGTCAGGCCGTGGTCGAAATAGTGCTCGCTCTGCACGAACAGCGCGGCGTTCTCCGAACTGCCCCCGTCGGCGCTCGACACCGCAACGCCGGTGCCGGTGTCGCGCCAGTTGGCCAGCGCGCGAACCTGCCGATCGAGCGTGCTGCGGTTCAGCGACACGCCGCCGATCAGGGCCCAGGTCGCCGAGATCGGCCTGCGCACCGACAGCTCGGCATCGATCCGGCGGTTGGGCTGATCCGTGAGGTTGCCAGGGCCCGAGTCGTACTGTCCGACTCCCGGGGTGGCCTGCGCGAAGAAGAAATCGTGGCGCAGCGTGCCGAGCTGCGCGCGCAGCTCGCCGCCGCCGTCGAGGCGGTGTTCCGCACGCACGAACACGCGCCGGTCGCGCTCGCCGGCCGGCGTGGCCGTGAACCAGTCGGTCTGCGACAGCGTCAGGCGCCGCGTCGTCCCGGCATCGTCGAACAGCACCGAACCCGCATGGACCGGCACGCCCGCCGCGTCGCGCAGGAAGCTGTCGGGCCGCGAATAGCCGACCGAATAGTCGGCCCAGCCGAGTCCGGCCACCAGCTTCGTGGACGCCGACGGCGAATAGTGCAGGCTCAGCTGCGCGCTGCTCTGCGACCAGGGACGCGCGCCCTGGGTCCCGACCCAGTAGCGCGGCGTTCCGTCCGGATCGAAGGTCGGACGCACGCCGGTGACCGGCGTGCCGGTCGTCGCGCCTGCCCGCGCCAGCGGCTTGACCACGTAGCTGGAATCGGGATCGCCGTCGCTCTCGCGGTAGCCGGCGGAGAGCACGATGCCCAGCCCGCCGTCGTAGCGCTTGCGATGCACGATCGCGGCGCCGCGCTGGCCCAGGCTGCCGGCCCCCGCGCGCAACTCGGTCAGCGGGCGGTCGGGGCTGCCGGTGAGGAAGTTGACGACGCCGCCCATCGCGGCGCCGCCATACAGCGCCGAATACGGGCCGCGCACCACCTCCACCCGCTCGATGCTTTCCAGCGGAATGCCGGCGACGTTGATCCCGCCGGTGAGCGCGTTGTTCACCGGCTGCCCGTCGATCATCACCAGGGTTCGCGGCGTGCGCGGAATGCCACGCAACGACAGCACCCCCTGGCCAGTGCCCGGAAAGCCCGTTCCCATTGCGGCGCCGCGCACGTAGAGCCCGGGCACGTCGGCCAGCGCATCGCCCAGGCGCACCGGCGCGCGCACTTCGAGTTCGTCCTCCCCGACGACCGTGACGCTCGCCGGCACGTTCAGTGCTTCGGCCGGTGAGCGCGTCGCGGTCACCACCACCGACTCGAGCGCCGTGCGCCCGGCTTCCCCCTCGGATCGTGCCTGGGCTGGCGCTGCGGCGAGACCGAGCGCCACGGCCAGCAGCGACAGGCTCGCGCCGCCGCCACGCACCACGCGATGACTTTGCCCAAACATGTCCGGGAAGAGCGGAGAACGGTAGCGGCTCGGCAAATCGATCAAGGAAGCCTCGGCGTCGCGGGCGGGAAACAGCGCAGGACTGTATTGGTGCGATGCAGCGCAACAGTTGACCGGCATCAATGGGCGGTGCCGACGTGCACGGCGACAATGGCCGCGAAGCAAGTACGGACACTACCGTTCAACCTAGGGGAAGCAACCAATGAGAAGGATCGCACGGATTTCGCCGGTGGCCTGGATGGTCGCCGCAACGCTCGCAGCGGTGACGGGCACCGCATCGGGACAGCCGAAGATTGCCCCGGAGGAAGTCCGCCTGCAGGCCGGCAGTTCGCCGGTGGGTCAGGAAGAGATGGTCCAGAAAATCGATCCCCGGTCTCCCCCGATGACCAAGGCGGAGTTCGACAAGGCCCGCCAGATCTACTTCGAGCGCTGCGCGGGCTGCCACGGCGTGCTTCGCAAGGGCGCGACCGGCAAGCCGCTCACCCCTGACATCACGCTGCAGCGCGGCACCGAGATCCTGAAGACCTTCATCAAGTACGGCTCGCCCGCGGGCATGCCGAACTGGGGTACCTCGGGCGAGCTGAGCGACAACGACGTCGACCTGATGGCGCGCTACGTCCAGCAGGAGCCGCCCACGCCGCCCGAGTACAGCCTCGAGGACATGAAGAAGACCTGGAAG
Source organism: Burkholderiales bacterium (assembly GCA_003577305.1). GTDB lineage: Bacteria > Pseudomonadota > Gammaproteobacteria > Burkholderiales > Burkholderiaceae_E > Zeimonas. The sequence continues at coordinate 15,143 of QEVL01000034.1, forward strand.
GTCATCGTCCCGCCCGAGCAGCGCCCGAAGAAGAAGATGAACAAGCTCGATCTGGACAACCTCTTCTCGGTGACGCTGCGCGACACCGGCGAGATCGCCCTGATCGACGGCGCATCGAAGAAGATCGTGAACATCGTCAAGACCGGCTACGCGGTGCACATCTCGCGCGTGTCGGCCTCGGGTCGCTACCTTTACGTGATCGGGCGTGACGCCAAGATCAACCTGATCGACCTGTGGATGGAGAAACCCGACAACGTCGCCGAGATCCGCGTGGGCCTCGAGGCGCGTTCGGTCGAAACCTCGAAAGACAGGAAGTACGCCGACAAGTTCGCAATCGCCGGCAGCTACTGGCCGCCGCAGTACGTCGTGATGAAAGGCGACACGCTCGAGCCGCTGAAGATCCAGGCAACCCGCGGCATGACCGTTGACACGCAGGAGTTCCACCCCGAGCCGCGCGTGGCCTCGATCGTCGCGATGCACGACAAGCCGCAGTTCATCGTCAACGTGAAGGAAACCGGCAAGATCCTGCTGGTCGACTACACCGACCTGAAGAACCTGAAGACGACCGAGATCGGCGCCGCGCGCTTCCTGCACGACGGCGGCTGGGACGCGAGCAAGCGCTACTTCCTGGTGGCCGCGAACGAATCGAACAAGGTTGCGGTGGTCGACTCCAGGGAGAGCAAGCTCACCGCGCTCGTCGACGTCGGCCGCATCCCGCACCCGGGCCGCGGCGCGAACTTCAAGGATCCGAAGTACGGTCCGGTCTGGGCCACTGGCCACCTGGGCGACGAGTCGATCGCGCTGATCGGCACCGATCCGAAGGGGCACCCGAAGAGCGCCTGGAAAGTCGTGCGCTCGCTCAAGGCGCAGGGCGGCGGCAACCTGTTCATCAAGACCCATCCGAAGTCCACGAACCTCTGGGTCGACACGCCGCTGAACCCCGACGCCAAGATCGCCCAGTCGGTCGCGGTGTTCGACATCAAGAACCTCGACAAGCCGTTCGAAGTGCTGCCGATCGCCGACTGGGCCCAGGTTGGCGAAGGCGCCAAGCGGATCACCCAGCCTGAGTACAACAAGGCGGGCGACGAGGTCTGGTTCTCGGTGTGGAGCGCGAAGAACCAGGAGTCCGCGATCGTGGTCGTCGACGACAGGACGCGCAAGCTGAAAGCCGTGATCAAAGACCCCAAGCTGATCACGCCTACCGGCAAGTTCAACGTCTACAATACGCAGCACGACGTCTACTGATCCGGAGGACCTGACGATGACCCGTTCCCTGATGATCCGCCTCGCGCTGGCCGCCGCGGCTGCCAGCGTGGCCGTGCCGGCCTCGGCTGCGGTCGACATGGCGAAGAAGTACAACTGCACCGCCTGTCACGCAACCGACAAGAAGCTGGTCGGTCCCGCGTACAAAGACGTCGCCGCGAAGTACAAGGGTGACGCAGCGGCCGCCGCGAAGCTCGCCGAGAAGGTGAAGAAGGGCGGATCGGGCGTCTGGGGTCCGGTGCCGATGCCGCCGAACGCCAACGTTCCCGACGCCGACATCAAGGCGCTGGTCGACTGGATCCTCGCCGGAGCCAAGTGACCGGCCAGCCGCGAGGCCAGGCGCGAGGGGCGGCTCGATGAGCCGCCCTTTTTCTTGGGGGTCCGCCCTGTTCGCGGCCGCGATCGCTTCTTCGGCCTTCGGCGGCGAAGCGCCGACACCGGCCGGTGCGACGGCAGCAGCCGCGAAGGCCCAGGCGCGGATGGCGCTGGTGGCGATCGCCGCGCCCGGTGCGCGGCAGTTCGCGCTGCTCGACTGCGCGAGCGGGCGCGGCGTCGCATCGGCGACGATGCCGGCCGAACTCGCCGCCGAACCGGTCGCGGCGCCCGCCGGCAACGCGCTGTACGCATCGCTGCGCGGCGGCGCGCTCGTGCGCTATTCGCTGCCCGGGCTGCACGAACAGGCGCATCTCGAGCTGGGGTTCGAAGCCAGCGCGCTCGCGGTCGGTGACGGCCCCGATGCAGTGGTGCTCGCGGGCGGGCACGGTGCCGATGCGATGTCGGCGCACGACCCGGTGAACCTCGTCGAGGTGCACCGCTTCCGGATCTCGCAGCCGTTCACGGTGGCGGCGATGCGCGATGCGCCCGAACGCCGGCGCTTCCTCGTCGCCTTCGCCGATCTCGCCGAGGCCTGGGAGATCGCCTACGGACACGACGCGCCACCGGTGCTGCAGGGCCTGGTGCACGACTATCGCTCCAACGAAGCGGTGCCGCTTCCGGGCCGCTTCACGCCGCGGCGCTTCGAGCTGCCCGGCCCGACCCGAGCGCTGGTCGCGGGACCGACGTCCTACGAAGTGGCGCGACTCGACGACACGGGCGCACTCGGCATCGTCAACCTCGAGGTGCGCAGGCAGATCGAGCGTCCGGTGATCGCACCACCCGGCGAAGCCGATCGCATCGCGCCGTGGCGCGGCGACACGCGCCGCGGCTGGCTGATCGCCCGTCGCGGAGCGAGCCATGCCGACGTGCTGGATGCATCGGACTGGAGCGTGAGCACAAGCTTCGAGGCCGGCGGCGAGATCCTTGCGCTGGCCGCGGCCGGCGGCCGCGTGCTGCTGGCCGTCGCCACCCGGGACGGCGTTGGGGTGTCGCTGGTCGATGTGTCGCGCCGGGTCGCCGAGCCGCTCGCCACGGGCATTGCCGACGCCCGATTACCGCTGCGTTTCGTGCAGGGCACCGGCGGCTGCGTCGCGCTGCTCGATCGCGACCTGCGCTGGCTCGCCGGGTTCGCAGCGCCCGCGTCCGCCGTCAGGTGAGAAACCCGCGCAGCCGCTCCGGGTCGAGGATCGTGATCTCGGCGCCGCGCACGCTGATCAGCCCTTCGTTGCTCAGCTCGCCCAGGATTCGCGAGAAGTGCTCGGGCGTGAGGTTCAGCCGCGACGCGATCACCCCCTTGCTGGTGTCGAGCACGATGCGCACCGGCCCGGCGATCGCGCCCTCCTTGCGGTCGAGATCGCGCAACAGGTAGCCGATCACGCGCTGCATGCCCGAGCGCAGCGAATAGGCCTCGACGTCGTGCACCAGGCCGACCAGGCGCCGGCTCAGCCCGGCGATCATGCGACGCGCCAGGCGCGGATCGCGCGTGAGCTCGGCGTCGATCGTGGTCTTCGAGATGTGCAGCAGCAGCGAATCGGCCAGGCACTCGGCGTTCACCGGGTACGGACGATCGAGAAACATCGCCGCTTCGCCGAACGACTGGCCCGGCCCGAGGATCTCGATCACTTTCTCGGTGCCCTGCGGCGACAGGAAGCTGAGCTTGACCTGCCCGTACATCACTGCGTGAAAGCCCACGCAGGGATCGCCGCGCTGGAACAGGGTGCGTCCTTTCTGTACGCGCAGTTCGGTGGTGCCCGCGGCGATCCGGTCGAGCTCGTCGCTGCCCAGTTCGTGGAACAGGGCGAGATTGGACAGGAACGTCCGGGTCATGACTTTCGGTGCGCGCACGGAAACGGATCCCTCTTCGTGGTGAGCGGCTGCGCTGGTGGGCGGCTGTCTAGTGCGCATTGTGTACCCGATTGTCCGCCAGGCGAGCAGCAGGGTCGGTTTCGAGGCGTCGAAGCGCCCAGGCGACGTGCTCGCGCACCAGCGCGGAGGCATCGGCCGAACGCGCGCGCAGCGCGCCGAGCACCTGAGGCCCGCCAGCCGAATTGCCCAGCGCCACCGCGAGGTTGCGCAGCCAGCGCTCGTGGCCGATGCGGCGAATCGGCGAGCCCGCAAGACGTTCGTCGAACTCGCGCTCGTTCCAGCCGAACAGCGCGGCCAGCGTCGCCGCGTCCAGGCCGGCGCGCACCGCGAATTCGTCGGTGGCCTGCGGCCGGGCGAAGCGATTCCACGGGCACGCCAGCTGGCAGTCGTCGCAACCGTAGATGCGGTTGCCGATCGCCGGACGCAGCGACTCGGGAATCGCGCCCTTCAGCTCGATCGTCAGGTACGAGATGCAGCGTCGCGCATCGACGCGGTACGGCGCGACGATCGCGCCGGTCGGGCAGGCATCGATGCAGCGCGTGCAGCGTCCGCAGTGATCGGCGCACCGCTGCGCGGCCGGCGGCAGCGGCAGGTCGGTGTAGAGGGTGCCGACGAAGAAAGTGGAGCCGCGGGCAGTGTCGATCAGCAGCGTGTGCTTGCCGCGCCAGCCCAGCCCGGCACGGCGCGCCAGTTCGAGTTCCATCACCGGCGCCGAGTCGCAGAACACGCGGTAGCCGAAGGCGCCGACCTGCGCTTCGATGAGCGAGGCGAGCCGCTGCAGCCGCGCGCGCACGACCTTGTGATAGTCGCGGCCCAGCGCATAGCGCGACACGTAGGCGCGCTCCGCAGCGGCCAGTGTCGCCCACGCGCGCTCGACCCAGCGGGGTTCGTCGGGAGCGTAATCGATGGTGACCATGATCGCCGAGACGGTGCCCGGAACCAGCTCGGCGGGGCGGCTGCGCTTCGTGCCATGACGCGCCATATAATCCATTTCGCCATGGAAGCCGGCCTGCAGCCAGGCCTGCAGGCCGGTCTCGGCCTCCGACAGATCGATGTCGGCCACACCGATCGACCCGAAACCGAGCTCGCGCGCCCACTGCTGCAACTGTTCGATGCGAAGCTCCACCCCTGAATTGTAGTGTCCTGTTCTGCAACCAATGCGGACGCCGCGGCGCACCCTGCGCCCGACCCCGGTGAATTCACGGTAGTGCTGACCGACGCGGCGGCAACCGGGCGGCTGGCCGCGCAGCTGGCGGCCTTGCTCGAGCCCGGCTTCGTGCTGTTCCTGTCGGGCGACCTGGGTGCCGGCAAGACCACTTTCGCCCGCGGCCTGCTGCGCGCGCTCGGCTATCCGGGCCGGGTCAGGAGTCCGACCTTCACTTTGGTCGAGTCTTACGACCTGTCGAGGTTTCAGTTGTATCATTTTGATTTCTATAGACTCTCCTCCGACAGAGACTGGCTCGATGCAGGATTCGACGATCTCATCGGCGGATCGGGCGTGGCGGTCATCGAATGGCCCGAGCGCGCGGCCGCGAGCCTGCCCGCGCCCGACCTGCGGTTGCGGATGGAGTTCGACGCGGCCGCGGGCGAGCAGGTCCGTCTGGCACGGCTCGAAGCCGGCTCGCCCAGGGGGTTTGCATGCCTGAGGAGACTGCGCGCGTCAGGCGCCGCCTGCTGAGGCTCGCGGCGCGATCGGCCGCCGCGCTGGCCGGTGCACGCAGCGGGCTGGCTGCAGCGCTGCTCGCGCTCGGCGCGCGCCCGGCACGCGCAGCGTCGATCCTCGCGGTGCGCGTCTGGCCGGCGCGCGAGTACACGCGAGTGACGCTCGAGCTCGACGAACCGCTGAAGTCGACGCAAATGCAGCTGTCGGACCCGCCGCGGCTGGTGGTCGACCTGGAGGGACTCGAGGTCGACCTGACGCTGCGCGACCTGGTGGCGCGCATCCGTGCTGAAGACCCCTACATCAGGCAGGTGCGCGTCGGCCAGCGTCGTCCGCGGGTCGCACGGCTCGTCTTCGACCTGAAGACCGAAGTCGCTCCACAGCTGTTCACGCTGGCGCCGGTGGGCACCTACCGGCACCGGCTGGTGCTCGACCTGCATCCGGCGGTTCCGATCGATCCGCTGAAGACGCTGCTCGACGACGTGCGCGCCCGCAGCGCGCGGCCGGCGCTGCCGCCGCCCGAGGATCCGATCGCCGCGCTGCTGCGCGAACGGCTCGCGGCGCAGGAGCGGTTCGCGCAGTCCGACGAGGACGTGCCGCGCGAAGCCCAGCCGGTGATGCGCGGCAAGCGGCGTCCCCCGGCGGTGAGGCGGATGCTCACGATCGCGATCGATGCCGGCCATGGCGGGGAAGATCCGGGCGCGATCGGGCGCCGCGGCACACAGGAAAAAGACGTCGTGCTGCGCATCGCGCAGATGCTGCGCGAGCGCGTGAACGCCGAACCCGACATGCGCGCGTACATGATCCGCGACGGCGACTACTTCGTGCCGCTCGCCATGCGGGTGGCCAAGGCGCGCCGGGTGCAGGCCGACCTGTTCGTGTCGATTCACGCCGACGCGGTGGTGCGCCCGCAGGCGAGGGGCGCGTCGGTCTACGTGCTGTCGGAGCGTGGTGCGTCGAGCTCGACCGCGCGCTTTCTGGCCCGTCGCGAGAACGCCTCGGACCGCATCGGCGGCGTCAACCTCTCCAGCCGCAACCGCGAGGTGCGCCAGCTGCTGCTCGACCTGACGACCACTGCGCAGATCCAGGATTCGAGCCGGCTCGGGCACTTCGTCCTCTCGGAACTGGGCGGCGTGGGCCGGCTGCACAAGCCGCGCATCGAGCAGGCCGGGTTCGCGGTGCTCAAGGCGCCCGACATTCCGTCGATCCTGGTGGAGACCGCCTTCATCAGCAACCCGCACGAGGAACGGCGCCTGGCCGACAGCCGCTACCAGGCCCGGGTGGCCGATGCGATCTTCCGGGGGCTCAGGAACTACCTGCAGCGTCATCCGCCGGCGCCCAGGGCGCGCGTGACCTGAGAACGTGTGAAGCAATCGACCGCGCCCGGGTCCGCGCGGCCCGGGCGCGCGCTTTCACCAGGCCGCGTGCTCGTCCTGCGGCTGCTCGAGCCGGTAGCCCACGCCGCGCAACGTGCTGATCCGCGCGCCGGTGCCCGCCAGCTTGGTGCGCAGCCGCGAAACGTAGACCTCGATCGCGTTGGGCGCCAGTCGCTCCTCGAAGCCGGTGATCGCACGCAGCAGCCGCTCCTTGGTGACCGCGGTGCCGGCGTTGAGCGCGAGGTATTCGAGGATCGACCACTCGCGCGGCGTCAGGTCGATCGGCACGCAACCGTGGCGCACTTCGCGCTTGCGGCTGTCGATCACGAGTTCACCGCAACTCACCACGTCGTTGCGCGAGCCGCCGCCGTTGCGCCGCAGGAGCGCCTGGCAGCGGGCGACCAGCTCGCGCGGATCGAACGGCGCCTCGATGTGATCGTCGGCACCGGCGCCGATCGCCGCAATGCGCGTGGCGGCATCCTTCGCGTGCGTGACGATGAGCGTCGCCAGGCGCACGCGCCGCTGGCGCAGGCCGCGCAGCCATTGCAGCCCCGCATCGGGCGCACGGCGCAGATCGAGGACGATGCCGTCGAAGTGCCCGCCGCGCAGCACCGCGTCGGCTTCGTCGGGCCGGTCGACGATTTCGACCGTGTGACCAGCCTCGCGCAGCGGGCCGAGGATCGCTCCCGCAGCCGATGCGTCACCGCAGACGACCAGGATCTTCATGATGGGCGAGCGGCCGTCACCGGCCGGCATCTCGACGCCGCGATCGGGACATTCTAGGAGGCTGCCGGGGTTTGGCAAAGGGCCGCGCGCGAACCGGCAGGCTGCTGCGCGCGCGCCCGATGCGAGCGACGTTCAGGCCGACGCGCGCGCGCGCCGGCTGCGCAGCCAGTGGCGCAGCACCTCGAACACCGCCGGCAGGCCGGGAACGATGATCATCGCCAGCGTCACCCACTGGAAGTGCGCCTTGACCCAGTCGGTGTTGCCGAACAGGTAGCCTATGCCGGAGAGGCTCGACACCCAAAGCGTCGCGCCGGCCACGTTGTAGAGCGCGAAGCGCGGGTAACTCATCTGCGCGACGCCGGCCACGAAAGGCGCGAAGGTGCGCACGAACGGCAGGAAGCGCGCGACGACGATCGTGATGCCGCCGTGGCGCTCGTAGAACGCGTGCGTGCGGTCGAAGGCCGCACGATTGAAGAAGCGCGACTGCTCCCAGCCGAACACCTTCGGGCCGAACCAGCTCCCGACCGAATAGTTGACCGCGTCGCCGAGCGTGGCCGCGGCGATCAGCAGCACGATCAGCAGCGGCAGGTGCATGCCGCCGACCGCCGCGATCGCGCCGGCGACGAACAGCAGCGAGTCGCCCGGCAGGAACGGCATGACCACCAGGCCGGTCTCGACGAACACGATCGCGAAGAGGATGCCGTAGACCCAGGGGCCTGCCTGCTCGACCACCGCAGCCAGGTGCCTGTCGAGGTGCAGGAAGATGTCGAGCAGCTGTCCGAAGTCCATGGCCGCGGATGTTACACGGGCATCCCTATAATCGCCGGATGCCCGTTTCCCATGCCCACGCGCGGCCGATCGCGCTGCTGCCCGATCGCCTGGTCAGCCAGATCGCCGCCGGCGAAGTCGTCGAGCGGCCGGCCTCGGTGGTGCGCGAGCTGCTCGAGAACGCGATCGACGCGGGCGCGCGCCGCGTGGCACTGCGCATCGAGGACGGCGGCATGCGTCGCATCGTGGTCACCGACGACGGCTGCGGAATCCCGCCGGGCGAGCTCGCGCTGGCGCTCACGCGGCACGCGACCAGCAAGATCGCCACGCTCGAAGAACTCGAGCGCGTGGGCACGCTCGGCTTTCGCGGCGAAGCGCTCGCCTCGATCGCGTCGGTCGCGCAGGTGCGCATCACCAGCCGCACCGCCGGTGCGGCCTCGGCCTCGCGCATCGACAGCGCCACCGGAGAGATTGCGCCGGCGCCCGGCGCCGTGGGCACCAGCGTCGAAGTGCTCGACCTGTATTCGCAGACGCCGGCGCGCCGCAAGTTCCTGAAGTCGGCCGCAACCGAAGCCGCGCATTGCGTGGAAGCCTTTCGCCGCGTGAGCCTCGCGCACGAGGCGATCGAGTTCGAGCTGCAGGTCGACGAGCGGCGCGCCGAGCGCCTGCCCGCCGCCGACTGGCGCACCCGCGCGCTCGATGCGCTGGGCGACGAATACGCCGGCGCCCACCGGGTCGTGCAGTCGCAGGCCGGGCCGCTGCGGCTGTGGGGAGTGCTCGGGCTGCCCACGGTGAATCGCGCACGTGCCGACCGGCAATTCCTCTACGTGAACGGCCGCTTCGTGCGCGACCGCATGCTCGGCCACGCGCTGAAGCAGGCCTATGCCGACATGATGCACGGCGACCGGCACGCCGCGTGGGTGCTGTTCTTCGAGATCGATCCTTCGCTGGTCGACGTCAACGTCCATCCGGCCAAGATCGAGGTGCGCTTCCGCGATCCGGCCGCGTTGCGCTCGTTCGTGTTCCACTCGGTGGCCGATGCGCTGCGCGCGCCCGCCGTGGCGGCGGGCGCCGTGCCGGGCGCGGCCGGCGAGCGCGCGC
>QEVL01000007.1 GCA_003577305.1 Burkholderiales bacterium
GCGCGCGCGCCGGCGTCGCCGCAGCGATTGCCGGAGCCGCCGGGCCGATCGCCGGCGCAGCGCACGAATCGTCGGGCCGCTGGCCATCGAGCGGCGTGCCGTGGCCGCGCGGCCTGTTCGCGGCGCAACCGATGGCGCAACGGTCGCTGCACGCCGCCGTGCAGGAGGTCGCGGAAGACCGCGCAGGCACCTGGCCCGACGGCGGCGAAGCCACCCCGCTCGCCGCAACCGCCGCCGATGGCGACGCCGGCGAGCCGCCGCTGGGGCACGCGCTCGCGCAACTGCACGGCACCTGGGTGCTGGCGCAGAACCGGCACGGACTGGTGCTGGTCGACATGCACGCCGCGCACGAGCGCGTCGTCTACGAGCGGCTGAAAGCGGCGCTCGCCCGCAACGCGGTGCCGACGCAGCCGCTGCTGGTGCCTGCAACCTTCCGCGCCGATCCGATGGAGGTGCGCGTCGTCGAAGACGAGGCCGAGGCGCTGCACGCGCTCGGGCTCGAACTGACCGTACTCTCGCCGACCGCGGTCGCGGTGCGGGCGGTGCCGGCGGCGCTCGCGCGCGGCGACGTGGTCGCGCTCGCGCGCGCGGTGCTGGCCGAGTTGCAGGAGCACGGCGCCAGTGGCGCGCTGGACGAACGGCGCAACGCGCTGCTGGCCACGATGGCCTGTCACGCGGCGGTGCGCGCGAACCGTCGCCTGTCGATCGACGAGATGAACGCGCTGCTGCGCGACATGGAAGCGACCCCGGGCGCCGACCAGTGCAACCACGGCCGGCCGACCTGGGTGCAACTGTCGATGGCCGAGCTCGACCGCTGGTTCCTGCGCGGGCGCTGACCCATGCGGCCCGCCGGCACCGACGCGCACGCCGCGCGCGAGGCACCACTCGCGCTGCTGCTCGGGCCCACCGCCTCGGGCAAGAGCGCGGTCGCGATGGCCCTGGCCGGGCACCTGCCGATCGAGATCGTCAGCGTCGATTCCGCGCAGGTCTATCGCGGCATGGACATCGGCACCGCGAAGCCGGGAGCAGCCGAGCGCGCCGCGGTGCCGCATCACCTGATCGACATCGTCGATCCGCGCGAGAGCTATTCGGCGGCGCGCTTCGTGGTCGACGCGCGCACGGCGATCGACGCGATCCGCGCGCGCGGCCGGCTGCCGCTGCTCGTCGGCGGCACGATGCTCTATGCGCGCGCGCTGGTCGAAGGCCTGCATCCGCTGCCGGGGGCCGATCCGGCACTGCGCCGCCGGCTCGAGGACGAGGCGCGCGAGTCCGGCTGGCCGGCGCTGCACGCGCGGCTCGCACGAGTCGATCCGGTCACCGCGGCGCGCCTCGAACCCGGCGACGCGCAACGCATCCAGCGCGCGCTCGAGGTCTTCGAACTCAGCGGACGTCCGCTGTCGCAATGGCTGTCTGCGCCGCGTCGCGGCGCGAGCGCCGGCGCACCGGCGCCTGCCGCGCCCGAAGACCCGGACTCCAGGCCGGCGCAACGCTTCCTGCAGATCGCGCTCGAGCCGTCGCGGCGCAGCGTGCTGCACGAACGGATCGCCGCACGGTTTCGCGCGATGATCGAGGCCGGACTGCTCGACGAGGTGCGCGCACTGCGCGCGCGCGGCGACCTCTCGGCCGATCTCCCGTCGATGCGCTGCGTCGGCTACCGGCAGGCGTGGGCCTGGCTCGATGCCGGCGAACCCGGGCTCGAAACGCTGATCGCAGCCGGCATCGCAGCGACGCGACAGCTCGCCAAGCGGCAGCTCACCTGGCTGCGCGCGATGCCGGATCGTGTCGTGATCGATTGCCTGCGCCGCGACGCCGCAGAGCAGGTGCTCGGGTTGCTGCGCCGCGCCTGGCAGGCCTGAGCCCGGAGCCGCGTTCAGTCGAACGAGAAGAAGTACAGCACGTCGAGCGCGCTGTCGGTACCCGCCTGCCCGCGGATCGACAGCCGGTTGGTGATGTCGTACTGGATGCGCAGCAGGTTCCAGACGCCGTGCAGGCCCTGCTCGTAGGTGACGAACACCCGCGAACCGAGCCGCTTGCCGATCGCGACCACGTTCTGCGCCGCCGTGCCCACCGGCACCCCGCCGGTCGTCGCCTGGCCGGGGAAAGCCGCGCCGAAGTTCGGATCGAAGGCGCTCGCCGCACCGGCGCTGCGCACCGTCAGGATGTCCAGCCCGAGCGCGCCTGCCAGCCCCGCCGACAGGCCGCCGTCGTTGCTGGCGAACAGCGTGGCCGCTGCAGCCTGCAGCGCCGCCCCCTGCCCTGCGGTGTCCACCTCGTCCAGGCCGATGCCGAGCACCAGCCACGACAGCTTCTGCGAATCGGGCACCTCCGGCGTGGACACCAGCCGCAGCCGGGGCGACAGCACGGTGCCGGTGAGCGCGACGCCCGCCTCGACGGGCTGGTTGCGGCGCATCGCCACGATGTCGAGCACCGGGTTGTCGAGCGGACCGTTGAAGACCACCTGCCCGCGCTCGATCTCGAGTTGCTGGCCGTAGGCCGAGTAGGTGCCGCGCTTCACACGCACCGTGCCGAAGGCGCGCGGCGCGTCGGGCAGCGTGCCGCGCAGGTTCACGCTTCCGGCCAGCAGCACGTCGACCCCGCTGCCGCGCACGCGCAGCCGCTCGCCGAGATCGAGGTTCAGGTCGGCCCCGATCGCGAAGCCGCGGCTCGCAGCGTCGCCCCCATTCGGCGCCGTCGCCGAGGCTGCGTCGCGATCGACGATCACCACGTCCTCGGGCAGTGTCGGCGCCTCGCCGCCACGCAGCTCGATCAGGCCTTCGTCGGCACGGATGTCGCCCTTCCAGTCGAAGCGCGAGCCGCTGCTGGCGATTCCGGTGTTGCCCGACAGCACGACCCGCTGGCCCGGGCCGATCGGCACCGGCAGCCGCTCGGCGCGCAGCGTGAACCCGCCGTACATGCCGTCGAGCAGCAGCTGCCCGCTCATCGTGATCGAACCGGCGCCCGATTCCAGCCGCAGCGCGTCGAGCGCGAGCCGGTCGCCGTCGAAGCGTGCCGACAGCGTGCCGTTGGACAGCCTCCAGCCGAGCGCGCGCTGCACCAGCGCCAGCTCGCTGCCTTCGAGCGCGCCCCGCAGCCTGGGCTGCACGACGGTGCCACCCACCGTACCGGTGAAGCGCAGCCGGCCGGCCACCGCCCACTCCGGACCGATCAGGCGATCGGCGAAAGCCAGCGTCGGCACGCGCATGTCGATCGCGCCTTCGAGTCTTCCCTGGTCGAGCCGCAGGTCGGCCTCGCCGCGACTGCCAGCCGCCCGACTCCCGTCCGCCTCGTCCGCATCGATGCGCAGGTTCAACCGGCCGCTGGGCGCCTGCAGCGAGTCGCCGGAGAGATCCCAGCTGCCCCGCAGGCGCAGGTCTTCGAGCCGCACGCCGGCGGGCAAGGCCTGCGGCCCGGCGAAGCGCTCCGCCCAGCGCGCGAGCGGCAACCCGCTGGCCTCGCCCCGCGTCTGCAGTGCGCCGTCGCGCCAGGCGAGCGCGGCGATGCCCACGCTGCCGCCGTCGACCTGCAGCGCGGCTTCGCCGAGCGCGACGCCGCGCGCATCGACGGCGAGCGGCGCCGGTGCCTGCAGCCTTATCGACACCGGGGCGGCCGCGGCGAACTCGTCGACGCTGCCGCTCCAGCGCCAGCCGCCTGCGGCTTCGTGCAGCAGCGCGCCATGCGCCGAGGCCTGCGCGTTCGCCTGCGGGCCGACGAGCTCGAGCCGCAGCGTGTGCGCGTCGACCTCGCCGCCGATGCGCGCGCCGGCGCGATCGAAATCGCGCCCGGCCACCGCCAGCGTGCGCGCATCGAGACGCAGCGCGACGCGACCGGCGCGCAGGTCGGGCAACTCGATGCGGCCGGACAACGAGCCGGCGCGCAGCGCCTCGCCGGCCCAGCGCAACTGCCTGCCCTCGAGGTCGGCGGCGACGCCGAGACTCGCGCCGGTGCTCCAGCCGCCAGACAGTTCGCCGCTCACGCTGGCCGAGCCCGCGGCGCGCGCATCCAGCCGCGCCAGCGAGCCGGCGCGCAACGAAAACCGCAGCCGGTCGCCGAACGCGCCCAGGCTGCCACGCGCGTCGGCGCGCAGATCGCCGAATGCGAGCGCGAGCGCCACGCGCGCGACGCGTTCGCGCGACACCTCGCCGCTCCAGTCGAACTGCAGCGGCTCGCCGTCGAGCCGGCCACGCTCGACCGCCAGCCGGGTCTGCAACAGCGGCTCCGGCCAGGCGATGCCCTGCGCGGCCCAGCGGCCGGCAAGCCGCCCGCGCGCGCGCGCGATCCACGACTCCGGAAGATCGGCACCGAAGCGCGCGGCCGACGCACCGAACACGGTGCGCAACGCGAACGCGCCTGCAGGGTCGAGCTCGCTGAAATCGCCTTCGAGATCGATCTTCCACGGCGCGGCGAGCGCCGCGTTGCCGCGCGCCGAGACGCTGCCGGCCGGCGTCTCGAGCCGAGCGCGTTCGACGCGCAACTGCATCGCATCGATGCGCGCGAGCGCGCTGGCCGAGATGCCTCGGCGGGTCGCATCGGCGAGGTCGAGATCGAAAGTGGCGCCGTCCAGCTTCAACGTGCCGGCCAGGCGCGTCTTCGCCAATCCGCTCGCGAGCTGCGACAGATCGATCTCGCGCAGAGCGAGCTGCATCCGGATCTGCGGCAGCGAGTGCCCGAAGAGCGTCAGCGGGCGCGCCAGATCGGCGCTCGCGTCACCGGCCAGCGTGCCGCCACCGGCCGGCCCTGCCAGCAGGTCGGTGAGCGAGATCCGCGTCGACGACAGCGAGAAACCGGTGTCGAGCGTCGCGAGCGGCAGCGCGTGCCGGTCGATGGGGCCCGGCAGCGCGTTGCGCAGCGCAAGCCGGCCTTCGATCTGCGTGTCGCCGACGCGGATCGTCGCCGAGCCGCTGATGCGGGCGAGCGGCGCTTCGGCGAGCCCGAGCTGGGCCGGCTCGACCGCATCGAGCGTCAGCTCGATCGGTGCGAAGCGCTGCGCGGGACGCTGCGCGAATGCGCGCACGCGCGTGTCCAGCCCGATCCAGACCGGGGCGGGCGCCTCGGCGTCGCTGGCGCCGGCCGGCGGCAGCGCCTGCGCCGCAAGCGCGAAATCGTCGAGCGTGCCGTCGGCGAGCACACGAACCTGCGGCAGCGGCCCCCACCCCTCGATCCTCGGCGCCAGTCGCCCGGCGAGTTCCAGCGCGAACGGCGCGCTGTCGCCGATTCGGCCGTCGAACCGGGCCTCGCCCCATTGCGGCGACTCGGCCGACAGGTGGTCGACCCGCCAGGCACCGGCCGTGTATCGACCGGAGAATGCGAGCCGCAGCAACTCGACCGGCGCCTGCGCCGGCAACGTGACCCGAAGCTCTCCGACGCCCAGCGCATCCACGCGCACTCTGAGCGGCAGCGCAAGCGACTGCGGCAGCGCCGGCGCCGCCGCCCCCCCGCGCAGGCGCACCGACGCGCTCGCGACCTCGATGCGCGTGAAATGCAGTGAACTGCGCAACAGTGCGGCGGGCCGCCAGGCGAGCGAGACGCCACGCAGTTCGATCTCGTGCTCGCCGTCGAGCCAGGCGAGCCGCTCGACACGCACCCCGTCGAGCAAGGTGCCGCGCGCCGGGCCGGCCTGCAACGCGCCGTTGCTCGCCGCCACCGCGCGCGCCAGTGCCCAGTCGACGAACGAAGTGGTCTGGCCCACCCACCACAGCAATGCCGCGGCCGCGAGCAGCACGGCAGCCAGCAGCGCGCCAGCCAGGCGCGCCAGCGGCCACGACGGCTTCGGCGCGGGCCCGGCCATCAGAACGCGTACCCCACCGCGAGGTGCAGCCGCCAGCGGTGCACCGACTGGCCATAGGCGAGATCGAGGCTGACCGGGCCCACCGGCGAACGCCAGCGCACGCCGGCGCCGTAGCCGCGCACCGCCCGGTAGTCGACCCAGCGGTCGGAGGCGTCGCCGATGTCGACGAACGCCGCGCCGTACCATTTCGGCGCGATCGGGTGCTGGTACTCGAGGCTGCCCAGCGCGAGCACGCGGCCGCCGACGATCGCCCCCCCTTCGGGCACGCCGATCGAGAGGTAGTCGTAGCCGCGAATCGACTGCGCACCGCCGGTGCGAAACAGATTCTCCGACGGGATGTCGCGGCGCGAAGTGGCCAGCACGTAGCCGACCTCCGCCATTGCGATCAGCAGGCCGTTGCCGAGCATCGACTCGCGGGGCATCGGCCAGAAGCGCATCATCCGCGCATACAGCCGCGCGAAGCTGCGGTCGCTGCCCAGCCCGCGCACTGCGCCCGACAGCTGCGTGCTGATCGAATAGCCCGAACGCGGATCGATCGTCGAATCGAGGCGGCGGCGGTTCCACGCGTAGCCGAGCGTCAGCGCACGGCGCCCGTCGTCGGCCGCGGACAGGGGCAGCGCGCGCTGCTCCAGCTGGTACTGCAGCGACACGAAGACCTCGGTGTCCTCGGCGTGCTTGCCCTGGCCGACGAACAGCGTGCGCTTGTCGGTGAGTTCGCCCTGCACGTCGAGCCGCTCGATGCGCGCGCCGGCCTGGTAGTAGTGCCCGCTCGCCTGCTGCGGCGTGCGAACGCTGGCGAACACCCGGCGGCGCACCACCTGCCACAGCAGGCCGGACTCGAGCTGCCAGCCGCGCCCGAAGAGGTTGCGATGCTCGTAGCCGAGCAGGCCGCGCGGTCCTTCGTCGGTGCTGTAGCCGACACCGAACATCGCACGCTGCGTCTTGCGCTCGGCGACCTCGACGATCACCGGCACCGTGGTGCGCGCCGGGTCGGATTCGACCGCCGCGAGATCGGGCAGCACGCTCACGCCGTCGAAATAACCGGACGCCCGCAAGCGCCCCTGCAGCGTGAGCAGTTGCTCGAAGCTGTAGGGATCGCCGCTGCCTGCGCGCCCCTCGCTGGCCGGCTGCCACGGCACCAGTGCTTCGACGATCGAGCGGTCGTAGCGCGCCAGCCCCTTGATCGTCGTGGGTCCGAACGCCAGGCGCTCGCCGGTGTCGATGCGCAGCGACAGCGAAGCCGCGGTGAGCCGCGGATCGACCTCGGCGCGGCTCGCGACGATGCGCGCGCGCACGAAGCCGCTCTGCTGCAGGATGTCGAGCAGCAGCCGCTTGCCCTGCTCCCACTCATCGCTGCGGAAGAACGCTCCCTCGGGCAGCGGCCAGCGCTCGACGAGCGTCTCGCGCATGCGCCGGGCCGCCGCAGGCCCGTCGATCCCGAGATCGACGCGATTCACCGTGGTGCGCGCGCCCGCATCGACCGCAATGCGTACGCGCGGCAGCCCGCCGGCGCGCGGCTCGTCGACCGACACCGCGACGTTGCCCGAGAAGTAGCCGGCGGCACGCACGATCGCGGCGGCTTCCTCCTTCGCCCGCTCCACGAACAGCGGAAGCTGCTCGCGATCGAAACCGGGCTCCTCGCGCCAGCGCCCGAGCAGCGTGCGCTCGCGCAAGGGTTCGACGAGTTCCTCGGGCGCGTCGATCGCGAGCTCGTAGTTTGCCGCGCGCGCCGGCACGGCCCAGGCCAGCGCGGCAAGAAGGAAAGCGACGGCGAAGGCGGCGACGGCCGGCGAGCGGGCCATGCTGGCGCGCCGCGACGCTGCGTCAGGCGACGACGGTGGCGGCTGCGCCGGCGGGCCGCTCGACGATCTCGCCGATGCGGTAGACGGTCTCGCCGGCAGCGGCGAGCATCGCGGCAGCAGCGGCCGCATCTGCGGCGTCGACGACGATCACCATGCCGATGCCGCAGTTGAACACGCGATGCATCTCGGCCTCGTCGATGCCGCCGTGCCGCTGCAGCCAGCCGAACAGCGGCGGCATCGTCCACGCATCGCGATGCAGCACCGCCTGCAGTCCGTCACGCAGCACGCGCGGCACGTTCCCGAGCAGCCCGCCACCGGTGATGTGCGCGATCCCCTTCACCGGAAGGCTGCGGACGAGGCCGAGCACCGGCCGGACGTAGATGCGCGTGGGCGCGAGCACCACGTCGGCGAAGCGCCGGCCCTGGAAGTCGTCGTTCATCTGCGGCGCGTCGATCGCCCCCCAGGTGCGTTCGATCACGCGGCGCACCAGCGAGTAGCCGTTCGAGTGCGCGCCGCTCGAGGCGAGCCCCAGCACCGCGTCTCCGACGGCGATGCGCGAACCGTCGATGATCGCCGACTTCTCGACCACGCCGACCGCGAAACCGGCGAGGTCGTATTCGCCTTCCGGGTACATGTCGGGCATCTCGGCCGTCTCGCCGCCTATCAGCGCGCAGTCGGCGAGCTCGCAGCCGCGCGCGATGCCGCCGACGACGCGCGCCGCCACCTCGACGTCGAGCCTGCCGCAGGCGAAGTAGTCGAGGAAGAACAGCGGCTCGGCGCCCTGGACCAGGATGTCGTTGACGCTCATTGCGACCAGGTCGACGCCGACCGTGTCGTGCCCGTCGAGCGCGAACGCGAGCTTGAGCTTGGTGCCGACGCCGTCGGTGCCCGAGACCAGCACCGGTTCGCGATAGCGCCTGGGCACCTCGAACAGCGCGCCGAAGCCACCGATGCCGCCCAGCACGCCCTCGCGCATCGTGCGCCGGGCCAGCGGCCTGATCCGGTCGACCAGCGCGTCGCCGGCGTCGATGTCGACGCCGGCGTCGCGGTAGGAAAGCGAAGAGCCTGGCAGCGTGGAACCCATGGCGACCCGATCCGTGGATGGCACGCCGGCGGCGGCCGATAGAATGGCGGGCTGGACGCGCCCTGTCGGGCAGGCGTCGCCCCGTCATCGACGCGATTGTAGCTTTTCCGGACATGCCCCTGACTGCCCGCCAGCGCCAGAGCGTGCTGTGGACCGTGGTCGCCGCCCTGCTGGCATGGGCGCTGGTCGCACTCGGCCCGATCCTCACGCCATTCGTCGCGGCAGCGATCCTCGCCTACGTGCTCGCGCCGGCGGTGCGCTGGCTGCAGGCGCGCGGCATTCCGAGGCTGGCCGCGGCGCTGCTGGTGATGCTGATCGCGCTGCTGGCGCTGCTGGCGATCGTGCTGATCCTCGTGCCGATCACGCAGCAGGAGATCGCGCTGATCCGCCGCCAGTTTCCCGCTCTGGCAGCCTCGATCTCGGAGCGGCTGCTGCCGTGGCTGAACCAGACTCTCGGGCTCACGCTGAAGCTCGACATCGCGTCGCTGCGCGAGTGGCTGGCCGGACAGCTCGCCGACAGCGGCGAAGACTGGCTCGCCATGCTGCTGGGCTACGCGAGGTCGGGCTGGGGTGCTGCGCTGGAGGTGATCGGTACCGTGTTCCTGGTGCCGGTGGTGCTGTTCTACCTGCTCACCGACTGGCCGGAACTGATCGCGCGCTCGCGCACGCTGATTCCGCCACGCTGGGTCGCACCGATCGACGCGGTGCTCGACGAAACCGACGCGCTGCTCGGCCAGTACCTGCGCGGGCAGTTGCTGGTCATGCTGTCGCTCGCGGCCTGGTTCTCGATCGCGCTGCTGGTGGCCGGCTTCGAGCTGTGGCTGCCGATCGGCGTGCTCAGTGGTCTGCTGATCTTCATTCCCTACCTCGGCTTCGCCACCGGCTTCGCGTTCGCGCTGGTGGCCGGCATGCTGCAGCTCGGGCCGCTCGCGGGCCTGGCCTGGGTCTCGGCGATCTACGGCATCGCGCAGGTGATCGAGAGCACCTGGCTCACGCCCCGCCTGGTCGGCGAGCGCATCGGCCTGCACCCGGTGACGGTGATCTTCGCACTGCTGGCGTTCGGCTCGCTGTTCGGTTTCGTCGGCGTGCTGCTCGCGCTGCCGCTGGCGGCGATCGCCGCGGTCGGACTGCGGCGGCTGCTGGCGGCCTGGCAGGCGAGCGAGTTCTACCGCCGTGGCTGAACACGACATGTACCAGCTGCCGCTCGATCTGCACCGCGTCGAGCCGCCCTCGCTCGACAACTTCGTGGCCGGGCGCAACGGCGAGGTGCTCGCGCAATTGCGCCTGTTGCGAGCAGGCGCCACGCAGGGTGCGCCCGCGGTGATCTACCTGTGGGGCGAGGCCGGCAGCGGCAAGACGCACCTGCTGCACGCGCTGGCGGGCGCGCAGCGGGTGCTGGGGCCCGAAGCGCCGCTCGAGGCATTCGCCATCGACGGCGCGCTCGCGGGGGCCCCGCCGCCGGGCGAGGGCCCGGCCATTGTCGCGATCGACGATTGCGAACACCTCGACGAGGCGCGCCAGCAGCGCGCCTTCCAGCTGATCAACCATGCGCACGCGCGTCCCGGAACGACGGTGATCGCGGCAGGCGCGCAACCGCCGCTCGCGCTCGCGCTGCGTGACGACCTGCGCACACGGCTCGGATCCGGGCTGGTCTATCGACTGCAGTTGCTCGGCGACGAGGAGAAGGCCGCCGTGCTCGAACGCGTCGCCGCCGAGCGCGGCGTGGCGATCTCCTCCGAGGTCGTTCCCTGGCTGATCGCCCACACGTCGCGCGACATCCGCGCACTGCTGCGCCTGTTCGACGTGCTCGACCGTCATGCGTTCGAGCGCAGGCGTGCGATCACGCTGCCGCTGCTGCGCGAACTGGAGGCGGCCGGGGCGCTGATAAAATCCGGCTGACACCATGCATTCGAGCGAATCCGCGAGTTCCCCGCCGGCGCAGGCGCCGGCTGCCACGCTGGCGCTGTTCGACCTCGACCACACGCTGCTGCCGATCGACAGCGATTACGAGTGGGCCCGGTTCCTGATCCGCCTCGGCGCCGTCGACGGCGAGGAATACGAGCGTCGCAACGACCTGTTCTTCGACCAGTACCACGCGGGCACGCTCGACATCCACGAATTCCTGGCATTCCAGCTCGCGCCGCTGGCCGCGCACCCGCGCAGCCAGCTCGAGGCCTGGCGCCGCCGGTTCATGGACGAGGTGATCGCGCCGGCGATCAGGCCGGCGGCCCGCGCGCTGGTCGATGGCCACCGCGAACGCGGCGACCTGTGCGCGATCGTCACCGCGACCAACGAATTCGTCACCGCACCGATCGCGCGCGCCTTCGGCGTCGAGCACCTGATCGCCACCGGCGTCGAGGAGAACGACGGCCACTACACCGGCCGGCCGCGCGGCACACCGTCGTTTCGCGAAGGCAAGGTGCGGCGCACCGACGAGTGGCTCGCCTCGTTCGGCCACCACTGGAACGGCTTCGCACGGTCGTATTTCTACAGCGACTCGGTGAACGACGTTCCCCTGCTCGAGCGCGTCACCGATCCGGTCGCCACCAACCCCGATCCGCAGCTCGCCGCGCTCGCCCGCGAGCGCGGCTGGCCCGTCATCAGGCTGTTCGAATGATCAGGAAACTGATCGACCGCATCATGAACCGCAAGACGCCGCGCGCCGCGGTGCGCGACCGGCCGAAGTCGTACTCCGGCTCGGCGCACGGCGTGCGCATCGAGGACGTCTCCGATGCGGCGATGCGCACCTGCCGCACCCTGCAACAGGCCGGCTTCAAGGCCTGGGTCGTCGGCGGCGGCGTGCGCGACCTGATGCTCGGCCTGAAACCGAAAGACTTCGACGTGGCCACCGACGCCACGCCCGAGCAGGTGCGCGGGCTGTTCCGGCGTTCGCGCATCATCGGGAGGCGTTTCCAGATCGTGCACGTGATGTTCGGTCGCGAAACCATCGAGGTCTCCACTTTCCGCGCGATCCAGGACGAAGCCGAGACCGACGAGCACGGCCGCGTACTGCGCGACAACGTCTGGGGCACGCAGGCCGAGGACGCGGCGCGCCGCGACTTCACGATCAACGCGCTCTACTACGATCCGGTAGCCGACACGATCCTCGACTACCACGACGGAGTGCGCGACCTCGAACGCAAGACGCTGCGCATGATCGGCGACCCGGCCGCGCGTTTCCGCGAAGACCCGGTACGGATGCTGCGCGTGGCCCGCTTCACCGGCAAGCTCGGCTTCACGATCGAGCCCAGGACCCGCAAGCCGATCCGCGAACTGGCCAGCCTGGTGCACAACGTGCCGGCGGCGCGGCTGTTCGACGAGATGCTCAAGCTGCTGCTGTCGGGACACGCGATGGCCTGCCTGCAGGAACTGCGCCGCGAAGGCCTGCACCACGGCCTGCTGCCGATGCTCGACCTGATCCTCGAGCAGCCCGACGACGAGCGTTTCGTCACCGCCGCGCTCGACGCCACCGACGCCCGGGTGCGCGCCGGCAAGACCACGTCGCCCGGCTTCCTGTTCGCGGCGCTGCTCTGGCAGCAGGTACGCGTGCGCTGGCAGGCGGGGGTGGCGCGCGGCGAACACTCGATTCCGGCGCTCGGCGCGGCGATCGATTCGGTGCTCGACGAGCAGGCCGAGCGCATCGCGATCCAGCGCCGCTTCATCGCCGACATGCGCGAGATCTGGATGACGCAGGCGCGCTTCGAACGCCGCATCGGCCGCTCGCCGCACACGCTGGTCGCGCACCCGCGCTTCCGCGCCGCCTGGGACTTCCTGCTGTTGCGCTGCCAGTCGGGCGAGGCGCCCGCCGAACTCGCCGACTGGTGGCGCGCCTTCGCCGAGGCCGATGCCGGCGAGCGCGAGGCGATGCAGGCGCGGCTGCACAAACCCGCGGGCGGCCCCGCGAAGAAGCGCCGGCGGCGCAGCAGCAGCCGGCGCGACGCCGACCGCGAATCCGCCGCAGACGCCGGGTCTGCCGAGGCGGCGCCGGCCGACACTGCGGCACCGCCGCCGTCGGGGCCGAAGGCCGCGGCGTGACGGCCGCGATGCACGCCTGGGTCGGCCTCGGCGCCAATCTCGGCGACGCTGCCGGCACGCTCGCGCGGGCGATCGACGCGATCGACGCGCTGCCTTGCACGCGGGTGATCCGTGTCTCGTCTCTGTATCGCAGCGCACCCGTCGATGCATCCGGCCCCGACTTCGTCAACGCGGTCGCGCAGATCGAGACCGCGCTGCCGCCTGCCGGACTGCTCGCGCAACTGCTCGCGATCGAGGCGAGCGAAGGCCGGCTGCGTGCGTACCGCAACGCGCCGCGCACGCTCGACCTCGACCTGCTGCTGGCGAGCGACGCCGCCGGGCCGCTGCGCATCGACACGCCGTCGCTCGCGCTGCCGCATCCGCGGATGCACCTGCGCGCGTTCGTGCTCGCGCCGCTGGCCGAGCTCGACTCGCAGCTCACGGTGCCCGGTCACGGCCGCGTCGCCGATCTCCTGGCCGCATGCGCCGGCCAGCGCATCGAGCGGATCGGCGCCGTGCCGCGGCCCGCACCGGCCGCCGCTTCGCGATGAACCTGCCGATTCCGCTCATGAGTGCCGCGCAGTCCACGCCCTCCCCGTTCGCCAGATACCGTCACATCGTGGTCGAAGGCCCGATCGGCGCGGGCAAGACTTCGCTCGCGCGCAAGCTGGCCGAGCGCTTCGGCGCGCAACCGGTGCTCGAAGACCCGTCGGGCAATCCGTTCCTCGAGCGCTTCTATCGCGACAGCCGGCGCTACGCGCTGCCCACCCAGCTGTTCTTCCTGTTCCAGCGCGTCAACCAGCTGCGCGACCTCGCCCAGCACGACCTGTTCTCGCAGGCGATGGTGGGCGACTTCCTGCTCGACAAGGACCCCCTGTTCGCACGGCTCACGCTCGACGACGACGAACTGCGGCTGTACCAGCAGATCTTCGACAGCCTGCGCCCGCAGGCGCCCACGCCGGATCTCGTGATCTACCTGCAGGCGCAGCCCGACACGCTGGTGCGGCGCGTGCTCGAACGCGGGTTGCCGATGGAGGCGGGCATCTCCGAAGCCTACATGCGCGCGCTCGCCGACGCGTACAGTCGCCACTTCCACCACTTCGACGCCGCGCCGTTGCTGATCGTGAACACCGAGCACCTGAACCCGATCGAGCGCGAAGACGACTTCGCGACGCTGGTGCGCCAGCTCACCGAGATGCGCGGCCGGCGCAGCTTCTTCAGCCTGGGGGAGTGAGCCGCGATGCAGATCGTCCGCACCGTCGGCGAGTTGCGCCGGGCGCTCGGCGCGAGCCGCGGCGCCGCTTTCGTGCCCACGATGGGCAACCTGCACGAAGGCCACCTCTCGCTGATGCGGCTGGGCAAGGCTGCCGGGCAGCCGCTGGTTGCGAGCATTTTCGTCAACCGGCTGCAGTTCGCGCCGCACGAAGACTTCGCCAGTTATCCACGCACTTTCGAGGCCGACTGCGCAAAGCTGCGCGCGCTCGGCTGCGACCTGCTCTTCGCGCCCGACGAGCGCGAGTTGTATCCGGTCGAGCAGGCGTTTCGCGTCGCCACGCCGCACGGCCTCGGCGATATCCTCGAAGGCGAGTTCCGCCCCGGCTTCTTCGAGGGCGTGGCCACGGTGGTGCTCAAGCTGTTCGGCTGCGTGCAGCCTGCCGTGGCCGTCTTCGGCAAGAAGGATTACCAGCAGCTGATGGTGGTGCGCAGCATGGTCGAGCAGTTCAACCTGCCGATCACGATCGTGCCCGGCGAGACGATGCGCGAAGCCGACGGCCTGGCGATGTCCTCGCGCAATGGCTACCTGGACGCAGCCGAGCGCGCCGAGGCACCCGCGCTGGCGCGCGCGCTGCAGGCGCTCGCGCAACGCGCGGCGCGAGCCGGAACGCCACTGGCGGTCGCCCAGGCCGAGCGCCAGGCCCTGAACGATCTCCGGGCCCGCGGCTGGAAGCCCGATTACCTGGCGGTGCGCCGCCGCGCCGACCTCGCGCCACCGCAGGCCGCCGACCTCGCCGCCCCCGGCACGCTGGTCGCGCTCGGCGCCGCGAAGCTCGGCACCACGCGCCTGATCGACAACCTCGAGTTCTGACCAAGCGCGCCGCCGCTACGCGCCGCCGTAGCCCTGCGGATTCGATTGCTGCCAGCGCCACGCGTCGGCGCACATGCGCTCGATGCCGAGCGCGGCGCGCCAGCCCAGCAGACTGGCCGCCGCGGAAGGATCGGCATAGCAGGCGGCGATGTCGCCGGGGCGGCGATCGACGATCCGGTAAGGCACTTTCCGGCCGCTCGCCTGCTCGAACGCGCGCACCAGTTCGAGCACCGAGTAGCCGCTGCCGGTGCCCAGGTTGACGGTGAACGCGCCCGGATGCGCGAACAGCCGCTCGAGCGCGGCGAGGTGGCCGCGCGCCAGGTCGACCACGTGAATGTAATCGCGCACGCCGGTGCCGTCCGGGGTCGGCCAGTCGCCGCCGAACACCGACAGCTGCGGCCGGCGCCCGACTGCCACCTGGCTCACGAAAGGCATCAGGTTGTTCGGCGTACCGCGCGGATCCTCGCCGATCAGCCCGCTTTCGTGCGCACCCACCGGGTTGAAGTAGCGCAGCACGCCGATCGACCACTGCGGATCGGCAGCCGCGAGATCGCCGAGGATCGATTCGATCATCAGCTTGGTGCGCCCGTAGGGGTTGGTCGGGCCGGTACGCGCGTCTTCGGTGATCGGCACCCGATCGGGATCGCCGTAGACCGTCGCCGAAGAACTGAAGACGATGCGGCGCAGGCCGGCAGCGGCCATCGCGCGCAGCAGCGTCACCGTGCCGGCGACGTTGTTGTCGTAATAGTCGAGCGGCTGCGCCACCGATTCGCCGACCGCCTTCAGGCCGGCGAAGTGGATCACCGCATCGAAGCGCCGCGACTCCAGCAGCGCCGCCAGTGCCGCCGCGTCGCGAATGTCGGCGCGCACCAGCGGCGCCTCGCGGCCGGTGATCTGCGCGACGCGGCGCAGCGACTCGGCGCTCGCGTTGCACAGGTTGTCCAGCACGGTCACTTCCCAGCCTGCCTGCAGCAATTCGAGCACCGTGTGCGAGCCGATGTAGCCCGCGCCCCCGGTCACCAGTGCCTGCCGCCTGCCGTCGCCCAAAGTCGCCTCCCGTCGGTCCGTCCGTCGCGTGGATGCACGCGTGTGTCCGAAGTCTCGCATGCCGGCGCGAGCCTGCCCGTACAATTGTTCTCATTCGGTTCAACTCGGATCCTGGCGACCATGCTGATCCCGGTCATCCTTTCCGGCGGCGCCGGCACGCGGCTGTGGCCGGTATCGCGCGAGGCGTTTCCGAAGCCGTTCATGAAACTGGGCGGCGAACTCAGCCTGCTGCAGCGCACGCTGCGGCGCTCGCTGCCGCTGGCCGACGGACACCTCGCGGCGATCGTCACCAACGCCGAGTATTTCTTCCGCACGCGCGAGGAGATCGACACGCTGCCCGCGGCTGCTGGCCAGCGCATCGTGCAGCTGCTCGAGCCGGCCGGGCGCAACACCGCCCCGGCGATCGCGATGGCGGCGCTGTGGGCGCAATCGGTCGATCCCGAGGCCACGATGCTGGTGCTGCCGGCCGATCACCTGATTCCGGACGAGGCCGCTTTCCAGGCCAGCGCACGCCAGGCGGCCGAGCTGGCAGCCACCGGCGCGATCGTGCTGTTCGGCATCCATCCCACCGCTCCCGAGACCGGCTTCGGCTACGTCGAAACCGGCGAAGCGCTGCCCGGCGCAGCGCTGAAAGTGCGCCGTTTCGTGGAGAAACCCGACGCGGCACGGGCGCTGCAGTTCCTCGCCGCGGGCAACTTCGTCTGGAACAGCGGCATGTTCTGTTTCGGCGCGAAGACGATCCTCGACGCGATGCAGGCGCACGCGCCCGAAGTGCTCGCCGGCGCACGCGCCGCCTGGGAAGCGAGCCGCGACAAGGCTACCGAGCAGAAGCTGCCGATCGCGGCCGAGCCGTTCGCGTCCTGCCCGAGCATCTCGATCGACTACGCGGTCATGGAGAAGGCCGGCGGCGTCGTCGTGCTGCCGACGCGTTTCGCCTGGAGCGACATCGGCTCCTGGAAGGCGGTCGCCGAGCAACTCGAGCCCGACGCCAACGGCAACACCACGCTGGGCGAGACCATGCTGGTAGACGCAAGGAACACGCACATCCAGAGCGAGGACCGGCTGGTCGCCGCAGTGGGCGTCGAGAACCTGCTGGTCGTCGACACGCCCGATGCGCTGCTGGTCGCGAGCAAGGACGCAAGCCAGCAGGTGAAGGAGATCGTCGGGCGGCTGAAATCGAGAAACCACGAAGCGGCGCGACTACACCGCACCGTCGCCCGCCCATGGGGCACCTACACCGTCCTGCAGGAAGGTCCGCGCTTCAAGATCAAGCGCATCGAGGTCAGGCCGAAACAGACGCTGTCGCTGCAGATGCACCACCATCGCAGCGAACACTGGGTGGTGGTGTCGGGCACCGCCAGGGTGAGCTGCGACGATCGCTCGTTCCTGGTCGCCGCGAACGAATCCACCTACATCCCGATCGGTTCGAGACACCGGCTGGAGAACCCGGGCGTCGTCGACCTGGTGATGATCGAGGTTCAGTGCGGCGACTATCTCGGCGAAGACGACATCGTGCGCTTCGAGGACACCTACGGTCGAATCCCGCCCGCCTGAACGCCCCCGCCAGCCCGCGCAGGCGAAGGCGCGCTGGTTCTACGCGCTGCGTCCCGATCCGGCCGCGGCCGGGCGACTGGCCGCGCTCGCCACGCGACTGGGCACGAGCCTGGGGGGCCGGCCGCTGTCGGCCGACGACATCCACCTGACACTGGTCTTCGTCGGCGAGCGCCCGGCCACCGACGAAGCGACCCTGGCAGGCGCGCTCGACGGCATCGCGCCGGCCTGGCCGGCGCTGGCGCTGACCCGGATCGGCAGCTTCGGACGCGGCCTGTACTGGGCCGGACCGGCGCATCCGCAAGGCGCTGCACAGGGCGACACGTCGCCGCCCTGGCCGGCGCAACTCGCCGCCCGGTTGCAGCAGCGCCTGCGCGAGGCGGGCATCGCTTTCGACGAGCGCGCGCTGCACCTGCACGCGACCCTGCTGCGCAACGCGCGCCGCGATGCCGGTGCCCGGTTCGACGCCTTCGCCGACGCGCTGCCGATCGAAGTGGCCCGCTTCAGGCTCGCGCTGGGCTGCTCGGACGCCGGCTCGACGCCGCAGCGCCGCTATCGCTGGCGCGAGGCCGGATAGCCTGCCAGCCCGCGTCCCGGCATGAGCGCCCGCGCGGCAACGCCCGCGGCGATCGCGTGTATATTCGGCGACGAGATCCGGCAGACCCCCGAGCCCGTTCCCTTGAGCCCGTTCCTGCGCAGCCTCGCCGCCATCGTGCTGGCCGTCGCGATCGGCGCCGCCCTCGACCTCTACGCCTCCGGCAACGCCGCCGCCTGGTGGTTCGGCGCCCTGTTCGTCGGCGTCGCGCTGGTGCAACTGATCTATATGGTCCGGCTGCACCACTGGTCGTCGCTGCCGCGCAACCGCGCGCTGCCCGCCGGAATCGGGCCCTGGCGCCCGATCATCATGCGGCTGGCGCGTTTCGTGCGACAGGAGACCGACGCCCGCAACGAACTCGGCTCGGAGCTCGAGCGCATTCACGCGGCGGTCGATCGGCTGCCCGACGGCCTGGTCGTGCTCGACCGCTACGACCACGTGCTCTGGGCCAACGACGCGGCCGAGCACCTGCACGGCATCTTCGGCACCCGGCGCCCGATCCACCACTTCATCCGCCAGCCCGAACTGGCTCGCTTCCTGCAGGCGAACGAGCCCGACAGCACGCTGCGGATCCAGCTGTCGAGCCATCCGGGGCGCACCCACGAGTTGCGGCTGCATCGCTCGCAAGGCGGCCAGAAGCTGCTCATCACCCGCGACGTGACCGACCAGGCCAAGCTCGATGCGATGCGCAGCGACTTCGTGGCCAACGTCTCGCGCGAGATACGCACTCCGATCACCGTCATTGCGGGCTTCGCCGACACGCTGCTCACGGTCGAGCTCGACGAAGACGCACGCCGCAAGTACCTCGGCTCGATTCTCGAACAGAGCCAGACCATGCAGCGGCTGGTCGACGACCTGCTGATGCTCTCGTCGCTCGAAAGCGGCGACGAGACGCTCGCCGAAGAACCGGTCGACCTGCAGCGGCTGCTCGGGGCGCTGCTCGAAGAGGCGCGCGCCTTGTCGCGCGAACGCCACCGGATCGAGCTGCACTTCGACGGGCCGCGCCGCGTGCTGGCCGCCGCCAGCGAACTCGAGTGCGCGGTGCGCAACCTGCTCACCAACGCGATCCGCTACACGCCCGACGGCGGGCAGATCTCGATCCTCTGGCGGGTGCAGGACAGCGAAGGCCTGCTGTCGGTGCGCGACACCGGCATCGGCATTCCGGCCGAGCACATCCCGCGGATCACCGAGCGCTTCTACCGGGTCGATCGCGGTCGCTCGCGCGCCACCGGCGGCACCGGCCTCGGGCTGGCGATCGTCAAGCGGATCACGCACCGGCACCAGGGCCGGTTCGTGTTCGAAACGGCATCGAACCGCGGCAGCACCTTCACGATGTGCCTGCCGGCCACGCGCCTGCTGGCCGATCCGGCCGCCCCGCGCGAAGCCGTCCCGGACGACGCCGGCGCGCCGTCGCTGCCGGCCGATCTCAGCTGAGCTGCGACGCCGCCGCGAACCGCTCCAGGTGGTGATCGGCGTCGCCGAACTGCTGCGCGATCATCGTCAGTCGCCTGAAGGTGTGCGCCACCTTCATCTCCAGCGTCATCCCCATGCCGCCGTGCAGCTGGATCGCCTCCTGGCCGACGTGCCGGCAGGCGTCGGCCACCCTGACTTTCGCAGCCGAGACCACGCGTCGACGCTCGTTCGCATCGACGTCGCCGCGCGCCGCCGCGTCGACCTTCGCGCAGGCGAGCCAGGTGATCGAGCGCGCCTGTTCGGCGCTGATCGTCATGTCGACCATCCGGTGCTGCAGCGCCTGGAACGAGCCGATCGGCACGCCGAACTGCCGGCGCGTCTTCAGGTATTCGAGCGTGGCCTGGTTCGCATGGCGCATCGCCCCAACGCCTTCCGCGCAGAGCAGCACCGTCGCGAAATCGACCGCCTCCTCGATCGCCGGCAACGCGGCACCGGCCTCGCCGAGCAGCGCGTCGGCCGGCAGCGTCAGGTCGTTCAGCACGAGGTCGGCCGCGCGCAGGCCGTCGACCGTGCGGCAGGTCTTCATCGCGAGGCCCGGCGCATGCGCATCGACCACGAACAGGCTGATGCCCGACGCGTCGGTCGCACCGCCCGAAGTACGGGCCGAAACCACCAGCCGGTCGGCCATCGGCGCATGCAGCACCACCAACTTCTCGCCGGCGAGCACCCAGCCGTCGGCGGTCTTCGCCGCGCGCGCCTCGACCTGCGACAGCGTGTAGCGCGACCCGCGCTCGCCGTGCGCAAAAGCGAGCTTCGTCGAGCCGTCGATCACCGACGGCAATATTGCCGCGCGCTGCGCATCGGATCCGCAACGGGCGACGAGCCGCCCGGCCGGCGCAAGCGTGGACAGGAACGGCTCGACCACCAGCCCTTCGCCAATCGCTTCCATCGTGGCGATCAGGTCGACCGCGCCGCCGCCGAAACCGCCGTCGCGCCCTGCGAACGGCAGCGACAGCAGGCCGAGCCCGGCCAGTTCGGCCCACGCCTCGGCACTGTGTCCGGCAGGCGAGGCAACGATGCGCTTGCGCGACTCGAAGTCGTAGCGCTTGTCGATCAGCCGCCGGACGCTGTCGGCCAGCAGTTGCTGCTCTTCGGTGTACTGGAAGTCCATGGTCTGCGCGTCCGGTTCACAGGCCGAGGGCGGCCTTGGCGATGATGTTGCGCTGGATCTCGTTGGACCCGGCGTAGATCGAGGTCTTGCGGAAGTTGAAGTAGCGCGGCGCGATCGACGCGGTGAAGCCGTCGAAGCCCTCGTAGTCGATCGGCCTGAACGGCTGCGCGAGCGGGCCCGCCGCCTGCATCAGCAGCTCGGTGATCGCCTGCTGGATCTCGGTACCCTTGATCTTGAGCATCGACACCTCCGCGCCGATGCTGCCGGTGCGCCGCATCTCGTCGACGAAGCGCAGGTTCGTGATCTCCAGCGCCATCAGCTCGATCTCCACGCGCGAGAGCCTGTCGCGAAAGCGCGGATCGTCGAGCAGCGGACGGCCATCCTTCATCGCGCACGCCGCGACCTCCTTCAGCTTCAGCAGTTCGCGCTTCGACGCCCCGATGCGTCCGGTGCTCAGCCTTTCGTGGCCGAGCAGGTACTTGGCCACCGTCCAGCCCTTGCCCTCCTCGTGCACCAGGTTCCCGACGGGGACTTTCACGTCGTCGAAGAACACCTCGTTCACCTCGTGGCCCTCGTCGAGCAGGATCAGCGGACGCACGGTGATGCCGGGCGTCTTCATGTCGATCAGCAGGAAGCTGATCCCTTCCTGCTTCTTCGACGAACTGTCGGTGCGCACCAGGCAGAAGATCCAGTCGGCGAAGTGGCCCAGCGTGGTCCAGATCTTCTGGCCGTTGACCAGGTAGTGATCGCCGCGGCGTTCGGCGCGTGTCTTCAGCGATGCCAGGTCGGAGCCCGCGCCCGGCTCCGAATAGCCCTGGCACCAGAAGTCGTCGCACCGGTAAATGCGCGGCAGGAAGCGCTGCTTCTGCGCCTCGGTGCCGAACCGCAGCAGCACCGACGCGCACATCGTCGTGCCGAACGGCACGATCGGCGGGGCGCCTGCCAAGGCGTATTCCTCCTCGAAGATGTAGCGCTGGACCGGCGACCAGTCGGTGCCGCCCCATTCCTTCGGCCAGGAGGGCGCCACCCAACCCTTGTCCGCGAGGATGCGGTGCCAGCGCACCAGGTCTTCCTTGGACAACCCGGAGTAGTTCAGCACCTTCTCGCGCAGATCGGCGGGAATGCTGGCGTCGAGCCAGGCCCGTACCTCGTCGCGAAACGCGAGTTCTTCGGTCGAGTAGTCGAGGTCCATGGAGCCCTCCTGCGGGCAGCGCGACGCAGCCGCCAGTTTAGCGACGGCGCGCCACGGCCGCGGCGCGCGCCTGTCCGGTCAACCGGCCCTGCGGATCGCACGTTAGCGTTGCGCGGGCAATCCGCTCACGCACGAGGTCGAAAGGAAACCAGATGAACAAGCTCCTGGCCGCGATCGCCGCGGCAGCGTTCTCGACGGGCGCGTTCGCGCAGGCGACGTCCGCCACGCCGGCGACTCCGGCAACTGCAGCGGCTCCCGCCGCACCGGCCGCACCCGATGCCCAGGCACCCGCGGCGACTCCCGGCACGCCGGCAACGCCGGCCGCGCAACAGGCCCGCCAGAGCACGCGAACAAAGGCGCAGGTGCACAGGAAGACGCAGTCGACCAAGGCCAAGCGCGCCAAGGCCGCCAGGCAGCGCGGCTGAGGATGGCACGGCCGTGGCGCCGTAGCGCACGGGCCGCCGGCTCGTGCGTTGCGGCGCCAGCCTGGTGCCGGAGGCGGGAATCGAACCCGCACGAGGTTGCCCTCACCGGATTTTGAGTCCGGCGCGTCTACCAGTTCCACCACTCCGGCGAGCGTTGTCCGGGTGGAACCCGGAGGCGGACCCGCATTATCTGCAATCGCCCGCCCGCCGGCAAACCCGCTGCGGTCGAGAGCACGCGCGCTAGGCGCGCAATACGCATTTCTCGTAGAGGCCGAGCGCACGTCCGGCCGCGTCGTATTTCGCCTTCAGCGCGGCGTATTCGTCCATCCGGTACGCCTGCGCGAACTCCTCGCGGGTGAAGAAGCTGTCGGAGTACAGCGACTTGATCCCTCCCAGCCGCATCACTTCCTGCTCGACCAGCCGGACGAAGTGCCCGGCTTCGTGCGGCGTGCGGCTCTCGACCACGTCCCAGAACCCGAAGTTCACGTAGCGCACGCCGGGTTCGAGCGGGTACAGCGTGAAACGCATCGACGCGTCGGCGGGCCGGATCGGGCAGATCCAGACCGGCAGGATCCCGATCTCGCGCGAGAGGAAGTCGAGGAACTCGCCGGCGCGCGCGAGCGGGATGTCGACGTCCTGGATCACCGACTCGGTGAACCGGCCGCGCAGTCGCGCGAGCCGCCGGGTCAGCCCCCGGCGCGCGTTCCAGCGCATCACCCGGGTGTAGAAGCGCGAGTTCAGCCGCCCGCGCCCGAGCAGGCGGCGCACCAGCGGATTCTGCGCGTACAGGTTCTTCGAGCACCAGAACCAGTCGGTGTCCCAGCGCCAGAGGTAATCGTGGGCGCTCAGGTAGTCGGTCTCGCGGCTGCGCAGCGAACGATAGTAGATGTTCCGGAAGGTGTAGTCGCTCAGCCAGGGCGCATCGTCGACGAAACGGGCAACGCTGAGCACCAGCTCGCGCGGGCCGAAGACCACGCCGTCGACGAAATCGGCCGCACTCTCCTCGCACTGGCGCGCCAGGTCGTCGAAGAAGCCGCGCGGATCGGCGTGCCGGCGGTGCTCGACACGCACGTTCGCGCGCACCGGCAGCGTGCGCTGGCGCAGCCTGATCGCGTAGCCGAGCGTGCCGTACGAGTTCGGGAAGCCGAAGTAGAGGTCGCGGTGTTCGTTGCCCGGCGTGCAGGTGACGATCCGGCCGTCGGGAAGCAGCACGTCGAACTCGAGCAGGGTGTCGTGCACCAGCCCGTGCCGGAACGAGGTCGCTTCGATGCCCACGCCGGCCGCGGCCCCGCCGACGGTGATCGTCTTCAGCTGCGGCACCACCGCGGGCATCACGCCGCGGGGAAGCGTCGCCGCGACCAGGTCTTCGTAACGGGTGGAGCCTTCGACGTCGACCCAGCCAGCCGCGACGTCGAGCGCCAGCACCTGCCGGAAGTCGCGCAGGTCGATCCGGTGCTTCGGCTGCTCGGCGCGGTCGCGAAACAGGTTCGAGGTACCGTGCGCAAGCCCGAGCGGCGCCTCGCCCGCGGATTGCAGCGTCGCGACCAGTCGCGCGCGCCGCGCCGCGTGTGCCGCCAACGGATCGCCCGCCTGCGCCTGCACTTCAGCGCCCGTACAGGAACCCGCGTCCCATCGGATAGTTCGCCGGGGTCACGTTGCCCTTCGAGTAGACGATCTGGAACAGGTGCGTATAGCCGGCGGGCGAGCGGAACATCTCGGCGCAGCCGACCAGGTAGGTGAGCCAGATGCGCCTGAAGCGCTCGTCGAAGCGCACCGGATCGAGCGCGCGGATCGCGTCCCAGTTGCGCTCGAAGCGCTCGGCCCAGGCGTCGAGCGTCGGCGCGTAGTGCCGGCGCAGGTTTTCGATGTCGAGCACCTCGAGCCCGCAGCGCTCCATCTCGACGATGACGTCGGCGAGCGCCGGTATCCAGCCGCCCGGAAAGACGTGCTTGCGGATGAACGGCTCGGTCTCGTAGCGGCCCACGTGGCCGATGAAGTGCAGCATGCCGAGCCCGCCGGGCTTCAGGAACTGCGCGTGCGCGCGCACCACTTCGGCGAGCTGGTCGCGTCCGGCGTGTTCGAGCACGCCGATCGACACCACCTTGTCGTACTGCGCGTCGACCTCGCGAAAGTCGGCCTCGCGCACCGCCAGGCTGTGCTGCAGGCCGCGCCGGGCGATTTCGTCGCGCAGCCAGTCGACCTGCTCGGTCGTGGTGTTCACGCCGACGCCGGTGGCGCCGGTAGTCTCGTGCGCGCGAAACATGAACCCACCGAAGCCGCATCCGATGTCGACGAAGCGCTCGCCGCGCGACAACCGGATCTTGCGGCAGACGTGGTCGATCTTGTTGCGCTGCGCCTGCTCGAGCGAGGCGGTGCCTTCGGGCCAGTAGCCGCAGGTGTACATCTTCAGCGGGTCGTCGAGCCAGAGCCGGTAGAACGGCTCGCCGAGGCCGTAGTGCGCACGCGCGTTGGCCTTCGCCTGCGCCACGCTGCGGTTCGAGCGACGCCACTCGTGGACGCGGTTCTCGATCCTGACCGGCAGGCGAACCTCGCGCCCCAGGTCGCCCGTCATCCCGACCTCGAACAGCGCATGCAGGTCGCCCTCCACGTCGATCCCGCCGTCGAAATACGCCTCGAGCAGGCCGAGATGGCCGCGCACGATGCCGGCGCGCAGCGCGCCGGGCGTGTGCATCCTGATCGTGAAACGCGGTGCGCTCTCGCCCTGGCCGGCGCGCAGGCTCGATCCGTCGGGCAGAACGACTTCGAACGGCACTGCGCAGCGCGCACCGAGCGCGTCGACGATCACCTGGGCCGTGGACTGCATGAGGGTCTCCTGTCGCCGGTCTGCGGCCGGCCCTGCCGGAGCCGCCGCGCGGGGCGCCTATCTTTGCACGCGGCGGCTCGCCTTGTCAGTCCCTGCGGCCATCTGTCCGGGCCCTCTAGAATGGCGCCCCATGCGCCTGTCGGATTTCGATTTCGATCTGCCCCCAGAGTTGATCGCGCAGCACCCGGAGTCGTCGCGCAGCGCGTCGCGCCTGTTGCACGTGCGCGCCGACGGGCTGTCGGACCTGCGCTTCGACGAATTGCCCCGATTGCTCGCGCCCGGCGACCTGCTGGTCCTGAACGACACCCGCGTGCTGCGGGCGCGGCTGCGCGGCGCCAAGGCCAGCGGCGGGCGCGTCGAGGCGCTGATCGAGCGCGTGAGCGGCGAGCGCGAGGCGCTCGCGCAACTGCGCGCGAGCAGGCCGCCGCGCCCCGGCGGGCGGCTCGTCTTCGGTTCGAGCGCGGCCACGGTGATCGCGCGCGCCGGTGAATTCTGGCTGCTGCATTTCGACGAGCCGGTGCTGGCCGTGCTCGATCGCGACGGCGAAGTCCCGCTGCCGCCGTACATCTCGCACGCGCCGGACGCACAGGACACGCACCGCTACCAGACGGTGTACGCGCGCGAGCCGGGCTCGGTGGCGGCGCCCACCGCCGGGCTGCACTTCGACGAACCGCTGCTCGCAAGGCTGCGCGATCGCGGCGTCGCGCTGGCCTTCGTGACGTTGCACGTGGGCGCCGGCACCTTCCAGCCGGTGCGCATCGACGACCTCTCGCAGCACCGGATGCACGCCGAGCGGTTCAGCGTGCCCGAGACGACCGCCGCGGCGATCGGGGCGGCGCGCGCGGCCGGGGGGCGCATCGTCGCGGTGGGCACCACGTCGCTGCGAACCCTCGAATCGGCCGCCGACGACGAGGGACTGGTGCGGCCGGGCAGCGGCGAGACGCGGCTCTTCATCACGCCCGGCTACCGCTTTCGCGTGGTCGACCGGCTGGTCACGAACTTTCACCTGCCCAGGTCGACGCTGCTGATGCTGGTGTCGGCATTCGCCGGCGTCGAGCGCATCCGCCGCGCCTATGCGCACGCGATCGCCGCGCGCTACCGCTTCTTCAGCTACGGCGACGCGATGCTGCTCGAGCGCGACGCGTCCGCAGCGGGCACCGGCGGGTGAACGGCGGCGCCCGGCGCAGGCCATAATCGCGCGATGCTCGAATTCGAACTGCTGGCGCGCGACGGCCAGGCGCGGTGCGGCCGGCTGCGCGTGGCGCACGGCACGATCGACACCCCCGCGTTCATGCCGGTGGGCACCTACGGCGCCGTCAAGGCGATGTCGCCGCGCGAACTCGAGGAGATCGGCGCACAGGTCATCCTCGGCAACACCTTCCACCTGTGGCTTCGGCCCGGGCTCGACGTCCTGCGCAGGTTCGGCGGACTGCACCGCTTCAACGGATGGCCGCACCCGATCCTCACCGACTCGGGCGGCTTCCAGGTCTGGAGTCTCGGCCAGCTGCGCAAGATCTCCGAGGAAGGCGTGCGCTTCGCTTCGCCGATCGACGGCGACCGGCTGTTCCTCACCCCCGAGGTGTCGATGCAGATCCAGCACGCGCTGGACGCCGACATCGCGATGATCTTCGACGAGTGCACGCCCTGGCAGACCGCGGGCCGCCCGACCAGCTTCGACGAGGCTGCCCGCTCGATGCGGCTGAGCCTGCGCTGGGCACGCCGCTCGCGCGACGAATTCGACCGGCTCGGCAACGCCAACGCGCTCTTCGGCATCGTGCAGGGCGGCATGTTCGAGGCGCTGCGCGACGAGTCGCTCGCCGGGCTCGAGCAGGTGGGCTTCGACGGCTACGCGATCGGCGGCCTGTCGGTGGGCGAGCCCAAGGAGGACATGATGCGCGTGCTCGGGCACACCGCGCCGCGCCTGCCGGCGTCCCGGCCGCGCTACCTGATGGGCGTGGGCACGCCCGAAGACCTGGTGGCCGGCGTCGCCGCGGGCATCGACATGTTCGATTGCGTGCTGCCCACGCGCAACGCCCGCAACGGCTGGCTGTTCACCCGCTTCGGCGACCTGAAGCTGCGCAATGCGCGCTACCGCGACGACAAGCGCCCGCTCGAACCCGGCTGCGACTGCTACGCGTGCCGCCATTTCTCCCGGGCGTACCTGCACCACCTGCAGAGGATCAACGAGATCCTCGGCGCCCGGCTCGCCACGATCCACAACCTGCATTTCTATCTGTCGCTGATGCGCGCGATGCGCGAGGCGATCGCGGCGGGCGAATTCGATGCGTTCGCGCGCCGCTTCGCCGCCGGGCGCAGGGGCGGGATCGACCCGGAGCAATAGCGACGCCTGCTGCCCGCTCCCGGGGCGGCGGCCGCCGCGCAGGCGGGCGCCCGGGCGGGCGCGGTTGCTATAATCTCCGGTCGCTTACGGGAGATCCCTTCGTGTTCATTTCCAGCGCATACGCCCAGGCCGCGGGCGGCTCGGGCGAGCAGCAGATCTTCGGCTTCCTGCCGATCATCCTGATGTTCGTCGTGCTGTACTTCCTGATGATCCGCCCGCAGATGAAGCGCGCCAAGGAGCACAAGACGATGCTCGAGGCGCTGAAGAAAGGCGACGAGGTGGTCACTTCGGGCGGCCTGGTCGGGCGGGTGACCAAGGTCGGCGAGAGCTACGTCACGCTCGAAGTGGCGCGCTCGCCCGAAGGCAAGGGCGGCGATTCCGCGATCGAGATGATCTTCCAGAAGGCGGCAGTGCAGACGCTGCTGCCCAACGGCACGATCAAGGCCATCTGACCAGGCCCGGGCCCGTCGATCCAGGCAGCCGAATGAACCGCTACCCGGCCTGGAAGTACGCGATCATCGCGCTGTCGCTGGTCTTCGGCCTGCTCTACACGCTGCCGAACTTCTTCGGCGAGGCGCCGGCAGTCCAGGTCTCCAGCGGCAAGGCGACGCTGAAAATCGAAGCGTCGATGCTCGGGCGCGTCGAGTCGGCGCTCGAGGGTGCCGGCATCGAGAACACCGGCCTGTTCTTCGACGGCAACTCGGTCAAGGTGCGTTTCGGCGACACCGACACGCAGTTGCGCGCGAAAGACGTGCTCGCCAGGGCGCTGAACCCCGACCCGGCCGACCCGGGCTGGATCGTCGCGCTGAACCTGCTGTCGAACTCCCCGAACTGGCTCACCAGCCTGCACGCGCTGCCGATGTACCTCGGGCTCGACCTGCGCGGCGGCGTGCACTTCCTGCTGCAGGTCGACATGAAGCAGGCGCTGTCCAAGCGCATCGACGGCACCGTCGGAGACCTGCGCACGCTGATGCGCGACCGCAACCTGCGCCACGCCGGCATCGCGCGCGCCGGCGACGCGATCGAGATCCGCTTCCGCGACGCGGCCACGCTCGAGCGGGCCCGCGCCGCGATTGCCGACGCGGTGCCCGACCTCGCGGTGGCCGACGCGACCGACGGCACCGAGCCCAGGCTCCTCGCCACTTTCCGCCCGCAGGCCGCGCAGCGCATCCAGGAGAACGCGCTGCGCCAGAACATCACCACGCTGAGCAACCGCATCAACGAGCTCGGAGTGGCCGAGCCGGTCATCCAGCAGCAGGGGCTCGACCGCGTGGTCGTGCAACTGCCCGGCGTGCAGGACACCGCCAAGGCCAAGGACATCCTCGGGCGCACCGCCACGCTCGAGGTGCGAATGGTCTGCGAGTCGCCCGACGAGCTCGCCGCGCTGGCTGCCGGCACGGTGCCGTTCGGCTGCGAGCGCTACACCGAGCGCGACGGCCAGCCGATCCTGGTACGCAAGCAGGTCATCCTCACCGGCGAGAACCTGAACGACGCGCAGGCCGGTTTCGACTCGCAGACGCAGGAACCGGCGGTGCACCTGAACCTCGACGCCAGGGGCGCGCGCATCTTCCGCGACGTCACCCGCGAGAACGTCGGCAAGCGCATGGCGATCCTGCTGATCGAGCGCGGCAAGGGCGAAGTGGTCACCGCGCCGGTGATCCGCACCGAGATCGGCGGCGGGCGGGTGCAGATCTCGGGTCGCATGACCTCGCAGGAGGCCAACGACACCGCGCTGCTGCTGCGCGCCGGCTCGCTCGCTGCGCCGATGGAGATCGTCGAGGAGCGCACCATCGGCCCGAGCCTGGGCGCGGAGAACATCGCGAAGGGCTTTCACTCCACCTTGTGGGGCTTCCTCACGGTCGTGGCCTTCATGAGCCTGTACTACATGCTGTTCGGCGTGATCTCGTCGATCGCGCTGGGCGTGAACCTGCTGCTGCTGATCGCGCTGCTCTCGCTGCTGCAGGCCACGCTCACGTTGCCCGGCATCGCCGCGATCGCGCTCACGCTCGGCATGGCGATCGACGCCAACGTGCTGATCAACGAGCGCGTGCGCGAAGAGCTGCGCGAAGGCGCCACGCCGCAGGCGGCGATCGCCGCCGGCTACGATCGCGCCTGGGCCACCATCCTCGACTCGAACGTCACCTCGCTGATCGCCGGCGTGGCGCTGCTGCTGTTCGGTTCCGGCCCGGTGCGCGGTTTCGCGGTCGTCCACGTACTGGGCCTGCTCACGTCGATGTTCTCGGCGGTGTTCTTCTCGCGCGGACTGGTCAATCTCTGGTACGGCCGGCAGCGCAAGCTCACGAAGATCTCGATCGGGCAGATCTGGAAGCCCGACACCGCGGCCTGACGGGCGCACGCGGGGCCCGACAATGGAATTCTTCCGGATCAAGCGCGACATCCCGTTCATGCGCCACGCGCTGGTGCTGAACGCCGTCTCGGTCGTCACCTTCCTGCTGGCGGTCTTCTTCCTCGCCACCCGCGGGCTGCACCTGTCGATCGAGTTCACCGGCGGCACGGTGATGGAGGTGAGCTACGAGCAAAGCGCCGACCTCGGAAAGGTGCGCACCACCGTCGAATCGCTCGGCTACCCCGACGCACTGGTGCAGAACTTCGGCACCTCGCACGACGTGATGATCCGGCTGCCGCTGCGCGAGGCGGCCGGCCAGAGCTCGGCGGCGCAGAGCGAGCACGTGATGCAGGGGCTGAAGGCCGCCGACGCGAGCGCCACGCTCAGGCGGGTGGAGTTCGTCGGCCCGCAGGTGGGCAAGGAGCTGTTCACCGACGGCGCAATGGCGCTGCTGTTCGTGATCGTCGGCATCATCGTCTACCTGGCGATCCGCTTCGAATGGAAGTTCGCGGTCGCCGCGATCATCGCCAACCTGCACGACGTGGTGATCATCCTCGGCTTCTTCGCGGCGTTCCAGTGGGAGTTCTCGCTGTCGGTGCTCGCCGCCGTGCTGGCGGTGCTCGGCTATTCGGTCAACGAGTCGGTGGTCATCTTCGATCGCATCCGCGAGTACTTCCGCAAGATCCGCAAGGCGAACACGCGTGAGATCATCGACAAGGCGATCACCAGCACGATCTCGCGCACGATCATCACCCACGGCTCCACCCAGGTGATGGTGCTGTCGATGCTGCTCTTCGGCGGCCCGACGCTGCATTACTTCGCGGTCGCGCTCACGATCGGCATCCTGTTCGGCATCTAT
Organism: Burkholderiales bacterium; assembly: GCA_003577305.1. Taxonomy (GTDB): domain Bacteria; phylum Pseudomonadota; class Gammaproteobacteria; order Burkholderiales; family Burkholderiaceae_E; genus Zeimonas. The sequence continues at coordinate 30,537 of QEVL01000007.1, forward strand.
TCGTCGGTGTTCGTCGCCGCGGCGGTCGCCATGTGGCTCGGCGTCAAGCGCGAAGACCTGGTCAAGCCGGTGAAGAAGAAAGACGACGGGCAGCCCGAGCTGCCCTGACCCGGCCCCGCCATTACATCTTGCGATACTTCTGGTGACAGGACTTGCAGACCGCTCCGGTTGCGTCGACCTGATTGCGCAGCGTGTCGAGGTTTCCTGAAGCAGACACCAGCTTCGTGGTCTCTGCGTTCAGCCGGTCGGCGAGCCTGCGCACGTCGGCCAGGTTGTCGAACAGCTCCGGCTCTGCGTCGGTCTTGCCCTGGTCGGAACCGGGCACGAACGCCTCCCAGGGCAGCCTGGCCATCGTGTCGATGATGCGCGCCGAGTTCTGCGCCGCCGCCGCGTCGAACGGCCGATCGCCCCTGGCCATCGCCGCGAGCCGCCCCATGTGGTTGCCCATCACGGTGAATGCCGACTGGCGATACTTGATTGCGGCCTCGGGCTTGGCGAACTGCGCCGTCGCCGGCGCGGCGAGCAGCATGCCCGTGACGAGCGCCGCGGCGCCCAGGCGGATTCCGGTTCTTGCGATCATCGGCAGGTTCCCTCTTGCGTGAATGGCCGACGCCCGATGCGCCCGGCCCGAAATGCTGGCGCTCCGCTCAAATCCTGCGCGCGAGCGCGCCGGCCTTGCCGGTGTAGCCGGCCGGCGTCAGTGCCTTCAGGCGTGCCTTCGCGTCGTCGGGGATCGGCAACTGCTCGACGAACGCCGCCAGCGCCGCGTGCGTGATCGCCTTGCCGCGAGTGAGCGCCTTCAGCTGCTCGTATGGATTCTCGACCCCGTAGCGGCGCATCACCGTCTGGATCGGCTCGGCCAGCACTTCCCAGCTGGCGTCGAGGTCGGCGGCGATCCGCCCCGGCTCGAGCTCGAGCTTGCCCAGGCCGCGCAGGCAGGCGTCCCAGGCAAGCAGCGAATGGCCGAACGCCACGCCGGCGTTGCGCAGCACGGTGGAATCGGTGAGGTCGCGCTGCCAGCGCGATACCGGCAGCTTGTCCGACAGGTGGCGCAGCAGCGCGTTGGCCAGCCCCGCGTTGCCCTCGGAGTTCTCGAAGTCGATCGGGTTGACCTTGTGCGGCATCGTCGACGAGCCGATCTCGCCCTCCTTCGGTTTCTGGCGGAAATAGCCCAGCGAGATGTAGCCCCAGACGTCGCGGTCGAGATCGAGCAGGATCGTGTTCAGCCGCGCGAGCGCGTCGAACATCTCGGCCATCCAGTCGTGCGGCTCGATCTGGATCGTGTAGGGATTGAAGACCAGCCCGAGCGACTCGACGACGCGGCGCGAGAAGGCTTCCCAGTCGAGGTCCGGGTACGCGGCCAGGTGCGCGTTGTAGTTGCCCACCGCCCCGTTCATCTTCGCCAGCGGCTCCACTGCTGCGAAACGGTCGCGTGCCCGCTCGAGCCGGGCAACGACGTTGGCGAATTCCTTGCCGAGCGTGGTCGGCGAAGCCGGCTGGCCGTGGGTGCGCGACAGCATCGGCACGTCGGCATGGCGGTGCGCCAGTTCGCGCAGCGCGTCGATCACCGCCCCGATCGCCGGCAGCAGCACGTCGCGTCGCGCAGCCTGCAGCATCAGCGCGTGCGAGGCGTTGTTGATGTCTTCGGAAGTGCAGGCGAAGTGGATGAACTCGCCCGCACGCACCAGTTCGGGCAGCTCGCGCACCGATTCCTTCAGGAAATACTCCACCGCCTTCACGTCGTGGTTCGTGACCCGCTCGATCTCCTTGATGCGCGCGGCCTGCGCGACGTCGAACCCGTCGGCCAGCGCGCGCAGCCGCTCGCGCGCGCCTTCGGAGAACGGCGGCAGCTCGGGCAACCCGGCATCGGAGAGCGCCGCCAGCCAGGCGACCTCGACCTGCACCCGGCAGCGCATGAACCCGGCTTCCGACAGCAGCGCGCGCAATGGCGCCAGCCGGGCGGCGTAACGACCGTCGAGCGGCGACAGCGCGGTGAGTTCGAAGGCCGGGGAATGGGCTTGCGACATGCGCCGAATCGTAGCATCAGGGGCTGCGGAACACGCCGGGCCCTTTGCTATACTGGATCGAAACAACCCGGCGGCGGGGCGAGATGAAGCTGATCGGATCGGACACGAGCCCCTTCGTGCGCAAGGTGCGCATCGTGATGGCGGAAAAGAGAATCGACTACCAGTACGAACTGGACGACGTCTTCTCCCCGGCCTCCGCGATCACCCAGTCCAATCCGCTCGGCAAGGTGCCCTGCCTGATCATGGACGACGGCGGCGCGGTCTTCGACTCGCGGGTCATCGTCGAGTATCTCGACAGCCTCACGCCGGTGCATCGGCTCGTGCCGCCCAACGGGCGCTCGCGCGTCGAGGTGAAAACCTGGGAGGCACTCGCCGACGGCCTGCTCGACGCCGCAGTGCTGGTGCGCATGGAGCAGACGCAGCGCACCGACGCGCAGCGCAGCCCGGCCTGGATCGCCCGGCAGATGGGAAAGATCGAGTCCGCGCTCCAGGCGATGTCCACCGGGCTGGGCGACAGGCCCTGGTGCGCCGACGGAAAGTATTCGCTGGCCGACATCGCGGTGGGCTGCGCGCTCGGCTACATCGAGTTCCGCTTCCCGCAGCTCGGATGGCGCGCCCAGTTCTCCAACCTGGCGCGCCACGCCGACAAGCTGTTCGCCCGCAAGAGCTTCGCCGACACCGTCCCGCACTGAGAACGTGTGAAGCAGTCATTCGCTGCCCGCTTGCGCCGTCTCCCTTCCTTTTCCCCTCAGGGCGCGCGCAGCGCGCTCCACGACGTGGACAGCGTCGCATCGATCAGGCCGTCGAGATAGCGGTCGAGCTCCAGCCTGATCCGCGTCGCGTCGAGCGCATTCGCGTACACCGCCGAATTGTCGGGCGCGCTCACCAGCAGGGTCCCGAGCGGACTCGCGGGCGCCGGTCCGGGCAGCGCGAGCAGGCCGTGGCTGCGCACCCGGATGCGCGCCAGGTCGCCGCCGGCGAAACGCGTGTCGGCCAGGTCGAAATCGGTCTCGACCGTGTCGTCGCCGGCCCCGTCGACCAGGCGCAGCCAGAGCGTGTCGATCGACTGGCGCGGCCGCGTCGCGCCCAGGACCACCGGGTCGATCGCCAGTGACGGACTGTCGAACCTGACGCCGGCGTTCAGCCCATCGAACCGCTCGCCGTCGAGCACCGCCCGCCCCGAGACCGTGCGTGCCTGCACCGGCAGCGCGACCGTCTCCGTGCGCCAGCCCGAATAGTCGATCGACACGCGCGCGCTCCAGGCCGCGCTGGTGCCCGGAAAGCCGCTGGCCGCGATCACCGTGATCGCCAGCGCGCCATCGAAGCGCACGCCGCCGAAGCGGCAGGCGGCAGCGTCGAGCGCGATCGTGTCGCCGGCCGAGAACAGCACGCTGTTCGTAAACATTGCGCGCACCTGCGCCGATCCGGACTCGCAGCCGAGCGTCTGCTGCGACGAGAAGCGCCCGCCCGAGACCGGCTGCGCGCCGGCCCTGAGAGGCGCCGTTTTCTCGATCCAGTCGAAGCTGCCGGGTGCCAGCCCCCGGCGCGGCCGCTCGCCCGGCGCGATGCGCAACGGATCGTCGGCAATGCCGATTCCCGGCCCGGCCAGCGCGAGCACCGTGTCGAAGCCGGCCGCCGCCGCGACGGCCGCGTTGCCGGTGTCGATCATTGCGTCGTCGCCCACGCCGATGCCGATACCGACCGACACGCTGCAAGCTGCCAGCGACAGCGCCAGCGCACCCGCCACCGCGCGGCGCGGGACTCGACGGGCCAGCATGTCCTTGCCGACGGTGTTCACAGCGCGCCCTCGATGATGCCGCCGCCCAGGCAGACCTCGCCGCGGTAGAGCACCGCGCTCTGGCCAGGCGTCACCGCCCACTGCGGCTCGTCGAAATCGAGCCGGAAGCCCGATTCGCCGTCGGGATGCAGCGCGCAACGCGCGTCGCGCTGCCGATAGCGCGTCTTCGCGCCCAGATGTGCGTCGTCGCGCGGCGCGGCGCCGTCGATCCAGTGCGCCTGCCCGGCGACGAGGCCGCGCGACAGCAGCAACGGGTGGTCGTGGCCCTGCACCACCACGAGCGCATTGCGCGCGAGATCCTTGCGCGCGACGAACCACGGCTCCCCGCTGCCGCCGCGCGTGCCGCCGATGCCCAGGCCCTTGCGCTGGCCGATCGTGTAGAACGCGAGCCCGACGTGCTCGCCGATCACCGCGCCGGCGTCGGTCTCGATCGGCCCGGGGCGCATCGGCAGGTAACGGTTCAGGAATTCGCGGAACGGCCGCTCGCCGATGAAGCAGATGCCGGTGGAGTCTTTCTTCGCCGCGTTCGGCAGGCCGATGCGACGCGCAGTCTCGCGCACCTCGCGCTTGTGCAGGTGCCCGACCGGAAAGATCGTGCGCGCCAGCTGCGCCTGGTTCAGCCGGTGCAGGAAATAGGTCTGGTCCTTGTCGGGATCGACGCCGCGCAACAGCTCGAAGCGCCCATCCGCGTCGTCGGCGGCGCGACGCAGCCGCGCATAGTGCCCGGTGGCGATGCGCGTCGCGCCGAGGGTCATCGCGTGATCGAGGAAGGCCTTGAACTTGATCTCGGCGTTGCAGAGCACGTCCGGGTTCGGCGTGCGTCCGGCCGAGTATTCGCGCAGGAACTCGGCGAACACACGGTCGCGGTACTCGGCCGAGAAGTTCACCGCTTCGAAGTCGACGCCGATCACCTCTGCGGCGCTGGCGGCATCGATCAGGTCCTGGCGCGACGAGCAGTACTCGCCGTCGTCGTCGTCCTCCCAGTTCTTCATGAACAGGCCCACGACCTCGAAGCCGCGCTGCCTGAGCAGCCAGGCGGCCACCGACGAGTCGACCCCGCCCGACATGCCGATCACGACGCGTTCGCCAGCGCCGTCGCCGCCGGCTGCCACGGCGGCCGGATCCGCGGACGGGGCAGCGGGTGCTGCGGCGGCTTCAGGCATTCGGATCCAGGCAGCTCGGGTGGGTGTGGATCAGGTCGAGCGCGAAGCGCTTGCCGGCCAGGTAGTCGTCGATCGTCTGCATGACCAGCGGGCTGCGGTGGGCGTTGCGGCGGGCGCGCACCTCGGCCGCGTCGAGCCAGAGCGAGCGCACGATGCCGTGGTCGAGCACCCGCCCGGCCTGCTGCGACAAGGCCCGGCAGGCGAAGGCGAAGCGCAGGTAGGTCACGTCGGCGCCGCTGCCCTGGTGTCGGGAGCGCGCCATGTAGATGCCGACGCCCGACAGCGGCTCGACCTCCCAGGCGGTCTCCTCGAGCGCCTCGCGCACGACCGCCTGCAACAGCGACTCACCGCAGTCGAGATGACCGGCCGGCTGGTTGATGCGCAGCCCGTCGCGCGTGAGCTCCTCGACCATCAGGAAACGGCCGTCACGCTCGACGACCGCAGCGACGGTGGTGTTCGGCTTCCAGGGGTTCATCGACCGGCGGGCATGCTCGAGGCTTCCCCGATGATAGCCCGCTCGCTGCCGCGCGGCCCCTGCTGTCGGTACAATCGCGCGTTCGTGACCCCATCCGATACGAGGACAGGCGAATGCGCATCGGCGTTCCTGCGGAGACCCGTCCGGGCGAGACCCGGGTCGCCGCGACGGCGGAAACCGTCAAGAAGCTGGCGGCTGCCGGCCACCAGGTCGTCGTCCAGGCGGGCGCCGGACTGGCCGCCAGCCAGACCGACGACGCCTACACGGCAGCCGGCGCGTCGATCGGCACTGCCGCCGATGCCCTGGGTGCCGACATGGTGCTCAAGGTGCGCGCCCCGTCGCCCGACGAACTCGGCTCGATGCGCCGCGGCGCCGCGCTGGTGGGAATGCTCGACCCGTTCGACCGCGAGGGCCTGCAGCGCCTCACCGACGCCGGCCTGACCGCGTTCGCGCTCGAGGCGGCGCCGCGCACCACCCGCGCGCAGAGCATGGACGTGCTCTCGTCGCAGGCCAACATCGCCGGCTACAAGGCGGTGATGATGGCGGCCAACGCCTACCAGCGCTTCTTCCCGATGCTGATGACCGCGGCCGGCACGGTCAAGGCGGCGCGCGTCGTCATCCTCGGCGCGGGCGTTGCCGGCCTGCAGGCAATCGCCACCGCCAAGCGGCTCGGCGCGGTGATCGAGGCCTCCGACGTGCGCCCGGCGGTGAAAGAGCAGATCGAGTCGCTCGGCGCGAAGTTCATCGACGTGCCGTTCGAGACCGACGAGGAGCGCGAGATCGCGCAGGGCGTGGGCGGCTATGCGCGGCCGATGCCCGAGAGCTGGATGAGGCGACAGGCGCTGGCGGTCGCCGAGCGCATCCGCCAGGCCGACGTGGTGATCACCACTGCGCTGATCCCGGGCCGGCGCGCGCCGGTGCTGGTCACCGAGGAGATGGTGAAATCGATGAAGCCGGGCTCGGTGATCGTCGACCTCGCGGTCGAGCAGGGCGGCAACTGCCCGCTCTCGGAGGCCGGCAGGACGGTGGTCAAGCACGGCGTCACGCTGGTCGGCGAGGCCAACCTGCCGGCGAAAGTGGCCGCCGACGCATCGGCGCTCTATGCGCGCAACGTGCTCGACTTCCTCAAGCTGGTCGTCGACAAGGACGGCGCGCTCACGATCGACCCCGAAGACGACATCGTCAAGGCCTGCCTGATGTGTCGCGACGGCCAGTTGCTGCGCGCCTGAGCGCGACGCACGGTCCATCCATTCATCCACATCGAATCCCAGCGGGCGAGCCCGGCGCCGGAGCAGCGACATGGAAGCGATCTCACCGACCATCATCAACCTGATCATCTTCGTGCTGGCCATCTACGTCGGCTACCACGTGGTCTGGAACGTCACCCCGGCGCTGCACACGCCGCTGATGGCGGTCACCAACGCGATCTCGGCGATCGTGATCGTCGGCGCGATGCTCGCCGCGGCGCTCACCGAGACCCCGCTCGGCAAGTTCATGGGCGTGGCCGCAGTCGCGCTCGCAGCGGTCAACGTGTTCGGCGGCTTCCTGGTCACGCGCCGCATGCTCGAGATGTTCAGGAAGAAGGAGCCGAAGGCGAAGGCGGAGGCCCGATCGTGAGCCGCAACGGCTTCGTCTTCCTGCTGCTGCTGACGGTCGCCGCGATCGGCATCGGTGCGGCACTCGCCGAGCGCTACGCCGAGCCGGGCCTCGGCCGCACGCTGGTGGTCGCGATCTTCGCCGCGCTGGTGATGTTCCCGGCGGCGAGATTCGCCGAGCGCCGCGGCTGGATAAGGGGTGAACTCGATTTTTCGAAGCTGGGCAGCCGTCGCGGCGGCGCCACGGAAGAGCGCGGAGACGCCAAATGAGCCTGAGCCTGAATGTCGTCGTCCTGCTGTACCTGGTCGCGTCGGTCTTCTTCATCCAGGCGCTCAAGGGCCTGTCGCATCCGACCACCTCGCGGATCGGCAACACCTTCGGCATGGTCGGCATGGCGATCGCGGTCGTCACCACGATCGCGCTGATCCTGAAGCTCACCGGCGGCGAGGGCGCGCTCGGGCTCGGCTGGGTCGCGCTGGGCGTGGTGGTGGGCGGCACCGCCGGCGCGATCATGGCGAAGCGGGTCGAGATGACCAAGATGCCCGAACTGGTCGCGTTCATGCACTCGATGATCGGCCTGGCGGCGGTGTTCATCGCGATCGCGGCGGTGGCCGAGCCGTGGGCGTTCAACATCGTCGAGCACGGCCAGCCGATACCGCTGGGCAACCGGCTCGAACTGTTCATCGGCACCTTCGTCGGCGCGATCACTTTCTCGGGCTCGGTGATCGCGTTCGGCAAGCTGTCGGGCAAGTACAAGTTCAGGCTGTTCCAGGGCGCCCCGGTGGTCTTCCCCGGCCAGCACCTGCTGAACCTGGTGCTCGCGCTCGCGATGCTCGGCTTCGGCCTGTGGTTCTTCTTCACCCAGCATTGGACGCCGTTCTGGATCATGACGATCCTCGCATTCGTGCTCGGCGTGCTGATCATCATCCCGATCGGCGGCGCCGACATGCCGGTGGTGGTGTCGATGCTGAACAGCTACTCGGGCTGGGCGGCCGCCGGCATCGGTTTCTCGCTGAACAACAGCATGCTGATCATCGCCGGCTCGCTGGTCGGTTCGTCGGGCGCGATCCTCTCGTACATCATGTGCAAGGCGATGAACCGCTCGTTCTTCAACGTGATCCTCGGCGGCTTCGGCGGCGAGACCGCCGCCGCAGCCGCCGGCGGCGCGAAGGAGCAGCGGCCGGTGAAGTCCGGATCGCCCGACGACGCGGCGTTCCTGCTCACCAACGCCGACAGCGTGATCATCGTTCCCGGCTACGGCCTGGCGGTGGCACGCGCACAGCACCCGCTGAAGGAGCTCGCCGACAAGCTGATCGAGCGCGGCGTGAGCGTCAAATACGCGATCCACCCGGTGGCCGGTCGCATGCCGGGCCACATGAACGTGCTGCTCGCCGAAGCCGAGGTGCCCTACGACCAGGTCTACGAGATGGAGGACATCAACTCCGAGTTCGGCGACACCGACGTGGTGCTGGTGCTGGGCGCCAACGACGTGGTCAACCCGGCTGCGAAAGACCCGAAGTCGCCGATCGCCGGCATGCCGATCCTCGAGGCGTACAAGGCGCGCCAGGTCATCGTGAACAAGCGCTCGATGGCCTCGGGCTACGCGGGGCTCGACAACGAACTGTTCTACATGGACCGGACCATGATGGTGTTCGGCGACGCGAAGAAAGTCGTCGAGGACATGGTGAAGGCGGTCGAGTGAACGATGGCCGCGTCGGCGATCGGGCTGTTCGCGAGCTTCTTCCTGGGCTCGTTCTTCGGCCTCGTCACGATCATCAACCCGCCTTCGGCGATCCCGCTGTTCAACGCCCTCAGCGCGCCGCTCGATGAACGCGGCGCCGACCGCCTGGCCCGCGACGCGAGCGTCTACGTCTTCGCGATCCTGACCGTCAGCCTGTTCGCAGGCGGACTGATCCTCGCCTCCTTCGGCATCTCCTACGGCGCGCTACGAATCGCCGGCGGAATCGTCGTCGCGTCGCTCGGCCACGGCATGCTGTTCGGCCGCGACGAGCGAGGTACCCCCGAGGCCGGAGCGGCCCGGAACCCCGCGTTCTTCCCGCTGGCGCTACCCGGAATCAGCGGACCCGGCTCGATTGCGGTCATCATCGGCATCTCGACGGAGATCCGCGAGATCGGCGGCTGGGCCGACACGCTGATCGCCTGGACCGCCACGGTGGCGGCGATCGTCTGCGCGAGCCTGCTGACCTGGCTGGTGCTGCGCAGCGCCCGGTCGATTTCGAATAGACTGGGTCCCAACGGCATCGAGGTCATGACCCGGCTGATGGGTTTCCTGCTGATCTGCATCGGCGTGCAGTTCGTCGCCTCGGGCATCCGCACCTTCGTTTCGGGAATCTGACCATGGACAGCGCCGTCGACCTGAATGCCGCCCGCGAGGAATCGCTGCGCAAGTACGCGATGCTCGGCTATGCGATGCACCTGCTGGGGCTCATCTCGATCATCGGTTTCGTCGTCGGCCTGATCATCGCCTACATCAAGCGCGAGGACGCGCGCGGCACGGTCTACGAGTCGCACTTCCGCTGGCAGACTCGCTCGTTCTGGTGGGCGCTGCTGTGGTTCGTGCTGCTGCTGGTGCCGACGATGCTGACGATCGGCTTCGTGCCGTTCTTCGTACTCGCGCAGATCTGGTTCGCCTACCGGATGATCAAGGGCTGGATGCGCCTGAACGACGGGCGCGCGATCCCGTAAGCGGCAACCCGCGCCGCCCGGCCTCGGCCGATGAAACCCCGCGCACTTCGCCCCGCACGCCGGCGCGTGCTTCTCGCGGCCGCTGCGGTGTTGCCGGTGGGCTGCGCCGGCCCGCAGTTCGTCCCGGCTCCTGCCGGCGCGGTTCCCGCACCCAGCGTGCGGATCGGCCAGCGCTGGCGATACGAGGAAATCAATTGCCACAACGGCGAGCGGCTCGCCGTCGTGACTGCCGAGGTGACCCAGGTGTCGCCGCAATTGCGGGTGAGCCTGACCGAGGCGAACGGGCGGCGGCGCGACGACGAAGTCTACGACCGCCCCTGGCGGGTCGTCGAGGAGCCCTGGTACGACTACACGCAGATCTTCGACCGCCCGGTGCCGCTGGTGCCGGAGCCGATCGCGAGCGGCGCCGGCGGCTTCACGATGGTCGGGTATCGCTCGGTGCTCGGCCGCGACTATCCACTGGTCTGGAACGAGCGGCTGCTCGCGCGCGGCTGGGAGAACCTGCGCGTGCCGGCCGGACAGTTCCTGGCGCTGCGCATCGAGCGGATCGTCCAGTTCGTCCACATCGACTTCCGCCGCGAGGAGTCGGTTCGCAAGGAGACGCTCTGGTACGCGCCGCAGGCGAATCGCTGGGTGCAGCGCGAGTGGAACGGCGAATACGTGATCCCCGGCGGCGATTTCAAGCAGATCTTCCGGGAGGACTGGGTGCGCTGGCAGCTGCTCGACTGGCGCCCCGCCTGAGCCAGGCGGATCTGCCGGCCTGACTTCGCCGGCGTGACTTTTTTCACGCCCGGCCGTGCGCAGCGTCCTTCGTCGCCTGCCGCCGACCTTCCGTCGCGCGGCCCGCACCCGGGGACGGCTGTCTTCATACACTCGCTGGGCCTGGGCGACCGGATCGGATTCCCGACGCCACTTGTCGAGACGAACCGCGCGCTCGTCGCCCGATGCTGGGCAGGCACTCGACGCGCACCTAGGTTGTCTCGGGGAGGACACAACCATGCACACCCGGTCTGTCGCCAATGCCGGTTTCACCCTGATCGAACTGATGATCGCCGTGGCCGTCGTGGCGATCCTGGCCGCGGTGGCCTTGCCCTCGTACCAGGACTACGTGCGCCGCGGCAACATTCCCGAGGCCACGTCGGCACTGGGCCAGGGCCGCATCGCAATGGAACAGTGGTTCCAGGACAACCGGACCTACGTCGGAGCGGCCTGCCCCGGCAACGGCAATCACTTCAGCTTCGCCTGCGACACCACCGCAACGACCTTCCAGATCACAGCGACCGGCACTGGCAGCATGACCGGCTTCAGCTACACGATCGACCAGAACAATGCGCGCGCCTCGACGACACCCTGGGGTGACGGCGCCACCTGCTGGGTCAGTCGCAAGGGGGATTCGTGCTGATGGTTCTTCGCCGGCAGCGCGGCTTCTCGATCATCGAGGCGATGGTCGTGGTGACGGTCATCGCCGTGCTGATGATCCTTGCCGTGCCGATGGGCGTCGAGTGGCTCGCCAACAGCCGCATCCGCTCGGCCGGCGAGAGCATGCTGGCGGGCCTGCAGCTTGCCCGGGCCGAAGCGGTGAAGCGCAATGCGCCGGTCGAATTCGTTGTCGACGCCGCTGTCGGCAGCGGTTGGGTCGTGCGTGTCGCGCTGTCGGGCGAGGAAATCCAGGCGCGGGCGGCCGGCGAAGGCACCGCCGACGTGACCGTGGCGGTGACACCAGCCGGTGCGACCCGGATCAGCTTCGACGGCCTGGGCCGCCGGACGGCGAACATCGATGCGAGCGCACCGATCGAACGGCTCGATCTCGACCTGCCGGCGAGCGTGCTGGCCGCCGACAAGACGCGGGACCTGCGCCTTCAATTCGGTCCGGGCGGGCAGATCGTGATGTGCGACCCGAACGTGACCGCAACCGGCGACGTCAGAAAATGCCCGTAGCGAAACCGATGCGCCTGCAGCAAGGCGCCACCCTGATCGAAGCGCTGGTGGCGGTGCTGATCTTCTCGATCGGCATCCTGGCGGTGATCGCCATGCAGGCCTTCGCGGTGAGCACGGTCACCGACGCGAAGTATCGGGCCGATGCCAGTTTCCTGGCCAACCAGGCCCTCGGGCGCTTGTGGGGCGATCCGGCCAACCTGTCCAACCACGCCGAATCCGATGTCGACGTCGCGGCCCTGCCGAACGGCAAGCGATCGGTGCAGATCAACGGCAACCGCGCCGTGGTGACGATCAGCTGGCAACTGCCGGGCGGCGACGAGCACCAGTTCGTCGCCGAAGCCCACATCAACGTCGACAACTGAAGCCGGATCCGCCATGAAGCGTTCCCGACAGGCAGGCGTGACGCTGGTCGAACTGATGGTCGCCCTGGTGATCGGCTCGCTCGCGGTGCTCGTCATCCAGCAGGTGATGGCGGTCTTCGAAGGGCAGAAGCGAACCAGCAGCGGCGGATCGGATGCCCAGGTGAACGGCGCGGTCGCGCTCTTTTCGATCGAGCGCGAGGTCAGGCAGGCGGGGTACGGCCTGTTCGGCGGGGACGGTTCGCTGTGCCCGCTCGGCATCAACATCTATTACAACGGCACGACTGTCTCCGACGGCGGCGTCATCAGGCCGGTCGCCATCCTGGACGGCGGAACCGGGCCCGATGCGATCGATTTCATCCGCTCCGACACCGACTTCGCCGCGGTTCCGGTCACGATCGTCAAGAACATGCCGAACGCCTCGTCGATCGTCACGACCGACAGCAGCGGGGGGCTCGCGCAGAACCAGTTGTTCCTCGCCGTGGGCAAGGGAGGCGGGAAGATCTGCACCCTGATGCAGATGTCGCAGCCGCCGCAAAAGACCGGCAACGGGTGGAACCTGCAGCACAACTCGGGTCAGTATCTGTACAACCCTTCCAATCCGAACAACGTCTTCGCGGTCGCGCCCACTTACGAAATCGGCGACGCGGTCGTCAACATGGGCAGTCTCGTGCACGGGCGCTATCAGGTGCTCTGCGACCGCCTGACGGAAGTCAATCCGACGGTGACCGCCGCGCCGCACGACTGCGCGAACACCGCGCCACTGGTCGACCAGATCGTCGACCTGCAGGCGCAATACGGCATTGCGGCGGCCGGCAGCACGCAGATCAGCCAGTGGTGCAATGCGACCACCTCTTCCGCCTGCGGAGACTGGAGCAACCCCGGCGCGGCCGACGTGTCGCGGATTCGCGCGGTGCGCGTCGCGGTGGTGGCGCGCAGCGTCCAGTACGAGAAGGAACAGGTCAGCCCCGCGAGCCTGACGCTGTGGGAGGCGGGTGACCCGGGCGATCCGCCGCCCAGCCGGGCGCTCACCGGCGACGAACGTCACTACCGGTACAAGGTCTTTACGACCATCGTGCCGATCCGCAACGTGATCTGGGGGGGCTGATGGAGAAGACTTCCACCCCTTCGTCGATGAGGCGGCAGCGCGGCATCACGCTGCTGATCGCGCTGATCGCGCTGGTGGCGATCTCGCTCGGCGGCATCGCGCTGATGCGCATGGTCGACACCGGTGTGATGATCACCGGCAACCTCGCCTTCAAGCAGACGGCTGCCCAGGCCGGCGACGCTGGAACCGAGGCGGCGATCGAATGGCTGACAGCCAACAGCGACCAGCTCGCGAGCGACGTCGCGGCGGCAGGCTACTACGCCACCTGGCGCTCGAGCTGCGACCTGCTGGGAACCCGGAGCGGCAACCCGCAGGACGACGTGGTCTGGACATCCGGCGGAACTGCGCTGCCCGACTGCGGCATGGTGGCCGCAGCCGTGGGCTCCGACAGGCTGCCCGACGGCTATGCGGCGACCTACGTGATCAACCGGATGTGCGACTTCGAAGGCCTGCCGAACGATCCGGGCGTCTTCTGTTCCGCCTTCCAGTCTTCGTCGGCCGGCTCCGGCAGCACCAAAGGCGGCGGCTCGTACGGACAGATGCCGCTCACCGGCACGGCGCAACAGTATTACCGCGTGACCACGCGCGTGATCGGCCCGCGCAATACCGAAAGCGTCGTGCAGGCGGTCGTCGGATTCTGAATCGGGGAGTCAGGCAATGATCAGGCAATCGACACGCATTCTCGCCTTCTGGCTCGCGCTCGCGCCGATGGCCTGGGCCGCCGACGTCGACCTCTCCGACAAGCCGCTCGCCTCGGGCACCAGCGGCGAGGTGAAGCCGAACGTGATGATCATCCTCGACGACTCGGGCAGCATGAGCTTCAGCTATCTGCCCGACGACGCGGTGAAGTTCCACGGCAAGTACGGCTACGTGAGCAGCCAGTGCAACGGCGTGTACTACAACCCCGACGTCGTCTACAGGCCGCCGATCGACGCGAGCGGCAACGCGTATCCCGACGCGGACTTCAATGCCGCCTGGGACGACGGCTTCGATCCGGGCTCGGCCAAACGCGATCTCGACAGCCAGTTCATGGCCAACCGGTTCAGCCCGGAAAGCGCGAACAACGCCTACAACAGTTCCAGCTATAAGCCACACACGTACTCTGCCCTGGGGCCGTCCGGCGCCTATTACTACGTCTATTCCGGATCGCAGACCAAGAAGGACTACACGGACACGAACTCCACTTTCTACGAGGAATGCAACAGCAGCTTCGGGAGCACGCCCGGGGCGAACGTCTTTGCCAAGCGACGCCTGGCCCCTGCGATGACGACGACGATCGAGGCGAAATGCCCCTGGAACTGCGGCACCAACAACAACGTCACGAGCATCAAGGTCGGTACGGTCGAGCTGATGTCGAGCTCGACGGGCAACGCCAGCAGCATCGGCACGATGGCGAACACCATCAGGGACAGGATCAACGCGAAGACGGCCACGACCGGCTTCAGTGCCACGGCCTCGAGCGGGACCGTGACGATCACCGGGCCGGCCTCGGCCGCGAACCTCACTCCGGTCATCGTGAAATCCGGTAACGGTTCGATGACGTTCGAGGCAGACGTCTTTCCCGAAACCGACGCCGCCAAGCTGACCAACTTCGCCAACTGGTACAGCTATTACCGCGTTCGCCTGCTGGCCGCCAAGACGGCAATGGGCCACGCGCTGGGCAGCCTGTCGGAACCCTCGAACTACCGGATCGGCTATTCGACCCACAGCTACACCGGCACGAGTTCGAGCTCGACTTCGTTCCAGGCGATCGACGACTTCTGCGGTCCGGTACCGGGTTGCGACCAGCGCACCAAGGTCTACGCCAAGCTCTACGGCGCGGGAGCCAACGGCGGTACGCCCTTGCGCCCGGCCCTGTCGAAGATCGGGCGCATCTACGCGGGCAAGCTGGGCGACGATCCGGTGCAGTACTCCTGCCAGCAGAACTTCACGATCCTGACCACCGACGGCTTCTGGAACGGCGGCTCGGGTTACCAGCTCAACGGGTCCAGCAACGTCGGCAACCAGGACGGTTCGGCCCAGCGGCCGATGTGGGACGGTGCAACGACCAAGCAGGTCGACACCTACCAGCGCTACACCTACTCGCTGAGCAACTGCTCGGGCGGGCGCAAGCGTGTCAGGAGGCAGGAGCAGCGGATGCAAGTGACGACGCCGATCGAGCCGCCTGGCAGTCCGGTCTCGGGAGCCTGGACGAACTACGGTTCGGCCACCACCTACATCTCCTGCACGAAACCGGCGCCCGCGCTGCCGAACCCGAACCCGACCGATCCGGTGCTGATCTCCAGCACCACCACGACCTCGGGCGGCACCTCGGACACGCTCGCCGACGTCGCGATGTACTACTACCAGACCGACCTGCGCACTTCCGCGCTGGGCAACTGCACGGGTGCAACGGTCGACGGGAAAACCTACGACGTCTGCGAGAACAACGTGCCGGGATCGGGAACCGACAAGGCGCCTCACCAGCACATGACCACCTTCACGCTCGGCCTGGGCATCAGCGGCGAGCTGGAGTACTGCGAGAACTACGACTCGGGCGGCTGCGCCGACTTCGAGGCGATCAAGCAGGGCACCAGGATCTGGCCGAAGCCGACAGCCGACGACCTGACCACCGTCGACGATCTCTGGCACGCGGCGGTGAACGGCCGCGGCAAGTACTTCAGCGCCAGGTCGCCCGATTCCCTCTCCAAGGGCGTCCAGAAGGCACTCGCCGGCGTGTCCGCGCGAACGGCGTCTGCCGCGGCGGCGGCGACCTCGAACCTGGAGCCCGTCGCGGGCGACAACTACGCCTACGTCGCGATGTACACGACTGTCGACTGGGACGGCGACATCACCGCACGCGAGATCGATCTCGCCGCCGGAACCGTGTCGGACACGCCGATCTGGTCGGCCCAGGCCAAACTGGACACGAGGGTGTCGGCGTCGAGCGATACGCGCCACGTCTATTTCAACGGCGGCGGCACGCTGAAGGAGTTCACACCAGCCAACCTGGCCACGCAGAAGGCCGCCAACCGCTTCGCGCCCGGACCCGACAACCCGAACGGCCAGCTCACGCAGTATGCGGCCCTGACCGCCGGCGAGCAGGCGCAAGCGACGCAGGACTCGATCATCAACTACCTCCGCGGCCAGACCCAGCACGAGGACGAAGCCACCAGCGCCTGGCCGCTCTATCGCGACCGCAAGCACGCGCTCGGCGACATCGTCAACGGCGCGCCGGTTTACGTGCGCAAGCCTCCGTTCGCGTATTCGGACGACAACTACGCCCAGTTCGTCGAGCTGAAGAAGAACCGCAAGTCGGTGGTTTACGCGGGCGCCAACGACGGCATGCTGCACGCTTTCGACGGCGATACCGGCGACGAGCTCTGGGCCTACATACCGACCGCGGTGATCCCGGATCTCTACAGGCTCGCCGACAAGAGCTACCCGACGAATCATCGCTTCTACGTCGACGGACCGATCGTGGTGGGTGACGTCTGCCTGGCCGCGTCCTGCAACGCCAACCAGTGGAAGACGATTCTCGTCGGCGGACTCGGCAAGGGTGGGCGCGCCTATTACGCGCTCGACGTCACCGACCCGACGAGCCCGCAACTGCTGTGGGAATTCGACGACGGCAATCTCGGCTACAGCTACGGCAACGCCATCATCACCAAGGTGAGCGGGCAGTGGGTCGTGATCGTCGCCTCGGGCTACAACAACAACGCTTCGCCCGGCGACGGCAAGGGGCGCCTGTTCGTGCTGAAGGCTTCCGACGGTTCGAAGCTCGCCGAAATCGTGACCGACAACACCGTCACCGATCCTTCGAAGAGCGGCATCGCCAAGATCAACAACTGGGTCAGCAACACGAACCTGGACAACTCGACCCAGCACGTCTACGGCGGAGACCTCGACGGCAACGTGTGGCGCTTCGACGTCGTCGCGAAGACGGCGACGAAGATCACGACGATCGGCAAGACGCAGGGCGCGCCGACGCAGCCGATCACCACCAAGCCCGAACTGGCCGAAGTCAAGATCGGGGGCTCGCAGAAGCGCGTGATCCTGGTCGGCTCCGGCAAGTACCTGGGCACGAGCGACGTCGGGTCGACCCAGCTGATGTCGCTCTACGCGATCAAGGACGACCTGGTTTCGCCGCCGTACGGCAACTTCCGCGACAGCACCGCCGTGGTGGTGCACGATCTCTCGGGCGACAGCGGAAGCCGCCAGCTCTCGTACACCGCGATGTCCGCCGACAAGATCGGCTGGTACATCGACCTCGACGCAAAGAGCGGAGAGCGCGTGAACGTCGATCCGAAGTACCAGCTGGGCTGGTGGGTCGTGCCCTCGAACATTCCGACCCCGAACGTGTGCAACATCGGCGGCACGAGCTGGCTCTACTTCATCGATCCGTGGACGGGCAGTACCCGGGTGGCGGACACCGGCTGGGCCGTCAACGTCGGCAACACGCTCATCGTCGGCATCAACATCGTCAAGCTTCCCAGCGGAAAGGCGGTGACGATCGTGACGACGTCGGACGCGAAATATCCGGTCTTCGGCAATCCGATCGCGCCGTTCGGCGCGAACGTGCGGCGCCTGAACTGGCGCGAACTGACGCGCTGACGCGAACCGGCGCAGCGGGGCGCGGTCAGCGCTCCGCCATCGCCGCGTCGAGCCACTCGATCCAGTGCCGCACCGGGCTGCCGGTGCCGGCCTCGAGGTGCGCGAGGCAGCCGATGTTGGCCGACAGGATCAGCTCGGGGCTGCCCGCCTGCAGGTGGCCGAGCTTGCGTTCGCGCAGCTGGAGCGAAAGCGCCGGCTGCAGCACCGAATAGGTGCCTGCAGAGCCGCAGCACAGGTGCGACTCGGCCGCCACCAGGCGCTCGACGCCCAGTGCATCGAGCAGGCGCTCGACCTCGCCGCGGATGCGCTGGCCGTGCTGCAGCGTGCACGGCGGATGGAACACGACGCGCTCGGCCGCACCGGCGCGCGCACTCCTGCGCGCATCGACACGCGCGCGGATCGCGTCGATCGATCCGGCCAGTTGCGCCGGCAGCCACTCGGCGAGATCCTTCGTGGCCGCGACCACCCGCCGGGCCTTCGCCGCGTAGGCAGGGTCTTCGCGCAGCAGGTGCGCGTACTCCTTCACCATCGCGCCGCAGCCCGACGCGTTGATCACGATCGCCTCGGCGCCGCGTTCGAGGTGCGGCAGCCAGGCGTCGATGTTGCGCCGCGCCTGCGCGAGCGCACCTTCGGTGTCGGCGAGGTGGTGGCGAATCGCGCCGCAGCAGCCCGAGCGCCGCTCGAGCACCGTCTCGATGCCCAGACGGTCGAGCACGCGCGCAGTGGCCGCGTCGATCGCGGGCATCATCGCCGGCTGCGTGCAACCGTTCAGGATCAGCACCTTGCGCGCGTGCGCAGCCCGCGGCCAGGCGCCCGCGGGCCGGCGCGCCGGCACCTTGTCGCGCAGCACCGCCGGAAGCAGCGGGCGCAGCATCTGCCCGATGCGCATCGCCGGATCGAACAGCCAGCGCCGCGTGAGCGCTTCGCGCAACGCGAACCGGAGCAGGCGCTCGCCCGCCGGCCGACGCACCCGTTCCTCGACCAGCTTGCGGCCCACGTCGACCAGGTGCCCGTACTCGACGCCCGACGGGCAGGTGGTCTCGCAGTTGCGGCAGGTGAGGCAGCGATCGAGGTGCGCGAGCGTCGAAGGGCCGGGTCCGACGCCCTCGGCCACCTGCTTGATCAGGTAGATGCGCCCGCGAGGCGAATCGAGCTCGCTGCCGAGCAGCTGGTAGGTCGGGCAGGTCGCCAGGCAGAAGCCGCAGTGCACGCACTTGCGCAGGATCGACTCGGCCTCGGCCCCGTCGGCGGTGCCCTTCAGCCAGTCGGCGAGATGCGTTTCCATCTTCAGAGGTCGGGGTACATGCGGCCGGGGTTGAAGATCCGGGCCGGATCGAACGCGTCTTTCAGGCGCCGCTGCAGCGCCGCGTTGATCGGCGCGAGCGGATGGAACACGCCGGCCGCGCGATCGCCGCCGCGAAACAGCGTCGCGGTGCCGCCCAGGCGGGACACGGCCGCGCGCACGGTTTCGGCGGATGCATCGCTGCGCAGCCAGCGCAGCGCGCCGCCCCACTCGAACATGCGCGCCCCCGGCAGGTCGACCACCGGTGCGGTCGCGGGCAGAGACAGTCGCCACAGCGGTTGCGCACCGTCGAAGAAGGCATCGGTCTGTTCGCGCACGCCCGCCCAGTACGCCCTCGCCTGCGCCGGATCGAGCCGCGCGGTGCCGTGCTCGCGCTCGAAGCGCGCGACGGCGGCCTCGACCGCCGCCGCGGCGCCCGACAGGCGCAGGCTGAGCACGCCTTCGCACCAGGCGCTGGCCGACAGCGGCAGCGGCTGGCCGCCCCACTCGTTCACCGCGCGCAGCGCGCCCGCCTCGTCGATCGGCAGGCGCAGGCTGGCCTCTGCCGCCGGCAGCGGCAGCACCTTCAGCGACACTTCGAGGATCGGCCCGAGGATGCCGAGCGAGCCGCAGGCGAGCCGCGATACGTCGTAGCCGGCCACGTTCTTCATCACCTGGCCACCGAAGCGCAGTTCGCGACCGGCCGCATCGAGCAGCGTGGCGCCGAGCACGAAATCGCGCGCCGCGCCGGCGCTCGCGCGGCGCGGGCCCGACAGCCCGGCGGCGATCACCCCGCCGATCGTGGCCGCCGCACCGAACGCGGGAGGCTCGAACGCCAGCATCTGTCCGCGCTCGGCCAGGGCTGCCTCGACTTCGGCCAGCGGCGTGCCGCATCGCGCGGTGATCACCAGTTCGGTGGGCTCGTAGCCGACGATGCCGTGCCAGCCGCGCATCTCGAGCGGCTCGCCCGCCTGCGGCTGGCCGTAGAAGTCCTTGGTGCCGCCGCCGCGAATGCACAGCGGCGTGCGCGCTGCGGCCGCCGCGCGCACGCGATCGCGCAGCTCGGCCAGCGCCGGATCGGAGGCGGGCGCGCTCATCAGAAGCGCGGCAGCTCGGCGAACGCCAGCCGCCCGCCGTGCACGTGCACCTTGCCGTACTCGGCGCAGCGCGCCAGCGTGGGAATCGCCTTGCCCGGATTGAGCAGCCCCGGCGGATCGAACGCGTGCTTGACCGCGGAGAACACCGCGAGTTCCTCGCGCGAGAACTGCACGCACATGGAGTCGAGCTTTTCGATGCCCACGCCGTGCTCGCCGGTGATCGTGCCGCCGAACTCGACGCTGCGCTCGAGGATCTCGGCGCCGAAACGTTCGGCGCGCTGCCACTCGTCGGGATCGTTGGCGTCGAACAGGATCAGCGGGTGCAGGTTGCCGTCGCCCGCGTGGAACACGTTCATGCAGCGCAGCCGGTACTTCTCCTCCATCGCCGCGATCGCCGCGAGCATGCGGCCGATGTTGCGGCGCGGAATGGTGCCGTCCATGCAGTAGTAGTCGGGCGACAGGCGCCCCGCGGCCGGAAACGCGTTCTTGCGCCCCGACCAGAACAGCAGCCGCTCGGCTTCGGACTCCGACACGCGGATGCCGGTGGCACCCGACTCGCGCAGCACCTGCACGATGCGGGCCACGTCGTCGGCCACCTCCTCGGGCGTGCCGTCGGACTCGGCGAGCAGGATCGCCGCCGCCCCGAGGTCGTAGCCGGCGTGCACGAACTCCTCGACCGCCACGGTGGCCTTGCTGTCCATCATCTCGAGGCCGGCCGGAATGATGCCGGCCGCGATGATGTGCGCCACCGCATCGCCCGCGGTGACCACGTCGTCGAACGATGCCATGACGACGCGCGCGAGCGGCGGCACCGGCACCAGCTTCACGGTGATCTCGGTGACGATCGCGAGCATGCCCTCGGAGCCGATCATCGGCGCGAGCATGTCGAGGCCCGGCGCATCGAGCGCCTCGGTGCCGAACTCGACGAACTCTCCGTCGATCGTGAGCGCGCGCACGCGCAGCACGTTGTGCACCGTGAGCCCGTACTTCAGGCAGTGCACGCCGCCCGAGTTCTCGGCGACGTTGCCGCCGATCGTGCAGGCGATCTGCGACGAGGGATCGGGCGCGTAGTACAGGCCGTGCGGCGCCGCGGCGTCGGAGATCGCGAGATTGCGCACGCCCGGCTGCACGCGCGCGATGCGCGCCAGCGGGTCGATCGAGAGGATGCGGTTGAACTTCGCCATCGACAGCACGATGCCCGACGCGTGCGGCATCGACCCGCCCGACAGGCTGGTGCCGGCGCCGCGCGCGACGATCGGCACGTCGAGTTCGCGGCACGCCTTCAGCAAGGCCTGCACCTGTTCCACCGTCTCGGGCAGCACCACCACCATCGGCAGTTGCCGGAACGCGGACAGTCCGTCGCATTCGTAGGGGCGCGTGTCCTCCTCGCGGTACAGCAGGCAATGCGCCGGAACGATCGAGCGCAGGCGCTCGACCACCTCGCGCTGGCGCGCGGCGCCGGGCGGCGCGGTGAGGTCTGCGTGGCGGTCGGCCGCGGCTCGTGCGACCGTGTCGGGAAGATCGGCGGATGGCGACTGCACTGGTCTTGCGATGGGCGGATTCATGGGCCGGGCTGTCATTGTGCCCGAACCCGGCCGATGCCCGTGTCCCTGATCAATTTGACACCGAAGCACCGGATTGGCACTCTTTGCGCCAGCCGGACAACCGCTGTGGGAGAGACCGCGCGCACCGAGCGAGGCTCGGTGCGGCGCGGCGCCGAAGGTGTATCGCCC
Source organism: Burkholderiales bacterium (assembly GCA_003577305.1). Lineage (GTDB taxonomy): Bacteria > Pseudomonadota > Gammaproteobacteria > Burkholderiales > Burkholderiaceae_E > Zeimonas. Next base: position 52,412 of record QEVL01000007.1, read on the forward strand.
CGGAAACTCTCAGGCAAAAGGACTGCAGCGGTTCGGCTCTCTGGAGAGTAGGCGCGCGACGGGCGGTCGTGGCGACTGCGGCGTGCGCCTCGCCGAAGGAAACAGGCGCCCGCGCGCTGAATGTCTCAGGCAAACGGACAGAGGGGGCTTCGGATCAACCACGGGCCGCGACGCGGCCGCCTTCGGAGCCCGATCTTGGACAATCCCGCCAATCTCCGCTACACGGCGTCGCACGAGTGGCTTCGACCCGAAGCCGACGGCAGCGCTACCGTGGGCATCACTTTCCACGCCCAGGACGCACTGGGCGAACTGGTCTACGTCGAATTGCCCGAAGTCGGGCGCCAACTGGCTCAGGGCGAATCCTGCGTCGTCGTCGAATCGACCAAGGCGGCTTCCGACGTCTACGCGCCGGTGGCCGGTGAAGTGCTCGAAGTGAACCCGGCGCTCGCCGAAGCACCGCAGACGGTCAACGAGTCGCCGTTCGACAAGGGTTGGCTGTTTCGCATGCGTCCGTCCGAGCCGGCCCAGATCGACGCGCTGCTCGACGCCGCCGCCTACGCGGCCGGCCCGGGCGCCGGCTGAACGCGCGGCAACGCGCAACCGGCGCGCGCCGCGCTCCCATCGATCCACCCCCACGCGGGGCGCAGTCCTGCGAGCCGCGACGGAGACCTGTCCATGAGCCCTTCCGGGACCCCCGGCGCCGACATCCGCGCGCTGCTCGGTCACGACGAATTCCACGCCCGCCACATCGGCACCACCGTATCGCAGGAGGCGGCGATGCTCGCCGCGCTCGGTTTCGAGTCGCGTGCCGCACTGGTGCGCGCCACCGTTCCGGCGAACCTGCTGATCGACGAGCCGCTGGCGCTCGGCGAGCCGGTGTCCGAACGCGAGGCGCTCGCCGAGTTGCGCGAGCTGGCCGGTCGCAACCAGGTCTGGCGCAGCTACATCGGCGCGGGATACCACGGCACGATCACGCCGGAGCCGATCCGCCGCAACGTGCTCGAGAACCCCGGCTGGTACACCGCGTACACGCCCTACCAGGCCGAGATCGCGCAGGGCCGCCTCGAGGCGATGCTCGCCTTCCAGCAGATGGTGATCGACCTGACCGGGCTGCCGGTGGCCAATGCGTCGCTGCTCGACGAGGCCACCGCCGCGGCCGAAGCGATGGCGATGGCGCGGCGCGCGTCGAAATCGAAGTCGAACCGCTACCTGGTCGATTCGGCCACGCACCCGCAGGTGATCGCGGTCGTGAGCACGCGCGCGAAGTGGATGGGCATCGAGGTGACGGTCGACGACGCCGAGCGCGCGCTGACCGCGGAGGCCGCCGCCGGTTTCTTCGGCGCGCACCTGCAGACGCCCGACACCTTCGGGCGCCTGCGCGACTTCGCCGCACCGATCGCCGCGCTGCGTGCCGCCGGGGGGCGCGCCACCGTCGGCTGCGACCCGCTCGCGCTGATGCTGGCGAGATCGCCCGGCGCGATGGGCGCCGACATCGCGATCGGCTCGGCGCAGCGCTTCGGCGTGCCGCTCGGCTTCGGTGGCCCGCACGCGGCGTTCATGGCCGCGCGCGAAGACCTGCTGCGCACGATGCCGGGCCGCATCATCGGCGTCTCGCACGACGCCGCCGGCAATCCGGCGCTGCGCATGGCGCTGCAGACCCGCGAACAGCACATCCGCCGCGAGAAGGCGACCAGCAACATCTGCACCTCGCAGGCGCTGCTGGCCAGCATGGCGGCCTTCTATGCGATCTACCACGGCCCGCAGGGGTTGACCCGCATCGCGCTGCGCACGAACGCGATGGCGCGGCTGCTCGTGCGCCTCGTCGACGCGGCCCGCGGCCCGCGCCCGCTGCACGATACCTTCTTCGACACGCTCGCTTTCGACCTCGGCGCCGACGGCAGCGCCGCGCGCGAGCGTGCGCGCAGCCTGCGCATCAACCTGCGCGAGTTCGGGCACGAGGGCGGGCCGGCCGGGCGCATCGGCGTCGCGCTCGACGAGACCGTGACGCTCGCCGACGTCGCCGACCTGGCTTTCGTGATCGGCGGTGTTCGCCCGGACGCGGCGACGCTCGACGCAGCGCTTGCCTCGACCGGGGTCGAGCCCGATTCGATCGCGCCGGCGCTGCGTCGCGCCGACACCGTGCTCGCGCATCCGGTGTTCGCCCGCCATCACAGCGAAACGGAGTTCGTGCGCTACCTGAAGCGGCTCGAGAACCGCGACCTGTCGCTGGTGCACTCGATGATCCCGCTCGGCTCGTGCACGATGAAACTGAACGCAGCCTCGGAGATGGCGCCGGTCACCTGGCCCGGATTCGCCGACATCCATCCGTTCGCACCACGCGAACAGGCTGCCGGCTACCTCGCGATGCTCGAACAGCTGGGCGCCTGGCTCGCCGAGATCACCGGCTTTGCCGCGGTGTCGTTCCAGCCGAACTCGGGTGCACAGGGCGAATACGCCGGCCTGCTGGCGATCCGCCACTACCTGGCCGCTCAGGGGCAGGCGCATCGCGACGTCTGCCTGATTCCGGCCTCGGCGCACGGCACCAATCCTGCCTCGGCGCACATGATGGGGCTGCGCGTCGTGGTCGTCGCCTGCGACGATCAGGGCAACATCGACGTGTCCGATCTGGAACGCAGGATCGCCGAGCACCGCGATGCGCTCGCCGCGCTGATGGTCACCTATCCGTCGACGCACGGCGTGTTCGAGCCCTCGATCGCCGAGGTCTGCCGGTTGGTGCACGAGGCCGGTGGCCAGGTGTACATGGACGGCGCGAACCTGAACGCGATGGCCGGGCTGGCCAGGCCCGGACTGTTCGGTGCCGACGTCTGCCACATGAACCTGCACAAGACCTTCTCGATACCGCACGGCGGCGGCGGTCCCGGCATGGGTCCGATCGCGGTGGCCGCGCACCTGGCACCGTACCTGCCGGCCGAACCGTTCCCGCTGCCGGCGGCGAGCAACGGCGCGCGCGACGCGGCACGCGCAGCCGCCGGCGACGCCGCGGTGTCGGCCGCGCCCTTCGGCAGTGCGCTGATCACCACGATCTCCTGGATGTACATCCGGATGATGGGCGCCTCGGGCATCCGCAAGGCCTCCGAGGTCGCGATCCTGAACGCGAACTACGTGGCGCAGCGGCTCGCGCCGTATTTCCCGGTGCTCTATCGCGGCAGCAACGGCGAAGTCGCCCACGAGTGCATCCTCGACATGCGCAACCTCAAGGCCGACTACGGCGTGAGCGCCGAAGACGTGGCCAAGCGGCTGATGGACTACGGCTTTCACGCGCCGACGCTGTCGTTCCCGGTGGCCGACACGCTGATGGTCGAGCCGACCGAGTCGGAGTCGAAACCCGAGCTCGACCGCTTCTGCGACGCGATGATCGCGATCCACGGCGAACTGCAGCGCATCGCCTCGGGCGAACTCGACCGCGAAGACAACCCGCTGAAGGGCGCGCCGCACACTGCCGCGGAAATTGCCGGCGAATGGACGCACCGCTACAGTCGCGAGGAGGCGGCGTTCCCGCTGCCGTGGGTGCGCGAGGCGAAGGTCTGGCCAAGTGTGAAGCGCATCGACAACGCCGCGGGCGACCGGCACCTGGTGTGCACCTGCCCGCCAGTGGCCGACTACGAAGGGGGGAGCCGATGAACCAGCCTGCGCAGGAAACCCTGCGGCGCATTCCGCTGCACGCGCTGCACGCCGGGTACGGTGCGAAGTTCGGCGCGTTCGCCGGCTACGAGATGCCGATCCAGTATCCGGCGGGGCTGAAGGCCGAGCACCTGCACACCCGCGAGCGCGCCAGCCTGTTCGACGTCTCGCACATGGGGCAATTGCGCATCCGCGCCGACGACGGACGGCCGCAGACGCTGTACGCGCAGCTCGAAGCGGCGCTGCCGGTCGATTTCGACGACTGGCCGCACGCGGCGCAGCGCTATTCGCTGTTGCTCAACGAGCGCGGCGGCATCGACGACGACCTGATGCTGGCGCACCTGGTCGACGGCGCGCGCGCCGAGGTGCGCATGGTGGTCAATGCCGGCAATCGCGACGCCGACCTGGCCACGCTGCGCAGCCGCTGCCCGCAGTTGCGCATCGAGTGGGTCGATGCGGCGCTGGTCGCGCTGCAGGGGCCGGCCGCCGAGGCGGCGCTCGCCGCGCTCGACCCGGCGGCGGCGTCGCTGCGCTTCATGCAGGCAGCCACGCTGCGGCTGCTCGGCGCCGACTGCTTCGCGACCCGCTCGGGCTACACCGGCGAGGACGGTTACGAGATCTCGCTGCCGCTCGCGCAGGCCGAAGCGATCGTGCGGCGCCTGCTCGCCGACCCGGCGGTGCGGCTGGCCGGACTGGGCGCGCGCGACACGCTGCGGCTCGAGGCGGGCCTGCCGCTGCACGGCAGCGACATCGACGCCACGACCACGCCGGTGGAGTCGGGCCTGTCCTTCGCAATCCCGAAGTCGCGCCGCAGCGGCGGCGCGAAAGCCGGCGGCTTTCCGGGCGCGGCGACGATCCTCGGGCAACTCGCCGCGGGCACGCCGCGCAGGCTCGCCGGCCTGGTCTCGCGCGAACCGGTGCCGATCCGCGCACATGCGGCGATCGTCACGCCCGACGAGCGCGTCGTGGGCGAAGTCACCAGCGGAACGATCTCGCCGACGCTCGGGCACCCGGTGATGCTCGCGCGCATCGAGCGCAGCGCGCTCGACGGCGCGGCGCAGACGCCGCTGCGCGCGGTGGTGCGCGATCGCCGGCCCGGCGTCACTCCTGCGCCGCTGCCGTTCGTGCCCAAGCGCTACAAGCGCTGAGCGCAGGCCCGCTGGCCATTGCACGACGGGGAGCATCGACATGATCCGGATCCGTCTCGCCGCGCTGCTGGCAGCGGCCGCGCTGTTCGCGCCGTCGCTGGCCCCGGCCGGCACCACTCTCGACGCGATCAGGCACAGGGGCGCATTGCGCTGCGGGGTCAACACCGGACTGGTCGGTTTCTCGGCACCCGACAGCCAGGGCGTCTGGCACGGCATCGACGCCGACTTCTGCCGCGCGGTGGCGGCAGTGATCCTGGGCAATGCGAACAAGGTGCAGTTCGTGCCGACCAACGCGTCGAACCGCTTCACCGTGCTGCAGTCGGGTGAGGTCGACATCCTGTCGCGCAACACCACCTGGACCGCGAGCCGCGACGCGACGCTGGGCGCGGTGTTCGTCGGCACGATCTTCTACGACGGCCAGGGCTTCATGGTGAAGAAGTCTTCCGACGTGAAGAGCGCCACGCAACTCGACGGTGCCACGGTCTGCGTGCTGCCGGGTACCACCACCGAACTGAACCTGAGCGACTACTTCCGAACGAAGAAAATGAGCTTTCGCCCGGTGGTGGTCAGCGAACTGCAGCAGATCGAGCAGGCGTTCTTCTCCGGTCGCTGCGACGTGTTCACCACCGACATCTCGGGGCTGGCCGCGACGAGGCTGAAGGCGACGAACAGGGACGACTACCTGATCCTGCCCGAGGCGATCTCGAAGGAGCCGCTGGGCCCGCTGGTGCGACGCGGCGACTGGGAGTACTTCACCATCGTCAAGTGGACGCTGTTCGGACTGATCGAAGCCGAGGAGTACGGCGTCGCCTCGACCAACGTCGACCGGCTGAAAGCGCAGAGCAGGGAGCCGCCGATCCAGCGGCTGGTCGGCACCTCGGGCGACATCGGCAAGAGCCTCGGGCTCGACAACGACTGGCTGGTGCGCGCGATCAGGGCGGTGGGCAACTACGGCGAAATGTACCAGCGCAACATCGGCCCGATCGGCATCGCTCGCGGCGTGAACGCGCAATGGCGCGACGGCGGCCTGATGTACGCGCCGCCGATCCGCTGAACGCGATCGCGTCGGCCGAGAGTCCGTCCCCGCCACCGCCGCGGCTGCGCGCTCCCCGGGACGATCGCAGGTGTTCACGAGCGAGCGTGTCCGCGCCATCGCCTATCAGGCCCTGCTGCTGGCGGCGGTCGTCGGCATCGGCTGGTTGCTGGTCGTTGCTGGTCGCCAACACCCTGTACAACCTCTCGACGCGCCAGATCCAGGTCGGCTTCGGTTTCCTGTCGCGCGAAGCCGGCTTCGAGATCGCCGAGAGCCCGATCGTCTTCGATCCCTCGAACAGCTACGGCCGGGCATTCCTGGTCGGGCTGCTGAACACGCTGCGGATATCGGCGCTGGGGATCGTCGGCGCGACGCTGCTCGGCACGCTGATCGGCATCGCCCGCCTGTCGTCGAACTGGCTGGTGGCGCGCCTGGCCAGCGCGTACGTGGAGTTCGTGCGCAACGTGATCACCGAGTTGCTGCCGCCGGTGCGCGAGGCGATCGCCTTCGGCGACCTGGTCTTCCTGAGCCAGCGCGGGCTGCGCTACGCGTGGCCGCAGGCCGCGCCCGGCTGGAGCGCGGCCGGGTGGGCGTTCGCCGCCGCCGTCGTGCTCGCCCTGGCGTGGCGCGCGCTCGCTTCGCGGCGGCAGCGCGCGACCGGCGCGCAGTGGCCGGTTCTGTGGCCCTCGCTGGGGCTGCTGCTCCTGCTGCCGGTCGGCGCGTGGCTGGCCGGCGGCGCACCGACGCAAGTCGATCTGCCACGGCTCGGAGGTTTCGACTTCCGCGGCGGGCGATCGCTGTCGCCCGAATTCATCGCGCTGCTCGTCGGGCTGTCCACCTACACCGCGGCCTTCATCGCCGAGGTGGTGCGCGGCGGAATCCTGTCGGTGCCGCGCGGCCAGGCCGAGGCCGCGATGGCACTCGGCCTGAAGCCGGGCCAGCGCCTGCGGCTGGTGACGATGCCGCAGGCGCTGCGCGTGATCATCCCGCCGCTCACCAGCCAGTACCTGAACCTCACCAAGAACTCGTCGCTGGCGGTGGCGATCGGCTACCCGGACCTGGTGGCGGTGGCCAACACCACGATGAACCAGACCGGCCAGGCGATCGAGGCGATCGCGATCCTGATGGCGGTCTACCTGGCGATCAGCCTGGCGATCTCGCTGATGATGAACTGGTACGCGGCGCGCACGCGCCTGGTCGAGCGCTGAACACCGGCCCGGCGACGACACGATGAACCGGATCCGCGCCCAGCTCTTCTCGTCGCCGGCCAACTCGGCGCTGACGATCGCGACGCTCGCGCTGCTCGGCTGGGCGCTGCCCCCGGCCTTGCGCTGGTTGTTCCTCGACGCGGTCTGGGGGCATGCGCCGGCCTCGGCCTGCGACGCGGTGCGCGGCCAGGGCGCCTGCTGGGCGGTGGTCGCCGAGAAGTTCCGCTTCATGCTGTTCGCGGTCTACCCGTACGACGAGCAGTGGCGGCCGGCGATCGTGATCGTCATGCTGTGCGCCCTGCTCGTGCTCTCGGCGATGCGGCGTGCCTGGCGGCCCTGGCTCGCAGTGGTATGGGCCTTCGGCATCGCGGTCTCGTTCTGGCTGATGGGCGGCGGCGCCGGTCTCGTGCCGGTGCGCGCCGAGCAGTGGGGCGGACTGCCGGTCACGCTGATGCTGGCGATCTTCGGCGTGGCGTTCGCGTTTCCGCTGGGCGTGCTGCTGGCGCTGGGCCGGCGCTCGCAGCTGCCGATCGTGCGCTCGCTGTCGATCGTCTACATCGAGGTAGTGCGTGGCGTGCCGCTGATCACCGTGCTCTTCATGGCCTCGGTGATGTTCGCGCTGTTCCTGCCCGAGGGCCTGCGCATCGGGCAATTGCTGCGCGCGCAGATCGCGATCATCCTGTTCGTCGCCGCGTACCTCGCCGAGGCGGTGCGCGGCGGCCTCGAGGCGGTGCCGCGCGGCCAGTACGAGGCCGCCGAGGCGCTCGGCCTGCCGTGGTCGAAGTCGATGGCGCTGGTGATCCTGCCGCAGGCGCTGAGAGTGGCGATTCCGTCGATCGTCAACAGCTTCATCTCGCTGTTCAAGGACACCTCGCTGGTGGTCATCATCGCGATCTACGACTTCGCGTACGCGGTGAAGAAATCGGTCGAGACCGACTTCGCGTGGAAGAAGTACTTCATCGAGGCCTTCCTGTTCTCGATCGTCGTCTACTGGATCTTCTGCTTCGCGATGTCGAAATACAGCCAGTGGCTCGAGCGCGACCTCGCGCGTGGCGGGCACGGCTGAGCACGCACGGGGGACGCAAATGGACGACAGCACGCGAGGCGCTTGCGCGAACGCCACCGCGTCCGCAGCGCCGGCGATCGTGATCGAGGGCCTGTGCAAGTGGTTCGGCGAGTTCCAGGTGCTCAGGAGCGTCGACCTGCGCGTGGAGCGCGGCGAGCGCATCGTGATCTGCGGGCCTTCGGGCTCGGGCAAGTCGACGCTGATCCGCTGCATCAACCGGCTCGAACCGCACCAGCAGGGCCGCATCGTGGTCAACGGCATCGAGCTCACCGACAACCTGAAGAACATCGACAGGGTGCGCTCCAGCGTCGGCATGGTGTTCCAGCACTTCAACCTGTTCCCGCACCTCACGGTGCTGCAGAACTGCACGCTGGCGCCGGTCTGGGTGCTGAAGAAGCCGATGGCCGAGGCGCAGGCGAGCGCGATGCGCTATCTCGAGCGGGTGCGCATCGCCGAACTGGCGGGCAAGTATCCGGGCCAGATCTCGGGCGGCCAGCAGCAGCGTGTGGCGATCGCACGCGCACTGTGCATGAACCCGTCGATCATGCTGTTCGACGAGCCGACCTCGGCGCTCGATCCCGAGATGGTCAAGGAGGTGCTCGACACGATGATCATGCTGGCCGGCGAGGGCATGACGATGCTGTGCGTCACGCACGAGATGGGTTTCGCCAGGGCGGTCGCCGATCGCGTGATCTTCATGGACCACGGCGAGATCGTCGAACAGGACGAACCGGAGCGCTTCTTCGAGGCGCCGAAGAACGAGCGCACGAAGCAGTTCCTGAGCCGGATCCTGCACCGCTGAGCGCGGCGCGCGCCCCCGAAAACCGGGCGTACCCGGCGAAGCGCTCAGAGCCTGAAGATCTTCCCGGGGTTCATGATGCCGTCGGGATCGAGCGCGCGCTTGATCCGGCGCATCAGGTCGAGCGCGTCCTCGCCCGCTTCTTCCTCGAGGAAGCCGATCTTGTGCAGGCCCACCCCGTGCTCGCCGGTGCAGGTGCCGTCCATCGACAGCGCCAGGCGCACGATCGCGTCGTTCAGCCGCTCGGCCTCGGCGAGTTCCTGCGGATCGTCCGGGTCGATGACCAGCATCGCGTGGAAATTGCCGTCGCCGACGTGGCCGACGATCAGCGTGGGGAAACTCGCGGTGTCGAGGATGCGCTGCGCGCCGGTGATCGACTCGCTCAGCCGCGAGATCGGCACGCAGGTGTCGGTGGTGACCGCGCGCGCCCCCGGGCGCACCTGGATGCCGGCAAAGTACGCGTTGTGCCGCGCTGTCCAGAGCCGCGTGCGGTCCTCGGGGCGCGTGGCCCATTCGAAGTCGTGGCCGCCGTGCTCGTGCGCGATCTGCTGGGCGATCTCCGCCTGCTCCTTCACCGACGACTCGCTGCCGTGGAACTCGAAGAACAGCGTCGGCGCCTCGCGCAGCGTGGTGTGGCTGTATGCGTTGATCGCGCGGATCGCGTGCTCGCAGACGTATTCGCAGCGCGCCACCGGCACGCCGAGCTGGATGATCTGGATCACCGCGTCGATCGCCTGAGCGAGGCTCGGAAAGCTCACCACCGCCGCCGAGATCGCCTCGGGCACCGGGTAGAGGCGCACGGTGACCTCGGTGATCACGCCGAGCGTGCCCTCGGAGCCGACGTAGAGCCGCGTGAGGTCGTAGCCGGCCGACGACTTCTTCGCGCGGCCCGCGGTGCGCACCGCCTTGCCCTCGGCGGTGACCACGGTGAGCCCGAGCACGTTCTCCCTCATCGTGCCGTAGCGCACCGCGTTCGTGCCCGACGCGCGCGTGGCCGCCATGCCTCCGAGGGTCGCGTCGGCGCCCGGGTCGATCGGGAAGAACAGGCCGGTGGACTTCAGCTCGTCGTTCAACTGCTTGCGCGTGACGCCCGCCTGCACGGTCACCGTGAGATCTTCGGGATTGACCGCCAGCACCCGGTTCATCCGCGACACGTCGATCGACACGCCGCCCTGTACCGCGAGCAGGTGCCCCTCGAGCGACGAACCCACGCCATACGGAATCACCGGCACCTTGTGCGCGCGGCACTGCGCGACCGCCTCCGCGACCTCCCCGGTGGAGTGCGCGAATACCACCGCATCGGGCGGGGTGGGCGGAAACGGCGACTCGTCGCGGCCGTGGTGCTCGCGCACCGCGGCCGCGGTGCTGAAGCGCTCGCCGAAGCGTGCGCGCAGCGCCGCCACCAGGGCTTCGGGCAGCGGGCGCTTCAGGCTCGCGGGGAAGGCTTGCGGATGGTTCATCGATCGCTCCGGCTTCTCCCCACGATTGTAGATCGGCATCGTCGGCCGGCGCGAAACCGTGGCTCGCGACGTCGGTAATGCGCCCGGCGGTACACTGCGCCATCGCATGCCCCGATGGAGCCGCACATGGGATTCAGACTCTCGAAGATCGCCACGCGCACCGGCGACGACGGCTCGACCGGCCTCGGCGACGGCAGCCGTACCGGCAAGGACAGCCGGCGCGTCGATGCGATCGGCAGCGTCGACGAGCTGAATTCCACGATCGGCCTGCTGCAGACCGAAACCCTGCCCGATGCGGTGCACGCCGCGCTCACCGCGATCCAGCACGACCTGTTCGACCTGGGCGGCGAGCTGTGCATTCCGGGGCTCGAAAACCTGCCCGAGAGTCGCGTCGCGCGGCTCGACGAGTTGCTCGACACCTACAATGCCGACCTGCCGCGGCTGCAGGAGTTCGTGCTGCCCGGTGGCTCGCGCGCGGCGGCACTCGCCCACCTGGCGCGCACCGTCTGCCGGCGCGCCGAGCGCGCGATCGTCGCGCTGGGCCGCGACGAAGCGGTCAGGCCCGCCTGCCGGCAGTACGTGAACCGCTTGTCCGATCTGCTGTTCGTGCTGGCACGTGTGCTCAACCGCGAGGCCGGTGTCGCCGACGTGATGTGGCAGAAGGGGCGCGCAGGCTAGAGGGCCTGTTCACACTACGATCGGTCCCGCGCCGCCGCGGGAAGTCGTCGCGAAGGCTACGCGTCGCGCGCCGCTTCGAGATACGAGACCAGTTTCGCGCTCGTCTGGCGCAACCGCTCGGACAGCAACTGCACCAGCTTCAGCAGGATCTTGTTGCCCAGCTTCGGCTCCTCGCCGAGCACCAGCATGAGCGAGTCGCGGGTGAGCACCGCGATGCGGCTGCTCTCCAGCGTGACGCACGAGGCGAAGCGCGGCTCGCCGTCGAACATCGACATCTCGCCCAGCGAGTGCCCCGAGTGCGCCACGGCGATCCGTGACGGGTAGTTGTAGCGGTTGCGGCGCAGCACGTCGACCATGCCCTGCATCAGCAGCATCATGAAGTCGCCGGCTTCGCCCTCGTTGATGATCGTGACGCCCGGAGGCGCCTCGTAGACGTACATGAACCCGCCGAGCTTGCGCGTCTCGTGGATGTCGAGCCCCGAGAACAACGGCGTCTGGGCCATCAGCCCGTGGATCTGATCCGCGAATTCGCTCGCCCGGCCGACCGGCCGCAGGCCGAGGGCGAGCAGCCGCTCGTGCGGTGTTCGCCTGGCCGAGCCGGCCGCGGTCGCCGATGCCCGGGGCGCGCTGCCGCCCTTGACCGCTTCCATGGCTACCTCCATTTTTCGGTGGTTATAGCATGCAAACGGCGCCGCCCGGCACGTCCGCGGCGCCGCAGCGGTCGCGCGTCGGCGTTTTCCCGACAGGTGGCGGGCGCGCGCAGCGGACGCGTCTTCGCTACTCCTCGGCCTTCAGCCGCCGCGCGCGCACCGCCTCGGCGAGCAGCTCCAGCACCGCGACGGTGTCGTCCCAGCCGATGCAGGCATCGGTGATGCTCTGGCCGTAGACCAGCGGCTTGCCGCGCACGAGATCCTGGCGACCCGCCTGCAGATGGCTCTCGATCATCGTGCCGCAGATTCGGGTGTCGCCCGCCGCAAGCTGCTCGGCGATCACCGCGGCGACCGCCGGCTGGTTCTCGGGCTTCTTCTGGCTGTTGCCGTGGCTCGCATCGATCATCAGCCGGCACGCCAGCCCGGCGGCGGCGGCCTCGCGGCAGGCCGCCTCGACGCTTGCCGCATCGTAGTTCGGCTTGCGACCGCCGCGCAGGATCACGTGGCAGTCCTCGTTGCCGTTGGTCGAGACGATCGCCGAGTGCCCGCCCTTCGTGACCGACAGGAAATGGTGCGGTTGCGAGGCGGCCTTGATCGCATCGAGCGCAATCTTCAGGTTGCCGTCGGTGCCGTTCTTGAACCCGACCGGGCACGAGAGCCCGGACGCCAGTTCACGGTGCACCTGCGACTCGGTGGTGCGCGCGCCGATCGCCCCCCAGGCGATCAGGTCGGCGATGTATTGCGGCGTGATCATGTCGAGGAACTCGGTGCCCGCGGGCAGGCCGAGTTCGTTGATGTCGAGCAGCAGTTCGCGCGCGATGCGCAACCCCTTGTTGATGTCGAAGCTGTCGTCCAGGCCGGGGTCGTTGATCAGGCCTTTCCAGCCCACCGTGGTGCGCGGTTTCTCGAAGTAGACGCGCATCACGATTTCCAGGTCGGAAGCCAGGCGCTCGCGCTCGCCGCGCAGCCGGCCGGCGTATTCGCGCGCCGCCTCGGGATTGTGGATCGAGCAGGGCCCCACGATCACCACCAGCCGGTCGTCCATGCCGTGCAGCACGCGGTGGATCGCCTGGCGCGCGCCGTAAGTGGTCGCGGCCGCGCGGTCGCTGATCGGAAACTCGCGAAGCAGGTGCGAGGGAGGTGCGAGTTCCTTGATCTCGCGGATTCGCAGGTCGTCGGTGGTGTGGCGCATGGATGACAGGGCTTTCGGGTGGCAGGACAAAAAAAACCGCCGGACGGGGCCGGCGGTTTCATCGGATTCGGTTCGTGCTGCTTCAGGCCTGCGAACGCGCTCCCGACTCGTCCCGCCGGCGGCAGGAAAAGCCGAAAAAGTAAAAGAAGAAGTCGAACGCGATGCGGTGCAACATGAAAACAGTGTACGGCCGGATCGGCGGGTTCGCAAGTCGGCACACCGGCAGCCCGGGCCGCCTACTTCAGCGAGAGATCGACCCGGGAAAGCGGCGCTGCCGCCTGCGGCGCGGCGGCACCGGCGGCACCGGCGGCACCCGTGGCACCTTTGGCATCCGTGGCATCCGTGGCGCCCGCGCCGAGTTTCGGCGCCACGATGAACATCCGCTCGCCGGGCACCTTGCCCGAGTCGACCAGCCAGTCCTTCACCTGCTGTGCACGCTCGTTGGCCAGTGCGATCAACTCGGCGTCGCTCGCCTCGATGTGCGCGAGCATCATGCGCTCCATTTCGGCGACAGGCTGCGATTTCACCAGGCCGATCGCATTGCGCGGTTTCTCGAACTTCGCGGCACGCCACGCGCGCTCGAGATACTTCGGGTACTCCTGCGGATCGACCTGCACCCGGTCGATCGCGGCTACGTCGCCGCCGCTGCCGACCGTCTCCTTCAGCTTCTGCGCCTTGACCGCGCGCTGCAGCGCGAGCCGGCGCAACGCTTCGCGGTCGGCCGCCGGATCGGCGCGGCCGGCGATGTCCAGCTTCAGGCCCGGCCGATCGACGAGCGCCTTCGCAAGCGACTCGAGCTTCCCGAGTGCGGCCGCGCCGGGTTCGGGGCTGCCCGGCTCGAAGCCGATCCACGACAGCTCGGCGCCGCCCGCGCCGGCCAGGTTCGCGAGCAGCGCGAACGGGGCGGTGACCGCCTTGACGATCAGGTTGCCGATGATCCGCAGCACGATGCCGCCGACGCTGAACCGGGGATCGTCCAGAGAGCCGCTGATCGGCAGGTTCACGTCGATCACGCCGTTGCGGTCTTTCAGCAGTGACACCGCGAACAGCACCGGCAACTGGAGTGCGTCGGGACTCTCGACCTTGTCGCCGAAGACGAGCTGGTCGAGCACGATGTTGTTCTCGGCGCTCAGTTGCCGGTTCTCGACCTTGTAGGCGACTTTCGCCGACAGCTTGCCCTTCTCGATGCCGTAGCCGACGTACTTGCCGGAATACGGCGACAGGCGCGGAAGGTCGATGTCGCTGGCGCCGGCCTTCAGGTCGAGGTACAGCGGATCGGCCAGCGGGTTCACTTTGCCGAGGATCTCGACGCTGCCGGTGTGGTCGATGCGCCCGCGCAGTTCGAGGTCGCCGGCCTGGCCGGGAGTGATCTGCGAGATCTGCCCGTTCATGCCCGTGAGATTGGCCGAGTAGTTCGGCTTCACGAAGAAGTCGCTGAAGTCGATGTTGCCGTTGACCAGCCGCACGCCGCCCAGGCGCAGGTTGCTCGCGGCACCGGACTCGGTGCCGGGCGCCGCAGCGGCACTCGAGGCACCGGCAGCCGGCCGGGCCTGCGCGTCGACCGATTGCGCCTCGCGATCGACCAGCAACTCGCGCAGGTTCAGCTGCCCCTGCGCGCTCAGGATCACGCGCGCGTAGAAGTCTTCCAGTGCGATCTCGCCGATGTCGACCTTCAGTGGCTCGGTATCGAAGTCGATCCGGTCGAAGGCGAGCGACTTCCAGCGCAGCAGGTCGTTGTTGGCCTCCCTCGAGACCGCCGAGAAGCCGGTCACCGCAACCCGTCCCTTCCAGCCGACGCGCGGCGCCGCCTGGTCGGGCACCGCGAAGCGCAGGCTGCCGGCAGCGCTGACCGCGCCGCCGGACACCAGCGCGTTCACGTACTCGGTGAAATACGGCTGCAACGGCACGATCGGCAGCTCGCGCGCCGCCACGCGCAGCGCGCCGGCGAGAGGCTGCGCGCCGATCTCGCCCGACAGCGCCAAGGTACCGCGGCGGTCGACCCGCGCACTCATCTGCACCTTCGCGGGGGGCGCACGATCGGCGCTCGAAAACCCGCTGGCGGCGAAGTCGATCGCGCTCACGCGCAGGCCTGCGGCCTTGCCGGCGCGCTGGTCCTCGAGGTCGACGCCGAAACCGGTCACCGCGAGCCTGTCGAGTGCGATCGTCCACGGCCGCGCGGTTTCGCCGGAGCCAGCGCCCGCACGCGCCGGGCCGTGGGCCGGCGCCAGCACGTGCGCGGGCGCCGCCTTTGCGGCAACCGGTTGCGCGGCGGCCAGCCGCTGCAGGTTGAAGCGCGCGTCGCCCTCACGCCGCACCAGCAGCCGGCCACCACGCGTCGCCAGCGCGCCCAGCGCGATCTGCTGTCGCGCCAGATCGATCGAAACCGCGTCGAGGTCGAGTTGCGGCAACGCGAGCAGCGTGCGTTCGTCCCAGCGCTGGCGCAGCGCGAGATCGACGAGCCTGGCCGAGCCCTCCTCCACGCGGATCGCCGGCGAGCCGCCCTGCGCCGGCACGACGCGCACCCGCGCCTGCAGTCCCAGTTCGCCACCGACCGCGTCGATCGCGAGCGCCGGCTCGGCGAGCCACCACCAGTTCGCCAGCGCGAGCCCGGACAACTGCGCCTTCGCGTCGACCGCACCGTCGTGCCACGACGCGCTGCCGGAGGCCTTCGCGTGCTCGCCGCCGGCCAGCGAGAACGCCAGTTCGAAATCGGCCGGCACCGCCGGGTCGCTCGCGAGGTTGCGCACCGTCGCCTCGATTGCACTCGCGTCGAGGCGCAGCGCTCGGGGCTGGAACTGCGCGTCTTCGAACGCGAGTCGCCCGCCGGTGAGCACGATTTCGTCGACGCTCCACTGCGGCGAAGTTGCGCCGGCCTGCCGAGCCTCCGTGGCAGCGCCGCCGGCGCGCTCGATCGCCGCCAACACCGGCTCGAGAAAGCGCCGCTCGCCCGCCCTGCGCGCGACCGAGGCGGCAGGGGCGGCAACCGTGATCCGGCCGACCGTGTATCGGGCGGCCGGCCACGCAAGCGAGATCGACTCGGCGCCGATCGACCCGGCAGCCAGCAGCGGCGTGCCGCCGGGTTCGCGCAGGTCGATCGAATCGAGCGTGGCATCCCCGGTGACCGCGATCGACGGCGCTGCGCCTTCGGCCTGCGAAAACGCCAGTTTCAGCGCCGCCCCCAGGCGCGCCGAACGCAACTCGAACGGCAGCGCCACCGGCACATAGCCGACGAAGCGGCTGAGATCGACGCCGCCCAACTCGAGCTCGATCGTCGACTCGCGCGTCTCGCCGAACGGCAGCGAACGGCCCTCCAGTTCGAACGACGCACCGTCGACCGATGCGTGCAGGCTCGGCTCGACGTACACATCTTCGTCGACCGGAAGGCTGGAGACGAACGGCACTCGCAGCGCGAACCCGGTGACCTCGTGACGCTCGCCGAGTTTCGCGTCGTCGAACTCGAAGCGGCCGTCGTCGACCACGATGTTGGCCACCGAGAAACGCGGCGCCGGCCCCGGGGGCGACGGCGGCCGTGCGATCCACTTGTCGATCAGGTCCTGGACGTCGACGTGGCCCGCGGCGTCGCGCGCGAGGCGCAGATGCGGTTCACGCAGGCTCACCGAGGACAGCACCGGCGCGAGCCGGTAGAGCGAACGCCAGGATACGTCGGCCTCGAGCCGTGCGAAACCGGCGAATTCGCGCTCGGCGCTGCCGGCGGCTCCGGAGACGCGCAACTCGTGCACGCGCAGCACCAGCGTGAACGGATTGAACTCGATACGCCCGATCGCGACCGCACGCCCGAGCTCGGCCGCCAGGCGCTCGGCGAGCTGACCCTGCGCGATGCGCGGCACGATCACGAAGCCGAGCAGCGCGTAGACGCCCACCGCGGCGACCAGCGCCAGCAATGCACGCAGCCAGCGACGGCCTGCCGGGGCCCCCTCCTGCGCCGCGGGCGACGCAGGCCCGCTCACTTTCAGGCCGTCCCGCCGACGGTGAGCGCCTCGATGCGCAGCGTCGGCTGGCCGACGCCCACCGGCACGCTCTGCCCATCCTTGCCGCAGACGCCGATGCCCGCATCGAGCCGCATGTCGTTGCCGATCATCGTGACGCGCGTGAGCGCGTCGGGACCATTGCCGACGATCGTCGCCCCCTTCACCGGGTACTGCAGCCTGCCCTTCTCGACCCACCAGGCCTCGGAGGCCGAGAACACGAACTTGCCGTTGGTGATGTCGACCTGCCCGCCGCCGAAGTTCACGGCGTAGAGGCCGCGCTCGACCGAGTCGAGGATTTCACCCGGATCACGCTCGCCGGCGAGCATGCAGGTGTTGGTCATCCGCGGCATCGGCAGGTGCGCGAACGACTCGCGGCGACCGTTCCCGGTGAACGGCACTCCCATCAGCCGGGCGTTGAGCGTGTCCTGCATGTAGCCCTTCAGGACGCCATCCTCGATCAGCACGTTGCACTGCGACGGATTGCCCTCGTCGTCGATGTTCAGCGAGCCGCGCCGTCCGGGCAGCGTGCCGTCGTCGACCACGGTGACTCCGCGCGCGGCGACCCGCTGGCCGATGCGCCCGGCGAAGACCGACGATCCCTTGCGGACGAAGTCGCCCTCGAGCCCGTGGCCGACCGCTTCGTGCAGCAGCACGCCGGGCCAGCCTGGGCCGAGCACGACGGTCATCGTTCCGGCGGGTGCCGGCCGGGCTTCGAGGTTGGTGAGCGCTGCCTTCACCGCTTCGTCGACGTAGCCCGCGAGCAGCGCGTCGTCGAACCGACCCAGATCGAAGCGGCCGCCACCGCCGCTGTGGCCCTGCTCGCGCCGCCCGCCCTGTTCGGCGATCACCGTGACGGAGACCCGCACCAGCGGCCTCACGTCGGCGGCCAGCAGCCCGTCGGAGCGCGCCACCAGCACCACGTCGTATTCGGCAGCGAGACCGGCCATCACCTGCTTCACGCGCGGATCCTTCGCGCGCGCCATGCGCTCGACGCGCTCGAGCAGCGCCACTTTCGCCGCCGCGTCGAGCCGCGGAATCGGGTCTTCGGCAGCGTAGAGCGCCCGGCCGGCCGCCGGTTCGAGCGCGCCGGCGACCTTCACGCGCCCGGCGCCGCGCGAGGCGATCGTGCGCGCGGCACGCGCCGCCGACATCAGCGCCTCGGCGCCGATCACGTCGGAGTAAGCGAAGGCGGTCTTGTCGCCGGAGACCGCACGCACGCCGACCCCCTGGTCGATCGAGAAGCTGCCGGACTTGACGATGCCCTCCTCGAGGCTCCAGCCCTCGCTGCGCGTGAACTGGAAATAGAGGTCGGCGTAGTCGACCCGGTGCCGGAAGATCTCGGCCAGCGCCGCAGCGAGGTGCGCATCGTCGAGACCGTAGGGCTCGAGCAGCACCGATCGCGCGATCGGCAGGTGCGTGAAGGGGGGTTCTGCGGGTTTCATCGTGAACATGCTACATGACGCGGTGCGCCAGGGCCGGAAGGATCGCCCGCACCTCGCGCAATCGGGCGCGCGCGAGCTCTCCGACCACGACGCCCTCGCCCCCGGACGCGCGCTGCGCGACGATCTCGCCCCAGGGGTCGACGAGCATCGAGTGGCCCCAGGTGCGTCGTCCGTTCTCGTGCTGGCCACCCTGCGCGGGCGCGAGCAGGTAGCACTGGTTCTCGATCGCGCGCGCGCGCAGCAGCACCTCCCAGTGCGCGCTGCCGGTGGTGAAAGTGAACGCCGAAGGCGCGAGCAGCAGGTCGACCGTCCCGAGCGTCCGGTACAACTCGGGAAAACGCAGGTCGTAGCAGACCGACAGGCCGATGCGCCAGACGGTTGCCGGCGCGCCTGCGGGCTCCGTCGCATCGAGATCGAACACTGCCGGCGTGCGACCCGGCGCGATGGTCGCGGCTTCGTCGAAGCGCTCGCTGCCGTGCTCGAAGCCGAACAGGTGGATCTTGTCGTAGCGCGCCACGCGCCGGCCGTCGGGGCCGTAGACCAGCGAACTGTTGAGCACCTTGCCGGGGTTCGCGCTCGCCAGCGGCAGCGTGCCGCCGACCAGCCAGATGCGGTGCGCGGCAGCCTGCCCGGACAGGAACGACTGGAGCGGGCCGGCGCCGTCGGGCTCGCGGATCGACAGCTTGTCGCGCTCGCCGCGACCGAGCAGCGCGAAGTGCTCGGGCAGCGCGACCAGCCGCGCGCCGGCCGCCGCTGCCTCGCCGATCAGCTGTTCGGCGCACGCCAGGTTGTCGGAGACGTTGGCTGCCGAAACCATCTGCACCGCGGCAACGCGCAGCGTCGGCTCGGCCGATGCCGGGCGCGCGGCGGTCGCATTCCTTGCCTGGGCCATGGGCTCCTCCATCAGTACTCGGCGGGCGCCGGCGCCGCCGCGGGCCGCGAACGCGCCGCCACCTGCGGCTCGCTCCACGGGCCGGTCACATCGTATTCGTACGCGAAAATCTGCTGCAGGGGTGCTTGCAACGCCAGTTGCGCCAGCAGCGAACCCAGGCCGACCGCCGGGTTCACCAGCGCTCCGTAAGCGAGCGAAGCCAGCGCGGCGTTCAGGTCGGGGCGCACCTCGACGACCAGCGCCTGGGTCTCGGCGGCGATGTCGGCCTGCCCCCGGATGCCGACCTGGGCCGCGACGCCGCGCATGGAGAAGTCGTCGGTACGCGCGATGCCGCCGTCGATGTACGCAGTGCCGCTGATGCGGTCGAACGCGAAACCCTCCGCGAACACGTCGCGGAAATCGAAGGCCAGGCGCCGGCGCAGCGACTGCAGGTTCAGCACGCCGATCAGCTTCGCGATGCCGGGGTCGGACTTCAGGAACTGGCCCTTGCCGAGGTCGATCGACAGCTCGCCACCGAGGCTGCGATAGTCGAGCCGCATCGGCGAGCCGACCCAGCCGACCCGCCCTCCCAGCTTCCCGCTGCCGCCACGCACCGTTTCGGGAAAGCCGAACAGCGCGAGCAGCGCGCCGGCATCGGCGATCTGCAGGTCGAAGTCGAGCATCGTGGCGCGCCGCGGGGCGCCCGGATGCGTTTCCCACTTGCCGCTGGCGTTCAGCGTCGCCGCCCGGTTGCGGATGCGCAGCCGCTGCAGCTGCCACACCGGCGCCGCAGTGCTGCCGGTGTTGACCGCCGCGAGTTCGAGCGCGCCCAGTCGCCGCTCGTTCAGGATCAGCTCCTGCGCAGTCACGTCCAGCGCCGGCAGCGTGCGGGGCGAGGTTTCGAGCAGCGCTTCGAAGTCGTCGATGCGGCTGCGCGGGATCTCCAGGCGCGCGAAGCGCGCCGCGAGCGTGCCCTGCGGCTCGCCCGGTCGCGGTTGGCGCCAGCTGAAATAACCGTCGATTTCGCGTGCGTGGATGCTGGCGCGCCAGAGCCCGTCGGCCCGCGAAGCTCCGAGCACCACGTCGTGCAGCGCCTTGCCGGCGACCTCCACCGTGCCCGCGACCAGCGACACCGTGTCGGGCATCAGCGAGAAGCCGTCGGCTGCGCCGGAGCGCGCGCCGGCGAGCAGTTCGTCGCCGAGCAACGCGTTCCAGGCGTCGAGGTCGACGGCCGCCGTCCTGAGCAGCACCGCGAAGCCGGCATCGGGCAGGGTCGGCGTATCGGTAATCGCGAAGGCGCCGCGCCGCACCCTGAGCTGCCCGGAATCGGGATCACGCTCGCGCTCGAAGACCAGCCGGACGTCGTCGCGCAGGCTCACCGAGAGCGTGTCGCGCGCCGGACGTTCGGCGGGCGTCGGCGGCGGCACGGGCCGCGACACGATGCGCAACGGCCACTTCGCATCGGCCGCCTTGCCGAACGGCGCCGGCAGTGCGCTCGCCAGTCCTTCGAGGTCCGAATCCACCGTCAGCGTCGCCGCACGCCTGCGCACCTCGACCTCGGCCGAGTATTGCGCGGAACCGGACAGGCGTCGCGTCAGCGCGTTGTCGGCCAGTTGCACGATGCCCTCGGCGGGCATGACCCCGTGCGCCTGCAGCACGAAACGATCGGGCTCGGGGGTGTCGCCCTCGACGCTGACCGGGCCGCCGAGCAGCGTCGCGGTCATCGAACGCAGCGCCAGCCGGTCTTCGCTGAACTCGAGCCGGCCCGTCACGCGCTCGAGGCGCGGCAAGGTGCGGTCGAGCGCCAGGTCGTTGCCCGGCAACTGCACGCTGCCGCGCACGCGCGTCGCGTCGATGTCCTCCAGCGGCATCTCGAAAGCCAGCCGCAGCGCGGCCTCGCCGTCGATCGCCACGTCGCGCGTGAAGTCGTCGATGCGCGCGCGCAGCGGGCTCTCGTTGACGAAGCGCACCATGTCCTGCGCCGGTCCCTGTCCACTGCCTTCGATGCGCAGCAGCGGTTCGCCGAACTCCGCGATGCGCGCCGTGGCCTGCGCGAGCGCCACGTTCCAGACCCGACCGGTTCGCGCCTCGATCTCCATGCCGGCGCGCTCGAAACGCAGCCGGCCCTGAATGCGCTCGATCGCCGGCCATCCGGACGCATACGCAAGCGTCGCGTCGGCGAGACTCGCTTCGACGCGGAATTCCCCGCTGGCCGGATCGCGGTAAGGGAAGTCCTCCAGATCACCTGCCAGCACGAAGCGCACGTCGTTCGATCGGCCAGCGACGACCGAGTCGCGCACCCAGTGCCTCACGTCCTCGGGGATTTCGAGCGGCAGGTAGCGCGCCGTGCGCGCCGCGTCGGCCCGTTGCAGGCTGCCCTGGAGGTCGACCAGGCCCGCGCCCTTGCCGCCGCTGCGGTAGCGTCCGCTCACCTGGCCGGCGGCGTCGGCATTGGCAAAACGGAAGGTCTCGATCGAGAGATCGACCAGCGGGGGGGCACCCTCGGCCGGCGGCGGGGCCAGCGTCCAGCTGGCCTTCGCTTCGAGCCGCTCGAGCGGCACTTCGGGCTCGGCAAACAGGCCCGGGAAGCGCAGCACGACCGATTCGCCGTGCAGCGAAACGCGGCCGCCGCGCTCGGTGATCCGGGCGCTGCCCGAAACGTTGGCGAAGCCCGGCAGCTTCAGCTCCCCCGGGCGTGGCGGTGCCTCGATCCGCTGGAAACCGAGCCGCTCGAAGGCCATCTCGACACCGAACCGCGACGGCGCCTGTTCGCCCGCATCGGCATGCCCGTCGCGCGACCAGTCGATCGCCAGCCGGTCGACCGTACCGTCGAGCTTCATCGACGCGAAGCTGGCGCGCAGCGCCTCGGGCAGCGGCAGGCGGCCGAGCAGCTTCGCCACCTCGGCCGCCTCGAAGCGATCGAGCGCCAGCCGCGCCGCCACCGGTGCGCCTTGCGGCGACAGCACCAGCTTCGAGCCCTCGTGGCTCGCCGTCAGCGACCAGCCCTGCGCGTCCGACACGCGCAGCACCGGGAAGTCCACCCGCGTGCTGCCGTCGGGTTGCCGGCGCGCCCGCGCCTCGGCGGCGAGCGTGCGCAGCGGCAGCGCCCTTCCGTCGAGATCGGCATCGACCTCATCGGCAGCGAGGTCGAGGAAACCGTCGACCAGCGCCCCCGCCTCGAAGTGCGACCAGCCGCGCAGCCGCGCCCGCCCGGTACGCACCGTCACGCCCGGCGCAGCCGCGACGCCCCGGCGTTGCCAGCGCTGCGCCAGCGTCGCGAGGTCGAGCTCCGCCGCGCCGATCCGGATTTCGCCCTGCCACTTGCGCCAGTCGCCAGTGCCGGCGAACGGCGGCCGGCGGAACTCGACCGCGAGATCGACGTCACTGGCCAGTCCGGGCAGCACCGGCGCGCGCAGCGACACGCGGTGGCGCCGTCCGGCCGAATCGAACGCGAATTCGATGTCGTCCAGCACTGCGGACTCGCCGGCGAACCGGTCGTGCCAGTGCACCTGTGCGTGCTGCAGCACGATGCGACGCTGCGCGAACAGCCGCTCGAGCAACTCCTGGTCCACCGGCGTATCGAGGTCGATGTCCAGCCCGGCCAGGCGCACGCGCCGCTCGCCGACGCGCTCGATGCGCAGCGTCGGCGAGTCGATCTCGAGCAGCGTCAGCGCGAACCGGCCCGCCGCAAGCGAACGCAGCGACAGCACTGCGCGGATTTCCGCGGCGGCAAAAGCCTGCTCGCCGTCCTCGTCGTCGATGCGGACCTCGCGCGCGACCAGGCGCGGACGCAGCCCTGCGAAGCCGGTCGAGAGCGGCCCGAGCTTCACCGGCCGGCCGACCGTCTGTGCGATCCGGCTCTCGATCGCCGGCCGCCAGCGGTCGAGGTTGGGCCAGACGTAGTAGCGCAGCGCGAGCCAGGACAGCCCGAGCAGGATCACCGAGGCGAACGCCGCCCAGGCGGTCCAGCGCAGCACGCTCGCCGCGCGGCGAGGCCATCGCGCCGGGCGGCGTTCGCGTGTCGCGCCGGCAACGCCGGCAGGCGCGGGATCGGCGGACGATCCGGCAGGGCTCGAAGGAGGCGGCAAGGACATGAGCGACAATCCCGGGCAAGCATAACCTTTCGGACCCGCCACCATGGAATTCCACGGCGAGCGCCATTCCGCCTGGTTTCGGCGGGCGCTTCAGTCGTTGGCGGCGACGCACGGCGAAGACGCGGCGCGCGCGCGGCTGGCCGCGCTCGCGCGCCAGCCGCTCGACCGCGCAGCGATCGCCCGGCTGGCGGCCGAGGCCGAGGTTGCCGGCGACACCGCTGCCACGCTGCGGCGCGCACGCACCTGGCTGCTGCTGACGCTGATCGAGCGCGACCTGGGCGGCGCCGCGCCGCTCGAGGAGGTCTGCGCGGCGATGACCGCGTTCGCCGCGTTCGCCACCGCCGCGGCGCTGCGCAGCGCCGCGGCCGGACTGCTCGGGCGCCACGGCCGCCCGCTCGATCGCCAGGGACGGCCCCAGGACCTGCTGGCCGTCGGCATGGGCAAGGCGGGCGGCAACGAACTGAACGTCTCGTCCGACCTGGATCTGGTCTTCGTCTTTCGCGAAGACGGCGAAACCGAGGGCGCGGGCGGCGCCGCGGGCAGCGGACGAATCGCCAGCAGCGAGTGGATGCATCGGCTCGCGCGTCGCGCGATCGAGCTGCTGGCCGACTACACGGCCGACGGCTTCGTGTTCCGCGTCGACACGCGATTGCGCCCGAACGGCGATTCCGGCCCGCTGGTGGTTCCGCTGGGCATGCTCGAGCAGTATTTCTATGCGCAGGGCCGCGAGTGGGAGCGCTTCGCATGGTTGAAGAGCCGGGTGATCGCCGACTCCGGCCTGGCAGGCGAAGCGGCGCGCCGTGACGACGAATCCGCGCTCGAGCGCGTGGTCACGCCGTTCGTGTACCGCAGATACATGGACTACGAAGCCTTCGCCGCGTTGCGCGACCTGCACGCGAAGATCCGCAGCGAGGTGGCACGGCGCACCGCCCGCGACCCGGGCGCGATCGACGTGAAGCTCGGCCGGGGCGGAATCCGCGAGATCGAGTTCACCGCGCAACTCTTCCAGATCGTGCGCGGCGGCCGCGACCCGGCGCTGCGCAGCCGCGGCACCGTCGAGACGCTGGCGACGCTGGTCGATCGCGGCCTGTTGCCTGCCGACGAGTCGCAGGCGCTGGTGCAGGCCTACCGCCTGCTGCGCCGTACCGAACACGCGCTGCAGTACCGCGAGGACGCGCAGACGCACCGCCTGCCCCACGACGGCGCCGAGCGCGACGCGGTGGCCGCGATGCTCGGCATGGCGCGCGGCGAATTCGACCGCGCGATCGCCGGCGGCACCGAGCAGGTCGCGCGGGTCTTCGACCGTCTGCTCGCCCCCGAGGATGGCGGCGAGCAACCCGCGCCCGAAGGGGAAGCCGGCGAGAACGGGCTCAACCCGGAAGTGCGCCGCCGATTCGACGCGTTTCGCGCCGGCCCGCGCTACGGCGCGGCGCGCCCCGAGACGCGCGCCTCGATCGAGCGGCTGCTCGCCACCGCGGTCCAGAAGCGCGTCGGCGACGCCGGCCTGATCCGGCTGGTCGATCTGCTCGACACCGTCTGTCGGCGGCCCGCCTACGTGGCGCTGCTCGGCAAGTACCCGGAAGCCTTCGGCCGCGTGCTGCGCATCCTCGACTGGGCGAAGTGGCCGGCGGAGTACCTGATGCGCCACCCGGTGGTGCTCGACGAACTGCTGGACGACGAACTGCTCGAAGAGCCCGACTACGAGAGCTGGGGCCGGCAGCTGCGCGAGCGCGTCGACGCCGCGCGGCACGACGGCGAACCCGACGTCGAGCGGCAGATGGACATCGTGCGCGAGGCCCACCATGCGCAGGTGTTCCGGCTGATGACGCAGGACCTCGCCGGGCGGCTCACCGTCGAGCGCGTCTCCGATCACCTGAGCGAACTCGCCGACCGCGTGCTCGGCCTGGCGATCGAACTGGTCTGGGCCACGCTGCGGCTGCGCTTTCGCGACACGCCGCGCTTCGCCGCGATTGCCTACGGCCGGCTCGGCGGCAAGGAACTCGGCTACACCTCCGATCTCGACCTGGTCTTCCTCTACGACGACGACGACGAGCGCGCGCCCGAGGCCTACGCGCTGCTCGCCCAGCGACTGTCGCGCTGGCTGTCGGCGCGCACCGCCGCCGGCCTGCTGTTCGAGATCGACCTGCGGCTGCGGCCGAACGGCGCGGCGGGCATGCTGGTCTCGAGGCTGTCTGCCTTCGACACCTACCAGCGCGAGTCGGCCTGGGTCTGGGAGCACCAGGCGCTCACGCGCGCACGCTTCTCGGCCGGCGACCGCGCGATCGGCGAGCGCTTCGAGGCGATTCGCCGCTCGGCGCTCGCGCAGCGCCGCGACCTGCCCAGCCTTCGCGATGCGGTGATCGCGATGCGGCGCAAGATGCACGAAGGCCACCCGAACCGCAGCGAGCTGTTCGACCTCAAGCACGATCGCGGCGGCATGGTCGACATCGAGTTCCTGGTGCAGTACCTGGTGCTCGGTCACTCGTTCGAGCACCCCACCCTGCTCGACAACGCCGGCAACATCGCATTGCTGGGGCGCGCTGCAGGCTGCGGGCTGATCGACGAAGGGCTGGCCGGCCGCTGCGCCGATGCCTACCGGCGCTACCGCCGGCTGCAGCATCAGCTCAAGCTCGACGACGCGCCGTACGCGCGGGTCGCGCCGACCGCAGTGGCGGCAGAGCGCGAAGCGGTGAGCGCGCTCTGGGAGGCGGTGCTGGGTTAGGGCGTGTTCACACCACGATCGTCCCGGCGCCGGGCGTCCGGCTGTTGCGCCGCGCCAGCCAGGCGACCGCACCGAGCGCGGCCAGCACGAACGGCAGCGACAGCAGGTTCAGGATCGACCAGCCGTTCACGAACAGCAGCGCGCCCGACGACGCCGAGCTGGTGATCATCACGGTGAACACGCACAGGTCCATGAAGCCCTGCACCTTGTTCTTCTCGCCGGGCCGGTAGGCGCTGGTGAGCAGCGTCGTGGCGCCGGTGTACATGAAGTTCCAGCCGATGCCGAGCAGGATCAGCGCGGAGACGAAGTGCATCAGCTCGACGCCTGAGAGCGCGATCGCCACGCAGCCCAGCATCAGCAGGCAGCCGGCGGCGATCACCGGCAGGACGCCGAAACGGCCGATCAGCGAGCCGGTGAAGAACCCCGGCGCGAACATGCCGATCACGTGCCATTCGATCACCAGCGCGGCCGCCGGATAGGGGTGGCTGCACACCTCCATGGCCAGGGGCGTGGCCACCATCAGGAGGTTCATCACGCCGTAGGCGAGCGCCGCGCACAGGATCGCCACCCAGCACGCCGGCTCGCGAAGGATCTCGGCGAGCGCACGCGCCGGGCCCGCCGCGGCGGCGGCCAGGCGCGGCGCCTCGAGCCGCAGCAGTTGCGCGAGCAGCAGCGAAGCGAGCGCGAAGCCGATCAGCGTCAGGTAGGTGCCGGCGAATTGCGCCGGCAGCCACTCGCGCGACCACTTCGACACCTCGGGCCCGATCACCCCTCCGGCAATGCCGCCGGTGAGCACCAGCGAGATGGCGCGCGCGCGAAAGCCCGGGCGCCAGGTTTCGGCGGCGTCGGCCGCGGCGAAGCGCAGGCTCGCGCCGAACGCGTTGTACAGGCCGCAGACGAAGGTTGCCGCGCACAGCAATGCCAGGCTGCCGATCGTCATCGCGTGCCAGGCGAGCACGGCGCCCGCGATCGCCGCGAGCGAGCCGACGGTGTAGCCGGCGCGCCGGCCGTAGCGCCGCATGAACGCCGCGGCCGGCATCGCCCAGACCGCGCCGCCGAGCACGTACCCGGTGACCGGAAAGGTCGCGAACAGCTTGTTGTCGGCCAGCTGCAGGCCGGCCAGGCCGTTGACCGCGATCAGCGTGGCGTTGTTGGTGAGCAATAGCGCCTGCATCAGCGTGAGCAGGCCGATCTGGAAGCGCAGCGTCGCGAACATGAGGACCGGAGTTTAGCGCCCGGGCACGCGTTCGCTAGAATGAGTGGTTTTCGCGCGCAAACGGGAGAATTTCCATGTCGATGGCGGACCGCGACGGTCAGATCTGGTTCGACGGCAAGATGGTCGATTGGCGCGACGCCAGGATCCACGTGCTCACCCACTCGCTGCACTACGGAATGGCGGTGTTCGAGGGAGTGCGCGCCTACAAGACGCCGTCGGGCACCTCGGTCTTCAGGCTGCCCGAGCACACGCGCCGGCTGTTCAACTCGGCCAAGATCTTCCAGATGCAGCTGCCGTACTCGTTCGACGAGATCGTCCAGGCGCAGAAAGACGTGGTGCGCGCCAACGGGCTCGAGTCGTGCTACCTGCGGCCGATCGCCTGGATCGGCTCGGAGAAGCTCGGCGTCTCGCCGCGCGGCAACTCGATCCACGTCGCGGTGGCCGCGTGGTCCTGGGGCGCGTACCTCGGCGAGGAAGGCCTCACGAAGGGCATCCGCGTGAAGACCTCCTCGTATTCGCGTCACCACGTGAACGTCTCGCTGGTGCGCGCGAAGGCGAGCGGCTACTACATCAACTCGATCCTCGCCAACCAGGAAGTCGCCGCGCACGGCTACGACGAAGCGCTGCTGCTCGACACCGAGGGCTACGTCTCCGAGGGCGCCGGCGAGAACGTCTTCATCGTGCGCAACGGCATCCTCTACACGCCCGACCTCGCGTCGTGCCTGGACGGCATCACCCGCGACTCGGTGATCACGATCGCCCGCGATCTCGGCGTCGAGGTGCGCGAGAAGCGCATCACCCGCGACGAGATGTACTGCGCCGACGAAGCCTTCTTCAGCGGCACCGCGGCCGAGATCACGCCGATCCGCGAACTCGACGACCGCCAGATCGGCGAGGGTTTCCGCGGCCCGGTCACCGCCAGGCTGCAGTCGGTGTTCTTCGACGTGGTGGGCGGGCGCAACGGCAGTTACGCGAAGTGGCTCACTCCCGTCTGACGCCACACGAAGGACATCACGCGATGAGCGATTCCGCCACGCGCGCCGCCGGCCTGCCGCCGCGCGGCCTGGTCGAACTCGACGCTTCCGAGCTGCCGGCGCATTGCCCGAACCCGAAGATGCCGCTGTGGTCCTCGCATCCGCGCGTCTACCTCGACGTGACGCACGGCAAGGCGGCGCAGTGCCCCTACTGCAGCACCACCTACCGGCTGGCCCCCGGCGCCATCGTCCACGACGCTCACTAGCCGCGCCCCGGCGCGCCGGTGATTCGCCCGGTCGACGCGAGCGCCGACGGGGCCCTTCTTGCGGCAGATCAAGGACGCCTCCGCCGGCAAGCGATGTAGTGGTCGACTGGACATCGACGTGCCGGCCTTCGCGCGAAGAAACGCGGATCCGGTCGAGGAGGCATCGTGCTGCAGATCATCGTCCAGGGGCGCGGCGGACAAGGCGCGCAAACCGCGGGCAACCTGCTCGCCACCGCGTTCTTCGCCGAAGGCCGGCAGGTGCAGAGCTTCGCGAGCTACGGCGGCGCAAGGCGCGGAACGCCGGTCAGCTCGTACATTCGCGTCGACGACAGGCCGATTCGCGTACGCTGCGACATCGAGGCGGCCGACGCCATCCTCTGCTTCGACGCCAGCCTGCTCGAGGGCCGGCTCCTCGCGAGCGCCGCGCCGCACGCGCTGATCGTCGTGAACTCCGCGCAGCCGCCGCAGCATTTCGCGGCGCTGCTGCCGGGCCGCCGCGTGATTGCGGTCGACGCGATCGCGGTCGCACGCCGCCACGGGCTGGGGCGCATCGTCAATTCGGTGCTGCTCGGCGCGCTGGCGCGCGCCACCGGCAAGCCGTCGCTCGAGGCGCTGCAGCGCACGCTGATCGACGAAGCGCCCAGGCAGAAGGAGGCGAACGCCGCCGCCTGCGAAGAAGGCTGGCGCAGCGTCGACGCGCAACTTCAGCGGAGCGCCGCATGAACGCACGAACCCTGCCCCCCACCACCTGGACGACCGGCAGCACCGAGGTCTTCAAGACCGGCACCTGGCGCGCGAGATTGCCGCGCCACGTGAGCGCACCCTCGCCGTGCCACGCCGCCTGCCCGGTGAACGGCGACATCGCGCACTGGATCGGCCGCGCGCGCGAACGCGACTTCCGCGGCGCATGGGAGATCCTCACGCGCAACAACCCGTTCCCCGCAGTGGCGGGCCGCGTCTGCCATCATCCCTGCGAAACCGCGTGCAACCGGCAGGGCTACGACGAGCCTTTGTCGATCTGCAGGCTCGAGCGGCACGTGGGCGACCTCGGCCTCGCGCAGGGTTGGTCGTATCCGGCGCCGGCGCTCGAGCGCAGCGAGCGCATCGCCATCGTCGGCGCCGGCCCGTCGGGGCTGTCGGCCGCCTATCACCTGCGCCGCCGCGGCTATGCGGTCACGGTGTTCGAATCGCGGCCGCGAGCCGGCGGCCTGATGCGCGACGGCATTCCCGCATACCGGTTGCCGCGCCACGTGCTCGACGGCGAGATCGCCCGCATCGTCGCGCTCGGCGTCGAGTTGCGCTGCGGCGAGCCGATCGACTCGCCGGCCGCCTTCGCGCAGCTGCGCGAGTCCTTCGATGCGGTCTACGTGGCGGCGGGCGCGCGGCTGCCGAAGCGCCTGCCGCAACTCGACTACCGGCAGCCCTGGGTGGTCGACGGGGCGACCTGGCTCGCGCAGGCGAACGCGGGCGAGGCGCCGGCCCTCGGTCGCAGCATCGTCGTGATCGGCGGCGGCAGCGCGGCGATCGACGTCGCGCGCAGCGCGCGTCGCGCAGGCCACGAGGTCACGATGCTCGCGCTCGAATCGCGCGAGCAGATGCCGGCGCAGCGCGCCGAGGTCGAGGAGGCGCTCGAGGAGGGCGTGCAGCTCGTCGACGGCGCGTCGCTCGTGCGCGCCGGCCGCGAGCAGGGTCGCGTCACGCTCGAATGCGCGCGCGTGAATTTCGTCGCGGGCGCCGAGCGCGGCCGCTTTCGCGTCGAGCCGATCCCCGGCAGCGGGTTCTGCCTCGAGGCCGACGCGATCGTGCCGTCGATCGGCCAGGATCCCGACCTCGCCCCCTTCGCGCAGTCGGTGCCGGCCGACGGCGCGCTGCTGCGGGTCGACGCGCAGCAGGCCACCGAGGCCGAGGGAGTCTACGCCGGCGGCGACGTCGCGAGCATGGCGCGCTTCGTCACCGAGGCGATCGGCATGGGCAAGCGCGCGGCGCTCGCGATCGATCGTGCGTTGTCGGAGAAGGCCGTCCCCGTGCCGGTGCCGGAGGGCGCCGGCGAGAACGCGTTGCGCGCGAGTCTCGCCGGCGCGCGCCTGCCGGGCCTGGGCATCGACGTGCAGCAGCTCGTTCCGCTCGATGCGATCGCCACCTTCTATTACCCGCAGGCGCCGCGCGCGCCCGAAGCGCGCCTTCCCGTGTCCGAGCGGCTCGGCGACGCGGAAGTGCAGCTCGGCCTCGAGATCGAGCGCGCGCTCGCCGAGGCCCGGCGCTGTTTTTCGTGCGGCACCTGCATCTCGTGCGACAACTGCTTCCACTACTGCCCCGACCTCGCGATCCGGCGCCTGCCCGACGGCGGCTACGAAGTCGATGGCAATTACTGCAAGGGCTGCGGCATCTGCGTGCGCGAGTGCCCGACCGGCTCGATGGAAATGATCGAGGAGGTGAAATGAGCAAGGTCCTGTCGCGGCCCGATGCGCTGAACGCCGCGGGCACGGCACCGAGCGCGAGCGGCGCGCCTGCGCGCGAACGCACGATGCTGCTCACCGGCAACCACGCGGTGGCCTGGGCCGCGAAGCTCGCGCGTCCGAAATTCGCGCCCGGCTATCCGATCACGCCCCAGACGCCGATCCTCGAGAAGCTCACCGAGTTCGAGGCCGCCGGCGAGTTCGACGCCGAAGTCATCACGCCCGAGTCGGAGCACTCGGTGATGGCCGCGTGCATTCCGGCCTCGCTCGCCGGAGTGCGCGTGTTCACCGCGACCGCCTCGCAGGGCCTGCTGCTGATGCACGAGGTGCTGCACTACGCCAGCGGCGCGCGCGCGCCGATCGTAGTGGCCAACGTGAATCGCACGGTCGCGTCGCCGTGGGCGTTCTGGCCCGACCAGACCGACAGCCTCGCGCAGCGCGACACCGGCTGGATCCAGCTCTACAGCGAAAGCGCCCAGGAATCGCTCGACAGCGTGATCCAGGCGTTTCGCATCGCCGAAGCGGTGCTGGTTCCGGCGATGGTGAACCACGACGCGTTCTACGTCTCGCACGCGCTCGAGCCGGTGAAGGTGCCGGCGCAGGAACTGGTCGATGCGTACCTGCCCGAATACGCGCCCCCGCACCGCATCGACCCGGCGCAGGTCGAATCGTGGGGCAACGTGGTCACGCAGGAGATGTTCGCGCGGCACCGGCGCGAACTCGCCGAAGCGATGGCGAAGGTGCCGCAGCTCGCGGCCGAGGTCGACCGCGAATGGGCGCGGCTCACCGGCCGCAGCTGGGGCATCGTCGAGCGCTATCGCTGCGACGGCGCGCGCACGGTGCTGGTGACCATGGGCAGCATGTGCGGCACCGCGCGCGACGCCGTCGACGCGATGCGCGACGCGGGGGTCGCGGTCGGCCTGGTGAAGGTGCGGCTGTTCCGGCCGTTGCCGGTCGCCGCGCTGCGGGCGGCGCTCGCCGGCGTCGCCGAGGCGATCGTTCTCGACCGCAACTATTCGCCGGGCTGCGGCGGCGTGCTGCACCAGGAGTTGCGCTCGGCGCTCTACGGAATGCCCGATGCGCCCACGATCCGCGGGCTGCTCGCCGGGGTCGGCGGCGTGAACGTGCCGCCCGAGCGCATCTGCGAATTCGTGCGCAACGCCGCGTCTTGCGACGCTGGCCCCGAGTCGGTCTGGCTGAGCTGACGCGCTGCGCGAGAACGGGGAGATCGCGATGAAAAGGCTCGAAGTCGTGGAAGAAGCGATGTTCTGCTCGGGGCACGCAGCGTGCCCGGGCTGCATCGAGGCGCTCTCGGTGCGGCACGTGCTCGCCACGCTCGGGCCGGACACGGTCGCCGTCGTCCCGCCGTCGTGCATGGCGATCATCGCCGGGCCGCAGCCGTTCTCGTCGCTGCGCATCCCGGTGTACCAGCCGACGCTGGAGTCGAGTGCCGCGGCCGCCTCGGGGCTGCGCCGCGCGCTCGACGCGCAAGGCAAGCGCGACACGCAGGTGGTCGTCTTCGCCGGCGACGGCGGCACCTACGACATCGGTTTCCAGTGCCTGTCGTCGGCGGTCGAGCGCAACGAGAACTTCCTCTACGTGTGCCTCGACAACGAGGGCTACATGAACACCGGAGCGCAGAAGTCGTCGTCGACGCCGCGCTTCGCGTCGACCGGATCGACTCCCGCCGGCAAGCTCTCGCGAAAGAAAAACCTCACCGAGATCATGGCCGCTCACGACATCCCGTATGCGGCGACGGCCACTGCCGGCTTCCTGCCCGACCTGGTGGGCAAGGTGAACAGGGCGAAGGCGATCCGCGGCACGCGACTGCTCACGCTTCTGATCCCGTGCATCGACGGCTGGGGCCTGCCCGACGACGGCGGGCTGCGTGCCGCACGCTTCGCGGTCGAGAGCGGCGTGTTCCCGCTGTACGAGGTCGAGCACGGCCACCGCTACACGCTCAATCACGCGCAGCGCACGCGCCCGGTCGCCGATTACCTCGCGCTGCAGCGCCGCTACCGGCACCTGAAGCAGGCCGAGATCGAGACGCTGCAGGCCGACGTCGAGGCCGGCTGGGAGCGGCTGCTGCAGCGGGTGGCGGCAAGCGCGGCGGTTCCCGTGGCGGCAGCGTAGCAGCGCAGAAAACCGCAGAAGTGGAATGCCCGGCCGGCGCACCGGCACGGGTCGGGCACTGTCGATGCGGCCGACGTGAGAAAGGTCGCCGTGCGGCGCCCGTCGGTCCGCCACAATGGCCTGCCCAAGCGTACGATCGAGCCAAGAACAGCCAGAATGAGTCCGGCCGGGGACCCTGCATGAGCGCGAGCGCGCTGTTGATCGCTCCGGACAGCATCGGCGAAGCCGTGATGGCTCAGCCGCTGCTGGCCCTGTTGCGCCAGCGCGAACCGGCGCTGCGCATCGACGTGCTGTGCCCGCGCCGCCTCGCATCGGTGTTCCGCGCCATGCCGGAGGTGGGCGAAGTGTTCGATGCGGCCGGCACGGGCCCTGCGCTCGTGCGCCTGGGCCGCGCATGCCGGCTCGGCTGGCGGCTGCGCAGGCGCGACTACCGCCGCGCCTACGCGCTGGCCGACCTGCCCGGTTCGACGCTCGCCACACTGATCGCCGGAATCCCCGAGCGCATCGGCTACCGTGGCGACGCGCATCGGCTGCTGCTGAACCGGGTCCACGAGCCGCAGGCTGCCGACCCGCTTCCACGGGTCGAACACTACGCTCGACTGGCGTTTGCGCCGCGCGAACCGCTGACGGGCGGGCTGCCCGCGCCTCGCCTGGCGAGGCGCGTGGCGCGGGAGCGCGCGGTGCGCGCGCGCTTCGCCCTCGATCCGTCCGCGCCACTGATCGCGCTGTGCCCCGACGCCGACGGCAGCCCGGGGGGCTGGCCCAGGCGCCACTATGCGGCGCTGGCGAACCTGCTGGTCGACGAGTGGCCCGAGGCGCAACTGGTGCTGATCGGTTCGGCGCGCAACCGCGCGGCGGCCACCGAAATCGCCGCGCTGTCCGGCGTGTCGCTGCACAACCTGGCGGGCGAGACCTCGGTCGGCGAAGCGATCGCCCTGGTTTCGCAGGCCAGCGGCGTGGTTTCCGGCAACACCGGCCTGATGCACCTGGCGGCGGCATTCGGGCGGCCGCAGGTGGCGATCTTCGGCAGCGGCGACCCGCGCCACAGCCCGCCGCGCTCGCCGCGCGCCCGCGTCGAGTGGCTCCATCCGGATTGCCCCCCGCCGTGCGCACCGCCCGCCTGCATCGAGTGCGAGCCCGACTGCCTGGACCGCATCACCCCGTCGGCGGTCTTCGAGAGCCTGTCGAGGGTGATGCGCTTCGAGCCGGCCGGCGCGCGCCCGGTGCGCTGAACACGCGCCGCGAACCGCATACACTGCGGGTTTCGCAGCAGGTCAGCGATGCGCCGCGTGCCGATTCTCTCCACCGCCGAAGCCGCCGAGGAAGCCTTCTACGACGCGATGCGACGCGCCGACCTCGAGGCGATGATGGCCCTGTGGGCCGACGACGACGAGGTGATGTGCGTGCATCCGGGGCACCAGCGCCTGATCGGGCTCGAGGCGATCCGCTCCTCGTGGGCTGCGATCTTCGCCGGCGGCGGGGTGGACGTGCGCATCGGCGAAGTGCGCGCGCTCACCGGGGCGATGCTCGCCGTGCACAACCTGGTCGAGCAGGTGGTCGTTGCCGGCCGCACCGGCCAGGAGCTGGTCCGCTGCGTGACGACCAACGTCTACATCAAGCACGCCAGCGGCTGGCGCATCCTGCTGCACCACTCCGGCCCCGGCTCCGGCGAGCCGCCGACGCTCGCCGGCTCGACGATACTGCACTGAGAACGAACCGCAGATGCCCGCCGCTTCGCGCCCCGGCGAGACCGCACCGCTGAAGCCCTCCGATGGATGAACCGGTGCTTCGCGCGATGGCGCGCTGGCCGGCGGTGCCGGCCGTGTGGGGCTGGCTGCGGCTCGACCGCCGGGGCCGCTGGCTGCTGGTCGACCGCGGACGCGCCGGTTTCGACGAGGCCCGAGACGGCGCCGGCAGCCCGATCACCCATCCGCGGATCGTCGAGTTCATCGGCCGCAACTACGCCGCCGACGAGGCCGGCCGCTGGTACTGGCAGAACGGCCCGCAGCGCGTCTACGTCGACGTGGAGGCTGCGCCGCTGGTGCTGCGCGTGCTCGCCGCCACGCCGCAACTGCGGATGGTCACTCACACCGGCGTCATCGTGGCGCGGATCGACGCGGGCTGGCTCGGCCCCGCCGGCGAAGTGCTGCTGCGCACCGACGCCGGGCCCGCGCTGGTGCACGACCTCGATCTCGCGATGCTCGACCTCGCGCAGGATGGCGAAGACGTCGTTCTCGCCACCGGCGGGCGCGCGCTGCGCCTGCGGCCCTGCGTCTGCGCCGGGCGGGTGCTGGGCTTCGTCGCGAAGCCGCGGCCCTGACACTGCGGCAGGCGCGTGCGCCAGGCCGCCCGTAGCGTGAACAGCGCCTATCGCTGGTTCTCGCGCCGCTCCTGCTGCTCTTCGCGCCACTGCGCCTCGAGCTCGCGCCGGCGCGCGTCGACCTGCGACGCGGTGTGAAAATCGAGCCCGCCGGCGCGCTGCGCCAGGCGCAACTGCTCGATCGCCGCGGGAGTGGCGCCGAGCAGCGCATACTGCTCGGCAGCGGCCCGGTGCGCGCGAGCCGCCCGGCCCAGCCCGCCCTGTGCCTCGGAGAGCATCCGCCACAGGTCGGCGTCGCCACGGTAGAGCTTCAGCGCGTCCTCCAGCACCGGCACGGCCGCCGCGTAGTCGCGCCCGGCGAGCAGCACCGTGGCACGCATCTGCACGAGCGCCCGCGACGAAGGAAAACGCACCAGCGCCGCCTCGACGATCGCCTGCGCAGCCGCCGCATCGCCTGCGTCGAGTGCGACGCGCGCAGCCAGCCGCTCGACGAACGGATGCCCCGCGGGCAGCTTGCGGCGCACCTCGGCGATCGCCTTGCGTGCGGCCGGCCAGTCGCGGGCTGCCGCCGCCACCGTAGCCAGCCCGAACCAGTCGGCCGCGTCGTCGATCGTGCGTTCGCGCACGCTGCGCTCGAACTGCGCGCGCGTGAGCCGCAGGCCGTCGACGCTCGTGTCCGACAGCGCGCGCAGCCGGGCGCGCGCGAGCCGGAAGTCGACGCTGTCGGCGCGCTGCCGGTAGCGGGTTTCGCCGACGCGGCTCTGGATGTCGGCCATGCGCTCGGTCGTGAGCGGGTGCGTGCGCAGGTACTCCGGCGCATTGCTGTCGTAGAGGCGACCCGCCTGCTGCAGGCGCCCGAAGAAGGACACCATGCCGTTGGCGTCGAAGCCGGCCTGGCGCAGGATGTCGAGACCGACGCGGTCGGCCTCGCGCTCGGCGTCGCGCGAGAAGCTGAGCATCTGCGACTGCGCGACCGTGCTGCCGAGCGAGGCGAGCCCGCCGATCGCCTGCGGATTCGAGCGCGCCGCCAGCACCGCGAGCACCAGCGAGGCGAGCATCACCACCGAGGCCTGGCGCTCGCGCGAGAGCATGCGCGCGAGATGTCGCTGGGTCACGTGTCCGATCTCGTGCGCGAGCACCGAGGCGAGCTCGGACTCCGATTGCGCCGCGACGATCAGGCCGGTGTGCACGCCGATGTAGCCGCCGGGCAGCGCGAACGCGTTGAGCGTGCTGTCGCGCACCAGGAAGAACTCGAAGTCGTGGCCCGACGCCGGCGTCGTCGCCGTCAGGCTCGCGGCGAAGCGGTTCAGGTAATCGGCGATCTCGACGTCGTCGTAGACGATGCCGCGCCGCCGCATCTCGCGCACGATCGACTCGCCGATGCGCCGCTCGGTGGCCGGCGACAACTCGTCGGCCGACGCGTCGCCGAGCCTGGGCAGGTTGTCGATCTGCGCGCGCGCCAGGGGCGGGCCGAGCGAGAGCGCGCCGGCCAGCAAGGCCGCAAGGCAGCGCGACGACAGGACACGGCTCGGCGACACGGCGAATCCGCAAATCGGGGGTTGCTATCATAGTCGGGACCGGAGCCACACCATGACGAGAGCGACCCGAGCCGCGCCGGGCGATGCGCTGACACATTTCGACGCTGCAGGGAACGCCCGCATGGTCGACGTCGCCGACAAGACGGTCACGCATCGCGTGGCGGTGGCGCGCGGCACGATCCGCATGCTGCCCGCGACGCTGGCGCTGGTGCGCGAGGGCACCGCGAAGAAGGGCGACGTGATCGGCGTGGCGCGCATCGCGGCGATCCAGGGCGCCAAGCGCACCGCCGACCTCGTTCCGCTGTGCCACCCGCTGCCGATCACCCGGGTTGCGGTCGACTTCGACGTCGACGAAGCGGCCAGCGCGGTGCACTGCACCGCCACGGTCGAGTGCGACGGCAAGACCGGCGTCGAGATGGAAGCGCTCACTGCAGTGCAGATCGGCCTGCTCACCGTCTACGACATGTGCAAGGCGGTCGATCGCGGCATGGTGATCGGCAACGTGCGACTGCTGGAGAAACACGGTGGCAAGAGCGGCAGCTACGTGGCGCCGGCAGGTTCGCCCTGACGCCCGCGACCGGGCGGCGGGCGACGCGCGGGCCGCATGGCGCCGCGCGGTGCCGCTGGCAACCTTGTCCGCTTGCGTCGCGCTCGCCCTGGGCGCCTGCGCGAGCACTGCGGTGCTGCAGGGCCGCGGCTACCACGGCAACGAATACAGTCTCGAAACACGCGGCACCGACCCGCAGCAGCGCACCCGCCAGGCGCTGCGCGAAGCCGAAGCGTTCTGCGCATCGCGAGGATTCGCGGTCGTGCCGGGCAGCGCGATCCACGGCATCGCGAAGACCACGCTGACCTTCCAGTGCGCCGAGGAGCGCACGATCGGCAGCGGCGCCGCCCGGCCCGTGCCGGCCCATGATCAATGAGAGGGAGCCCGCCGGCCATGGACGACTATCAGGACATCCTCTACGAAGTGCGCAGCGGCGCGGCCTGGATCACGATCAACCGCCCCGACAAGCTGAACGCGTTTCGCGGCCGCACCTGCGACGAACTGATCCACGCGATCAACCGCGCCGGCTACGATCGCGCGATCGGCGCGATCGTGCTCGCCGGCGCCGGCGACCGGGCCTTCTGCACCGGCGGCGACCAGTCGGCGCACGAGGGCCGGTACGACGGCCGGGGCACGATCGGCCTGCCGATCGAGGAACTGCACGCCGCGATCCGCGACGTGCCCAAGCCGGTGATCGCGCGCGTTCAGGGCTACGCGATCGGCGGCGGCAACGTGCTGTGCACGATCTGCGACTTCACGATCGCCTCCGAGAAGGCGGTGTTCGGCCAGGTGGGCCCGAAAGTGGGCTCGGTCGATCCAGGCTACGGCACTGCTTACCTGGCGCGCGTGGTCGGCGAGAAGAAGGCGCGCGAAATCTGGTACCTGTGCCGACGCTACCCGGCGGCCGAGGCGCTGGCGATGGGCCTGGTCAACGCGGTGGTGCCGCACGAGCAGCTCGACGCCGAAGTACAGAAGTGGTGCGACGAGATCATGGAGAAGAGCCCGACCGCGATCGCGATCGCCAAGCGCTCGTTCAACATGGACACCGCGCACCAGGCCGGCATCGCCGGCATGGGCATGTACGCGCTCAAGCTCTACTACGACACCGAGGAGTCGCGCGAAGGCACGCAGGCGTTCCTCGGGAAGCGCAAGCCGCAGTTCAGGAAGTTCGCGAAGTAGCGGCGCCGGCGAACGCGCTCAGACGCGGTAGCCGACGTTCGCATCGATGTCCCGGCGCTCGACGACCCCGAAGACTTCGCCGACCCGCGCGGTCTCGCCGCTGCAGACGAGCGCGAGCCGGGCTCCGGCGGCGTCGAGGCGGCGCAGGGTCTCGCCGAGCGTCGCATGCGGCGACACGGTCGCGAAGGGCCGCGACTCGCGCTGCGCCGCCTCGGCGAGGCCGGCAGTTTCGCCTGAATCGACCGCACTCCGCGCTTCGGCGCGGTCACGGCTGCGGCCGTCGTGGGCTGCGGCCGGCGACTGCAGTACCGCACCGATGGCGTCGCCGTCGGCGACCAGCAGCCAGTCGGGAGCCGTGGCGAGCGCCTGTTCCCACTGCGCAGGCGAGGCCGCGCGGTCGACGATCGCGAAGCGCCGGTTCATTGCCGCAGCGACCCCGGTGCGGTCGAGCAGCGCAGCGACCGGGTCGAAGCGGTAGTCGATTCCGCGCCCGCGCAGGATCGCGACGAAGATCGGGTCCTGCCCGAACACCGAACGGGCCACGAGCAGTGCCGGAATGACGGCGGCCATTCCGGGCAGCAGTACCCTGGCGCTGCCGGTCAGCTCGAGGATCGCCATCAGCGCAGCCAACGGCGCCTGCAGGCTCGCGCCCATCATCGCGGCCACGCCGAGCATCGCGTAGAAGCCGCTCGCTGCGGCGCTGCCGGGCACCAGCGACCCGCCGACGATGCCGATCGCCCCGCCCGCCGCCGCACCCATCACGACCATCGGCCCGATGAGGCCTCCAGGCAGGCCGAGCCCGCCGCACGCGACCGTCGCAGCCAGCTTCAGCAGCGCGATCGCCACCAGCGCCGACAGCGCGATCTCCCCGAGCAGCGCCAGCTGCACGGTGTCGTAACCCAGTCCCATCACCTGCGGCACGCCCAGCGCACACAGGCCCGTGCACGCGCCGGCCAGCGTCGTGCGCAACCAGAGCGGGAACTCGCGCGAACGCCGGTCGAGCTGGCGCGTGCCGGCCACGTAGGCCGCGGCCAGCGCACCGACGACGAGCCCGAGCAGCACGATCCAGGGCAGTTCCAGCAGCGAGGGCTGTCGCATCTCCGGAACCGTGAACGCCGGGTCGGCGCCGTAGACCAGCCAGCTCAGCGCCGTCGCGCTGACCGCGGCGAGGATCACCGGCGCGAAGCCGACCAGCGTGTACTCGAGCATCACGACTTCCATCGCGAACACCACGCCGGCGATCGGCGTGTTGAACGAAGCGGCGATCGCGCCGGCCACGCCGCAGGCGACCAGCGTGCGAATGCTGTTGTTGGGCAGGCGCAGCCATTGCCCGAGCAGGCTCGCACTCGCCGCGCCGACGTGGATCACCGGTCCTTCGCGGCCGACCGAGTGCCCGCAGACGATCGAGACTGCACCGCCGACGAACTGCATCACCGCGTTGCGCCAGGGCATGCGCCCGGCGTGGCTGGCCAGCTGCGCCATCACGTGCCCGGGGCCGACCTGCCGTGCGCCGATCGGCGCGAGCCGGAACATCAGCCCGAGCAACAGCCCTCCGCCGACCGGCAGCGCGAGCCGCCACTCCCAGGGCAGCGCCTCGAAGTTCTCGGCGTCGTCCATCAGCCCGGCCACGACCAGCGTCTGCTCGGTGACCAGCCGGAACGCGACGATCACGACGCCGACGACCAGCCCCGCGACGACCCCGATCGCCGACAGCGCGACGAGCGCGTCGGCATGCGCGAGGTCGTGGCGCAGTCGCGCCAGCACGACCCGGGGTCCGGCGAAGGCCACCCTTCGCGATGCGGCCGGACGCGGTTCGCCGCCGCTCACGGCAATTCGATCCCGAAGCGGCGCACGATCGGTGCGAACAGGACGAAACTCGCGATCGTGACGAGTACGCAAGCCGCCGGCGCGGGCCAGAATCCGATGCGCGGCAGCAGCGCGGGGAATGCGAGGAACACCGGCAGCGTGGGCACCACGAACCGGAAGGTGTACCAGGCGAGGTCGGCGATCTTCTGCGGCGGCGGCTCCTCCAGGCGAAGCCGGTTCGGCGCCAGCAGGCTCGCCAGCGGCAGCGCGCCCACCAGCGCGCCGAGCCGGCCGCTGCGGCGCGCGAACCCGGAAACGAGCACCACGACCGCAGCAGTTGCGAAGTACTTCGTGACGGGCCAGGCCACGGTGCCCCTCCATTCGACCGCCGATGATCCCCGCTCATGCTACCGTCGCGCTCGGCCGTCCGCGACATCCTCCGGCCGGCACGCCTGCCGGCGCGCCCGCCTGCCGGCCCGCATGTTCCGCCACCGATGCTGCTGCTGAAACTCGCCCTCGTCCCGGCCTCGATCCTGCTCGCCTCGCTGGCCGCGCGCCGCTTCGGTCATGCGATCTCAGGCGTGCTATCGGGCCTGCCGCTGATCGCCGCGCCGGTGATCGGCGGCCTGCTGATCGACCACGGCGCGACGAGCGTCGCGGCGATCGGCAGCGCGACGCTGGCCAGCGTGCCCGCGGCGATCGCGCACATCGTGGCGTTCTCGTGGCTGTCGCGCCGTCTGCCCTGGTGGGCGTGCCTGGCGGGTGCCGCGCTGGCCTTCGCGGCGATCGGCTGGGTCGTCACTGCGCCGGCATGGCCGGCGCCGACGCTGACGGGCATCGCTGCGCCGTTCGTGGCCCTGGCGATCATGCCGAGGGTGCCGCCGCTGGCCGGCGGCGTGCCGGTGCCGCGCGGCGAGATCGCGATGCGCGTTGCGGCCGCGGTGACGCTGGCGGCCGTGATCCTGCTGGGCGCCGACACGCTGCCGGCGCGCGTGAGCGGGCTGCTGCTCGCGTTTCCGATCACCGGCAGCATCCTGCCCAGCTTCACGCTGCCGGTCTACGGCCGCTGCGCGACGATCAGCCTGTTGCGCGGCTTTGCCAACGGCCTGATCGGCTTCACCGCGTTCTTCTTCGCGCTCGTCACGCTGCTGGGCCGCTGCGAGTCGAAAGCCGCGGCGTTCTTCGCCGCGCTGGCTGCGGCCGCGTTCGCCGCCTGGCTGGTGCACCGCTTGCGCAGCGCGGCCGCACGCCGCCTGATGCGCACTACCTGAGGCGCACCACCCTGGACGCGCCGCCTGGTCGCCGCTGCCACCGGGGAAGGCGGCCGGGAACGCGGCTCAGCGAAACAGCAGCGTCGCCAGCCCCAGGAAGATCAGGAACCCCATGCTGTCGGTGCTGAAGGTGAGCAGCACCGAGGATCCGATCGCCGGATCCCGGCCGAAGCGCTCGAGCACCATCGGCACGGCCAGCGCGATCAGCGCCCCGACCAGCAGGTTGAGCACCATCGCCATCGTCATCGTCAGGCCGAGCAGCACGCCGTACGGCGTGTCGCGGTAGAGCAGCCAGGCGACCAGCCCCGCGACGCCGCCCCATACCAGCCCGTTGAGCGCCGCGATCGCGAGCTCCTTCAGCAGCAGCCGGCGCGCGTTGGCGGTCGTCACCTGCCCCAGCGCCAGCGAGCGGATGATCAGCGTCATCGTCTGGTTACCCGAGTTGCCCGCGATGCCGGCGACGATCGGCATCAGCGTGGCGAGCGCCACCACGCGCTCGATCGTGCCGTCGAAGGCGCTGATCACGCGCGACGCGAAGAACGCGGTGCACAGGTTCAGCGCCAGCCACAGCCAG
This sequence comes from Burkholderiales bacterium, assembly GCA_003577305.1. Classification (GTDB taxonomy): domain Bacteria; phylum Pseudomonadota; class Gammaproteobacteria; order Burkholderiales; family Burkholderiaceae_E; genus Zeimonas. The sequence goes on from QEVL01000007.1 coordinate 94,686, forward strand.
CGGTTCTTGGCCGAAGCCCAGACCCCCGCGAACAGGTCTTCCTCCTCGCGCAGGCCGGCCTTGGCGAGCACCTCCGACTCGCCTTCCTCGCGGATCAGGTCGAGCACCTCGGCCACGGTGACGCGGCCGATGACCCGGTTGCGCGGATCGACCACCGGCGCCGAGACCAGGTCGTAGCGCTCGAACGCGTGCGCCGCCTCGCTGGCATCTTCCAGCGGCTGCAACGTGAGCAGGTCGCGGCGCATCACGTCTTCGACCAGCACCTCGGGCTGGTTGATCAGCAGCCGGTCGAGCGGCAGCGCGCCGACCAGCTCGCCGCGCTCGTCGACCACGTAGACCTGGTCGGTGTGGTCCGGCAGTTCCTCGAGTCCGCGCAGCTCGCGCAGCACCATGTCGAGCGTGTACCCGCGCTGCACGGTGATCGCCTCGAAGTCCATCAGCTCGCCGACCGAGCCCTCGGGGAACGACATCGACGCGCGCAGCTGCTCGCGCTCTTCCTGCGACAGCCCGCGGCGGACCTCCTCGACGACGTCGGTCGGCAGGTCGGGCGCGAGCTCGGCGATCTCGTCGGCATCGAGCGTCTCGACCGCGTCGACCAGCTCCTCGCGATCCATGGAGCGGATCAGCGACTCGCGCACCGACTCCGAGACCTCGAGCAGGATCTCGCCGTCGCGCTCGGCCTTGACGAGGTCCCAGACGATCATCCGCTGCTCGAACGGCAGCGCCTCGAGAACGAACGCGACGTCGGCCGGATGCAGCTCGTCGAGCCGCGCGCGCAGGTCGTCGAGCAGCTGACGCTCCTGCGGCGCTTCGGGCACCTCGGCATGCTCCCCGGCCTCGGCCGGGCGCTGTCGCGCCGCCACATCCAGCGCCAGATCGTGGCGCCTGAGCAGTTCCTGGACGGCGGCGAGCGCGCGCGACGCCTGCTCGGGATCGCGCGGCTGCGCAATGGCCAGCGCTTCGTCGGGGCGTTCTTCGGCTTGTTCAGCCCGGAAGTCGGCGTCTTGGTCGGCCATGGATCGCGCAGTCAGGGAGGATCGACCGAACCCATCCAGCGGCCGACGATCGCGGTACGCCGGGCGAGCGCCGGCGATCCGCGGTTGACGTCATAGTAACGCGGCCGCGGAAGCATCGCCGCCATCCGCGCGGCTTCCCGGGGCCCGAGCTGCAGCGCCGACACGCCGAAGTAGTGCCGCGCGGCAGCCTGCGCACCGAAGACGCCCACGCCCCACTCCGCGACGTTGAGGTAGAGCTCGAGGATGCGGCGCTTGGTCATCACCGTCTCGATCATGTAGGCGATCACCAGCTCCTGGCCCTTTCGCAGGTAGCTGCGTTCGCCCGACAGGAACAGGTTCTTCGCGAGCTGCATCGTGATCGTCGAGCCGCCGCGCACCACGCGCCCGCGCCGCCGGTTCTGCTCGTAGGCGCGCTCGATCGCATCCCAGTCGACGCCGTCGTGGGCGGTGAAGTTGGCGTCCTCGGCGGCAATCACCGCACGCTTCAGGTGCACCGAGATCTGTCCGAAGTGCACCCACTGGTGGCGCAGCTGGCTGCGCGGATCGGCTTCGCGCAGGCGCACCAGCTCGCGCCTCATGAACGGCGTCTGTCCGGGGTCGAACCAGTTCCACCACAGCACGTGCGCGAAGAACCACAACTGCAGCGCCAGCAGCGCGGTCACCGCCAGCACGCTCGCCAGCGCGGCCACGCGCAGCACGCGCCGCCATCGCGACATCGATGTGCGTCGGGCCATCGGCAGGCTCAGCCGGCTTCGGCCGCGAGCTCGGCGCGAAGCGCTTCGTAGACCGGGGCGGTGAGCGGCCTCACGCCGCGCCAGACGAGGAACGATTCGGCCGCCTGCTCGACCAGCATGCCGAGCCCGTCGCAGGCGCGCCGGCAACCGGCCGCCAGCGCCTGCGCGACGAAAGCGGTTTCGCGCGCCGCATAGAACATGTCGTAGGCGAGCACGGCGCCGGCCAGCAGCGCGTCGGCGATCGGCAGCCGATCGCCGGCGAGCCCTGCCGAGGTCGCGTTCACCACCAGGTCGTGACCGTCGCCGGCGTCGTCGAAGCCGCAGCCGCGCAGCCGGTCCGCCGCGGCCGCGGCACTCGCGCTCGTTCGCAGGAACTCGTCGACCAATTCGATCGCGCGCCCCGGCGTGCGATTGGCGATCGTCAGCCGGGCCACGCCCGCGTCGAGCAGCGGCCCGAGTACGCCGCGCGTGGCGCCGCCGGCGCCGAGGATCAGCACCGATCGCCCTGCCAGCGCCAGTTCGAGCCGGCCTTCGAGATCGCGCACCAGGCCCGCGCCGTCGGTATTGTCGCCCCAGGCGCCTTCGCGATCGAAGCGCAGGGTGTTGACCGCGCCCGCAACCTGCGCGCGCTCGCTGCGCCGCGCCGCCCAGGCGAAAGCCTCGGGCTTGAAGGGCAGCGTCACGTTCAGGCCGCGTCCGCCGGCGTCGCGAAAGCGCTCGACCGCCTCGACGAAGCCATCGAGCGGCACGAGCAGGCGCCCGTACTCGAGGTCTTCGCCGGTCTGCTTCGCGAAGCGCGCGTGGATCGACGGTGAGCGGCTGTGCGCGACCGGGTTGCCGATGACCGCGTAGCGATCGGTCATCGCTGTACGGCCGCGGAGGGGCGCAGCGACGCGGTCTCGAGCGAGTCGTTGGTGAAGGTCCAGGTGCGCACGATCTGCAGGATGTCGCCCTCGCGCGCCATCTCGGGCGTGAAGCGCTCGTAGGGCGCGCCGGCATGGACGATCTGCCGGACCGCCCGGTTCAGCACCTCGAATTTCGACTTGCGGTTGACGATCACGTCGACCACGTTGCCGTGCTTGTCGATCTCCACCGTGATGATCAGCGAGTCGTACATGCGCCCGCGCGCCTCGCGCGGATAGCGCTCGGTGCCCAGTTTCTCGATGCGCGCGGCCCAGTCGTCGACGTAGCGCGCGTAGCTGACGCCGACCGCGTTCACGCCGTAGGTGAGTCGCTTCGGCCGCTTGTTGTAGTCGGAGATCTGCCGATCGATCTGCGCCTGCAGCCGGGCGATCACCGCATCCACGTCGCGGTCGTCGTCGCCGGAGGCGGCCGCGCGCGGCTCGTCGGAGCGCTCGCCCTCGCGCACCAGGGCCTGTGGCCCCCGAGCGAGCGCCAGCAGCTTGCGTTGTTGCGCCTCGAGTTCGGCCACGCGCCGCCGGCGCAGCACCAGGTCGTCGCCGTCGCGCGCCTGCAGTTCGGCCGGAAGCGGCGAGCGCGCCCGCCCCGTGTCGCGGTCGCCGCCGCCCTGCATGCTCGCCTGCGCCGCCACTTCGGGCCGCAGCGGCTTCGCGTCGGTGCGGGCGTTGAGCAGGATCACCTCGAGCTGCGGATCGATCGGAGCGAGCGCGAGCGGCGCCGGCGGCGCGAAGCGCAGCATGAGCGCGAGCGCGTGCAGCAGCACCGAGACGACGACCGCGAAAGTGAGCGGGTCGCGGCTCCACAGCGCGGAGGGCGACAGCCGGCGCGGCCAGTCGACCAGCACGAGTCTCATGGGGCGTGCGCCTCGCGCTCGATCTTCATGCCACCTGCTCGACGAGCGCATCCTCGCCGCCGTCCAGCGGCTCGTCCGCACCGGGCGCGGCGCCGAAGTCGACGAAGCGCGCCTCGACCGAGAGATCGACCTCGTCGATGGCGAGCAGGTCGACCACGAGGCGGCGCCCGGGTGCGATCTCCGGCGCGCCGGGCAGCCTGAAGTAGAGCGGCGCGCCGGCAAGCCGCACCAGGTCGTCGCGCACCGCGACCGCCTCGACGCGGCGCAGGCCCTCCTGCGCCACCCAGCGCAGGCACCAGTAGCGCTCCATCCGCTGCTGGAACTCGAGATAGGCGCCGTAGCGCGCCTCGAACGCGCTGATCACCGAGAACAGTCCGGCGTCGTTCCGGCCGAATGGCGGCTTCTCGCCGGCGAGCACCGCCAGCAGCTGCCGCTGGTTGACGAGGTCGGCGTAGCGGCGCAGCGGCGAGGTCGTCCACATGTATTGCGGCACGCCGAGCCCCTGGTGCGGCAACGGATGCGTGCCGGTCTTCACGCGCCCGGCCTGCTGCGACCGATAGACGGCGGGCACGCCGTGGTCGGCCAGCATCAGCGCCCACTCGCTGTTGGCGAGGATCATCATCTCGGCGACGATGCGGTCGAGCGGCGCATCGCGGCGGCGCTGCACGATGCGCACGCGCTCGTCGCCGTTGGCGCGCTCCACGTAGAAGCTGAAGTCCGCCCGCGCGCGCGGCTCGGGCTTGCCGCGCACGCGCTCGCGCTGCGCCGCGAGCGCCAGCGTGAGGCGCCAGAGCACGCGCAGCGCCTCGCCCTGCGGATGGCCGATCGGCGCATCGCCCCCGAGCGCATCCTCGTCGAGCGCGTTCTCGCCGAATGCGCCGTCGAGCAGGTCGTGGCGCAGGTTGTCGGCGACGCGGATGCGTTCGGCGCGCGAATGGCGCGAGACGACGCGCTCGCCCTGCGCGTCCAGGTCGACGTAGAGCGACACCACCGGCACCTCGCGGCCGGCATCGAGCGAGAACGCGGCGATCACCGGCTCGGGCAGCATCGTCACCTTGTCGCCCGGCATGTAGACCGTCGACATCCGCTCGCGCGCCAGCGCGTCGAGGCCGTTGCCCGGCGCGATCGCCAGGCCCGGCGCCGCAATGTGCACGCCGACGCGCCAGCGTCCGTCGGCCAGCGGCTGCACCGACAGGCAATCGTCGATCTCGGTGGTGGTCGAATCGTCGACCGAGAACGCCTCGGCCTCGGCCAGCGGCAACGCGGCGAGCCGGCCAGTCGCGCCTGCCAGCGCGTCGGCGCACGCGGCGAAGCCGAAGCCGTGCGGAAAGTACTCGGCAGCGAAGCGCGCAACGTGCAGGCTGCGCGGCGAATCGAAGGCGCCCAGTGCGAGCAGCAGCCGTTCGGGCGTCTGCCGCGTGAGCGCGAGCGCCCGTTCGAGTGCCTTCCAGGCGAGCGAAGACTTGTCGGGACGTGCAACCAGCCCCGCGGCCTGCGCGGCGATCTCCGGCGGCAACTCGCCGGCGGCCATCGCCTGCGCCTGCGCCTCGATCGTCTCCTGCTGCTGGCGGCGCCGCTCGAGCGCTGCCAGCGCCGCCTTGAGCGTCTCGGGCGGCGCGGGGCGGAAGCGGCCACGACCCTTGCGATGGAAGTAGACCGGCGCGCCGTGCAGCTTCAGCAGCAGTGCGGTCGCCTCGACCGGCGCAGGCGCATGGCCGAAGTAGTCGCGGGCGAGTTCCTCGAAGCCGAACTCCTGCTGCGGGGCGCACTCCCAGACGAAGTCGGCGTCGATCTCGTCGGCCAGGGCGCGCGCGGCCGGCAGCAGCGCCTCGGCGGCCGGCGCGTCGAAACGCAGCAGGGTCTGCGCCGACTTGATCTTGACGCGCTTGCCGCTGGCCAGTTCGATCTGAAGGCTGGCGCCCGCCTCGGACAGGACCGAACCCGCCTTGAACTCGCCGTTGTCGTCGAACAGGAGGTGCTTCATCAGACGGTCGATTATAGAGGCGCGCCGCGCGCCGCCCGGGGCGTTCGTCGCCGGGCGGCGGCCGACCGGCCCTACAGGCTGATCCCGCCCGATACCTCGATCACTGCGCCGTTGATGTAGGAGGCTTCGTCCGAAGCAAGGAAGGCGTAGACGTTGGCGATCTCGTCGGGCTGCCCGAGCCGGCCCAGCGGCACCTTCTCGACCATTTTCTGCATCACGGCCGGAGGTATCGAGTCGAGGATCGGGGTGACGACGAAGCCGGGACAGACGGCGATCGCGCGCACCCCCTTCGGGCCCAGTTCGCGCGCCCAGGTCCTGGTGAAACCGATCAGCCCGGCCTTGGTCGCCGCGTAGTTCGTCTGCCCGAAGTTGCCATACAGGCCGACCACCGACGAAGCGTTCAGGATCACGCCCGAACCCTGCGCGATCATCGTGTCGGCAACCGCCTGCGTGCACAGGAAGACGCCCTTCAGGTTCACCTCGATCACGCGGTCGAACTGCTCGGCGCTCATTTTCACGAGCCTGGCGTCCTGCGTGATGCCGGCGTTGTTCAGCAGGCAATCGATGCGTCCCCAGGCCGCCTTCACCGCGGCGACCATCGCCGTCACGCTGGACGCGTCGGTCACGTCGAGCTGCACGCCCAGGGCCTCGGCGCCGGTGGCGGCGAGCGCCGCGCGGGCAGCCTCGACGCGTCCGGCGTCCAGGTCGGCGATCACCACCCGTGCGCCCTCGCGCGCGAACTTGTGCGCGCTCGCCATTCCGATCCCGCCGGTCGCGCCGGTGATGATCGCCACCTTGTCCTTCAGTCTCATGTCTGCTCCGCTGGGAGGGCTCATCGGCCCTGATCGGTTGCGCCGCCGCCCATGCCCGCGAAGGCCAGCACGCGGTCGACGAGTGCCGCGAATTCCGAGAGCCCGTGATCGCCGCCTTCGAGCAGGATCGTCGGCGCGCCGGAGTACTTCGCGACCATCTCGCGCCAGTCGAGCAGTTCGTCGCCCTTCGCGGCGATCAGCAGGTAGCGATCGAGGCGGGTGGGTGCCGCCTCGAGCTGCGCCAGTTCATCGAGATGACGCGGCTCGAACACGAACTCGTCGTCGCTGTGGTACATCCGCTGCGTGCCGGTGTGCGCGGCCAGGTCGCGCACCGGAAAGACCGCCGGATTGAGCAGCACCGCGCGGCAGCCGCATCGCTCGGCGAGCGAGGTCGCGTAGTAGCCGCCCAGCGAGCTGCCGACCAGCGTGTCGGCAGGCCCGGGCGCGATTTCGCGCAGCACCAGCCCGACCGCCGCAGCCGGCGATGCCGGCAGCTGGGGGCAGGCGAAGCGCGCCCCGAGCCCGAGCGCGGCGAGCCGCGCCGCGAGCAGTCGCGCCTTGAACGACTGCGGCGACGAGCGGAACCCGTGGAGATAGACGAGGCGCGGCAGCGGGACACCGGCACGCATCTCAGCGCCCCGCCAGCGCGTCGAGCAGGCGCTGGTGGATGCCGCCGAAGCCGCCATTGCTCATCACCAGGATCGTGTCGCCCGGGCGCGTCGCCGCGACGATCGCACCGACCAGCCGTTCGAAATCCGGCTCGACCACCGCCCGCGCGCCGAGCGGCGCCAGCGCCGCCGCCACGTCCCAGCCCAGCCCGCCGCTGTAGCAGAACACCCGGTCGGCCACCGCGAGGCTGGCCGGCAGCCGCGCCGCCATGGTGCCGAGCTGCATCGTGTTCGATCGCGGTTCGAGCACCGCGAGGATGCGCGCCGAGGCGCCCAGTCGTTCGCGCAGGCCGGCCAGCGTGGTGGCGATCGCGGTCGGGTGGTGGGCGAAGTCGTCGATCACCGCGACTCCGCCCGCCTTGCCCCGCAGTTCGAGCCGCCGGCGCACGCCGCCGAAGCCGGCGAGCGCCTCGATCGCGGCTGCCGGCTCGACGCCGGCATGCCGGGCCGCCGCGATCGCCGCCAGCGCATTGGCGCGGCTGTGCATGCCCGGCATCGCAAGGCTGCAGCGACCCAGAGACCGCTCGCCGAAACGCACGCCGAACGAGGTCGCATGCGGCTGCTCTTCGACGGCATCGAGCGACCAGCCCCGTGGCGACAGGAAATCCTCACGCTCGCTCCACAGTCCGCGCGCCAGCACGCGGGCCAGCGCGGGTTCGGCCGCATTGACCACGACCCTGCCGTTGCGCGGCACGGTGCGTATCAAGTGGTGGAATTGCGTCTCGATCGCGGCGAGATCGGCGAAGATGTCGGCGTGATCGAACTCGAGGTTGTTCAGCACCGCGGTGCGCGGCCGGTAGTGGACGAATTTCGAGCGCTTGTCGAAGAATGCGGTGTCGTACTCGTCGGCCTCGATCACGAACAGTTCGCTGTCGCCCAGGCGCGCCGACACCGGGAAGTTCACCGGCACGCCGCCGATCAGGAACCCCGGTTGTCGCCCGGCCGCTTCGAGAATCCAGGCAAGCATCGACGCAGTGGTCGTCTTGCCGTGGGTTCCGGCGATTGCAAGCACCCACTTTCCGCGCAACACCTGCTCGGCAAGCCACTGAGGGCCGGAAATGTAGGGTTCACGCGCATCGAGGATCGCCTCGATCAGCGGGTTGCCGCGCGAGACCACGTTGCCCACCACCCAGAGATCGGGGCGGATCGACAGTTGCGACGCATCGAAGCCTTCGATCAGCTCGATGCCGAGCGCGCGCAGCTGCTCGCTCATCGGCGGATAGACGTTCGCGTCGCAGCCGGTCACGCGGTGTCCGGCCTGCGTGGCGATCGCCGCGATGCCGCCCATGAACGTGCCGCAGATGCCGAGGATGTGAATATGCATCGGAGCGATAATGGCGAGCCACGGATTCTACAGACATGCACGAAGCGTCCGATTCCCTGCGGCTCGAGCTCGCCGCCGCCGCCGCCCGGCTGATCGCCGACTCCGGCCTCGACTACGTCGCCGCCAGGAAGAAGGCGCTGCGCCAGGTGCTCGGCGACCGCCAGGCGCCCAAGGGGGCGATCCCGGACAACGACGAGATCGACGCCGCGCTGCGCGAGCACCTCGATCTGTTCGACGCCGACCACGCGCAGCGCGTCGCGCGCCGGCGCCAGACCGCCGCGGCGCTGATGCAGCGGCTGAAGGCGTTCCACCCGTATCTCACCGGAGCGGTCTGGAAAGGCATCGTCACCGAGCACGCGCCGATCCACCTGCAGCTGTTTCACGACAATCCGAAGGACGTCGAGATCGAACTGCTCAACGAGGGCGTCGACTTCGAAGTGTCGACGGTGCCGCACTTTCGCAGCGGCGCCGAGGTCGAGGCGATCGGCTTCTATCTCGACGACGCGCCGGTGCTGCTGTCGCTGTACGGGCACGACGACCTGCGCGGGGCGCTGCGCGGCGGACCGGCCGGCGCGGAACGCGGCGACCGCAAGGCGCTGCTCGATCGGCTCGCGCAGGCATGAACCGGCGGGGCTGGCTCGCACTCGGCGCGCTCGCGCTCGGCTTCGGCGGCTTCGGCGCCTGGGTGGCCTCGCGCCGCTACGCGATCGGTGATGCCGACGGCGAGGCGATCGAACTGCTCTACGGGCTCACGCTGCCCGATGCCCAGGGCCGGCCGGTCGCGCTGGCCACGCTGCGCCGCCAGCCCGTCGTGGTGAACTTCTGGGCCACCTGGTGCCCGCCGTGCGTCGAGGAAATGCCGGAGTTGTCGGAGATCGGCAACGAGTTTCGCGGCCGCGGACTGCGGGTGATCGGCATCGGCATCGATTCCGCGTCGAACATCGGGCAATTTTCTCTGAAGACGCCGATGGGGTATCCTCTGCTCGTTGCCGGCAACAGCGGCCTGGAACTGGTGCGCCGGCTGGGCAATACTGCGGGCGCCCTTCCCTTCACCGTCGTGGTGGCCCGCGACGGCAGCGTCGCATGGCGAACGCTGGGGCGCTTCAAGACCGCCGACCTCCGGGAAGCCATCCTGCGCGTGCTCTGAGGCAGCGCCCCGCACCAAGAAAAATCTGGCGTTCTCCGCTTAACAGGCGTATAAAGGCGCACAATTTCGCCTAAGTTCGCCTAATTCGCCAGAACCTTGCAATGTCGAAACTGCTCTGGGTCATCCACGGCCCGAACCTGAACCTGCTCGGCGCACGCGAGCCTGCGGTCTACGGCACGACCACGCTGAAGCAGATCGACGCGAGCCTCGCCGCAATCGCCAGGGCGGCGGGCTGCCGGCTGGAGAGTTTCCAGTCGAATCACGAGGGCGCGCTCGTCGACCGGATCCAGTCGGCGCAGGCCGCGAAAGTCGATTTCATCGTGATCAACCCGGCCGCATTCACCCACACCAGCGTGGCGCTGCGCGATGCGCTGGCAGCGACGGCAGTGCCGTTCATCGAGGTGCACCTGTCGAACATCCACCGCCGTGAACCGTTCCGGCATCACTCGTACCTGTCCGACCTGGCTGCCGGCGTGATCGTCGGCCTGGGTGCGACCGGTTATCGCCTCGCCGTGCAGGCCGCCATCGAGTCGCTTGCCAGCGACCCGGGCGCCTCGGCCAGCGGGCGCTCCCCGAAGGAAGCCTGATCGCCATGGACCTGCGAAAACTCAAGACCCTGATCGACCTGGTGGCCGAATCGGGCATTTCCGAACTCGAGATCACCGAAGGCGACGGCAAGGTGCGCATCGTGAAGAGCCCCTGCGGGCCGATGGCGATGCAGGCGCCGATGCCGTTCATGACGCCGGCCCCGGCCATGGCTGCGGCCAGCGCGCCGGCCGCCGCGCCGACCCCGGCACCGGTCGCCGCGGCGCCCGAACCGCCGGCCGGCCACATGGTCAAGTCGCCGATGGTCGGCACTTTCTATCGGTCGGCGCAGCCGGGCGCCGAACCCTTCGTGTCGGTCGGCAGCGAAGTGAAGGAAGGCGACACGCTGTGCATCATCGAGGCGATGAAGCTCATGAACGAGATCGAGGCCGACAAGAGCGGCACGATCAAGGCGGTGCTGGTCGACAACGGCTCGCCGGTGGAGTTCGGCCAACCGCTGTTCGTGATCGAGTGACATGTTCGAGAAGCTGCTGATCGCCAACCGGGGCGAGATCGCGCTGCGCATCCAGCGGGCCTGCCGCGAACTCGGCATCAAGACCGTGGTCGTGCACTCCCAGGCCGACACCGAGGCCAAGTACGTGAAACTGGCCGACGAGTCGGTGTGCATCGGTCCGCCGTCGTCGCGCGACAGCTACCTGAACGTACCGGCGATCATCAGCGCGGCCGAGGTGAGCGACGCCGAGGCGATCCACCCCGGCTACGGCTTCCTGGCCGAGAACGCCGACTTCGCCGAGCGCGTCGAGAAGAGCGGCTTCGTCTTCATCGGTCCGCGCCCGGAGTCGATCCGCCTGATGGGCGACAAGGTCTCGGCCAAGGACGCGATGATCAAGGCGGGCGTGCCGGTGGTGCCGGGCTCCGAGGGGGCGCTGCCGGAAGACCCGAAGGAAGTGCTGCGCGTGGCGCGCAGCGTCGGCTATCCGGTGATCGTCAAGGCGGCCGGCGGCGGCGGCGGGCGCGGCATGCGCGTGGTGCACACCGAGGCTGCGCTGCTCAACGCGGTGACGATGACGCGCACCGAGGCGCAGGCCGCGTTCAACAACCCGACGGTCTATCTCGAGAAGTTCCTCGAGAACCCGCGCCACATCGAGATCCAGGTGCTCGCCGACGAGTACCGCAACGCGGTCTACCTGGGCGAACGCGATTGCTCGATGCAACGCCGCCACCAGAAGATCATCGAGGAAGGACCGGCTCCCGGCATCGCACGGCGCCTGCTCGACCGCATCGGAAGCCGGTGCGCCGAGGCGTGCCGCAAGATCGGCTACCGCGGCGCGGGCACCTTCGAATTCCTGTTCGAAAACGGCGAGTTCTACTTCATCGAGATGAACACGCGGGTGCAGGTGGAGCACCCGGTCACCGAGCTGATCACCGGCATCGACATCGTCCAGGAACAGATCCGCATCGCCGCGGGCGAGAAGCTGCGCTTTCGCCAGCGCGACATCACGATCAGGGGCCACGCGATCGAGTGCCGCATCAACGCCGAGGATCCCTGGAAGTTCACCCCTTCGCCCGGGCGGATCACCGCCTGGCACCCGCCCGGCGGCCCGGGGATCCGCGTCGACTCGCACGTCTACACGAACTACGTCGTGCCGCCGAACTACGATTCCATGATCGCCAAGGTCCTCGCCTACGGCGACACGCGCGAGCAGGCGATCCGCCGCATGCGCATCGCGCTCTCCGAGATGGCGGTCGACGGCATCCAGACGAACCTTGCGCTGCATCGCGAACTGCTGGCCGATGCGCACTTCGTCACCGGCGGCACCTCGATCCACTACCTCGAGCGCAAGCTCGCGCTGCGCGGCGCCTGAGCCGCGGCGCAAGGCGAGGTTCCCGATGTGGTCGGAGGTCGTCTTCGTCGTCGAACGCGACGCGGTCGACGCCTGGTCCGACGCACTGCTCGAGGCCGGCGCCGCCTCGGTGCAGGCCGAAGACGCGGACGCCGACTCGGGCGACGAGACGCCGCTGTTCGGCGAGCCGGGCGAGCCGGCTCCGGCGAGCGGGTGGCAACGCACGCGACTGTCCGCGCTGGTGGCGGCGAGCGCCGATGTGCCGGCGCTGCTGGCACGCGCGGCGGCCATCGGCGCGCGCCAGGCACCGGCCGGCTTCGAACTGCGCGAAGTGCCCGACCAGGACTGGGTGCAGGCCACGCAGTCGCAATTCGCGCCGATCCCGGTGGGGCGCAGGCTCCGGATCACGCCGTCCTGGCACCTGGCCGGGCACGAGAGCGGCGCGCCACCGCCATTGGTCGAGGGCCGGCACGCGATCGTGCTCGATCCGGGCCTCGCATTCGGCACCGGCAGCCATCCTACGACGCGGCTCTGCCTCGAATGGCTCGACGAGCACCTGCGCGGTGGCGAGCGCGTGATCGACTACGGGTGCGGCTCGGGCATTCTCGCGATCGCGGCTGCGCGGCTCGGCGCGGCCAGCGTCTGCGCGATCGACATCGATCCGCAGGCGCTCGCGAGCGCACGGCGAAACGCGGCGGTCAACGCGGTGTCGCTGGACGTTCGCGCGCCCGGCGATCCGCTCCCCGATGCGGCCGACGTCGTCGTCGCCAACATACTCGCGAACCCGCTGCGCCTCCTCGCGCCGCTGCTGTCCGCGCTGGTCGCGCCGGGCGGACGGCTGGTGCTCGCCGGGCTGCTCGATCGGCAGGCCCCGGAAATCGCCGCCTGCTACCCCGAGATCGCGCTGCGGGACTGGCGCTCGCTCGAGGGCTGGACTTGTCTGGCCGGAGCGCGCCGGTCATGATCGGGGCGGCAAGCGCGAACATCGCGCGAACTTCCCGCTGATTCACCGAGTCCGATGGCCCTCGCGACCACCTGCCCCCAGTGCAAGACCAGCTTCAAGGTGGTGCCCGACCAGCTGAAGCTGCGCCGCGGCCTGGTGCGCTGCGGCGCCTGCCAGCACGTGTTCTCGGGGATCGACTTCCTGCGCTACGTCGACGAGTCGAAGCCGGCGCGCCACGCCGCTTCGGCGGCGACGACACGTCCAGCGGACGACGCGCTGCAGACCGCGTTCTTCCTGCCGGAGACGATCCTCGCCACGCCGCCCGCCGCTTCCCCGGCAGGGATGCAGCCGCCGGTGTCGGAGCCCGATGCGCAATCGCCCGGACCAGCCAGCGACGACACCGTCGCAGCCGAAACGCGTGCGGAGGACGCCGTCGCGGACGAAGCCGCGCCGGACGAAGCTGCGGCGGATGTGGCTGCGCCGGACGAAGCCTTGTCGGATGAAGCCACGCCGGACGAAGCTGCAGCGGACGAATCGGCGACCAGCAGAACACCGGCAACCGGGATCGGCATGCTGGAGTCGATGACGCCGGTCGACGCGCTCCACGGCCCGGCGGAGCACGAGGTCGATGCCGCGATCGGCCTTGCCGAAGCGAATGCCGAAGGGATCGCCGAGGACATCGACGACGAGGCCAGTGAAGGCAACGGCGAAGGCCGGGACGGCGGCGCCGACACAGACGCAGCCATTCCCGCCACCGGGGCGCCCGATCCATGGCGCACGGGCGACCACGCGATCGACGAGATCGTCGCCTGGACAACGCAAACCGTTGAACCGGTGGACATCGAGGAGGCGCAGGTCGAGTCGCTCACCGCAACGACACCCCCCGGCTTCCCGGAGATCGACGCCGAAGACCGGATCGGTCGCGACGGGATCCGCTTCGGCGCACACGACGAGATCCACGGCGGGACTGCCGAGGATGTCCGCGACGGACTGCGCTCCGACTTTCGGAGCATGGGCTTCGACGAAACGCGTCCGCAGGAAGCTCGCGACGGGCGCGAACCCGCGGTTCCCGATCACGACCGCGACCGCTTCGGCCCTGGCGCTTCGCGCCTTGCGGCACCGGCCGTCGCTGCGGTCGCAACCGGGCCGGGCGAGGAAGAAGACGAATCGGCGATCGACTACTTCTCTTCGGCACGCCGCGGAATCGGCTTCATCGACCGGCACGGGCCGTTCGCGCTGGCCGGCGTGGTGTTGCTGGCGCTGCTGCTGGGCGCGCAGTGGACGATCGGGCAGCGCTCGATGATCGCCGCGCGCGTGCCCGCCCTCGCCCCCGCGCTGTCGTCGATCCTGGCTCCCTTCGGACTGGACATCGGCCTGCCCCGCGACCTCGGTTCGCTCACGATCGAGTCGTTCGAACTGCAGGCCTCGGCCGCGCCCGGCGTGCTGGCGATGTCGGCGTTGCTGCGCAACCGCGCCGACTACACGGTGAGCTGGCCGTCGATGCAGCTCACGCTCACCGACGCGGGCAACCGCGTGCTGGTTCGAAAAGTGCTGGGCCCCGACGATTACCTGCGCGAGTCGCACGGCGGCGACGGATTGCCGCCACGCGCAGAATGGCCGCTGCGGCTCGCGCTCGAGGCCGATGACCTTCAACCGGCCGGCTACTCGGTCGTCCTCTTCTATCCATAACCCCGGGAGTCACGATGTCACGACGCGTGCTGATCAGCGGTTCGGTCGCCTACGACACGATCATGGTGTTCGAAGGTCACTTCAAGGATCACATCCTGCCCGACCGGGTGCACATGCTCAACGTCTCCTTCCTGGCGCCGAAGCTCAAGCGCGAATACGGCGGCTGCGCCGCCAACATCGCGTACAACCTGAACGGGCTCGGCGGCAACGCGGTGGTGCTCGCCACGATCGGCCGCGACGGCGGCGACTACCTCGCGCGTCTCGCCTCGCTCGGCATCGACGTCTCGCAGGTGCGCAAGCTCGATGAGCAGTACACCGCGCAGGCGTTCATCACCACCGACCTCTCGGACAACCAGCTCATCGCCTTCCATCCTGGAGCGATGAGCGACGCGCACGCGGTGTCGGCGGCGAGCGCGCAGCGCGCCGGCGAACCGGCCGCATTCGGCATCGTGGCGCCCAACGGACGCGACGCGATGCTGCAGCATGCACGCGAGTTCACCGAGGCGGGCGTGCCCTGGATCTTCGATCCCGGCCAGGGGCTGCCGATGTTCGACGGCGAGGCGCTGCGCGCCTTCGTCTCGAGCGCCACCGCCGTCGCGGTCAACGACTACGAGGCATCGCTGCTCGTCGAGCGCACCGGCTGGAGCGAACCGCAGATCGCCGAGCGCGTGCGGGCGCTGATCGTCACCCGCGGGGCGCACGGCTCGCGCGTCTACGAGCCGGGGCGCATCACCGAAGTGCCTCCGGCGACGATCTCGCGTGCGGTCGATCCGACCGGTTGCGGCGACGCCTATCGCGGGGGAGTGCTGTTCGCGCTCGCCAACGGCGCGGACTGGGTCGACGCCGCGCGCCTGGGCAGCGTGATGGGCGCGATCAAGATCGAGCACCAGGGGCCACAGAATCACCGCATCGATCGCGACGAGGTCGCGCGCCGCTGCGTGCAGGCCTACGGCCGCGCGCCCTGGTAGAGCAGCGCCTCGAGTGCACCTGCTTCGAACGGAGCCGCCACTTCGACCAGCTTGCGGCGCGCGGACTGCCCCGCGACCAGCCTCACCGAGCGCACCGGCACGCCCAGTCGTTCGGCCAGCAACCGCACGATCGCATCGTTGGCGCGGCCCCCGGTAGCAGGCGACGTGACCCGCAGCTTCAGGCACCCGTCGTGCTCGCCGACGACCTCGGCGCGCGCCGCGCCGGGCTGTGCGGCGACGCGGATTCGCCACGCGCCCGGCGCGCCGTTCAGCCAGCGGGGAAGCGGTGACGGCACGCGGGGACCGGCAGCCGGGCGGATGATTGCTTCACAGGTTCTCAGGCGCCAATCGCGACGAACGACGGCGCGACCGACTTGAGCATGGTGAGCAGCATCTGCAACAACAGGATCAGCACCAGCGGCGACAGGTCGACGCCGCCGATCAGCGGCACCACGCGGCGGATCGGGGAGAGGAACGGCTGCGTCAGCGCATCGATCGTCGGCGCGATCGGCGCGTGGGGGTTGACCCAGGACAGCACCGCCAGCAGCAGCACCAGTGCGGTGAGCAGCCACAGCGACCACTCGACCAGCCATACCAGCGCAAGCAGCACGACCGCGCCGAAGGCCGGCGTGCGACCCCGCCCGAAGATCATGACCCAGGCCGCCGCCAGCACGATCGCCAGCAGCAGCGCCGCTGCGAGGCTCGCCCAGTCGATGCCGCGCGGCCCCTTGCGGGCAGCCGGCAGCATTCCGCGCAACGGGCGGACGATCCATTCGGTGATCGCGATGACGAACTGCGCAACCTGGTTGCGCGGACCGAGCCCGAGCCAGCTCAGGTATGCGCGCAGCACGCACGCTGTCGCGAGCAGGCTGCCGAGCGTTTCGAGCAGGAGCCAGAGTGCCTGGTGCATGGGGTCCGATCGGGAATCGCGGAGGATTCTCGCACAGGAAAAAGAATCCCGCGGCGCCTGCCCGGCGCACGCGGGATTCCGGTTCGGCCGCGGCGCCGCCCCATGGCGGCGGCGCCGCGCGCGGCGCAAGCGCGAAGGCTTACGGGCGGCTGCCGGTCGGGAACGGCCACGCAGCGGCCGGGTTCAGCGGTTTGGCCGCCGGCGCAGGCGCAGGCTTGGCAGCAGCCGGCTTCTTGGCCGCTTTCTTCCTGGCCGCTTTCTTCGCGGCAGGCTTCTTCACCGCTTTCTTCGCGGCAGGTTTCTTCGCGGCCTTCTTCACCGCTTTCTTCGCGGCGGGCTTCTTCGCGGCGGCCTTCTTCACCGCTTTCTTCGCGGCAGGCCTCTTCGCGGCCTTCTTCACCGCTTTCTTCGCGGCAGGCTTCTTCGCAGCGGCCTTCTTCACCGCTTTCTTCGCGGCAGGCCTCTTCGCGGCGGCCTTCTTCACCGCTTTCTTCGCGGCGGGCTTCTTCGCGGCGGCCTTCTTCACCGCTTTCTTCGCGGCGGGCTTCTTCGCGGCGGCCTTCTTCACCGCTTTCTTCGCGGCTTTCCTGGCAGTTGCCATGAGGGATCTCCTTTGCTCAGGGATGTTGCGATGGTGGAAACCCGTGCCCGGCTGCCCGAAGGCAGGTTCGGTACGAGCTATTCATCGGCGCAAGAACCTGGTGCAAGCGCGTTGCCGTTCCTGCGCTAATGAATTCGGCGCAAAAAAAACGCCGGTCCCGAAGGCTCGGCGCTGTTGCGAAGTCGATCCGCTGCGGGGAAGAAAGCCCCGCGGACAACGGGTGCCGTATCGTCGTCGCCGACTGCACGTCCCTGGTTTCTGCGATCGACCTCAATTCGGATCCTGTCTCATGGCCGCCCGATCTCGTCGATCCCGGGCGAGCGCGCGGCCGGCGCGAGGACGATTTCCGCGAGGGTCGGTGCAGATGCAGCATCGACCGGAAGGTCCGGAGTTCTGGCTGGCACCGGCCGGGCCGGTGCGGCGGAGATCGGTTTGTCCCAGGACAGCATCTGATGTCTCGCTTCAATAACTGCAGGTAACTACCTGTATTGCCGCGAGATCCCACTGTTATTCACAAGCGCGATCTTACGGCCCATGTTGATTGCTTGCAACAATCTGGCGACATTCGGCTTGACTCGGGCGATATTTTGTTGGCGTTAACGCAACACATCGCTTCGACGAGCACGTTCAGGAACGGCTGTCAAGTTGCATTGCCGAACGGCGTTCGGCCGCGTGCATCGGGGCCAGAATCGCCAACCGCGCAGGCCTTCGCGCGGCGTACGAGAAGCCAGCGTCAGTACGGTCGCACGAGTCCCCGGGCCTCGGGCAGCGCCAGCACGCGCTCCCAGTCGAAGAACGGCCCCGGATCGTTCTTGCGCCCCGGTGCGATGTCGCCATGCCCGGCGATCCAGCGCAACGGATGGCGCTCGCGCAGCCGCGCGAGCAGCGTCGCGAATCGGCGATATTGCGACTCGGTGAAACGGTGCTCGCCGTCGCCCTCGAACTCGATGCCGATCGAGAAATCGTTGCAGCGCTCGCGATCCATGAAGCGCGATGCGCCCGCGTGCCATGCACGGTCGTCGGTGGCGACGAACTGCAGCAACTGGCCGCGGCGCCGGATCAGGAAGTGCGTGGAGACGCGCAGGCCGCGCAGCGCCTCGAACGACGGGTCGGCACGAGCGACGAGTCGATTGGTGAACAGCCGCTCGATCGCGTCGCCCCGGAAGCATCCCGGCGGCAGGCTGATGTAGTGCGTCACGACCAGATCGATCGTCGCGCCGGCGGGGCGCGCATCGAAGTTCGGCGAAGGCACGCGCCGGGCGCCGGCGATCCAGCCCGGCGCCGCTGTCACTAGTTCAGCCCCAGGCGCTGCATCCGGTAGCGCAGCGCACGAAACGTGATGCCGAGCAGGCGCGCGGCCGCGGTGCGGTTGTAGCGCGTCTTGTCGAGCGCGCGCTGGATCGCTTCGCGCTCGATCTGGTCGATGTAGTCGGGCAGCGACTCGGGAATGCCGTCTTCCGAGATTCGCACCAGCCGCCGCTCGCCCGAGGGCGCGGCGGCGTGCGGCTCGGCTTCGGACGCGGGTTCGGCGCGCTCGTTCTCGTCGACATCGGACACCGCGGGCTTCAGCCCGAGGTCTTCGACGTTGACCACTTCGCCGTTGGAGAAGGCGAGCGCGCGCTCGAGCATGTTCTCGAGTTCGCGCACGTTGCCCGGAAAGCCGTAGCTCTGCAGGTAGCGCAGCGTGACCGACGCGAGCCGCGGCGCCTGCGCCAGCCCGGCACGCCGGGCGAGCCGCGCGAGAATCACGTCGGCGAGCGCGGGGACGTCCTCGAGGCGATCGCGCAGCGCCGGCAGCTTCAGTTCGATCACGTTGAGCCGGTAGTAGAGATCCTGGCGGAAGCGGCCGGCCGCGACGCATTGCGCGAGATCCTGGTGGGTGGCGCTGATGATGCGCACGTCGATCGCTTCCTCGACGGTGGCGCCCACCTTGCGCACCCGCTTTTCCTGGATCGCGCGCAGCAGCTTCACCTGCATCGCCAGCGGCAGGTCGGCCACCTCGTCGAGGAACAGCGTGCCGCCGCTGGCGGCCTGGAAGAAGCCGTCGCGATCCTGGTCGGCACCTGTGAACGCCCCCTTGCGGTGGCCGAAGAACTCGGCCTCCATCAGCGCCTCGGGAATGGCGCCGCAGTTGACCGCGACGAACGGCCGTGTCGCACGCGGCCCGGAAAGATGGATGAGCCGGGCCGCGAGTTCCTTGCCCGAGCCGGACTCCCCGGCGATCGCCACCGGCGCCATGCTGCGGGCCAGCCGCTGGATCTGCGCGCGCACCTCCTGCATCGCCGGGGACTCGCCGAGCAGTTGCCAGTCCGGGTCTCCTGGCGCGGCGGCCGCGCGCGCCAACGGCTGCTGCGCCGGAAGCTGGATCGCCGAGCGCACCAGGCTGCGCAGCGCGTCGAGTGCCACCGGCTTGGCAAGGTAGTCGAATGCTCCGGCCTTCAGCGCGGCCACCGCACTCTCGGCGCTGCCGTAGGCAGTGATCACGGCCACCGGCGTCTGCGGATAGCCGCGATTGATCGTCGCCACCAGCCCCAGGCCGTCGCCGTCGGGCAGGCGCATGTCGGTGAGACAGAGCGCGTAGTCGTGGCGCTCGAGCAGCGTGCCGGCCTCGGCAATGCTGCCGGCGCAATCGACGTCGAGTCCCATTCCGACCAGCGTGAGCTCGAGCAGTTCGCGCAGGTCGGCTTCGTCGTCGACCACCAGCACGCGCGGCGGGCGTCCGGCCACACGGGTTTCGGGTGCGCGGGCGGGGTCGCCGGAGTCGGTCATCGCGGCTCGCCCCTCTTCGGCTCGATCACGAACGCACTGCGATAGCGCCCCGGCGGCGGCGCCGCTTCGTAGCGGATCGTCGCACCGTTCGCGTTGCACAACTCGCGCGTGAGGTACAGGCCCAGCCCGGTGCCCCGGCTGTCGGTCGTGAAAAAGGGTTCGAAGGCGTGTTCCAGCATTTCGGGAGGCAGGCCCGACCCGTCGTCGGCGACCGTCAATTCTAATCGATGGGCCTCGCGCTCGCGCCAGCCGATCATCACCGCGCCCTCGGCCCCGGATGCGTAGCGCAGCGCGTTGCCAAGCAGGTTCAGCAATACCTGGCGCAGATGGTTCGAGTCGAAGCGGATCGGCCGATCGGTCTCCAGCCGGACCGCGATGCGCTGCCGGTCGACGCCCGAAGCCGCAGCGAATTCCGCGAGGAAACCCTTCAGGAAATCGCGCAGGTCGATCGACTCGTCGGCCGCACGCTCGCGCCGCGCAATCGAGAGCACGTCCTCGACGATGCGGTCGATGCGCACCGTGTTGTCCTCGACGATGCGGGCCAGGCGCGCGAGCGCCGGATCGCCGATGCGCTCGGCGAGCAGGCTGTTGGCATGGCGGATCGCGGCCAGCGGATTGCGCACCTCGTGCGCGATCGACGCCGACAGCCTGCCCATCGAGGCCAGCTTGAGCTGCTGCGCGCGCTCTTCCACCAGTCGCTGGTCTTCGAGTATCACGACTGCATCGCCGCTGCCGTCGCCGCCGAGGAAGCGCACACCGATGCGCACCACCCCGCCGCCCGGTGCAGGCAGGCTCAGCTCCGCTTCGGCATGCGCGGCGCTGCCGCCCTCGCGCCAGCGCGCGTATGCCTGGCGCAGCGAAGCCCACGCCGCACCGCCGGCCGACGGCGCGCCGGCCGCGAGCGTCGGCACCCCGGCTCCTGCGCCGAGCAGCGCGTGTGCGGCCGGGTTCATCGTGGTGACGTCGCCGTCGGCATCGACGACCATTACGCCCTGTTGCAGCTCGGCGACCACCTGCGAGGTCACCGCGAACTGGCGGCGCAGGTCTTCGCCGCGGCGCCAGGCGATCTCCTCCTGCGCGTGCAGCCGGATCGCGAGCCAGTTCACCGTCATGGCGGTCGCGAAACAGGCGATGCCCACCAGCCCCGCGGTCATCGTCACGCCGGGTTCGCCGCTGCCGCGCAGCATCGACCAGCCCGCCTCGGCCAGCACCAGCAGCGTGGCCACGGCTGCGAACGACGCCGCCATGCGCCGGCTCGAGACGACCGCCGCGCCCGCGACGGCAACGATCAGCAGCACCACGACGCCGGTTCGCAGGCCCCCTGCAGCGTGCATCAGCGCGGTCAGCGCCAGCAGGTCGGTCAGCGCATGCACCGCGAGCATCGCATCGAAGCGACCGTAGAAGCGGTGCAGCGTCGACAGGTAGAGGATTGCCGCCAGCAGGTAGACGACGACGACACGCTCGAACCAGGCCGGGTCGTCGAGTTCGGCTCCGAAGCGACCGAGACCCTGCAGCGGCACGAACGCCAGCAGCGTCAGCGCGATCGCGACGCGGCTGGTCGCCAGCCAGCGCAAGGCCGCGCGGTACGAATCGGCAGGAGCGGCCGCGGGATCCGGAATCGAGGCCGGGACGCCGTCGCCGATCATCGACGATGCTGCCGGGCCCGGTGAGCGTCGCGGTGCGCCGGGTCGCAATAGTGGTGCCCGCCGTCGACGAAAGCGTCGGAAGCCGGCAGGAACACGCCGCACTGCTCGCACCGGACCATCATCTCGCCGCCCGGTTCGCCGGCGCGCTGCGCCTTGCCGGAAGCCCGCGGCGACGTCGCCTGCGCGCCGGGGACGCCTGCTTCGTCCCGCGCCGCCTCGCGTCTGCGCTGGCCGATCGCGACCAGTTTCATCGCCAGCATGGCGAGCGCCACCAGCACCAGCCAGAACAGCAGCTTGCCCATCAGTGGCGCTGCAGGATCACTTCGAGCACGAGGCGGCTGCCGACGTAGGCGAGCAGCAGCAGCGCGAAGCCGCCAAAAGTGAGCCGCAACGCGGTGCGCCCGCGCCAGCCGCGCAGCCACCGGCCGGCGAGCAGCACCGCGAAGACGGTCCAGGCGACGAGCGAGAAGACGGTCTTGTGGTCGAAGCGCAGCGGCTGACCGAAGATCTCCTCGGAGAACAGCACGCCGCTGAACGCGGTGAGCGTGAGCAGCGCAAACCCCAGGCCGATGAAGCGGAACAGGATGCGCTCGAGCACCAGCAGCGGCGGCAGGTCTTCGAGAAAGCGCGCGAACGGCGAGCCGCGCGCGCCGGCTGCCTGCGCGCCGCCGTGCAGCGCGCGCTCGGCCGCTGTCATCAGCAGCGCGTGCAGCGCCGCCATCGCCAGCACGCCGTAGGCGAGCGTGCCGATCAGCAGGTGCGGCAGGAACAACGGACGCGCGGCCTGCGCGCTGAGGTCGAGGCCGGGAAACAGCAGCGGCAGCGGCACCGACAAGGCCGCGGCCGGCAGCACGACGCTGCGCAGCGCCTCGACGCGCACCGACAGGCCTTCGATCCACATGACCGCGACGCCGATCCACAGCGTGGCCGAGAGGATCGGTGCGAAGCCGAAGTGCCAGCCGTCCTCGCCGTAGACGGCTGCGTACAGCGTACCGGCGTGCAGTGCGAGCCCGACCAGCATCAGCGCAGCCGCGAACCGGGCCGGCATCCGCCAGGCAACGAGGTAGGCAAGCGCGGCGAGCAGGTGAACGATAACCAGTAGAATCTGCACCGACCCAGTTTACTCCAAGGCCATGCTCGAGAACCTGTCGCAACGCCTGTCGCGCGTCGTCAAGACGATGCGCGGCGAGGCCCGGCTGACCGAGGCCAACACGCAGGAGATGCTGCGCGAGATCCGCGTCGCCCTGCTCGAGGCCGACGTCGCGCTGCCCGTGGTGCGCGACTTCATCGCCCGCATCCGCGAGAAGGCGCTCGGCCAGGAGGTCGTCGGCAGCCTGACGCCGGGCCAGGCGCTGGTGGGCGTGGTGCACCGCGAGCTCACCGAACTGATGGGCGGCAAGACCGCCGAACTCGACCTCGCCAGCCAGCCGCCCGCGGTCGTGCTGATGGCCGGCCTGCAGGGCGCCGGCAAGACCACCACCGTCGGCAAGCTCGCGAAGTGGCTGCGCGAGACGAAGAAGAAGAAGGTGCTCACCGTGTCGTGCGACGTCTATCGCCCGGCCGCGATCGAGCAGCTGCGCACGGTCGCGGCACAGGCCGGCGCCGAATTCTTCGCCTCCAAGCCCGACCAGAAGCCGGCCGACATCGCCGGTGCGGCGCTGCAGTGGGCGCGCACCCATTACCACGACGTGCTGCTGGTCGACACCGCCGGCCGGCTGGCGATCGACGAAGAGATGATGCGCGAGATCGCCGCGCTGCACGCGCAGCTGCGGCCGATCGAGACCCTGTTCGTCGTCGACGCGATGCAGGGCCAGGACGCGGTCAACACCGCCAGGGCGTTTCGCGAGACGCTGCCGCTCACCGGCGTGGTGCTCACCAAGCTCGATGGCGACGCGCGCGGCGGCGCCGCGCTGTCGGTGAAGGCGGTCACCGGCGCGCCGATCAAGTTCGTCGGCGTCGGCGAGAAGCTGTCGGGGCTGGAAGGCTTTCACCCCGAGCGGATGGCCAACCGCATCCTCGGCATGGGCGACATCGTCTCGCTGGTCGAGGAGGCGCACAAGGCGGTCGACGAGAAAGCGGCGAAGGCGCTGGCCGAGAAACTGAAGGCCGGAAACCGCTTCGACCTGAACGACTTCGCCGCGCAGCTCGGCCAGATGAACCGCATGGGCGGGCTGGCGTCGCTGCTCGACAAGCTGCCGTCGCAGCTGCAGCAGGCCGCCGCGAGCGCCGACATGTCGCAGGCCGAGCGGCAGATGCGCCGGATGCAAGCGATCATCCAGTCGATGACCCGCGCCGAGCGCTCGAAACCCGAGCTGATCAAGGCCAGCCGCAAGCGGCGCATCGCCGCCGGCGCGGGCGTGTCGGTGCAGGAGGTCAACCGGCTGCTCGCGCAGTTCGACCAGATGCAGTCGATGATGAAGAAAATGCAGAAGGGCGGCCTCGCGAAGATGATGCGCGGCATGAAGGGCATGCTGCCGGGAATGCGTTAGGGCGTGTTCACACTACGATCGTCCCCGCGTGAGCCCGGAAAAAGCGCGCAATCAAGGCGCAAAGCGCAGCCGTGGCGGGGCCACGGCGAGCATTTGCAACGCGGAGTGCGCGCTTTTTTCCGGGCTCACCCTCCGGGGCGGGGACGATCGTAGTGTGAACACGCCCTAAGGCGGTAGACTCGGCATCGATGAACACCGTCGATGCCAGCACGCCCCCTGCGCCCTGCGCCGACCTCGACACGCTCAGGCAGCGATTCGGCGGCCGCCTCCTGACCGACGCCGCCGACCTCGAACCGTTCCTGATCGACTGGCGCCGCCGCTACTTCGGCCGCGCGCTGGCGGTGGCGATGCCCGACTCGGTCGAAGGGGTCGCCGCAGTGGTGCGCTGGTGCGCCGAGCAGCGCGTCGCGGTCGTCCCGCAAGGCGGCAACACCGGCCTGGCCGGCGCGGCCACCCCCGATGAGGCCGGACGCTCGATCGTGCTCTCGCTCGCGCGCCTGAAGCGGGTGCGCGCGCTCGACACGGTGAACAACTCGATCACGGTCGAAGCGGGCTGCACGCTCGCCGAAGTGCGCGCGGCCGCCGAAGCCGCCGGCCGGCTGTTTCCGCTCAGCCTGCCCTCCGAAGGTTCGTGCACCATCGGAGGCAACCTGTCGACCAACGCGGGCGGCGTGGCGGTGCTGCGCTACGGCAACGCGCGCGAACTGTGCCTGGGCCTGGAAGTGGTGACCGCCGACGGCGAGACCTGGCACGGCCTGCGCGGACTGCGCAAGGACAACACCGGCTACGACCTGCGCGATCTGTTCATCGGCGCCGAAGGCACGCTGGGCGTGATCACCGCGGCAACGCTGAAGCTGTATCCGCAGCCGGCGGCGCAGATCACCGCGATGGCCGCGGTCGGCGACCCGCACGCCGCGCTGCGTCTTCTGGAACAGGCGCAATCGGCACTCGGCTCGTCGCTCACCGCGTTCGAACTGATCTCCGACCTCTGCCTCGAACTGGTCGCAAAGCACTTCCCCGAGCATCGCCGGCCGTTCGCGCAGCCGAGCCCTTACTACGTGCTGCTCGAAACCTCCGACAGCGAAGGCGAGACGCATGCCGCCGCGGTGTTCGAGGCGCTGATGGAGCGCGCAATCGAAACCGGGATCGTCACCGACGCGGTCGTCGCCACCTCGGGCGCGCAGAGCCGCGCGCTCTGGGCGCTGCGCGAACTGATCTCGGAGGCGCAGGCGCTCACCGGCAAGAACATCAAGCACGACATCTCGGTGCCGATCTCGTCGATCGGCGAGTTCGTCGAGCACACCAACGCCGAACTGCAGCGACGCTTCCCCGGCATCCGCATGGTGGTCTTCGGGCACCTGGGCGACGGCAACCTGCACTACAACGTCTCGCCGCCGGTCGATCGCACCGGGCCCGCACACGAAGACGAGTTCCTCGCGCTGCAGCCGGCGATCAACCGGCTGACGCACGACGCGGTGCACGCGTTCGGCGGCTCGATCTCGGCCGAGCACGGGCTGGGGCAGCTGCGCCGCGACGAGGCAGCGCGCTACAAGTCGACGGTGGAGATGGCGCTGATGCGGCGGATCAAGCAGGCGCTCGACCCGCTGGGGATCATGAATCCGGGGAAGGTTCTGCCGCCGGGCTGATCAGGCCTGCGCGCCCCAGCTGCGCAGTCGGCCCGTATCGACGTGGACGAAGTTCGAGCGCGGGTAGTACCCCACCCCGCCTGCCTGCATCGACAGCGCGGCACGGTGCAGCGTCGCCAGCGGCACGCCGGGCATCCGGATGTCGATCGCGCGACCCGACATGTGCAGGCTGCGCGTCGCCACGCCGTTGCTGCGCGCGTGCAGCATCGCGTTCGTGGCCGGTGAACGGTAGCCCGAGATCACGTGGAAGGGCCGCGTGCCGGTGCCGAGCAGCGCGCCGAGCTGGTCGAGCTGGTCGAGCAGCGCGCGGTCGATCGGGAACACTTCGCCGCTGCGATGATCGCGCAGCACCCGGTCGATTTCGGCAACCGCGTCGGTGAGATAGCGGCCGTTCTCGCGATAGACGACGTCGAGCGATTCACCGGTGTGGGTATTCACGAATGCGAGCCGCGCGACCTCGTCGATCGCCGGATCGGCACGGCGCGGCAGTGCCAGCGCGCCTCGCGCCGCAGCGCCGCCCACCACGGCACCGACCCCCATGCGGAACAACTGCCGGCGAAACGGCATCCTGACCATCATCCACCCCCTGCGGTTCGTCGTGCACCGCCGTCGCGATCGACGCCGACCTCGCGGGCCAGCCCGTCGCGGGCGCGCAGCATGGTTTCGATCAGCCTCAAGTCTAACGAGTCTGGCGCAATACCACGTTCGACCGCCATCGCGCGCACGTCGCCGAGCGTACCGGCCCCCTTGCGGTAGGGATCCGGATTCGCCTCGAACCAGATCCGGCCGTCGTCGCCCTGCGCCATCAGCAGCGGCTGGTAGACGATGCGGCCCGGCTCGCCGACGGCCACCCGATCGAACAGTTGCGCGATGTCGTCCGGATGCATGCGGATGCAGCCGTGCGAACGAAAACCGTACACGCTGGCCGGCGCGTTCGTCCCGTGAATGCCGATGGCCGGCAGGCTCAGCCCGATCCAGTGGCGACCGAGCGGATTGTCGGGGCCCGGCGGCACCCGCGCGAGCACCGGCTTGCCTGCGCGTCGCGACTCCTCCTGGATCGAAACCGGAACGATCCAGGTCTTGTCGGTCTCGCGGGTGCGCACCGTGAATTCGCCGGTCGGCGTGGGCCAGCTGGCACGACCCACGGCCACCGGATAGGCGCTCGCAAGCCGTCCCTCGCGAAACAGGAACAGCATCCGCTGCGCCACGTTGATCAGGATGCCGTCGTCGAGCGGCGGCGGAACCACGTGGCGCGCGCTCACCTGCAGCACCTGGCCCGGCCGCAGCGGCTTGCGCGGATCGAGCGCGTTCTGCTGCGTGATCAGCGCCACCGACACGCCATAGCGCGCGCCGATCGAGACCAGGCTGTCGCCGCGTGCGACCACGTGCTCGCCCGACCGGTCGGCGATCGCGTCGGGGTGTGCAGGGGCTGCCGACGCCGACGCGGCAAGCGGCGGCGGCACAGCGAGGAAAGCGCAGCAGAGCGCCGCGCGTGCGCCGCGCAGGGCCGCGCGCGCCCCGGGGCGGCGGGCAGAGAGACGACGCACTTCAGAGCCCCAGGTACGCTTCCTTCACCCGCGGGTCGTCGAGCAGCGCGGCGCCGCTGCCTTCGAGCACGATGCTGCCGTTCTCGAGCACCCAGGCGCGGTCGGCAAGTTGCAGCGACGCCGCCACGTTCTGCTCGACCAGCAGGATCGTCATGCCCTGCGCATGCAGTTCGCGGATGGTGCGGAACACCTCGGCCACCAGCGCGGGCGACAGGCCGAGCGAGGGTTCGTCGAACATGATCATCCGGGGCGCGCCCATCAGGCAGCGGCCGATCGCGAGCATCTGCTGCTCGCCGCCGGACAGCGTGCCGGCCAGCTGCGCCGCGCGCTCCTTCAGCCGCGGGAACATCGCGAACACGCGCTCGAGCGTCATGGCTGCCTGCGCACGCGCGCGCGGCAGCAGCGCGCCCACCTGCAGGTTCTCGAGCACGCTCATCGACGGAAAGACCTGCCGGCCCTCGGCCACCTGGCCGACGCCCAGGTCGCAGACCCGATGGCTGTCCAGACCGCCGATCTCGCGGCCGTCGAAACGGATCGAACCGCCGCGCGGCTTCAGGATGCCGGCAACGGTGCGGATCAGCGAAGTCTTCCCGGCGCCGTTGGCGCCGACCAGCGCGACCACCTGCCCGGCACCCACCTCCAGGCTCACTGCGTCGAGCGCCTGCGCATCGCCGTAGAACACCGACAGGTCGCGGATCTCGAGCATGTCAGTGGGTCGCGCCGGTGCCGAGGTAGCTTTCGAGCACCCGCGGATCGGTGGTGACCTGCTGCGGCGTGCCCGATGCGATGATCTCGCCGTGATGCAGCACGTAGACGCGCTGCGCGAGCGCCATCACCGCGCGCATCACGTGCTCGATCAGCAGGATGGTGAGGCCGTGCTCGGCGTTCAGTCGCCGGAACGCCGCCACCATCTGGTCGGTTTCGGTCGGGCGCAGGCCCGCCATCACCTCGTCGAGCAGCAGCAGCGTCGGCTCGGTGGCGAGCGCGCGCGCGACTTCGAGCCGCTTTCGATCGGGCAGCGTCAGCGCCGAGGCCGGGCGCTCGCGCTGCAGCCACATGTCGAGCGAACGCAGCGCGCGCTCGGCGCGCGAGCGTGCGAGCCGGCGGTCGGAGGTGCCGCGAAAGCCGCCCACCATCGCGTTCTCGAGCACCGTCATGTCGGCGAAGGGCTTGACGATCTGGAAAGTGCGCCCGATGCCGGCGGCGCAGACCCGGTCGGGTCGCTCGCCCGCGATGTCGGCGCCGAGGAAGCGGATCGTGCCCTGGTCGGGCGACAGGGCGCCGGCCACCAGGTTGAACAGCGTGGTCTTGCCGGCGCCATTGGGGCCGATCAGCGCGACGATCTCGCCGCGCGCGACCGACAGCGACGCGGTCGAGACCGCCTTGAGTCCGCGAAAGCTCTTCGACACGCCGACGACGTCGAGCATCGGCGCGGTGGTGCCCCGCGTCGCGGCAGGCGCCTCAGCCGTCGTCATCGTCGTCTCCGTCCCGGCGCCGGAATCCGAGCCGGTTCGCGATCGCCGGCCAGATGCCGTTCGGCATGAACATGATCGCCAGCCCCAGGGCCACGCCGTAGAAGATCTGCTTCGCGCCGGGGATCTCGTAGCCCGACATCGTCAGCAGCGCGTTGATGCCTTCCGAGAGCGTGGTGAGCACCGCCGCGCCCAGTATCGGCCCGAACAGCGTGCCGACACCGCCGATGATCGGCGCGAGAATGATCTCGATCGACCGGCTGATGTGGAAGATCTGCTCGGGAAACAGGTTGTTGTAGTAGAAGGCGAAGAACACTCCGGCCAGCGCGGTCATGCCCGCCGAGATCTGCACTGCGTAGATCTTGTACCGGAAGACGTCCACGCCGGCGGCGCACGCGGCTTCCTCGTTGTCGCGGATCGCGCGGAAATAGAACCCCAGGCGGCCGCGCAGCAGCCAGGCCGACGCCAGGAAGCCGAGCACCGCGAGGGCGAGCGCGAGGTAGTAGAACATCAGCGGATGCCCGCGCAGGTGCAGCAGGTCGACGCGGTCCTGTTGCACCACTTTCAGGAAGAAACCGCCGGAAGCGCCGACCCAGCCGAAGTGGTCGAATCCGATGCGCGTGAATTCTGCGAAGGCGATCGTGAGCAGCGCGAAATAGGTGCCGCCGATGCCGAAGCGGAATGCGAGCCAGCCGATGACCGACGCCATCGCGACGCAGATCGCCACCGCCGCCACCATGCCCAGCCACGGGTTCACGCCGAAGTGCTGGAACAGTGCCGCCGACGTGTACGCCCCCAGTCCGACGTAGAGCGCGTGGCCGAGCGAGAGCTGGCCCGCGAAACCCATCATCACGTTCCAGGCCTGGCCGACGAACGCGAAGTACAGGATCAGGATCATCACCGACAGCAGATAGCGGTCGAGCGCGAGCGGCACCACCAGCAACACCGCCAGCAGCGCGAGCAGGCCGAGGCGCGAGCGTTGCATCGGCCTACTTGCCCTTGAACAGGCCCTGCGGCCGGAAAGCGAGCACGAGGATCAGCAGCGCGAACGACAGCATGCTCTTGGCCGACGGGGTGATCAGCAGTCCCGCCACCGACTCGGAGACGCCGATGAGTACGCCTCCGGCGAGCGCGCCCACCATCGAGCCGAGGCCGCCGATGATCACGATCACGAACGCCAGCAGCGTGTACGCCGGGCCCAGGCCGGGCGTGACATCGACCAGCATCGACAGCAGCGTGCCGGCGATGCCCACGCAGGCGGTGCCCAGCCCGAACGTGAGCGCGTACAGGTGCCGGACGTTCAGGCCGACCACCTGCGCGCCGAGCAGATTGTCGGCGCAGGCGCGGATCGCCTTGCCGAACGAGGTGTAGCGGAAGACGGCGAACAGCAGCGCGCAGGCGAGCAGCGCGATCGCGGCGCAGATCACGCGCACCTTGTCGACGAGCAGCGGCCCGATCTCGTAGGAATCGAGCGCGTAGTCGACCTGCACGCTGCGCGCATCGGGCCCGAACGCGACCAGCAGCAGGTTGACCAGCACGAGCGCGACCGCCAGCAGCAGGATGAACTGCGAATGCTCGGGGCGGTCGATGAACGGGTTGACGATGCCGCGCTGCAGCAGATAGCCGATGCCGAAGAACGCGAGCGCCATCGGCAGCAGCATCCACAGCGGGTCGATGCCGGTGAACGCGAACGCGAAGACGGTCGCGTACATCGCCACTGCCATCAGCTCGCCGTGCGCGAAGTTGACGATGCGCACCACGCCGTAGATCACCGACAGACCCAGGGCCATCAGACCGTAGATCAGGCCGGTGAGCAGCCCGCTGAGGACGATGTTGGCGATGGCGTCGAGAGGCAAGCGAAGTCTCCGGGGCTGCGGTGCCAGCTACCGATGGTGACGGAGGATAGCGAATCCAGGCCACGCTGCAAGACGAAGGGAGGGCAGCGGCGGCGCCGCCCTCCTTCGGCCAGATGCGAACGCGGCGGAACGCGGCGAGCGACGGATCCGCGCGTTCGGTGAAGGACCCCGCCTCAGCCCCGCTGGGTCCACCCCGGCACCGGAAACACCGGCGCGATCTGCGCGGCGGACTTCGGCAGCATCACCATCGGCTGGCCGTTGCGGTTCTGGATGCCGGCCGACGCGGTCTGCGTGTTCTGGCCCTTCGCGTCGAAAGTGATCGGCCCGCCGATCATGATGTGCTCGGCGATGTTCGTCTTGCGAAGCGCGTCGGCCAGCTGCGCGCCATCGGCGGTGCCGGCGCGCTTGAAGGCGTCGGCGGCAACCATCAGCGCCTCGAAAGTGAAGCCGACGTTCAGCCCGTGGAACATCAGCTTCTCCTGCGGGAACTGCTTGACGAACTGCGCTTCGACGCGCTTCGTGAGCGCCGCGTTCGGGTTGTACCAGGGCACGTTGGTGATGCAGTAATCGGAGTACTTGTTGCCCAGCGCCTTGTAGAACTGCGCTTCGTACATGCCGGGCGAACCCGGGCTGATGATCGCCTGCGGCGACCAGCGCTGCTTGACCAGTTCACGCACCAGCAGGATCGCGTCGTTCAGGCGGCTCACCAGCAGGATGAAGTCGGCGTTGGTGGCCTTGGCCTTGGCGACCTCGAGCGACAGGTCGCGCGCCTCGCGGTCGTAGGGAATCGTCTCGACGATCTTGAACGGCAGGTAGTCGAGCCGGGGCAGGATCGCCTTGATGCCGTTGGCCATCGAGATGCCGAAGGTGTCGTTCACGTGCATGAAGACCGCGCTGCGCGGCGCCGTGTTCGTCGCCTGGAACAGGTCGCGGGTGAGCGCCAGGCCATTGCGCAGCAGGTCGCCCGCGGTGGGGAAGTTGCGGAACGTGTACTTGTAGCCCTGCTCGGTGATCTGGGGCGCTGCGGCGATGTTCACCACCAGCGGCACCTTGCGCTGCTCGGCCACCTGCGCGATCGCGGCGGTGGGGCCCGAGTCGAAGGCGCCCATCAGCACCTGCGCGCCCTCGTCGACGAGCTTCTCGGCGCGCGAGCGCGCGACGTCGACGTTCGATTCGATGTCGGCGTTCATCAGTTCGATGTCGACGCCGTACATCTCGCGCAGCACCGCCGGCGCGATGTCGGCGCCACGCTGGCACGATTGCCCGATGAATGCGAGCGCCCCCGACCGCGGCAGCAGCACTCCCACCTTCAGCTTCTTCGGCTGCGCGCGCACGAGCGCCGGAACGGCCAGCGTACTGCCCCCGACGACCGCCGAAGCGGCTGCGATCCGGTTGAAGTCGCGACGGGTGAGCTTGCTCATGGGGTCTCCTCCTTGTCTGAATTGTCGGTCAGGCTATCACGCCTTGGCGGCCTGGTCGCGCAGGATGCGCTTCAGGATTTTCCCGGTGGGGCTCTTGGGCAGCTCGGCGACCACGTCCACCCGTGCGGGCACCTTGTAGGCGGCGATGTTGGCGCGGCAATAGGCGATCACCTCGTCGGCGGTGATCGTCTCGCCCGGCTTCGGCACCACCGCGGCCACCACCTGTTCGCCCTTTTCCGGATGCGGCACGCCGTAGACCGCCACCTCCTGCACCTGCGGCAGCTTGTACAGGTACTGCTCGACCTCGGCCGGCCAGACCTTGAAGCCCGACAGGTTGATCATGTCCTTCACGCGGTCGACGATGTAGACGTAGCCGTCGTCGTCCATGCGGCCGATGTCGCCCGAATGCAGCCAGCCGCCGCGCAGCGCCTGCGCGGTGTCCGCCGGGCGGTTCCAGTAGCCCTTCATCACGCCGGGTCCGCGGATCACGATCTCGCCCCACTCGCCGCGCGGCACTTCGCGGTCGGTCTCGTCGAAGATCGCCAGCTCGAAGCCCTCGACCGCGCGTCCCACCGAGCCGAAGCGGTGCTCGACGAGGTCGTTGTAGCAGGCGAACGGCGAGCACTCGGTGAGGCCGTAGCCCTCGTAGACGCGGCGGCCGAAGCGCTCGGTCCAGCGCCGCGAGATCTCCTCGGGCATCGTCGCCGCCGCCGACATCTCGTAGCGGATCGACGAGAGGTCGTAGCGGGACAGGTCGGTGGAGAGCAGGCCGATGAAGATCGTCGGCACGCCGAAGAACATCGTCACCCGCTCGCGCCCGATCGCCTCGAGCACCTGGTCGGGCACGAAACGGCGGAACAGCACCAGCGTGGCGCCGGCGAGCACCGCCGCGTTCATGATGTAGTTCTGGCCGTAGACGTGAAACAGCGGAAGGAAGACCGCCAGGCGGTCGTCTTCGCGATAGCCCGAGCAGCTGGCGGCGGTCGCGATGTTGGTCGCGATGTTCGACTGGGTGAGCGTCACGCCCTTCGGAAAACCGGTGGTGCCCGAGGAGTACAGCAGCGACGCCGGCGCATCGGCGGCGCAATCGACACCGGGCAGTTGCGCGGCGCGACCCGCGCTCCAACCGGCCAGCGTCGCGGCACCGGCCGGCGCGTCGCCTTCGCAGACGACCAGGTGTTCGAGTGCCGGGCAGCGCTCGCGCGGCACGAACTGCGCCAGTTCGCCGACGGTGAACACCACTTTCGAGCCCGAATCGGCGAGCAGGTATTCGACTTCCGCGGTGCGGAAGACCGCGTTGATCGACACGGTGATCGCGCCGAGTTTCTGCGCCGCGTAATACGCGACCAGGTATTCGGGGATGTTCGGCAGGTAGAGCGCGACGCGGTCGCCGGCGGCCACGCCGTGCGCGCGCAGCGCGTGCGCCAGCCGCGAGGCCGCGGCATCGAGCTCGGCATAGCCGATGCGCCGTCCTTCGAACAGCACTGCCGGATGGGAAGGCCGCTCGGCGGCCCAGCGCTCCAGGTTCGATGCGAGATTCATTTGCCCTCCCGGATAACTATGCGTTATAACAATCATCATGCCCAGACGCAATGCTCGGCAACCCGAGGCCCCGGAAGGGGCGGTCGCCTATGGCGCACTGCAACACGCGATCGGCTACCTGATCCACCTCGCAGAACTGGCGAACATGCAGGGATTCTCGCGCGCCTTCGCCGGCACCGGGGTCACCCCGGCGCGCTTCACCGCGCTCGAACTGATCGCCTGCAATCCCGGCATCCGGCCGAGCACGCTGGCGACCGCGATGGCGGTCGAACGCTCGAACCTGGTCGCGGTGATCCGCTTCCTCGAGGCGCGCGGCTGGGTCGCTGCGGGCGCAGGCTCGAACCGGCGCGAGAAATCGCTGACGCTGACCGCCGCCGGCGAAGCGGCGCTCGCCGGGCTCAGGCTGCGATTACGCGCGCACGACGCGGCACTGGCTAACGGATGCGCACCCCAGGAGCGCCGGCAGCTTGCACGACTGCTGGCGCGGATCGTCGGGGCCCGGGCGGGCTGAACTCCCAGCGCTTCCAGGCGCGCAGCACCGCATTCGGGTACTCGGGGCGGCCGAGGCTGCCGTTGTAGCGGCCCAGCGCCCGGAACAGGTCGCCGCGCTCGATGTCGAGGTAGTGCCGCAGGATCGTGCAGCCGTAGCGCAGGTTCGCACGCATGTCGAACAGCTTCGAGGCGTCGCCGTCGCCGATCACGCCCGCCCAGAACGGCATCACCTGCATGTAGCCGCGCGCGCCCGCCTGCGAGATCGCGTAGCGGCGGAAATGGCTCTCCACCTCGATCAGGCCGAGCACCAGGTGCGGGTCGAGTCCGGCGCGCTGGGCCTCGTAGCGCACCGTGTCGAGGAACTCGATGCGCTGGCGGAACTGGGGTTTCCAGCGGCGCGGCAGCCGGTTCGACATCGCGGCAAGCCACTCGACTCTCTGGTTCACCGACTCGAAGCGCGGTTGCGGAGGCGCGTCGTCGCCGTCGATCGCGGCCGCCAGCGCGGTGCGCACCGACGCGCTGAGCGGCTCGTAGCGCTGCGCGCCGGCGTGCGCCGGGCCGGCCAGCGCGAGCCCGGCCAGCGCGACGCACACCAGCAGCACCAGGAGCAGGACGTTCCTCATCGCCCCGATGAGACCGCCGCAGCGCTCAGCCGGCAAGCAGGCGGCGGACAGCCGGCGCCGCCTCGCCGACAGGCACCGCCTGCGCCTGCATGCCGCGGCGCGCGAGCAGTTCGACGCGTCCCTCCTTCAGGCTGCGTTCGCCGATCGTGACCCGCACCGGCACGCCGATCAGCTCCCAGTCGGCGAACATCACGCCGGGACGCTCGTCCCGATCGTCGAGCACCACGTCGACGCCGTCGGCGAGCAATTGCGCGTACAGCGCGTCGGCAGTGGCACGCACCGCGTCGGACTTGCCGTAGCCCAGCGGCACCACCGCAACCTCGAACGGCGCGATCGCGCGCGGCCAGACGATGCCGCGCTCGTCGTGGTTCTGCTCGACCGCCGCGCCGACCAGGCGCGTGACGCCGATGCCGTAGCAGCCCATCTCGAACGGCCTGGACCTGCCGTCGACGTCGACGAACTCCGCGTGCATCGCCTCCGAGTATTTCGTGCCGAGATAGAACACGTGGCCGACCTCGATGCCGCGCTGGATCGCCAGCGTGCCCTGGCCGTCGGGCGACGGGTCGCCGGCCTGCACGTTGCGGATGTCGGCCACCACCGGCTCGGGCAGGTCGCGGCCCCAGTTGACCCCGGTGTAGTGAAAGCCTGCGTCATTGGCGCCGCAGACGAAATCGTGCATCGCCGCGACCGTGCGGTCGGCCACGACCTGCACCGGCTTGCGCGCGCCGATCGGTCCCAGGTAGCCGGGCGGCGAGCCGAAATGCTCGGCGATCTCGGCCTCGGTGGCGAACCGGAAACCCTGCAGTCCCGGCACCTTGCCGGCCTTCACCTCGTTCAGTTCGTGGTCGCCGCGCACCAGCAGCAGCCAGATCGCGGTACCGACGATGCGCGGTTCGCCGGCGAAGTCTTCCGCACCGTCCTTCACCGGCTCGCGACGGTCGACCGCCAGCACGATCGACTTCACGGTGCGAGCGAGCGGCAGGCCGAGCAGTTCGGCCACGTCTTCGCACTTCTCGCGCGACGGGGTCGGCACCTTCGCGAGCGGCTCGCCGGGTGCGGCGCGCTCCCGGACGAGCGGCAAGGCCTCGGCCAGCTCGACGTTGGCCGCGTAGTCGGATTGCGGACACCAGGCGATCGCGTCTTCGCCGGTTTCGGCGATCACCTGGAACTCGTGGCTGGCCGAGCCGCCGATCGCGCCGGTGTCGGCGGCCACCGCGCGGAAAACGAGCCCCATCCGGGTGAAGATCGCGACGTAGGCGTCGTACATCGCCCGGTAGCTCGCGAGCGCCGACTCGCGATCGCGGTCGAACGAATAGGCGTCCTTCATCGTGAACTCGCGCCCGCGCATCACGCCGAAGCGCGGCCGGCGCTCGTCGCGGAACTTCGTCTGGATGTGATAGAAGTTCTTCGGCATCTGGCGGTAACTGCGCAGCTCGTTGCGGGCGATGTCGGTGATCGCTTCCTCCGAGGTCGGCTGCACGACGAAGTCGCGCTGGTGGCGATCCTTCAGTCGGAGCAGCTCGGGCCCGTATTTTTCCCACCGGCCCGACTCGATCCACAATTCGGCCGGCTGGATGACCGGCATCAGCAGTTCGATCGCCCCCGCCCGGTTCATCTCCTCCCGGATGATCGCCTCGATCTTGCGGATGACCCGCAGCCCGAGCGGCATGTAGTTGTAGATGCCGCCGGCCAGCTTGCGGATCATGCCCGCCCGGGTCATCAGCCGGTGGCTGATCACCTCGGCGTCGGCGGGCGCTTCCTTCAGGGTCGAGAGGTGGAAACGGGAGGCTTTCATGCGCGATCCGGGGCTGGGCGATCGCCGTGGTTCCTGCGCCCGCGGCGGCTCGATATAATCGTCCCAATTGTATGGGATCGAGGGGTGCGGGCCATGCTGGACCGTGACGGCTATCGCCCCAACGTCGGCATCATCCTGGTCAATTCGAGGAACGAGGTCTTCTGGGGGAAACGGGTTCGCGAACATTCGTGGCAGTTTCCCCAGGGCGGCATCAAGCGCGGCGAATCGCCCGAGCAGGCGATGTACCGCGAGCTGCACGAGGAAGTCGGGCTGCATCCGCAGCACGTGCGCATCGTCGGCCGCACCCGCGACTGGCTGCGCTACGAAGTGCCGGAGCACTGGGTGCGGCGCGAATGGCGCGGCCACTACCGCGGGCAGAAGCAGATCTGGTTCCTGCTCCGGCTGGTCGGCCGCGACAGCGACGTCGACCTGCGCGCCTCGGAGAAGCCCGAATTCGATGCCTGGCGTTGGAACGACTATTGGGTACCGCTCGACGCGGTGATCGAGTTCAAGCGCGAGGTCTACAGCCTGGCGCTGAACGAACTGGCGCGCATGCTGTTCCATCGCGGCGAGCAGCGCAGCGGCCTGCCCGACGCGAGCCGCTACCTGCGCGGGCGCACGCGCGCGCGTCCCCGGCATCTCGAGGCGCCGCCCGACCACGCCGAGCGGGCGCGCGCCGATGACGCGGGCCAGCCCGGCCCCGGGCTGGCGCAAAGCGCCAACGAGTCGTAGCGCGGGCTGCAGACTGGCGAACCCGCACCGGGTTCGCCCGCGCGTTCAGGCCCGAAAGCGCACCACGCGCTGGGTCTGCGTGCCCAGCCCCTCGATGCCGGCGGTGACGACGTCGCCGGGCTTCAGGTAGCGCGGCGGCTTCATGCCCATGCCCACCCCCGGCGGCGTGCCGGTGGTGATCAGGTCGCCGGGCAGCAGCGTCATGAAGCGGCTCACGTACGAGACCAGCGTCGCGCAATCGAAGATCATCGTCCGGGTGTTGCCGCGCTGGCGCCTCTCGCCGTTCACGTCGAGCCACATCGCGAGCCGCTGCGGATTCGCCACCTCGTCGGCGGTCAGGATCCACGGCCCGATCGGCCCGAAGGTGTCGCAACCCTTGCCCTTGTCCCAGGTGCCGTTGCGCTCGAGCTGGTACTCGCGTTCGGACACGTCGTTCACCAGCAGGTAGCCGGCCACGTGCGCGAGCGCGTCCTTCTTCGACACGTAGCGCGCGCGGCTGCCGATCACGATGCCGAGCTCGACCTCCCAGTCGGTCTTCGTCGAGCCTTTGGGCAGCATGAT
Source organism: Burkholderiales bacterium (assembly GCA_003577305.1). GTDB lineage: Bacteria > Pseudomonadota > Gammaproteobacteria > Burkholderiales > Burkholderiaceae_E > Zeimonas. Next base: position 132,237 of record QEVL01000007.1, read on the forward strand.
GTCGTCGTCCGGGCCGACGATCGAGCTCAGCGTCTTCTGGAACACGATCGGCTCGTTCGGCACCGGCGACCCGGTCTCGGCCGCGTGGTCCGAATAGTTCAGGCCGATCGCGACGAACTTGGTCGTGCCGGTGAGCGGCGGCCCGAAGCGCGGCCTGCCGCGCACCGCCGCCAGTCGCTCGGGGCGAAGCCGCGCGAGCCGGGCCAGGCCCTTCGGCGAGAGTTGCTCGGGGCCGATGTCGGGCACGACGGCCGACAGGTCGCGCAACCTGCCTTCGGCGTCGATCAGTCCCGGCTTCTCCTTGCCCGCCTTTCCGTAGCGCACGAGTTTCATGAGGTCTCCATCCGGGGATCGAACTGGATCGCGGCCAGCCGCGCGTACAGGCCGCCACGCTCGACCAGTTCGGCGTGCGTGCCGGCGTCGGCCACGCGGCCGCGCTCGAGCACGACGATGCGGTCGGCGCCGGCCACGGTGGCGAGCCGGTGCGCGATGACCAGCGTGGTGCGCCCGCGCATCGCGCGCTCGAGCGCGTCCTGCACCGCGCGCTCGCTCTCGGCGTCGAGCGCGCTGGTGGCCTCGTCGAGCAGCAGCAGCGGCGGGTTCTTCAGCAGCGCCCGGGCGATCGCGATGCGCTGGCGCTGTCCGCCCGAGAGCCGCACGCCGCGCTCGCCGAGAGAGGTGCGGTAGCCCTCGGGCAGCTTCTCGATGAACTCGTGCGCGTGCGCCGCGCGCGCCGCCTCGATCACCTCGGTGTCGCTCGCCTCGAGCCGCCCGTAGCGGATGTTCTCCATCGCATCGGCCGAGAACACGACGCTGTCCTGCGAGACCAGGCCGATCGCACCGCGCAGGTCGGCCGGGTCGAGCCGCCGCAGGTCGACGCCGTCGAGCCGGATCGCACCCGACGACGGATCGTGAAAACGCAGCAGCAACTGGAACAGCGTGGTCTTGCCGGCGCCCGACGGCCCGACCAGCGCGACCGTCTCGCCAGGGGCCACTTCGAGCGTCACCCGGTCGAGCGCGCGCTCGCCTGGCCGCGACGGATAGCTGAAGGTGACCGACTCGAAGGCCACGCGCGAGCCGCCTCCCGATGGCACGAGCCGCACCGGTTCGGCCGGCGCGCGGATCGCCGGCTCGGCCTCGAGCAACTCGAGCAGCCGCTCGGTGGCGCCGGCGGCGCGCTGCACGTCGCCAAGCACTTCGGCGATCGCACCAGTGGCACCGGCCACCAGCGCCGCATAGAGAATGAACTGGGTGAGCAGCCCCGCGGTCAGCCGCCCTTCGAGCACCGCGTGCGCGCCGAGCCACAGCACGAACACGATCGCGCCGAAGACCAGCACGATCGCCAGCGCAGTGAGCAGCGAGCGGGCGCGCACCCGCCGGATCGCGCTGGCGAAAGCCGACTCGGTCGACGCGCCGAAGCGCTGCGCCTCGAGCGGCTCGCGCGCATAGGCCTGCACGATCTGGACCGCGTTCAGTGTCTCGCCCGCCAGCGCACTGCTGTCGGCGAGCGCGTCCTGGCTCACGCGCGACAGGCGCCGCACGCGCCGGCCGAACACGAGGATCGGCAGCACGACCAGCAGCAGCAGGCCGACGATGATCGACGCGAGCTGCGGACTGGTGACGACCAGCATCGCCAGCGCGCCTGCGAACAGCAGCGCGTTGCGCAGCCCGAGCGAAATGCTGGTGCCCACCAGCGTCTGGATCAGCGTGGTGTCGGTGTTCAGCCGCGACAGCACCTCGCCGGTCTTCAGCGTCTCGAAGAAGCGTGCGTCCTGCCGCAGCACCTGCCGGTAGACCGCGCGCCGCAGGTCGGCAGTGACGCGCTCTCCCAGCCACGACACGCTGTAGAAGCGCAGCGCGGTGCCCAGCGCAAGCACCACTGCCACGCCGAACAGCGCGAGGAACCACAGGTTGACGTTGGCACGCCCGGAAACCGCGGCGCGCGCGGCGAACCCCACGTCGATCATCTGGCGAAATGCCAGCGGCACCACCAGCGTGGCTGCCGCAGCGACCAGCAAGGCGATCGCCGCCAGCGCGACGCGCCCCCGGTACGGCGCCATGAACGGCCACAGCGCACGCAGGACCGACCATGAACTGCGCCGCGCGGCCGACGGGCCGCGCGCGCCGGTCGAGGGAGCCTCCGGAGCCATCGGCGAAGAACAGGCGAAACGTCGGGTAGCGCTCTCAGCCGGGGGCCGTCATCCGCTCCGGACGCACCCAGTCGTCGAATTGCGCCGGGCTGACGTAGCCCAGCGCGAGCGCCGCCTCTCGCAGCGTGGTTCCGTCGCGGTGCGCCTGCTTGGCGATTTCGGCCGCGCGCTCGTAGCCGATGTGCGGGGCGAGCGCGGTCACGAGCATCAGTGAGCGCTCGAGCAGCGCGGCGATGCGCGCACGGTCGGGCTCGATGCCCGCGGCGCAGTGGCGCTCGAAGCTCGCCATGCCGTCGGCGAGCAGCCTCAGGCTCTGCAGCAGGTTGTGCGCGACGAGCGGCTGGAACACGTTGAGCTCGAAGTTGCCCGAGGCCGCGCCGATCCCGATTGCCACGTCGTTGCCGAGCACCTGGGCGCACAACATCGTCAGCGCTTCGCACTGGGTCGGATTCACCTTGCCGGGCATGATCGAGCTGCCGGGCTCGTTCTCCGGAATGCGGATCTCGCCCAGGCCGGAGCGCGGGCCGCTGGCGAGCCAGCGCACGTCGTTGGCGATCTTGGTGAGCGCGGTTGCCAGCGCGCGCAGCGCGCCGTGCAGCGCGACCACCGGCTCGTGGCCGGCGAGCGCGGCGAAGCGGTTGGGCGCCGGCGCGAACGCCTGCCCGAGCCGGCGCGCGAGTTCGGCGCACACGCGCGCGCCGAACTCCGGATGCGTGTTCAGGCCGGTGCCGACCGCGGTGCCGCCGATCGCCAGTTCGCACACTGCCGGCAGCGCGCGCGCGATCGCCTCGCGCGCGCGCCCCAGCTGTGCCGCCCAGCCCGAGATCTCCTGACCCACGGTGAGCGGCGTGGCGTCCTGCAGGTGCGTGCGCCCGATCTTCACCAGGTCGGCGTAAGTCTCCGACCTGGCCTTCAGCGTCGCATGCAGCGCGTCGAGCGCCGGCAGCAGCCGCTGCGCCACCGCGCAGGCGGCCGCGACGTGAATCGAAGTGGGCACCACGTCGTTCGACGACTGGCCGCGGTTCACTTCGTCGTTGGGGTGCACCAGCCGCTGCGGTCCGCGCTCGCCGCCGAGCAGCTCGGAGGCACGATTGGCGAGCACCTCGTTCACGTTCATGTTGGTCTGCGTGCCCGAGCCGGTCTGCCAGACCGACAGCGGGAACTCCGCCGGGTGCCTGCCGTCGAGCACCTCGTCGGCGGCGCGCACGATCGCCTGCGCCTTCGCCTCGTCGAGCAGGCCGAGGTCGCGATTGGCCAGCGCCGCCGCGCGCTTGACTTCGACCAGCGCCGCCACGAGTTCGCCGGGCATGCGTTCGGTGGAGATCGCGAAGAACTGCAGCGAACGCTGCGTCTGTGCGCCCCACAGCCGCTCGGCGGGCACCTCGATCGGACCGAAGGTGTCGCGCTCGGTGCGCTGCGCGGATTGCCCTGCCATGGCGTTTCTCCTCGTCGATTCCGGTTGCGGCCGGCGCTCGCGCGCCCGGCCCGTGGTTGACCGCTACAGCGCCGCCACAGTGCTGCTACAGCGCTGCTACAGCGCGCCGATCGCGGTGAGCGCCGCCCTGACCTCCTCGACGCCGGCTGCGCCGAGCGGCGCCTGCGGCCGCAGCGGCGCGCCCACCGCGTATCCCTGCAACTCGAGCCCGCCCTTGATGCAGGCCGCGAGGTTGTGCTTCGCGAAAGCCTGGTTCAGCGCCCACAACGGCCGCTGCAGCCTCATCGCCTGCTCCCAGTCACCGCGCCGGCACGCTTCGTAGAGCGCCACGCTCTGGCGCGGCGCGACGCAGGCCGGGCCTGCCATCCAGCCTACGCCGCCGATCAGCATCACGCAGGCCGGAATGTGCGCCGACGCGGCGAACACCTGCATGCGCCCTTCGACGCGGTTGATGATCGACAGCAGCCGGCCGGTGTTCGACGAAGCGTCCTTGATGTAGCGGATGTTGGGCACCCGGCTCAGCCGCTCGATCACCGGCAGGCTGAGGTCGGAGCGCTGGAAGTTCGGGTTCGTGTACAGCACGACCGGCAGGTCCACCGCCTTACCGATCGCTTCGAAGTAGGCGTACACGCCGTCGTCGTCGATCGGGAAATACGCTTCGAGGATCGCCAGGATGCCGGCGGCGCCCATCCGCTCGAAGGTGCGCGCGCGCGACTGCGCCTGCGCGATCGTGGTCGAGGCCACCCCCGCCACCACCGGCACGCGGCCGTTGGCCGCCTCGATCACCACCTCGACCAGGCGCTGCTGCTGCTCCCAGTCGAGGTAGGCGAACTCTCCGGTCGAGCCGAGCGGCGCGAGGCCGTGCACCCCGGCGGCGATCAGGTCGTCGCACAGGCGCGCGAGCACTTCGCTCCTGACCTTGCCGGCCTCGTCGACGGGCGACACGAGATAGGGAAAAACGCCGTGGAAGGACTGCCCGGCCATCGTCGACCCTTGCGTGGTTTTGCTGGTGACGATTGTCACCGATTTCGCACACCCCGTTGCGCATCGAGGGGATGCGACGTGCGCCGCGATCGCCGACAATGTTCTCCTGCGCACAGGGAGACCGGCATGGCCTCGTCGCGACGTCAGTTCATCCGGACCGGCTTGGGCCTGGCAGCGGCGGCGGTGCTGCCGATGGGCGCAGGCTGCGTCGCTCTCCGATCGCCCGCGCCGGTGGCGAGTTCGGTCGCACCGGGAGCGTTTCGCGCGCGCATCGGCGCAGCGACGATCACCGCGGTGAGCGACGGCACGGCGAGTTCGCCGCTCGCCGAGGGCTTCGTGCGCAACGCGACGCTGCCCCAGGTGCAGCAGGCGCTGCGAGACGCCGGCTTGCCCACCGACCGGCTCACGATCCCGTTCACCGCGTTCGTCGTCGAGCACGACGGCAGGCGGGTGCTGATGGACGCCGGCAACGGGCAGTTCGGAGCACCCACCGCGGGCCGGCTGCTCGCGAATCTGGGTGCCGCGGGCATCGACCCCCGGTCGATCGACACCGTGCTGATCTCGCATTTCCACGGCGACCACATCAACGGCCTGCGCGACCGCGACGGAGCGCTCGCCTTCCCGGCTGCGCGGCTGATGGTGCCCGCGCCCGAGTGGGATTTCTGGACCGATGACGCGCGGCGCGCCGCGGCGCCCGGCGCCCCGAGCGGCGACGCGGTGCGCCGCGTCTTCGCGCCGATCGCCGACAGCGTCGTGCGCTTCCAGCCCGGTGGCGAACCCGTCGCCGGCATCCGCTCGATCGCCGCCTACGGGCACACGCCGGGCCACACCGCGTTCTCGATCACCTCGCAGGAGCAGACCTTCGCCTACCTGGGCGACCTGACCAACATCGCCGCGCTGTTCGTGCGCAATCCCGACTGGGCGGTGCGCTTCGACATGGACGCCGAAGCCGCGCGGCAGACCCGGCACCGCCTGCTCGAAGCTGCCGCCGCCGGCGACTGGATCGTCGGCGGCTACCACCTGCCGGCGCCGGGCCTCGGCCGCATCGTCCGGCGCGGCAGCGGCTACGACTTCCTGCCGCTGAGCTGAACGGGCACGCGATGGGCGCCCGACTCGCTGCCGACGCAGTGCTGCTGGTGCACCTCGCGTTCGTCGCGTTCGTGATGCTCGGCGGGCTGCTGGTCGCCCGGCGGCCGCGAATCGCGTGGCTGCACCTGCCGGCCGCAGCGTGGGCCGCCTGGCTCGAATTCGGCGGTGCCATCTGTCCGCTCACGCCGCTCGAAAACCATCTCCGCAGGCTCGCGGGCGCCTCGGGCTACGCAGGCGGGTTCGTCGAGCACTACCTGATCCCGATCGTCTATCCCGCCGGCCTCACTGTGCAGGCACAGCGCTGGCTCGGCGTACTCGTCGTCGCAGTCAATCTCGCGATCTACCTCCGGATCGCGGCCCGACAGTCGGCGGAACCGCCCCGTCGCGAATGAGGTCGTGGCTCACGCGCAACATCCTGGCGGCTCCAGACCGACGTTCGTCCCGTGACAGGTGGCGTCCGGGTGGTGGCCGCCTCTGTCCGCCGCAGCGCACGCCTAGTCTGGCTGCGTCGATCCGACAGGAGACGTGCAATGGAGACGATGCAGGCCCAGATGCCGGGCGCCGACGAGGCGGGTACCGAAGTCTTTTCACTGACCGCGATTCTCGATCCATCGGCCGCGCTCGCCGCAGCCAGGCGCCTGTACGCGCAGAACCGCAGCGGCCTGAGGTTCTTTTGCGAGAACCGGCGCGTGGTGTCGGTCGAGGAGGCCGAGGCGATCGGCGAGATGTATGACGAAGTGGGCGAGAGAGTCGAGCAGGAGGCTGCAGCGGCAGGCTAGCCGCTGCGCGTCAGGTCAGCCTGCGCCGCAACCTGGTCTTGCGCTAGCGCTTCGCGCGATTGTGGCTTCGGCCGCCCGCTTCGCGGGCTTGACCTGCCGCTGCGCGCCAGGTCAGCCTGCGCCGCAACCTGGTCTTGCGCTAGCGCTTCGCGCGATTGTGGCTTCGGCCGCCCGCTTCGCGGGCTTGACCTGCCGCTGCGCGTCAGGTCAGCCTGCGCCGCAATCTGGTCCTGCGCTAGCGGTTCGCGCGTTTGTGGCTTCGGCCGCCCGCTTCGCGGGCTTGACCTGCCGCTGCGCGTCAGGTCAGCCTGCGCCGCAACCTGGTCCTGCTAACGCAGGACCAGATTGTCCCTGTGCACGAGTTCGGGTTCTTCGATGAAGCCGAGGATCGACTCGATCTCGGACGAGGGGCGGCGCATGATGAGCCGGGTCTCCGAGCTCGAGTAGTTGATCAGCCCGCGGGCGATCTCGCGGCCTTCGGGGTCGCGAATCGCGACCGCCTCGCCGCGCTCGAACTCGCCGCTGACCCCGGTCACGCCGATCGGCAGCAGGCTGCGCCCGCCGGCCACCAGCGCGCGCGCCGCACCGGCATCGAGGCGCACCGAACCGCGCAACTGCAACTGGTCGGCAAGCCACTGCTTGCGCGCCGCCATCCGCGGTGTCTGCGCGATGAATTGCGTGCCGATCGATTCGCCGCGCGCCAGTCGCACCAGCACCCGCGCCTCGCGCCCGGACGCCACCACCGTGTGGGCCCCGCTTCTGGCGGCGCGCCTGGCCGCGAGCACCTTGGTGATCATGCCCCCGCTTCCGATCGACGAGCCCACGCCGCCCGCCATCGCTTCGAGCGCCGGATCGCCGGCCACGACGCGCTCGAGCATCCGGGCCTGCGGGTCGCGCCGCGGGTCGGCGGTGAACAGCCCGCTCTGGTCGGTGAGGATCACCAGCGCGTCGGCGTCGATCAGGTTGGCCACCAGCGCGCCCAGCGTGTCGTTGTCGCCGAACTTGATCTCGTCGGTGACCACGGTGTCGTTCTCGTTGATGATCGGCACCACGCCGAGTGCAAGCAGCGCGAGCAGCGTCGAGCGAGCGTTCAGATAACGCTTGCGATCGGCCAGGTCTTCGTGCGTGAGCAGCACCTGCGCGGTACCCAGCCCGTGCGCGCGAAAGCAGGTCTCGTACACCTGCGCGAGCCCCATCTGCCCGACCGCCGCGGCAGCCTGCAATTCGTGCATTGCCTTCGGCCGCTTTGCCCAACCCAGGCGCTTCATGCCCTCGGCCACCGCGCCCGACGAGACCATCACGACTTCCTTGCCGAGCGCGCGCAACTCGGCGATCTGCGCGCCCCATTCGGAGATCGCCCGCTCGTCGAGGCCGCGCCCTTCGTTGGTGACGAGGCTCGATCCCACCTTCACGACGATGCGGCGACCTTCGAGCAGCGGCGCGACGGCATCGGCCGCAGAAACCTCCGCGAGAGCAGCCGCGGGACGCTCAGCCATGCGCAGCCTCGCCCGGTGCGTCGCCGCCGCGCTCGCCCCGCGGCCCGTGGGATCCGGGGTCGGGCGCAGGCTCGAAGCGCACGTCGATCGCCGATGGCTCGGGCTCCCGGATCGACTCGAGGTACTCGTTGATCGACAGGCACAAGGGTTCGCAACCCTCGCGCGTGAGCGCCGAGATCGCGAACACGCGCTCGACCGGCATCGCATGGCGGCCGCGTCCGCGGTAGCGCTTCACGAAGTCGGCAATGCGCGCCTCGCGCTCTTCGGCGGAAATCATGTCGATCTTGTTCAGCACCAGCCAGCGCGGCTTTTCGGCCAGCGCGGTGTCGTACTTGCGCAGTTCGCGCACGATCGCGCGCGCGTCGCGCACCGGGTCGGCTTCGGGATCGAACGGCATCAGGTCGACCAGGTGCAGCAGCAGCCGCGTGCGCTGCAGGTGCCTCAGGAACTGGTGCCCGAGTCCGGCGCCCTCGGCCGCACCCTCGATCAGCCCGGGAATGTCGGCCACCACGAAGCTCTTGCCCGCGCCGACCCGCACCACGCCGAGGTTCGGATGCAGCGTGGTGAACGGATAGTCGGCGATCTTCGGGCGCGCGTTGCTCACCGCCGCAATGAAAGTCGACTTGCCCGCGTTGGGCAGGCCGAGCAGGCCGACGTCGGCCAGCACCTTCAGTTCGAGCCGCAGCCGACGGTGCTCGCCCTCCCTGCCCGGCGTGCACTGGCGCGGCGCGCGATTCGTGCTCGACTTGAAGCGGATGTTGCCCAGCCCCCCCTCGCCGCCGCGGGCGAGCAGCGCCTCCTGTTCGTGCCGCGTGAGGTCGGCGATCAACTCGCCGGTGTCTTCGTCGTGGATCTGCGTGCCCACCGGCACGCGCAGCACGATGTCGTCGGCCGCCGCGCCGTACTGATCGGAGCCGCGCCCGCGCTCGCCGTTCTTCGCGACGAACCTGCGCTGGAAACGATAGTCGACGAGCGTGTTGACATTGCGGTCGGCCACCGCCCGGATGCTGCCGCCGCGGCCGCCGTCGCCGCCGTCGGGGCCGCCCCTGGGAACGAATTTCTCGCGCCGGAACGACACGACGCCGCTGCCCCCGTTGCCGGCGGTGACCTCGATGTACGCCTCGTCGATGAACTTCATCGTGGTGCCCTGCGATCGGCCGCCGCGCGCGCCGACAAAAAAGCCCCGCGCGGCGGGGCTTCCTGCGGCGCCGCGGGCTGCGTCACTGCAGCGGGTCGATGCTGACCGTGCTGCGGTTGCGCGGGCCCTTGACCGCGAACCTCACCCGGCCGTCGACCAGCGCGAACAGGGTGTGGTCCTTGCCCAGGCCGACGTTCACGCCGGGATGAAAGCGCGTGCCGCGCTGCCGCACGATGATCGAGCCGGCGCTCACCGTCTGGCCACCATACGCCTTGACGCCGAGCATCTTCGGTTGCGAGTCGCGGCCGTTGCGCGTCGAGCCGCCGCCCTTCTTCTGTGCCATGTTGCCGACTCCTCAAGCTTCGGCGCCGGGCGCGGCCTCGGCTGCCGGGGGGACGATCGTCGGCACTTCGGCCGCCGTCTCGCCGATCGCCGAGGCGATGCGGCTCACGAACAGCTCGGTGAAGTTCTGCCGATGACCCTGCTGTTTGCGATAGTGCTTGCGGCGGCGCATCTTGAAAATGCGCACCTTGTCGTGCCGCCCGTGGGAGAGCACCGTCGCCGAAACCGTCGCCCCGGACACCAGCGGCGTGCCGACCGAAAGCTGGTCGCCCGCGCCGACCGCCAGTACCTGGTCGATCGTGATTTCAGCTCCGATGTCCGCCGGCATCTGTTCTACCCTGATCTTGTCGCCGGCCGCAACCCTGTACTGCTTGCCGCCGGTTTTTATGACCGCGTACATGGGAACCTCTCGAAATATGTTCTGAGAACGCTCGTCCCGAGAACGGAAAACCTTGGATTATCCTGCATCGGAGCGCCTCCGTCAAAACACGGTGCAGCCGACTATAATTGCCGACTGCATATGGCTGCTCCATGAAACCCTCCGAACTCTTCCCGATCCTGGCCTCGGACCTCGCCGAAACCGACCGCGTGATCCGCCAGCGTCTCGGCTCGGAGGTGGCGCTGATCAACAGCATCGCCGACTACATCATCGGCGCGGGCGGCAAGCGCATGCGCCCGCTGCTGCTGCTGCTCTTCGCACGGGCGCTGGGTTACAAAGGAGCGAGCAATCACTATCTACTGGCGGCAGTGGTCGAATTCATCCACACCGCCACGCTGCTGCACGACGACGTGGTCGACGAATCGGCGTTGCGCCGCGGCCGCCAGACCGCCAATGCCGCCTTCGGCAACCCCGCGTCGGTGCTGGTGGGCGACTTCCTCTACTCGCGCGCCTTCCAGATGATGGTCGAGGTCGACAACATGCGGGTCATGGAAGTGCTCGCCGACGCCACGAACACGATCGCCGAGGGCGAGGTGCTGCAGTTGATCAACTGCAACGACCCCGACACCGACGAGGCGCGCTACATGCAGGTGATCCGCTACAAGACCGCGCGGCTGTTCGAGGCGGCGGCGCGCCTGGGCGCGATCCTGTGCGACGCCGCACCCGGGGTCGAGGCGGCGGCAGCCGAATACGGGCGCCGGCTCGGAACCGCCTTCCAGTTGATCGACGACGTGCTCGACTACTCGGGAGTGACCGGCGACATCGGCAAGAACGTCGGCGACGACCTGCGCGAAGGCAAGCCGACACTGCCGCTGATCCACGTGATGCTGCGCGGCGACGAGACCGAGCGCTCGCTGGTACGCCACGCGGTCGAGCAGGGCTCGACCGCCGACTTCGACGCGATCATGGCAGCGATCGCTCGCACCGGCGCTCTCGACTACACGCGCGAGCGCGCCGCCGCCGAGGCCGCCGCCGCGCGGGCCACCCTCGCCACGCTGCTGCCCGACGGATCGGCTTCCGCGTGCCGCGACGCGCTGCTATACTTGACGACTTACTCGATCGAGCGCGACCGTTAGGTCTGCTCACGATGCCCGGCAATCCCGACCTGGCCGGCGCGTCGTCCAGTTCGGGGAGCATCAGCCGCTTCCGTTCCGGGAGCGCACGATTCGGGGTGTAGCTTAGCCTGGTAGAGCGCTACGTTCGGGACGTAGAGGCCGGAGGTTCGAATCCTCTCACCCCGACCAGGATTCCGCAGCCGCCACAGGCATACCCGGGCACCTGTACGATCGCCGCGCGCCCCGCCCGAGCCCCGAGCACCGCGACCATGCCGAACCAACGCCTCGTCGCAGGCTCGCCGGCCTTTCGGCACGTCAACGTCGCGATGTTCTTCGGGGGCTTCGCCAGCTTCGCGATGCTCTACGGCACGCAGCCGCTGCTGCCGCTGCTGTCGGCCGAGTTCTCGCTCGATCCGGCAGCGGCCAGCCTGGCGGTCTCGGCGGGCACCGCCGGGCTGGCGCTGGCGCTGATCCCGGCCAGCCTGCTGTCCGATCGCTACGGGCGCGAGCGCCTGATGAAGCTCTCCATTGCCGCGGCGGCCATCGTCTGCACCGCATCCGCCTTCGTGGCCGATTTCGCGCAGTTGCTGGTGCTGCGTGCGCTGCTCGGCGTCGCGATCGCCGGATTGCCCGCCGCCGCCATGGCCTATCTCGCCGAGGAGATCGCCCCTGGCGCGCAGGGCCGTGCGATGGGTCTTTACATCGGAGGCAACGCGCTGGGCGGCATGAGCGGACGCTTCCTGGCCGCGCTCGTCACCGAGGAGCAATCCTGGCGCCTCGCGCTGGGGCTGCTCGGGGTCCTCGGAGTCGTGGCCGCAGTGCTGTTCTGGCGCCGCCTGCCCGCCTCGCGCCATTTCCACGCGCGCGACGTGGCGCTCGGGCGCATCCTGCGCGACGCCCGCGTCATGCTGGCCGATCCCGGCCTGCCGTGGTTGTTCCTGATCGGCTTCCTGCTGATGGGCACGTTCATCGCGCTGTACAACTACCTTGCCTATCGCCTGATCGAAGCGCCCTACCGGCTGGGGCAGTCGGCCATCGGTACCATCTACCTGCTCTACCTGCTGGGCAGCGCCGCCTCGGCGCTCGCCGGGCGCCTGGCCGATCGGCACGGCCGGCGCAACGTGCTGTGGATCATGCTGGGGCTGCTGGCCGCGGGGCTCGCGATCACGCTCGCGGCCCCGCTCGGCGCGATCGTGGCGGGCGTCGCGGTGAGCACTTTCGGCTTCTTCGCCGCCCACGCGCTGGCCAGCGGCTGGGTATCGCGGCGCGCGCCCGAGCGCCCGGCGCTCGCGGCTGCCCTGTACCTGTTCGGCTATTACCTCGGGGCGAGCGTGATCGGCACGGCGGCCGGCAAGGCCTGGAGCGCCGGCGGCTGGCCCGGGCTGATAGCCCTGCTCGGCGCGTGCACGCTGCTGATGATCGTTGCTGCCCTGCGGGCGCGCCGCGCCGCGATCGTTCGACCCGCTCCTGCCGATTGAGCCCGCCGGCCTATTGCAGCAGGTTCGGCAGGAACAGCGTGATCTCCGGCACGTAGGTCACGATGATCAGGAAGGCGAGCAGGATCGACAGCCACGGCAGCGCCGCACGGATCACCTCGCCGATCGACATGTTGGTGATGCCGACCGTGACGAACAGGTTCAGTCCGACCGGCGGCGTGACCATGCCGATCTCCAGGTTCACCACCATGATCACGCCCAGGTGCACCGGGTCGATGCCGAGTTGCATCGCGATCGGGAACAGGATCGGCGCCATGATGAGGATGATGCCGGTCGGCTCCATGAACATCCCCGCGACCAGCAGCAGGACGTTCACCACGACCAGGAAGGCCCAGGCCGGCATCCCCCAGGCGACGATGTGCTCGGCGATGATCTGCGGAATGCGCTCGGTGGTGAGCACGTGCGCGAACAGCAGCGCATTGGCGATGATGAACATCAGCATCACCGTGATCTTCGACGCGTCGACCAGCATCGCCGGCACCTGGGGCCAGCCGATGTCGCGGTAGACGAACAACGCCACCACGAACGCGTAGACCGCCGCAACCGCGGCCGCCTCGGTGGGCGTGAACACGCCGCCGTAGATGCCGCCGAGGATGATCACGACCAGCAGCAGGCCCCACAGCGAATCGCGACCGGAGTCGACGATTTCGCGCAGCGTGGGGCTCGGCTGGCGCGGCAGGTTGCGCACCCGGGCGAGGATGTAGATCGCCAGCATCAGCAGCAGGCCGAGCAGCATGCCCGGGACGATGCCCGCCATGAACAATTTGCCCACCGAGGTTTCGGTGGCGGCGCCGTAGACGACCATCACGATCGACGGCGGAATCAGGATGCCGAGCGTGCCGGCGTTGCAGACCACGCCGGCGGCGAACGACTGCGGATAGCCGGCGCGCACCATGCCGGCGATCACGATCGAGCCGACTGCGACCACGGTGGCCGGCGAGGAGCCCGACACCGCGGCGAACAGCATGCAGGCCAGCACCGAGGCCATCGCGAGGCCGCCGTGGAAGTGGCCCACGCAGGCGATCGCGAAGCGGATCATCCGCTTGGCCACGCCCCCGGTGGTCATGAACACGCCGCCGAGAATGAAGAACGGAATCGCCAGCAGCGTGAAGTGCTCGGAGGTCTCGTAGAGCTTGAGCGCCAGCGACGCGAGCGAGTCGTGGCCGAACACCAGGATCGTGAGCAGCGAGGACAGCCCGAGCGCGACCGCCACCGGCATGCCCATGAACATGAACACGAACAGCATCACGAACAGCGCCGCGGTAGTCATTCGCGCTCCCGCGGCGCGTCGCCCGAGTCATCGGCGCGCAGCTTCAGGGCCTCCTCGGCCTCGTCGGCCAGCAGCGCCGTCTGCTTGCCCCTGAGCGTGCGCACGAGCACCTGTCCGAAGCGGAAGAACAGCAGCGCGAAGCCCAGCGGCAGCACCACCCGCGGCGCCCACGCCGGAATCGGCAGGTCCTGGGCCAGGATGCCGATGTCGTGGATCTTGCCGACGTAAGCCCAGCCGCCGACGAAGACGATCGCGGCGTAGACCATGCACAGCACCGTGGCAACCACGGTGACGGCCCGGGCGGCGCCCGGCTTCAGCGACTTCACCAGCACGTCGACGCCGATGTGCGCGCCCACGCGCACGCCGTACGAGATGCCGATGAAGATCAGCCCGCCGAACAGGAAAGTGGTGAGTTCGAGCGCCCAGACGAAGCTGTAGTTGAAGACGTAGCGCGCGACCACCTGCATGAAGGTGATCAGCGTCATCAACGAAATGAGGAGGGCGACGAGGCCCTCCTCGATCCGTCCGACCCAGCCGGTCTTCACGTAAGGCGTTCCGTCGCGCGCTGCCCGCAGGGCGTTCGCGCGCTCACTGGTTCGACTTCAGCGCCGCGTCGATCAGGTCCTTGCCGATGTCGCTCTCGAACTTGGCCCAGACGGGCTCCATCGCCTTGCGCCAGGCGGCCACGTCGTCCTTCGACAGCGGCTGGATCTTCGCCTTGCCGGCCTCCTCGATGCGCTTGCGATCGCGCTCGTTGAGCTCGTTGGCCAGCTTGTTCGAGAAGGCGGTGGCTTCGTCCATCGCCTGCCGCAGGCCCTTGCGGATGTCGGCCGGCAGCCCGTCCCACCACTTGGCGTTGGTGACCACCATGTAGTCGATCACGCCGTGGTTGGTGACCGCGATGGTCTTCTGCACCTCGTGGAACTTCTGCGAATAGATGTTCGACCAGGTATTCTCCTGACCGTCGACCACGCCGGTCTGCAGCGCCTGGTAGACCTCGGCGAAGGCCATCTTCTGCGGGTTGGCCCCAAGCGCGCGGAACTGCGCCTCGAGCACGTCGGAAGCCTGGATGCGGAACTTCAGGCCCTTGACGTCTTCGGGCCGGGTGAGCTTGTCGCGATTGGTCGACAACTGCTTCATCCCGTTGTGCCAGTAAGCCAGCCCCTGCAGGCCGCGGCTCTTCATCGAGTCGAGCAGCGCCTTGCCGGCCGGGCTCTGCTGGAAGCGATCGACCGCCGCGATGTCGTCGAACAGGAACGGCAGGTCGAAGATCTGGAGCTTCTTCGTGTAGCGGTCGAACTTCGAGAGCGACGGCGCGATGAACTGCACGTCGCCCAGAAGCACCGCTTCGAGCTCCTTCGCGTCACCGAACAGCTGCGAGTTCGGGAACACCTGCACCTGCACCTTGCCCGGCAGCAGCTTCTCGGCGACTTCCTTGAACTTCAGGGCGCCCTGGCCCTTCGGCGTGGCTTCGGCCACCACGTGGCTGAACTTGACGACGATCGGCTGCTGCGCGAGCGCCGCGCCCGAGATCGCGAGCGCGGCCGCGCCCGCCAGGATGGCTCCGATGAATCGCATTCTTTCTGCTCCTTATTGACCTTGACCTGACCGATAGTGGCGGTTCCCGGCCCGGTCGGCCATCGGGATTGCCCCCGATGCGCAACCGCCACGAACGGGCGAACTATAGACGCGTGCCGCGGTCGCGGCAAACCGGGTCTGGCCTGGCCCCGGTGCGGGTGCGTCATCGCGGGCGCGTCTTGTGCGCCGCCGAAGGCGGCCTTCCCGAAGAGCGGGTTGTCCGTGGCCGCGGTTTCGCGCAAGCTCTGCTCTTTCGCGGCGCGCACCGCGCACCGCGCCCCGGGCCCCGGACATGGACATCGAATCGCTGCAGCAATGGATCGGCCGCACCGAGCGGCGCTCCGACGTGGTCACCGCCACGCCGGTGGCGGCACTGTCGGCCACGCTCGACCGCGACGACCCCGAGCCTCTGCCCGGCACCGAGTTGTCGCCGCTGTGGCACTGGATGTACTTCGCACCGCTCGTCCGGCAAAGCGGGATCGGCGCCGACGGTCACCCGAAGCGCGGCGGCTTCCTGCCACCGGTGCCGCTGCCGCGGCGCATGTGGGCGGGCGGGCGGCTCGAGTTCCATCGCCCGCTGCGCGTGGGCGACGAGATCACGCGCGAGTCGCGCATCGCCGACGTGCGCGGCAAGGCGGGACGCAGCGGCTCGCTGGTGTTCGTCGTCGTGCGCCACGAGATCGCCGACGCGCGCGGGCCGGCGATCACCGAAGAGCACGACATCGTCTATCGCGACGATCCCGCGCCCGGCGTTGCGGCGCCCGAACCGCGCCCGGCTCCCGCCGGGGCCGCGTTCGCGCGCGAGATCGTGCCCGACCCCGTGCTGCTGTTTCGCTATTCGGCGCTCACCTTCAACGGCCACCGGATCCACTACGACCGCAGCTACGCGACCGGGGTCGAGGGCTATCCCGGCCTGGTCGTGCACGGTCCGCTGATCGCGACGCTGCTGCTCGACCTGCTGCGCCGCGAGTTGCCGCGCACGCGCGTGCGCCGCTTCGAGTTCAGGGCGGTGCGCCCGCTGTTCGACATCCACCGCTTCACGGTCTGCGGCCGGCCCGACGGCGATCGCGCGGTGCAGTTGTGGGCGCGCGACCACGAAGGCTTCCTCGCGATGGAAGCGACCGCCTGGCTGCCCTGACCGGCGGGTGCGAACCGGACCCCTTCCCCACGGACACTTCCGATGATCTCCAGCTCCGACCACTCGCACCAGGACATCCGCGACGGCGTGCGCGATCTGTGCCGCCAGTTTCCCGACGAGTATCACCGGCAGGTCGACGCCGAGCGCGCCTACCCCGAAGCATTCGTCGACGCGCTGACGAAGGCCGGCTGGATGGCCGCGCTGATTCCGCAGGAATACGGCGGTGCGGGACTGGGCCTGACCGAGGCGTCGGTGATCATGGAGGAGATCAACCGCGCGGGCGGCAACTCGGGCGCACTGCACGGGCAGATGTACAACATGGGCACGCTGCTGCGCCACGGCTCGGAGGAGCAGAAGCGCACCTACCTCCCGAAGATCGCCAGCGGCCAATGGCGGCTGCAGTCGATGGGCGTCACCGAGCCCACCACCGGCACCGACACGACGAAGATCAGGACCACCGCGGTGAGGAAAGGCGACCGCTACGTGGTCAACGGGCAGAAGGTCTGGATCTCGCGCGTGCAGCACTCCGACTGGATGATCCTGCTCGCGCGCACCACGCCGCTGGCCGAAGTGAAGAAGAAGTCGGAGGGCATGTCGATCTTCATGGTCGACCTGCGCGCGGCCGAGCGGTCGGGGCTCACCGTGCGCCCGATCGCGAACATGGTCAACCACGAGACCAACGAGCTGTTCTTCGAGAATCTCGAGATCCCGGCCGAGAACCTGATCGGCGAGGAAGGCAAGGGGTTCCGCTACATTCTCGACGGCCTGAACGCCGAGCGCACCCTGATCGCCGCCGAGTGCATCGGCGACGGCTACTGGTTCGTCGACCGGGTCACGAAGTACGCCAACGAGCGCATCGTCTTCGGCCGCCCGATCGGCCAGAACCAGGGCGTGCAGTTTCCCATCGCCGAGTCGTTCATCGAGGTCGAGGCGGCCAACCTGATGCGCTGGGAGGCGTGCCGGCGCTTCGACGCGCACGAGCCCTGCGGCGCACAGGCCAACATGGCCAAGTACCTGGCCGCAAAGGCCTCGTGGGAAGCGGCCAACGCCTGCATCCAGTTCCACGGCGGCTTCGGCTTCGCGCACGAGTACGACGTCGAGCGCAAGTTCCGCGAGACGCGCCTCTACCAGGTGGCCCCGATCTCGACCAACCTGATCCTCTCCTACGTCGCCGAGCACGTGCTCGGCCTGCCGAGGTCGTTCTGATGGGCGCGCTCGACGGAATCACGGTCGTCACGCTCGAGCACGCGATCGCCGCGCCGTTCTGCACGCGCCAGCTCGCCGACAACGGCGCGCGCGTGGTCAAGATCGAGCGCCCAGGCGTCGGCGACTTCGCGCGCGCCTACGACGAACGGGTCGCCGGCCAGGCCTCGCACTTCGTCTGGACCAACCGCTCGAAGCAGAGCCTCACGCTCGACCTGAAGCACGCGCAGGCGCCGGAGATCCTCGCGCGGCTGCTCGGCCGCGCCGACGTGCTGGTGCAGAACCTCGCGCCGGGCGCAGCCGCGCGCCTGGGCCTGTCGTACGAGACGCTCGCGCCGAAGCACCCGGGCCTGATCGTCTGCGACATCTCCGGCTACGGTTCGGACGGCCCCTATCGCGACAAGAAGGCCTACGACCTGCTGATCCAGAGCGAATCGGGCTTCCTGTCGGTGACCGGCACGCCCGACGACATGGCGAAGGCCGGCTGCTCGATCGCCGACATCGCGGCCGGCATGTACGCGTACAGCAACATTCTCGCCGCGCTGATCGAGCGCGGACGCAGCGGACACGGCCGGCGCATCGACGTCTCGATGCTCGAGAGCATGGTCGAGTGGATGGGCTTTCCGATGTACTACGCGTTCGAGGGGGCCGCGCCGCCGCCGCGCGCCGGGGCCGCGCACGCCACGATCTACCCGTACGGGCCGTTCCCCACCGGCGACGGCCGCAGCGTGATGCTCGGCCTGCAGAACGAGCGCGAATGGCAGGTCTTCTGCACGAAGGTGCTCGGCGAGCCGGAACTCGCGACCGACGAGCGCTTCAGCGCGAATTCGCGCCGCGTGGCCAACCGCGAGGCGCTGCGCGCGATCATCGTCGCGCGGTTTGCCCGGCTCGATGCCGCCCAGCTGGTGGCGCTGCTCGACGAGGCGCAGATCGCCAACGCGCAGGTCAACGGCATGCCCGAGGTCTGGGCCCATCCGCAACTGAAGGCGCGCGGCCGCTGGACCACGGTCGACAGTCCCGCCGGCGCGCTGCCCGCGCTGCTGCCGCCCGGCATGGCCGAGGCGCGGATGGACGCGATACCGGCGCTGGGCCAGCACAGCGAGTCGCTGCTCGCCGAGCTCGGCTACGATGCTGCGCGGATCGCGCAGTTCCGCCGCGACCGCGTCATCTGAGGCAAGCCGATGAGCGACACCCATCCGGGTCGTACGCTGGCCGAGTTCGCGGCCACGCTGACCTTCGAATCGATTCCCGGGCCGGTCGTGCGGCGCGCCGAAGACCTGTTCCTCGACTGGTTCGGCTCGGCGCTGGCCGGCAAGGACGCGCGGCCGGTCGAGACGATCGCGCGCTTCGCCGAGGCGATGGGGCCGGCGGACGGGCCGAGCGAGATCCTGATCCATCGGCGCGCGAGCAGCCCGCTGGTCGCTGCGATGGCCAACGCCGCGGCCTCGCACTTCGCCGAGCAGGACGACGTGCACAACGGCTCGGTGTTCCATCCGGCCGCGGTGGTGTTCCCGCCGGCGCTGGCGGTCGCGCAGGCGCTCGGCCGCTCCGGCCGCGACCTGCTGCTGGCCGGCGTCGCCGGCTACGAGGTCGGCATCCGCGTCGGCGAATTCCTCGGGCGCTCGCACTACCGCGTGTTCCACACCACCGGCACCGCCGGCGCGCTGGCCGCGGCGGCCGCCGTCGGCAGCCTGCTGCGGCTGACGCCGCAACAGATGCTGCACGCGTTCGGCTCGGCCGGCACGCAAGGCGCCGGCCTGTGGGAGTTCCTGCGCGACGCGGCCGACTCGAAGCAGTTGCACACCGCCCACGCCGCCGCCGCCGGGCTCGCAGCGGCATATCTCGCATACGACGGCTTCACCGGCGCGCAGCGCATTCTCGAAGGCGCGCAGGGCATGGCTGCCGGCATGTCCAGCGATGCGAACCCGCAGCGGCTCACCGACCGGCTCGGCACGCGCTGGGCGCTCGCCGAGACTTCGTTCAAGTTCCACGCGTCGTGCCGCCACACGCATCCGGCGGCCGACGCCCTGCAACAGCTGATGCGCACGCACCACCTCGCGGCGGACGCGGTGAAGCGCGTCACCGCGCAGGTGCACCAGGGCGCGATCGACGTGCTCGGTCCGGTCACCGATCCGCAGACCGTGCACCAGGCGAAGTTCTCGATGGGCACGGTGCTCGGGCTGATCGCCGTGCAGGGTCGCGCCGGACTGGCCGAATTCGACGCGGGCTACAGGCATCCGGCGGTGGTCGCGTTCCGCGAGAAAGTGCGCATGGAGCTCGATCCGGAAGTCGATCGCGCATATCCGGCGCGCTGGATCGGCAAGGTGCAGGTGCAGACTGCCGACGGGCGCACGCTGCAGGCGCGCGTCGACGAACCCCGGGGCGACCCGGGCAACACGCTCACGCGCGCCGAACTGGAAGACAAGGCTCTGCGGCTCGCGCAATACCGGGGCGGTGCGAGCGAGGCCGAAATGCGCGCGGTGATCGCGCGCGTCTGGTCGCTCGTCGATGCGCCCCGCGTGGAACGCTTTCTCGCCGGGCAGGCCTGACCATGCCGCGTGCCGCACGCTCGCTGCTGTTCGTTCCGGGCTCGCGTCCCGATCGCTTCGACAAGGCCATGGCGGCCGGCGCCGATGCGGTGGTCGTCGATCTCGAAGATGCAGTAGCCGCGCCCGACAAGAGCCGCGCGCGCGAAGCGCTGGCCGCCTGGGTGGCGCCCGAGCGCGCGGTGATCGTGCGCATCAACGGCGCCGACACCGACTGGTTCCGTGACGACCTCGCGCTGTGCGCACGCCCCGGCGTCGCCGCGGTGATGCTTCCGAAGGCCGAGCGCGCCGACGACATCGCGGTGCTGCGCGCAGCCGGCGCCATCGCGGTGCTGCCGCTCGTCGAGAGCGCCGCGGGCTTCGCCGCGCTGCCGTCCATCGCCGGCGCCGCCGGCGTGCAGCGGCTGGTGTTCGGCTCGCTCGACTTCCAGCTCGACCTCGGCATGCGCGACGCGCTCGAAGACGAGCTGATCTTCTTTCGCTCGCAACTGGTGCTCGCCTCGCGACTGGCCGGACTGCAGCCGCCGGTCGACGGCGTGAGCACCGCGATCGACGACGCGGCGCGACTGCGCGACGATGCGCTGCGCGCGCGCCGCCTGGGCTTCGGCGGCAAGCTGTGCATCCACCCCCGCCAGGTGGCCGACGTCAACCGTCACTTCGCGCCAAGCGAAACCGAGCGCGCGTGGGCGCAGCGCGTGCTCGAGGCCGCCGCCGCTTCCGGCGGCGCCGCGGCGGCGGTCGACGGCAAGATGATCGACAAGCCGGTGATCCTGCGCGCGCAGGCGATCATGCGCGACCTGCAGGGCGACTGAATTCAGCCGCGGCTCGCCTTCGCCCGGTACATGTCGTCGTCGCTGCGCCTGAGCAGCGATTCGATCGTGTCGCCGGCCGTCGACTCGGCCAGGCCGATGCTCACGGTGACGGCCATGCCCGGGACGAGCTCGTGCCAGGGGTATCGGCTCACTGCCGCCTTCAGGCGCTCGCACGCCGCAGCGGCGACCCCGACACCGGCGCGCCGGAACAGCACCACGAACTCGTCGCCGCCCAGCCGTGCCGGCAGGCCGCCCTGGCGCACCTGTGTCCCGATCAGGCCCGCGAGCGCCTTCAATACGCGGTCGCCAAGCACGTGTGAATGCAGGTCGTTGATCTCCTTGAACCGGTCGACGTCGATCAGCGCGATCGAAAGCGGTTCGGCGAGTTGCTGCCCCGGGCGCAGCAGCGACGCCAGCTCGCGCTCGAAGTGGCGGCGGTTCGGCAGCCCCGTCAGCGGGTCCTCGAGCGACAGCCGTTCGAGCCGGCACGACCGCGCCTCGCGGCTGCGGCCCTGCGCATCGAGAATGCCGCTGGCGAGCATGTGGCCGGTGCGCGCCACCTGTTCGTGCTCGGCGAGCAGCGCCACCTCGATCATCCTGCGCACCGACGCCTCGGCTGCAGGCCAGTCGCCCTGCACGAGCGCCCACTCGCAAGAGGCCCAGGTCGCGAGCGCATCGAGCCACGCGGGCTGCTGTCCGCCGTGTGCGCCGGGCCAGATGCGGCGGGCGTGCTCGCGCGCGCCGGCGAAGTCGCCGCGCCAGCAGGCCGCGAATTCGAGCAGCCCGCGTTGCGCGGCGAGCCCTCCCGCGGCTTCGGCGGACTCGGCGGCGGCCGCCGGGAGCGGCCGGCATTCGTCGAGACGCGCGGCGAGCCGCGCGGGATCGGCCGGCCGATCGTACAGGTGCCGCTCGACGGTAGCGCGGACGATCTCGCCGCTGGTCGCCGGGATCGAACCCTTTTAGCATGCGCCTGGTAGATTGCGCAGACGCCACCTGGACCATAGGCCTAAGCCGACGGTCTTATGGATTGGGGCGCCAAGACAGTGTAGGCGCCTGCCTGGCGATGCCGATGCACCACGGGAACCGACATGAGCGATCCTGCGCCTTCGTTCCGCCTCACCTACTCGACGATGTTCGATCCTCCGGCCGTGATGCACGAGCGTTTCGAGGCCGCGCTCGCGCGGGTGCGGCCGTCGCTGGGCCGCGAACACCCGATGTTCGTCGACGGCAAGCCGCGTACGACGCCCTCCGGCTTCGAGGTTCGTTCACCGATCGACACCGACCTGGTGATCGGTCGCTTCCAGTCGGGCAGCGCCGCCGACGTCGATGCGGCGGTGTCGGCAGCGCGGCACGCCGGCCGGTCCTGGTCGCGCACGCCGTGGGCCGAGCGTGTCGCCCTGCTGCGCCGCGCCGCTGCGCTGATCGAGGAGCGCGTCTACGAGATCTCGGCCGCGATGGCAATCGAGATCGGAAAGAACCGGATGGAGTCGCTCGGCGAAGTCCAGGAGACCGCCGAACTCGTCTCCTGGTACTGCGACCGGATGGAAGCCGCGGACGGCTTCCGGCGCGAGCTGCCGAACGATCCGCTCACCGGCTTCGTCAGCCGCAACCGCACGCAACTGCGGCCCCACGGCGTCTGGGCCGTGATCGCGCCGTTCAACTTTCCGTTCGCGCTCGCTGGCGGGCCGATCGGCGCGGCGCTCGCCACCGGGAACACCGTGGTGTTCAAGGTGGCGAGCGACACCTCGCTCAGCGGCTGGCTGCTGCTCGAGGCGTTTCGCGACGCCGGCCTGCCCGACGGCGTGATCAACTTCGTCACCGGCCCCGGGGCGGCGGTCGGCGAAGCGCTGGTCGCGCATCCCGACGTGGCCGGCGCAACCTTTACCGGTTCGTACGAGGTCGGCATCGGCATCCTGCGCCGCTTCGCCCAGGGACGCTGGCCGCGGCCCTGCATCGCCGAGATGGGCGGCAAGAACGCGACGATCGTCACCCGCCACGCAGACCTCGATCGCGCCGTCACCGGCATCTGGCGTTCCGCCTTCGGGCTGCAGGGCCAGAAGTGCTCGGCCTGCTCGCGCGTGCTGGTCGAGCGCCCGGTCGCGCAGGCGCTGCGCGAGCGACTGGTGGCGGCCACCACGGCGATCGCGGTCGGCGATCCGACCGAGCGGCGCAACTGGATGGGGCCGGTGATCAACCGCGGCGCGCGCGACCGCTACCTGCGCTGCGTCGAGCGGTTGCGCCGGGTCGGGCGAGTCGACGCCGGCGGCCGCGCGCTCGACGAAGGCGCGCTCGCGCGCGGCTGGTTCGTCGCTCCCACGGTGGGCAGCGCACCGCGCGACGACGCGCTGTGGCGCGACGAGCACTTCGTGCCGCTGCTGCTGCTGAGCGAAGTCGACTCGCTCGACGAGGCGATCGACGAGGCGAACCGCTCCGATTACGGACTCACCGCGGGGTTCTACGGGGCGCGCGAGGAGATCGACATCTTCCTCGACCGGATCGAGGCCGGCGTCACCTACGTGAACCGGCCGCAGGGCGCCACGACCGGCGCCTGGCCGGGCTACCAGCCGTTCGGAGGCTGGAAGGCGAGCGGCACCACCGGCAAGGCGATCGGCTCGTTCTGGTACCTGCCACTGTACCTGCGCGAGCAGTCGCAGACGATCGTCGACTGACGCACCTTCCGGCGTAGGCGCGCGTCGCGGCAGTCGGCAGCCCGCACGTTACAGCGGCTTGCGCAGCCAGTGCGCGATCTCGCCCACCACGCCGCGCCGGAAGGCCATCACGCAGACGACGAAGATCGCGCCCTGCACGACGGTGACCCACGCGCCGATCTGCGCGAGATAGTTCTGCATCGTGATGATGATCGCTGCGCCGACCACCGGGCCGAACAGCGTGCCCATGCCGCCGAGCAGCGTCATCAGCACGACCTCGCCCGACATCGTCCAGTAGACGTCGGTGAGCGAGGCGAGCTGGAACACGAGCGCCTTCGTCGCGCCGGCCAGGCCCGACAGCGTGGCCGACAGCACGTAGGCGAGCAGCTTGTAGCGATCGACGTCGTAGCCAAGCGAGGTGGCGCGCGCCTCGTTCTCGCGGATCGCCTTCAGGATCTGGCCGAACGGCGAATTGACTGCGCGCCAGATGACCAGGAACCCGCCGACGAAGATGACGAACACCAGCGGGTACATCGTGCCGGCCGAGCCGAGGTCGAACAGGCCGAACAGCCTGCCACGCGGTACCGCCTGGATGCCGTCCTCGCCGCCGGTGAACGGCGTCTGCAGATAGAAAAAGTACACCATCTGCGCGAGCGCGAGCGTGATCATCGCGAAATAGATGCCCTGGCGGCGGATCGCCAGCAGCCCGGTCGCCACGCCCAGCAGCGCCGCGCAGCCGGTGGCGAAGACGATCGCCAGCTCCGGGTTGAACCCCCAGACTTTGGCGGCGTGCGCCGACGCATAGCCCGCAGTGCCGAGGAACATCGCGTGACCGAACGACAGCAGGCCGCCGAAGCCGATCAGCAGGTTGAAGGCGCATGCGAACAGCGCGAAGCACATCACCTTCATCACGAACACCGGATACACCACCAGCGGCAACAGCGCGAAAATCGCGATCATCAGCGCGAATGCGACGCGCTGGTGGCGGGTGTCACCGCTGGCGCCCGCCGAGACGGAAGAGGGCTCGCCGGTCATCGCGGTCCTATTTCTGCGTGCCGAACAGGCCAGTCGGCTTGATCAGGAGAACGATCGCCATGATCACGAAGATCACCGTGTTCGACGCCTCGGGGTAGAACACCTTCGTCAGCCCCTCGACCAGCCCGAGGCCGAAGCCGGTGAGCACCGAGCCGAGGATCGAGCCCATGCCGCCGATCACCACCACCGCGAACACGACGATGATCAGGTTGGCCCCCATCTGCGGGCTGACCTGGTAGATCGGCGCCGCCATCACGCCGGCGAACGCGGCCAGCGCGACGCCGAAGCCGTAGGTGAGCGTGATCATCCGCGGCACGTTGATGCCGAACGCCTGCACCAGCTGCGGATTCTCGGTGGCGGCGCGCAGGTAGGCACCGAGCCGCGTGCGCTCGATCGCGTACCAGGTGCCCAGGCAGACCACCAGCGACACGGCGATCACCCATGCACGGTAGTTGGGCAGGAACATGAAGCCGAGGTTCCGGCCCCCGGCGAGCTGCGGCGGGCTCGGGTAGGGCAGCCCCGACGAGCCGAACTCGTTGCGGAACAGCCCCTCCATCACCAGTGCGACGCCGAAGGTGAGCAGCAGCCCGTACAGGTGGTCGAGCTTGTAGAGCTTCGACAGCATCAGCCGCTCGATGACGATGCCGGTGGCGCCGACGACGATCGGCGCGATGAGCAGCGCCCACCAGTAGCTGACGCCGAGCCTGTTCAGCAGCAGGTATGCGACGAACGCGCCGAACATGTACTGCGCGCCGTGCGTGAAGTTGATGATGTTCAGCAGCCCGAAGATCACTGCCAGGCCGAGCGAAAGCAGCGCATAGAACGAGCCGTTGATCAGGCCGATCAGCAGCTGGCCGAAAAGCGCCTGCGTCGGAATGCCGAAGATCTCCATCGGGCGTCGGTCCGGTGACTTGCGAAGGCACGCCCCTCCCGGCCACCCGGCCGGGAGGGTTCGGGCCGGTCTGCCTCAGCGCGGCGTCACTTCACCAGCGGGCAGCCGCCCTCGGCCAGCGGCCGGAACGCCTGGTCGGCCGGGATCGTCGCGCGCAGCTTGTAGTAGTCGTACGGGCCTTTCGACTCGCTGGGCTTCTTGACCTCGAACAGGTACGCCGGGTGGATCTTGCGGCCGTCCTGCCGGACGGTGCCCTTGCCGAACAGCGGGTCGTCGGTCGGCAGTTCCTTCATCTTGGCCACCACCTTCGTGCCGTCGTCGGTCTTCGCCGCTTCGACCGCCTTCAGGTAGTGCAGGACCACCGCGTAGACGCCGGCGTGGTCCATCGACGGGTACTTGCCGCCGTTGGCCGCCGCGAAGCGCTTGGACCAGGCGCGCGTCTGGTCGTTCAGGTCCCAGTAGAAGGTCTCGGTCACGATCAGGCCCTGCGCGGTCTGCAGGCCCAGCCCGTGCACGTCGGTGAGGAACACCAGCAGGCCGGCCAGGCTCTGGCCGCCCTTGACGATGCCGAACTCGGCGGCCTGCTTGATCGAGTTGATCGTGTCGCCGCCGGCGTTGGCCAGGCCGATCCGTGGCGAGCGGGTGACGGACCTTGCCGAGCACCTTGCCGCCGTTCTTCAGCACCACCGCCTCGGTGTCGCGCTCGAGCGCGTGGCCGAACGCGTAATCGGCGGTCAGGAAGAACCAGGTGTCGCCGCCGGTCTTGACGATCGCGCTGCCGGTGCCGTTGGCCAGCATCCAGGTGTCGTAGAGCCAGTGCACCGTGTTCGGCGAGCAGGCCTTGCCGGTCAGGTCGGCGGTGGCCGGCCCGGTGGCGAGGAACGCCTTGCCCTTGTCGCGCGTGACCTGGCTGACGGCCAGCGCCACCGATGAGGTCGGGACGTCGGCGATCGCGTCGACACCGTCGGTGTCGTACCACTGGCGCGCGACCGTCGAGCCCACGTCCGGCTTGTTCTGGTGGTCGGCCGAGACGACCTCGATCTTCAGGCCGGCCTTCGAGGTCTTCTGGAAATCCTCGACCGCCAGTTTCGCCGCCACCACCGAGCCGGGTCCACCGATATCGGCGTAGACGCCCGACATGTCGTTCATCACGCCGATCTTGACGACGTTGCCGGAGATCTGCGCCTGCGCGGCGCCGCCGGCGAATGCCAGCGCCAGCGCGGCCACCAGCGACGAGAGCTTCAGTTTCATGGTCCTTCCTCCTCGTGCGTTCGGGACATCGATGACCGGGCTGCTGCGCTCACACCCCGAGGTATTCGTGCAGCATGCCCATCTTCTCCTGCAGTTGCGCGGCGTCGAAACCCTCGACGACACGCCCGTGCTCCATCACGTAGAACCGGTCGGCCAGCGGCGCGGCGAAGCGGAAGTTCTGCTCGACCATCACGATCGTGAAACCCCTCTCGCGCAGCATGCGGATCATCTGCGCCAGCGTCTGCACGATGACCGGCGCCAGCCCCTCGGAGATCTCGTCGAGCAGCAGCATCTTCGCGCCGGTGCGCAGGATGCGCGCCACCGCCAGCATCTGCTGCTCGCCGCCGGAGAGTCGCGTGCCCTGGCTGGCGCGCCGCTCCTTCAGGTTGGGGAACATCGCGTAGATCTCGTCGAGCCCCATGCCGCCGGAGGCTACCTCCGGCGGCAGCATCAGATTCTCCTCGCACGACAGGCTCGCGAAAATGCCGCGCTCCTCGGGGCAGTAGCCGATGCCGCGCCGCGCGATCGCGTGCGGCGGCAGGTTCACCGCCTCGACGCCGTTGATCATGACCGAGCCGCTGCGCCGGCCCACGAGCCCCATGATCGACTTCAGCGTGGTGGTGCGCCCGGCGCCGTTGCGCCCGAGCAGCGTGACGACCTCGCCGCGATTCACCGCGAGGTCGACGCCGTGCAGGATGTGCGATTCGCCGTAGAACGCGTGCAGGTCGGTGATGCGCAGGTACTCGGTGCCGCTAGTGGCCATGCGCCCCCCTGAGCTCCTCGGTGGCGCTGCCCATGTAGGCCTCGAGCACCTGCGGGTTCCTCGAGACCACCTCGTACGGCCCTTCGGCGATCACCTGCCCGCGCTGCAGCACGCTGATCGTGTCGGCGATGTCGGCGACGACGTTCATGTTGTGCTCGACCATCAGCACCGTGCGGTTGGCCGAGACCTTCCTGATGAGCTGCGTCACCCGCTCGACGTCTTCGTGGCCCATGCCCTGCGTGGGCTCGTCGAGCAGCATCAGCTCGGGACCGGTGGCCAGCGTCGTGGCGATCTCCAGCGCCCGCTTGCGGCCGTAGGGCAGCTCCACCGTCACGTAGCCGGCGAATTCGCGCAGCCCCACGGTGTCGAGCAGCTCGAGCGCGCGAGCATTCAGCGCATCGAGCGACGACGCCGGCTTCCAGAAATGGAACGAAGTGCCGAGCGCGCGCTGCAGCCCGACACGGACGTTGTCGAGCACGGTGAGATTCGGAAACGTCGCCGAGATCTGGAACGAACGCACGATGCCGCGTCGCGCGACCTGCGCCGGCTTCTCGGTGGTGATGTCCTGGCCATTGAACAGGATCTGGCCGGCGCTGGGGATCAGGAACTTGGTGAGCAGGTTGAAGACCGTGGTCTTTCCGGCGCCGTTCGGACCGATCAACGCATGGATCTGCCCGCGCCGCACCCGAAGGTTGACGTCATCGACCGCGACGAAGCCCTTGAACTCCTTGACGAGGCGCCTGGTCTCGAGAATGTAGTCGTGTTCGGGCATCGATCGGGAGTTGCACGGGTCGGCGCCATGCCGGCATTCCGAGCGCGGATTATGGACACGGCCCGGGTGCGGCGACAATCCGGGTAAGCGCGGATCGGCCCTCGCCGCGGCAGACCACCGGACGCCCGGCCCGGTGCAACAGGGGAAATCGGCCGTGGTGCGCCGCAGCGAGCGGATTCCGGTAGGCTTGGTGTCCCGAAGCTCCCCGTCCGCCAGCGACGAATTCCGCGCTTGGAAACCATCCCGTTCTGGCTGCAGTTGCTCGCGCTGCTGCTGCTGATCCTGCTGTCGGCGTTCTTCTCGATTTCCGAGACGGCGATGATGGCGCTCAACCGCTTCCGGCTCGGCCACCTGGTCCGCGAGGGGCGGCGCGGCGCCGCCCGGGCGTCGAAGCTGCTCGGCCAGACCGAGCGCCTGCTCGGCACGATCCTGCTCGGCAACAACCTCGCCAACACCGCGCTCACCGCGATCGTGACCGCGATGGCGATCCGCTACTTCGGCGACAACGACCGCGTCATCCTGGCAGCGACGACGGTGGTCGCGTTGCTGCTCATCGTCTTCTGCGAGATCACTCCGAAAGTGATCGGCGCCACTTTCCCCGAGCGCATTGCACTGCCGATAAGCTACCCGCTGAACCTGTTCACGCGCGTGCTGGCGCCGGCGGTCTGGGCGGTGAACCTGCTGGCGGGGCGGCTGCTGCGCGTGGCCGGCGTGACTGCCGAGGGACAGAAGGCTCCGAGCGTCTCGCCCGAGGAGTTGCGCACGATCGTGCTCGAGAGCGGCGGATTCATGCCGCCGAAGCACCGCTCCATCGTGCTGAACCTGCTCGATCTCGAGAGAATCGCGGTCGACGACGTGATGGTGCCGCGCCACCGCATCGAGGCGCTCGACCTCGCCACCGAGCCGCGCGCCATCCGCGAGCAGCTCGCCACCTGCTTTCACAACAAGCTGCCGGTGTTCGAGGGCGAGATCAATCGCGTCGTGGGCATGCTGCACGTGCGCCGCGCGCTCGTGCTGCTGCAGCACGAATCGTTCGACGCCGACGACCTGCGCGCGATCCTCACCGATCCCTATTTCGTGCCCAGCGGCACGCCGGTGTTTCGCCAGCTGCAGTTCTTCCAGGAGAACCGGCAGCGCATCGGCCTGGTGATCGACGAGTACGGCGAAGTGCTCGGCCTGGTCACGCTCGAGGACATCATCGAGGAGATCATCGGCGAGTTCACCACCAGCACGCCCGGAGGCGAAGGCAGCCTGCGGTGGATCGACGACGAGGCGCTCGTCGACGGCAGCATGCCGCTGCGCGAGCTCAACCGCCGGCTCGGCACCGCCTTTCCGCTCGAAGGTCCGCGCACGCTGAACGGCCTGCTGCTCGAGACGCTGCGCGAGTTGCCCGAGGCCGCGGTGAGCGTGCGCTACGGCCCGCTCGTGATCGAGATCCAGCAGATCGAGGATCGGCTGATCCGCAGCGTGCGGCTGCGCCGGCACGCTCCGGGGCTGCCCGCCATGCCCGCGGACGAGGAGGAGCAGCCCTCGTAGGGCCGCCGCGCAGTGTCGCGAGTTGGCCCAAGCCCGCCGCCGTTCGTCGGTGGCCGTGCCGCCGCTCGTCCTGTGCCCGCGCCCGGGCCATCGCTCCCGCCGCCACCGCGCGGGCATGATGGCACGGACGGACGGGAACCCGAAACGCAGAAGAATTTCCACAGGCACCCAGCATCGGGCAGGTCAGATGGCAGCAACACACCCAGCCCCGCAGGCCGGCGAGAAGAACGCGCTCGCGGGCCTCGGCCGCGCGCTGGTCCAGCACCAGTTGCTGCGGCTCGACCAGGCGGCGGCGATCCAGCGCAAGGCGCACGCCAGCGGAGTCGCGTTCATCGACGAGCTGATCGGTGGCGCGCACATGCCGGCGCGCCAGCTGGCGAAGTTCGCCGCGGAGGTGTTCGGTCATCCGCTGCTCGACCTGTCGGCCGTCGACGTGGCGACGCTGCCGCACGACGCGCTCGACCGCAAGCTCGCCACCGAGACGCGCGTCGTGGCGCTGGGCAAGCGCGGCGGGCGGCTGTCGGTGGCGCTGTCGGATCCGACCGACCAGAAGCTGCTCGACCGCATCCGCTTCTCCGCGCAGGCCACCGTCGACGCGATCGTCGTCGAGCACGACAAGCTGGTGCGGCTGGTCGACAAGCTCGGCCAGACTGCCGGCGAGAAGCTCGGCGAGCTGGTCGACGAGTCCTTCGACTTCGACGTCGCGACCGAGGATACGGCGACCCAGGCAGACACCAGCGAGGTCGACGACGCGCCGGTGGTGCGCTTCCTCCAGAAGATCCTGGTCGATGCGATCCAGTCGGGCGCCTCGGACGTGCACTTCGAGCCGTACGAGAAGTTCTACCGGATCCGCTTTCGCGTCGACGGCGAACTGCGCGAGATCGCGCAACCGCCGCTGGCGATCAAGGAGAAGCTCGCGTCGCGGATCAAGGTGATCTCCCGCCTCGACATCTCCGAGAAGCGGGTGCCGCAGGACGGGCGCATGAAGATCGTGCTGTCCAGCCAGCGCGCCATCGACTTCCGCGTCTCGACGCTGCCGACGCTGTTCGGCGAGAAGATCGTGATGCGGATCCTCGACCCGTCCTCGGCGCGGCTCGGCATCGACGCGCTCGGCTACGAGCCCGACCAGAAGCAGTTGCTGCTCGACGCGATCCACCGCCCCTACGGGATGATCCTGGTGACCGGCCCGACCGGATCGGGCAAGACCGTTTCGCTCTACACCTGCCTGAACATCCTGAACGAGCCCGGCGTCAACATCTCGACCGCCGAGGATCCCGCCGAAATCAACCTGCCGGGCGTCAACCAGGTCAACGTGAACGACAAGGCGGGGCTGACCTTCTCGGCGGCGCTGAAGTCGTTCCTGCGGCAGGACCCCGACGTGATCATGGTGGGCGAGATCCGCGACCTCGAGACCGCCGACATCGCGATCAAGGCGGCGCAGACCGGCCACATGGTGCTGTCGACGCTGCACACGAACGACGCTCCCACCACGCTCACGCGCCTGGCCAACATGGGCGTGCCGGGATTCAACATCGCCTCGTCGGTGATCCTGATCACGGCGCAGCGGCTCGCACGCCGGTTGTGCAGCTGCAAGCAGCCGATCGAACTCGACGAGGGGGCGCTGCTGAAGGCCGGCTTCCTCGAATCCGACCTCGACGGCTCGTGGGTCCCGTACCGCGCGGTCGGCTGCGAGCGCTGCAACGGCTCGGGATACAAGGGCCGCGTCGGCATCTACCAGGTGATGCCGGTCTCCGAGGAGACGCAGAAGATCATCCTGGCGGGCGGCAACGCACTGCAGATCGCCAGGCAGGCCGAGATGGAGGGCGTGCGCGACCTGCGACGCTCGGGCCTGATGAAGGTGATGCAGGGGGCGACCAGCATCGAAGAGGTGCTGGGCGCCACCAACGAGTGACCGGCACCGGACCGGCGCATCCACGGAAATCGAGAGGCAGACACCCATGGCTACCACCGCTACCACCCGGGCGCTGCCCGCTCCTCGCCCCGCCGCGCCGCGCGAGCACACCTACGCGTGGGAGGGGCGTGACCGCACCGGCAAGGTGGTGCGTGGCGAAGTGCGCGCCGGCGGACCGGCGGTCGTGCAGACCTCGCTGCGCCGCCAGGGAATCGCGGTCACGAAGGTGACCAGGCGGCGCTACAAGAAAGGCCGCAGGATCGGCGAGAAGGACATCACGCTGTTCACGCGCCAGCTGGCGACGATGATGAAGGCCGGCGTGCCGCTGCTGCAGTCGTTCGACATCGTGGCACGCGGCACGAGCAACGCGTCGGTGTCGAAGCTGTTCGTCGACATCCGCGGCGACGTGGAGACCGGTACCTCGCTGTCGCAGGCGTTCCGCAAGTACCCGCTCTACTTCGACTCGCTCTTCTGCAACCTGGTGGGCGCGGGCGAGCAGGCCGGCATTCTCGACGACCTGCTCGACCGGCTCGCGACCTACAAGGAGAAGATGCTCGCCATCAAGGGCAAGATCAAGTCGGCGCTGTTCTATCCCACCGCCGTGCTGGTGGTCGCGTTCATCGTCGTCGCGGTGATCATGCTGTTCGTCGTGCCCGCGTTCAAGGAGGTCTTCTCGAACTTCGGCGCCGACCTGCCCGCCCCGACGCTGATGGTGATCGCGATGTCGGATTTCTTCGTCGAGTACTGGTACCTGATCTTCGGGGCCATCGGCGGTGGCCTGTACTTCCTGGTACAGGCATGGCGCCGTTCGCCGAAAGTGCAGATGGCGATGGACCGGCTGCTGCTCAAGCTGCCGGTCTTCGGGCCGGTGGTCGAGAAGGCGACCATCGCGCGCTGGCTGCGCACGCTGTCGACGATGTTCGCGGCCGGCGTGCCGCTGGTCGAGGCGCTCGACTCGGTGGGCGGCGCCTCGGGAAACCACGTCTACCTGATGGCGACGAAGAAGATCCAGCAGGAGGTGTCCACCGGCACCAGCCTGACCGTGGCGATGCAGAACTCGCAGGTGTTCCCGAACATGGTGCTGCAGATGTCGTCGATCGGCGAGGAGTCCGGTGCGCTCGACTCGATGCTCTCGAAGGCGGCCGACATCTTCGAGCGCGAAGTCGACGACGCGGTCGAGAGCCTGTCGAGCCTGCTCGAGCCGATGATCATGGTCGTGCTGGGCACGCTGATCGGCGGCCTGGTGATCGCGATGTACCTGCCGATCTTCAAGCTGGGCCAGGTGGTCTGAGGGCGCGATCGCCCGCGTCGCCGGCCTGCTAAGCTCGCGCGATGATCGAGATCCTGCAGCATTCCGCGCCGCTGGCAGTGAGCGCGGCGGCGATTCTTGGCCTGGTGGTCGGCAGCTTCCTGAACGTCGTGATCCACCGGCTTCCGAAGATGATGGAGCGCGCCTGGGCCGCCGAGGCCGCCGAACTGCGCGGCGAAGCAGCGCCACCGGCCGAGCGCTTCGACCTGCTCGCGCCGCGCTCGCGCTGCCCCGCCTGCGGGCATCAGCTGGGCGCGCTCGAGAACATCCCGCTGCTCAGCTGGCTGATCCAGCGCGGCAGGTGCACTGCCTGCGGCGCGGCGATCCCGGCGCGCTACCCGATCGTCGAACTGGCCACTGCGGTCCTGAGCGCGCTGGCGATCTGGCGCTTCGGTGCCACCGCCGCCGGGCTCGGAGCGGTGATCCTCGGAGCGTTCCTGATCGCGCTCACTTTCATCGACCTCGACACGCACCTGCTGCCCGACAGCATGACCCTGCCGCTGCTCTGGCTGGGCCTGCTGTTCAACCTCTGGGGGGTGTTCGCGCCGCTGCCGGCGGCCGTGATCGGCGCAATGGCGGGCTATCTGGGCCTGTGGTCGGTCTACTGGCTGTTCAAGCTGCTCACCGGCAAGGAAGGCATGGGGTACGGCGACTTCAAGCTGCTCGCCGCCCTCGGCGCGTGGTTCGGCTGGACCGCGCTCCCGGCAGTCATCCTGCTTGCGTCGGCGGTCGGCGCGACGGTGGGCATCGCGCTGATCGTGCTGGCGCGCCGCGGCCGCGAGGTGCCGATTCCGTTCGGCCCCTACCTGGCCGGCGCCGGACTGCTCGCACTGCACTTTCGCGAGCCGCTGGGCAGGCTGTTCGGCGTCGGCTGAAGCCCGTGTGCCTGCCCGCGCGCCATGGTCGCCGCGGGCCCGCTGTTAGACTC
The DNA here is from genome assembly GCA_003577305.1 of Burkholderiales bacterium. Taxonomy (GTDB): domain Bacteria; phylum Pseudomonadota; class Gammaproteobacteria; order Burkholderiales; family Burkholderiaceae_E; genus Zeimonas. The sequence goes on from QEVL01000007.1 coordinate 166,233, forward strand.
GATCGATGAGCCACCGACCCTCGTCTCCGGCCGCGTCTTCGGCGCAAGCTGCGACAGCACGTCCGCACCGCCTGCTGATCGGCCTGACCGGTGGCATCGGCAGCGGCAAGACCACGGTCGCCGATCTCTTCGCTGCGCGCGGTGCGGCGGTGGTCGACACCGATGCGATCGCACACGAACTCACCGCTCCCGGCGGGGCAGCGATCGCGGCGATCCGCGCCGAGTTCGGCGACGCCGTGATCCGTGCCGACGGCGCGCTCGATCGCGACGCGATGCGCGAGCGCGCGTTCGAAGATCCGGCGGCGCGTCGCCGGCTCGAGGCGATCCTGCACCCGATGATCCGTGCCGAGTCGCGACGCCGCCTCGAGGCGGCCGAAGGTCCGTACGCCATGCTGGTCGTGCCGCTGCTGGTGGAGTCGGGCGATCGTGCGGGCGGAGTCGACCGCATTCTCGTCGTCGATTGCCCGGTCGAGGTCCAGGTCGAACGCGTCATGCGTCGCAGCGGCCTCACCCGCGATCGGGTCGCGAGCATCCTCGCGGCGCAGGCGAGCCGCGCACAGAGGCTGGCCGCTGCCGACGACGTGATCGACAATGGCGGCGCGCCCGATGCGCTCGACGCGCAGGTCGAGGCGCTGCACCGGCGCTACGCGCGAGGCGAGTCGTGACGAAGGGCGCAATCCGGGCCGCACGCGGTTTGTCAAGCGAATCGCTTTGCGCCAGAATTCGTTCGTCTTCGCGCACGAAGCGCGATGCTCGCACGACCCCGCCCGCGCAGCGGCGTCGCGACGAGCCCCGACAGTGGCCCAGGACGGCATCTTGATCCTGTACGAGTATCCGCTGAACGAACGCGTCCGGACCCTGTTGCGGCTGGAAGACCTGTTCGAGCGCCTCGAAATCTTCGCCGCCAGGGAGCATCCGCTCGATCACCACGTCGCGCTGGGAACGCTGTTCGAGATTCTCGACGTGGCCGGGCGTGCCGACCTCAAGTCCGACCTGCTGCAGGAACTCGAGCGGCAGCGGCAGGCGCTGATGGCGTTCCGGAACAACCCCGAAGTCTCGGCATCCGCGCTCGAGCGCGTCCTCGGGGAGATCGACGGGGCGGCGCGCGAACTCGGCGCGATCACCGGCAAGACCGGACAGCACCTGCGCGACAACGAGTGGCTGATGAGCATCCGCAGCCGCACGATCATCGCCGGCGGCGCCTGCGAATTCGACCTGCCGTCGTACTACGCGTGGCAGCATCGCCATCACGAGGCGCGCCAGCGCGACATCGCCGCCTGGGCAGCGCCGTTCCGGCCGCTCTACGACAGCCTGGCGATCGTGCTCAAGTTGCTGCGCGAAAGCGCGCAGCGTTCGACGCTGCGCGCCCAGCAGGGCAGCTACCAGCAACCGCTGGGCGGCAGGAGCTTCCAGATGGTGCAGGTGCGGCTCGATCCGGACGTGGGCGCAATCCCCGAGATCAGCGCCAACAAGTACCTGCTGTGGATCCGCTTCACCAGCCAGGACGGCGACCTGCGTCCGCGGCCGTTCGAGGGCAGCGTCGACTTCGAACTCGCCCTGTGCAATCTCTGAGCATGCGCGGCAGGCCATGACGCCACGATCCGTCTCGGTCGACTGCCCCACCTGCGGCCGAAAGACGCCGTTCGACGCCTCGAATCGCTGGCGACCTTTCTGCTCGGAGCGCTGCAAGACGGTGGATCTCGGCGCCTGGGCCGCCGAGCGCTACCGCATCGCCGGCGATTCGCGCACCGACGACGCCGACGACTGGAGCGAAGCCAGCGAATCCGCTTCGATGACGAGAGCGTCTTCGGACAGCTGAGGCCCGGGCAGTCAGCGCCAGATCGCGCGCATCATCGCCAGTCCGTGAGCGCCGGCACGCGCGGCGGGCGTCGCATCGCCTTCGGTCATTCCGCCGAGCGCGAACACCGGCACTCGCGAATCCCGCGCGAGCTGCTCGAAGCGCGGCCATCCGAGCACCGCCGCCCCCGGATGCGAGCGCGTCTCGCGCACCGGGCCAAGCAGCGCAAAGTCGATCGCAAGCTCACCGGCGCGCGCGAGCTCGTCTGCATCGTGACACGACGCGCCGACGACGGATAGTCTCGGTCGCGAGACGGTCGCGCGCAGATCTGCGCTTCTGAGATGCACACCGTCGCAGGCCCTCCAGTAGGAGGCCGGATGCCGGCTGTTGACCAGCAGACGCGCACGATGGCGCACGCACAGTGCGTGCACGCTGCGGAAGAGCCGATCGAAGCGCGCCGGCTGCATTCCGGGCTCGCGCAGCTGCACCAGCCGCAACCCGCGTGCGAGCGCGCGCTCGAGCCGCTCGACGAAGCGTTCGTCGCCGAGTTCGAGCGCGCAACTGATGCCGATCCGGTCGGGCAGCCGCAGCCAGCCGATCACCGGGATCGCGGCCGGCAGCAGCGGCGCGAGATCGATCGCCGACGGATGCCGCCAGGCGAGCGATTGACCCTCGCGGCCGCGCGGCTCGCCCTCCCACGAGACGATCCGCTGGAAATGCAGCCGAACGTGCGCGTGCGGATACCGGTATTCGCGCACCGCCCACGGTCGCGATTCGCGCACTTCGATGCCGAGTTCCTCGCGCAGTTCGCGCGCCAACGCCTGCTCGACGCTCTCGCCGGGTTCCAGCTTGCCGCCGGGAAACTCCCACCATCCGGCGTAGGGCTTGCCGGCGAGCCGTTGCCCGAACAGCACCGCGCCATCGGCACGCACGAGCACGCCGACCGCCACCTCGACGACCGCGGACCGGGCCGCGCTCATCGCCCCGGTGACGCTCGGCCCTTGCGCGCGGTCGTGCGGGCGACGCCCTGCGCCCGGCGCCCCGCCCGGTCTTTCGCGAACTGCCAGGCCACCCGCCCCGAGCGCGAGCCGCGCTCGAGCGCGAAGCGCAGTGCGTCGGCGCGCGCCGCCTCGATCTCCCGCTCGTCGCAGCCGAAGCTCGCCAGCCAGTGCGCGACGATCGCCAGGTAGTCATCCTGGCGGAACGGGTAGAACGACACCCACAGCCCGAAGCGCTCGGACAGCGAGATCTTCTCCTCTACCGTTTCGCCGGGATGGATTTCGCCGTCCTCCTGGTGCTTTGCGTCGAGGTTCTCGCGCATGTACTCGGGCATCAGGTGGCGCCGGTTCGAGGTGGCGTAGATGAGCAGGTTGTCCGACTGCGCCGCCACGGAGCCGTCGAGCGCGACCTTGAGCGCCTTGTAGCCCGGTTCGCCCTCCTCGAACGACAGGTCGTCGCAGAAGACGATGAAGCGCTCGGGACGGCCGGCGACCAGTTCGACGATGTCGGGCAGGTCGACCAGGTCGTCCTTGTCGACCTCGATCAGGCGCAACCCGCGCGCGGCGTAGGCGTTCAGGCAGGCCTTGATCAGCGAAGACTTGCCGGTGCCGCGCGAACCGGTGAGCAGCACGTTGTTGGCCGGCAGCCCGGCGACGAACTGCCGCGTGTTGCGCTCGATGGCCAGCTTCTGCTCGTCGATGTGCTTGAGGTCGGACAGCCGGATCGGCGAGAGGTGGCGCACCGGTTGCAGCACCGCGTGCACGCCGAGGGCCGTGGCGCGCCGGCGCCAGCGGAACGCGTACGCCGCGCCCCAGTCGGGAACGGGCGGTGTCGGCAGCAGTGATTCGATGCGGCGGATCAGCGCTTCGGCGCGATCTGCCAGTTGCTCGAGCTTGCTCGTATCGGTCATCGGCTCGCGGCGGCGGCGCTTGCGCTCAGGATCGGTAGTCGGCGTTGATCGACACGTAGTCGTGCGAGAGGTCGCAGGTCCAGACGGTGGTGCTCGCCTCGCCGCGGTCGAGCAGCACGCGGATGCGGATCTCGTCCTTCTTCATCACCCGCTGGCCGTCTTCCTCGCGATACGCCGGATGGCGTCCGCCCCGGGTGGCCACGTGCACTTCGTCGAGGAAGAGATCGACCCGATCGACGTCGAGGTCGGCGATGCCGGCATAGCCGATGGCCGCGAGGATGCGGCCGAGGTTGGGGTCGGATGCGAAGAACGCGGTCTTCACCAGCGGCGAGTGCGCGATCGCGTAGGCAACCGCCGCGGCCTCGGCTTGCGAGCCGGCGCGCTCGACCTCGATCGTGATGAACTTGGTCGCGCCCTCGCCGTCGCGCGCCAGTGCCTGGGCGAGTTCCTGCGCGACCTCGACGATCGCCGCCTTCAGCGCCGCAGCGCCCGGCGCCGCGTCGTCGGCGATCGTCGCGCCGCTGGCGCCGCTGGCCAGCAGCACCAGCGAGTCGTTGGTCGAGGTGTCGCCGTCGACCGTGACCCGGTTGAAGCTCAGGTCGGCCACCTCGCGCACCCAGCGCGCGAGCAGCGGCTGCGGCAGCGCCGCATCGGTGGCGATGTAGCCGAGCATCGTCGCCATGTTCGGGCGGATCATTCCCGACCCCTTGGCGATGCCGGTGACGACCACGCGCCGGCCGCCGACTTCGATCTCGCGCGACGCACCCTTCGGCAGCGTGTCGGTGGTCATGATCGCCCCGGCGGCGTCGAGCCAGTCGCTCGCGCCCAGGCCCTCCACCGCCGCGCCGATGCCGGCGAGCAGGCGATCCATCGGCAGGTGCTCGAGGATCACGCCGGTGGAGAACGGCAGAACCTGCGCGGGCGCGCAGCCCAGCAACCGTGCGAGCTCCTCGCAGCTGCGCTGCGCGTTGGCGAGGCCGGTCGCGCCGGTGCCGGCATTCGCGCAGCCGGTGTTCACGAGCAGCGCGCGAATCGCGCCGGCGCTCGCCGCGAGGTGCTCCCGGCACACGCGCACCGGCGCGGCGCAGAAGCGGTTGGTGGTGAACACGCCGGCCGCGGTCGCGCCCTGCGCGAGTTGCAGCACCAGCAGGTCGCGGCGGCTGGCCTTGCGGATGCCGGCCATCGCGGTGCCGATCGCCACGCCGGGCACGGGGCGCAGCGCCGTGCGCGCCGGAACTCGCAGATTCACGGGCATCGCTGCGCCTCCTGGCTGGCCGGCTCAGCGGCTCAGAACGTGTGAAGCAATCGGCCGTGCCCGGAAGGCGCGCCAGGAAGCGCGCGGGCGAGGCGCAAAGCGCAGCCATATCGGCCGATATGGCGAGCATTTGCAACGAAGCACGGGCGCTTCCCGGCGTGCAAGACGGGAGCGGATGATTGCGCTTGTACTTCTTGCCCGAACCGCAGGGGCAGGGGTCGTTGCGGCCGATCTTCTGGCCGAAGCGCCGGATCGGCTGCGGGCTGCTCTCCTCGGCCTGCGGGCGCTGCTGGACCGCGAGCGCGACCGCCTCGGCATCGGCGCCTTCGGCCACGCCCGCCTGGTCGAAGTCGGCGTGCGTGTAGCTCACGTTGGAGTAGTGCGGCTGCACCGTCTCCTCGACCTGCTCGACCTCGTCGGCCGTCTGGATGCGCACCGTCATCAGGATGCGGGTGACGTCGTTACGCACCCGCTCCTGCATCAGGCCGAAGAGCTCGAAGGCCTCGCGCTTGTATTCCTGCTTGGGGTTCTTCTGCGCGTAGCCGCGCAGGTGGATGCCCTGGCGCAGGTAGTCGAGCGAAGCCAGGTGCTCGCGCCAGTGCTGGTCGATCGTCTGCAGCATGATCGAGCGCTCGAAGCCGGCGAACACCTCGACCCCCACCTGGTCGACTTTCGACTGGTACATCGCATCGGCGGCCTTCAGCACCGCCTCGAGCAGGTCGTCGGCGGCAGCTTCGGCGTCGTCCTGCATCATCGCGGTGAGCGGCACCTCGAGCTGCCAGTCGCTGGCGAGCACCTTCTGCAGCCCGGCGACGTCCCATTGCTCCTCGACCGAGTCGGCCGGCACGTACTGGCGGAACAGGTCGGTGAAGACGCGCTGCCGAAGGTCGCCCACCCGCTCCGAGAACTCGGAGGACTCGAGCAGCGCGTCGCGGTCGGAGTAGACGATCTTGCGCTGGTCGTTGGCGACGTCGTCGTATTCGAGCAGCTGCTTGCGAATGTCGAAGTTGCGCGCCTCGACCTTGCGCTGCGCCGATTCGATCGAGCGCGTGACCATGCCGGCCTCGATCGCCTCGCCCTCGGGCAGCTTCAGGCGATCCATGATCGCCTTGAGCCGGTCGCCGGCGAAGATCTTCAGCAGCGGGTCTTCCATCGACAGGTAGAAGCGCGACGAACCCGGATCGCCCTGGCGGCCCGAGCGGCCGCGCAACTGGTTGTCGATGCGACGCGACTCGTGGCGCTCGGTGCCGACGATGTGCAGGCCGCCAGCGGCGATCACCTCGTCGTGCAGCGACTCCCATTCGTCGCGCAGCTTCGCGATGCCGCTCTCGCGTTCGGCCTCGGGCAGCGAGGCGTCGGCGTTCAGGAACTCGATCTGCTTCTCGACGTTGCCGCCCAGCACGATGTCGGTGCCGCGTCCCGCCATGTTGGTGGCGATGGTGATCATCTTCGGGCGCCCGGCCTGCGCGACGATCTCGGCCTCTCGGGCGTGCTGCTTGGCATTGAGCACCTGGTGCGGCAGCTTCTCCTTGTCGAGCATTCCCGACAGCAGTTCGGAGTTCTCGATCGAGGTCGTGCCCACCAGCACCGGCTGGCCGCGCTCGTGGCAGTCGCGGATGTCGGCGAGGATCGCGTTGTATTTCTCGCGCGAAGTGCGGAAGACCTGGTCCTGCCGGTCTTCGCGGATCATCGGGCGATGCGTCGGGATGACCACCGTCTCCAGGCCGTAGATCTCCTGGAACTCGTAGGCCTCGGTGTCGGCGGTGCCCGTCATGCCGGCGAGCTTGCCGTACATGCGGAAGTAGTTCTGGAACGTGATCGACGCGAGCGTCTGGTTCTCGGCCTGGATCGCCACGCGCTCCTTGGCCTCGACCGCCTGGTGCAGGCCTTCGGACCAGCGCCTGCCCGGCATCAGGCGGCCGGTGAACTCGTCGACGATGATCACTTCGCCGTTCTGCACCACGTAGTGCTGGTCGCGATGGAACAGCGTGTGCGCACGCAGCGCCGCCATCAGGTGATGCATCAGCCCGATGTTGGTCGCATCGTACAGGCTCGCACCCTCGGGCAGCACGCCCATCTGCGCGAGGATTCGCTCGGTCTTCTCGTGGCCGGCCTCGGACAGGTAGACCTGGTGCGCCTTGCGGTCGACCCAGTAGTCGCCGGGCGGGTCTTCCTCGCCCGTCTTGGGCTCGGCGGCCATCTCCTGCAGCAGCGGCGGCAACGCATCGAGTCGCTGGTAGGTCTCGGTGTGGTCTTCGGCCTGGCCGGAGATGATCAGCGGAGTGCGCGCCTCGTCGATGAGGATGGAGTCGACCTCGTCGACGATCGCGTAGTGCAGCCCGCGCTGGCGCCGGTCGCCCACCGCGTACTCCATGTTGTCGCGCAGATAGTCGAAACCGAACTCGTTGTTGGTGCCGTAGGTGATGTCGGCGGCGTAGGCTGCCTTCTTGTCGGCGGTCGCCTGCTGAGTGAGGATCGTGCCGACCGACATGCCGAGAAAGCGGTAGAGCTTGCCCATCCACTCGGCATCGCGGCTGGCCAGGTAGTCGTTCACCGTGACCACGTGCACGCCCTTACCGGCGAGCGCGTTCAGGTAGACCGCCAGCGTCGCGGTGAGCGTCTTGCCCTCGCCGGTGCGCATTTCGGCGATCTTGCCCGAGTGCAGCACCATGCCGCCGATCAGCTGCACGTCGAAGTGGCGCATGCCCAGTACCCGGCGTGCCGCCTCGCGACACACCGCGAAGGCCTCGGGCAGCAGCGCATCGACCGCTTCGCCGTCGGTTACGCGCTGGCGGAACTCGGCCGTCTTGCCGGCCAGCTGCTCGTCGGAGAGCGCCATGATCCGCGGTTCGAGCGCGTTGATCTGCTCGACCGACTTGCGGTAGCCCTTCAGCAGCCGCTCGTTGCGGCTGCCGAAGATCCGGGTGAGGATGTTCTGGATCATTCGGCGGCGGATCGGCCGGGCCGCGGCAGGGCCGGCCTGCAGGGAAACCTTGCGAGTCTAGCACGCGGCCCGCGACGGGCCCGAGCGGCGCGCCGTGCCGCCGGACCGCGCAAAACGGCAGCGACGGGCCGCGGCGCCGGGCGTTCAGCGAACCCGCGCCAGCGCCTGCTTGCCCGGTGCGCGCATCCCCGCGCGCAGCCAGGGCAGCGGATCGCGTGCCACGCCATCGACCCGCACCTCGAAGTGCAGGTGCGGCCCGGTCGAGCGCCCGGTGGAGCCCACCTCGGCGATTTTCTGCCCCTGGCGGACGATTTCGCCCGCGACCACGTCGAGCTTCGAAGCGTGCGCGTAGCGCGTGACCAATCCGTCGCCGTGATCGATGTCCACCTGGTTGCCGTAGCCCGGGTGCCGGCCGGCCACCACCACGACCCCGGCCGCCGCGGCAAGGATCGGCGCGCCGACGGGTGCAGCGAAATCCAGGCCTGCGTGCGCCACGCTCCGGCCGCTGAACGGGTCGATGCGCGTGCCGAAGCGCGAGCCGGGCAGCAGCACATCGACCAGCGGCCGCGCGCTCGGCACCAGCCTGGCGGAGACCGCCCGATACAGCAGTTCCGATTCCAGCAGGCTCAGTTCACCGTCCTGCCGCGCGAACGCGTCGGCGGTGCGGTCGATCTCGCGCGCGAGCTCGGCCAGGGTCAGTGGGCGCCCGCCGTCGGCGGGCGCCGGCCCTCCGCGCCCGCCCTGCACCGCGAGCACGCCGAGGTCGAGCATCGTCAGCCCCGCCTTCGTGGCGACGCGCTCGCCCAGCGCATCGAGCCGTGCGAGTCGCGCCTGCATCTCGCCCAGCCTGATCGCCAGCGCGTCGATGTTCTGCCGGATCAGCGCGTCGCGGTCCGGGCTCTCGCGCTCCTGCCCGAACCGCGGCAGCCAGCTCTCGGGGATCGGCAACTGCCCGCCGGGCAGGTGGTGCAGCGTGACGTACGACAGCAGGCCCGAGACCGCGGCGAGCGCCAGCATCGTCGCCAGCACGAGCCCGGCAAGCGTGCGACGGCCGATGTGCAGCGTGCGCGCCTGCCTGAGTCGCGGGTGCACGAGAATGACCTGCATTCGACTTCTCCACCGGGCAGCGGCGCCGTGCTGCCGTGCCGTGCCGTGCTACCGTAGTGCGAGCCGGCGCACGACCGGCCCCCGTCACGAACCGATGAAATCCGCCGCGACCGCACGCTCCGTTGCCAGCTGGCTCGATGCCGAGCCGGGGTTTCGCGCGCTTGCCGCCCGCGTCGATCGCCTGGTGGCATTGCAGGCGCGGCTCGCCGGGGCCTGCCCGGGCATCCCGCTCACGGTGGTCTCGCTCGAGGCCGGGACGCTCACCGTCATGACCCCGAGCGCCGCGTGGGCCGGCCGCCTGCGCCAGATGACCCCCACCCTGCTCGCGCTGGTGCGCCAAGATTGCGCCCAAGTTAGTCGAATCCGGATCGTGCCGCAACGACGCGCATCCGCGACGATGCGTGCCGCCGGCGCGCCGCGGGCGGCACTGCCGCCGCGCGCGCTCGCGGATCTCGCACAACTGATGGCCGAAGTGGAAGGGCCGGCGCTCGAGCAAGCACTTGCAAACCTGGTCCGCAGGCATCGCGGAGCGCGCTGAGTCTCGTCCTGGCCGACGCCGACGAAAGGCGCTGCCTGCCCGCCGTACGGCGCCGCCGCCCCCGGGCGCGGCACGCCTCGTCTAGAGACGCTGCACGAACATCACCGCGAAGAACAGCAGCGCGCCGGCCGCGCCCGCTGCGAGTGCCCTGAACGCCAGCCGCAGGTACTTGCGATCACGGGTGAACAGGTAGCCGAAGGCGCACCAGGCGACCGTGGCGAGCACCGCGGCGACGAAGATCCTGAGGAAGATCATCGGGCGCGCCGCGTCGCGGGCTCGTCAGGCATGGCTCCAGTCGAGGGCGAACAGCCTGGGCTCCTCGCGCCGCTCGTTGAAGCTCACCAGTTCCCAGGCCTGCTGGTCGGCGAGCAGTTCGCGCAGCAGCCGGTTGTTCAGCGCGTGCCCCGACTTGTGCGCGCTGTAGGCGGCGAGCAGCGGGTGGCCGACGAGGTAGAGGTCGCCGACCGCGTCGAGGATCTTGTGCTTGACGAACTCGTCGTCGAAGCGCAGGCCCTCGGCGTTGAGCACCCGGTATTCGTCCATCACGATCGCGTTGCCGAAGCTGCCGCCCTTCGCGAGGCCGTGCGCCCGCAGCGCCTCGACGTCCTGCATGAAGCCGAAAGTGCGGGCGCGTGCGACTTCCTTCACGTACGACATCGTCGCGAAATCGACCTCGACCGCCTGTTCGGTCGCATCGATCGCCGGATGCGAGAACTCGATCGAGAAGCGCAGCTTGAAGCCGAAGTGCGGGTCGAGGCGCGCCCACTTGTCGCCTTCGCGCACCTCGACCGCGCGCCTGACGCGGATGAAGCGCTTGGCGGCACGCTGCTCGACGATGCCGGCCGACTGCACGAGGAACACGAACGAGCCCGCCGACCCGTCGAGGATCGGGATCTCGGGCGCGGTCACGTCGACGAAGAGATTGTCGATGCCCAGGCCGGCCAGGGCCGACATCAGGTGCTCGACGGTGGCCACCCGCACCTGGCTGCCCGGCCCCTCGTCGGCGGCAGTGAGCGTGGAGGCCATGCGCGTGTCGGTGACGCGCGCCGCACCGCTGCGGATCTCCACCGGCGGATCGAGGTCGATGCGGCGGAACACGATGCCGGTGTCGGCCTCGGCCGGGCGCAGCGTGAGCTCGACCCGCTCGCCCGAGTGCAGGCCCACCCCGGTGGTGCTGACCGGCCTGCCGATGGTTCGCTGACGCATCATGGTTCGGCGCGTGGCGCCTTCGCTCGTGCCCGGGCGGCGGACATCAGGTGGCCACCGGCCCGGCGTCGACGACCTGGCGCAGCATCGTCGCGGCGTCGGAGACCTCGAACTTGCCGGGCGCCTCGAGGTTCAGCGTCTTCACCACGCCGTCGTCGACCAGCATCGAGTAGCGGCGCGAGCGCAGCCCCATGCCGCCGGCGCTCAGGTCGACCTCCAGGCCGAGCTTCCTGGTGAACTCCGCGGCGCCGTCGGCGATCATGCGCACCTTGCCGGCGCACTTCTGGTCGCGGCCCCAGGCGCCCATCACGAACGCGTCGTTCACCGACAGGCACCAGATCTCGTCGACTCCCGCCGCCTTCAGCGCGTCGTGCTCCTGCAGGTAGCCGGGGACGTGCTTCGCCGAGCAGGTCGGCGTGTATGCGCCCGGAAGCCCGAAGATCACGATGCGCTTGTCCCGGACCAGGTCGGCGACCTGGAACGCGTTCGGCCCGACCGCGCAGCCGTTGCCTTCGACTTCGATGAACTCGCGGACCGTCGCGTCCGGAAGCGTGTCGCCGACCTTGATCGTCATTCGGTGGTTTCTCCGTGATTTTCCCGCAATCGTGCTCCCGTGGCCATCGACGGGTGTGATCGCCGCGGGCAATCGATCATTGTAGTGTGCGCGCGCGATCCTTGCCCGGGCGCGAGCGGCGACCCCGATGGCGCCGGGGTCGCCCGCTGCGCCCGCCCCGGTTGGCCCGGGGCGGGCGCGCCGCTCAGTCAGCCTGCTTGCGCAGGAACGCCGGAATGTCGAAACGCTCGACGCCGCTGTCCTCGAGAGCCTGCACCTGCGCCGCTGCCGACGCGCGCGGGTTGCGCCAGACCGTGGGCTGATCGAACTGGTCGTAGTCGAGCGGCGCGCTGGCGTTGTCGGTGCCGGTGCGCAGTTGCGTCTGCGGCACCAGCACCGGCCTGGCCGCGCGCCGGCCGATTCCGGTGGCCACCACGGTCACGCGCAGGCGGTCGCCCATGTCCTCGTCGAACACCGTGCCGTGGATGATCGTCGCGTCGTCGGCGCAGAAGGCCTTGATCGTGTTGATCACGTCGTTGGTCTCCTTCAGCTTCAGGCTGCGGCCTGCGCTGATGTTGACGATCACGCCGCGCGCGCCGTGCAGGTCGACGCCGTCGAGCAGCGGCGAGGACACCGCCTGCTCGGCCGCGATGCGCGCGCGATCCAGCCCCGCGGCTTCACCGATGCCCATCATCGCCTTGCCCTGCTCGCCCATCACCGTCTTCACGTCGGCGAAGTCGACGTTCACCAGCCCGGGCACGTTGATGATCTCGGCGATTCCGGCGACCGCGTTGTGCAGCACGTCGTCGGCGCGCCGGAACGCGTCCTCCAGGCTCGCGTCCTCGTCCATCACCTCGAACAGCTTCTGGTTGAGCACCACGATCAGCGAATCGACGTGCTCGACCAGCTGATCGATCCCGGAGTCGGCGATCTGCATCTTCTTCGCGCCCTCGAAGTCGAACGGCTTGGTCACGACGCCGACGGTGAGGATGCCCATTTCCTTGGCGATCTCGGCCACGACCGGCGAGGCGCCGGTGCCGGTGCCCTTGCCCATGCCTGCAGTGAGGAACACCATGTTGGCACCGTCGAGCGCCTCGCGGATGTGCTCGCGCATCGCGTCGGCGGCGGCCCGGCCGGCCTCGGGACGTGCGCCCGCGCCCAGCCCGATCTCGCCGAGCTGGATCGTGCGCTCGGCAAGCGAACGCCGCAGCGCCTGCTTGTCGGTGTTCAGGGCGATGAACTCCACCCCCTGCACGCTGCGATTGATCATGTGGTTGACCGCGTTGCCGCCTGCCCCCCCGATGCCGATCACCTTGATGACGGCGCCGTCGACGTCGGTTTCGATCATTTCAAAGCTCATGGTGCTGACCTCCTTGATGATGGGAAGACAGACGGGAGAAGCTGAGCCGTACAACGGCACACGCCCCCGCCGGCGCGGCCGTCCGGCCTCGCCTCTCCAGTCGCCCTTCCCGGAAAGAAACGGGTTGTTCAGAAATTCCCAAGGAACCACTCCCTCATGCGTCGCAGCGTCTCCTTGAACGATCCGGACTGCTCGGCCACCTTGCGGCCGCGCAGTCTCTGCAGTCTCGCTTCCTCGAGCAGCCCGACCGCGGTGGAATAGCGCGGCGAGCGCACCACGTCGGCGAGCCCGCCGGTGTAGCCGGGCATGCCGATGCGCACCGGCTTGAGGAAGATGTCCTCGGCCAGCTCGACCATGCCGGGCAGCAGGCTGGTGCCGCCGGTGAGCACGACGCCCGAGGACAGCAGTTCCTCGTAGCCCGACTCGCGCACGACCTGGTGCACCAGCGAGAACAGCTCCTCGATGCGCGGCTCGATCACGGCGGCGAGCGCCTGGCGCGACAGCGTGCGCGGCGCGCGGTCGCCGAGCCCGGGCACGTCGATCTTCTCGTTGGGGTCGGCAAGCACCTGCTTGGCGATGCCGTAGCGCAGCTTGATCTCGTCGGCCTCGGGCGTGGGCGTGCGCAACGCCATCGCGATGTCGTTGGTGATCTGGTCGCCGGCGATCGGAATCACCGCGGTGTGCCGGATCGCCCCGCCGGTGAAGATCGCGATGTCGGTGGTGCCGCCGCCGACATCGACGAGGGCGACGCCGAGTTCCTTCTCGTCCTGGGTCAGGATCGACATGCTCGAAGCGAGCGGCTGCAGGATCAGGTCGTTGACCTCGAGGCCGCAGCGACGCACGCACTTCACGATGTTCTGCGCCGCCGACACCGCGCCGGTCACGATGTGCACCTTCACCTCGAGGCGCACCCCGCTCATGCCGATCGGCTCGCGGATGTCCTCCTGGCCGTCGATGATGAATTCCTGCGGCAGCACGTGGACGATCTGCTGGTCGGTCGGAATGCTGACCGCCTTGGCGGTCTCGATCACGCGCGCCATGTCGGCTTCGGTGACTTCCTTGTCCTTGATCGCCACCATGCCGCTGGAGTTGAAGCTGCGGATGTGGCTGCCGGCGATGCCGGCATAGACCGTGCGGATCTTGCAGTCGGCCATCAGCTCGGCCTCTTCGAGCGCGCGCTGGATCGACGCGACCGTCGACTCGATGTTCACCACCACGCCCTTCTTCAGGCCGCGCGAATCGTGCTGGCCGAGACCGACGATCTCGTAGTGGCCGTCGGGGCGCATCTCGGCGACGATCGCCACGATCTTCGAGGTGCCGATATCGAGTCCGACGATCAGGTCCTTGGCGTCTCTGGTCATTCCGTGGTCCCGCGTTTCAATGCGTCCGATGCGCCTGCGCGCCGTCGTGCTCGCGTGCCGGGTCGAGCTGCGCGAGCGAGCGGATCGCGAATCCGTTCGGGTAGCGCAGATCGATCACGCCGGCGCGCCGCTTCAGGCTGGCCACGACTTCCGGCCAGGCCTGCACCCAGCGCGCGACACGGCGCTCGACCGGCATGCCCTGATCGCGACCGAGCAGCAGCGTCGTGCCGTCGTCCAGCCGCATGGTCCAGGCGTAGCGCGGCGACAGCGCGACCGAGTTCGGGTGCGCGCCAAGCGGCGCGACCGCCTCGCGCAACTCGGCGTAGCGGCGCGCAACCTGCAGCGCGCTGCCTTCCGGTCCGGAGAACTGCGGCAGCTCGCCTTCCTCCTCGGCCTCGCCGAGGTTGGCGGCGAACAGTTCGCCGAAAGTGTTGACCAGGCGCCCGTCGCCCCAGAACGCCAGCGGACGGTGCTCCTCGATCGCGACTTCCAGTCCATCGGGCCAGACGCGGCGCACGCTGGCGCGGCGCACCCACGGCACCGCCTCGAAGGTGGCGCGCACCGCGTCGAGGTCGACCGCGAAGAAATTGCCGCGCACGTGGCGGGCGACCGCCGCACGCAGCAGCGGCGCCGAGGCATTGCGCAACCGGTGACCCTGTGCCGCCTCGATGTTCACGCCGCGCAGCGTGAAGTACGGGCGCTGCGACAGCCACCAGGTGGCGGCGGCCAGCGCCGCGAGCAGCGTCGCGCCGATGACCGCGCTGGCCAGCGCGTTCATCAGGCGCACGTCGTGCCAGAGGCTCACCGTCTCCCTCCGATCTTCAGGCTCGCCGAGGCGAGAATGCGCAGGCACAGTTCCTCGTAGGACATGCCGGCGGCGCGGGCAGCCATCGGCACCAGGGAGTGGCCGGTCATGCCAGGCGAGGTGTTCACCTCGAGCAGGTACGGGCGCTCGTCGGACCGGCGCAGCATCACGTCCACCCGGCCCCAGCCCTCGCAGCCGATCGCGAGGTACGCGCGCAGCGACAGCGCGGCGATCTCGTCGGCGAGCGCATCGGGCAGCGCGGCCGGGCACTCGTAGCGCGTGTCGTCGCGGAAGTACTTGTTCTGGTAGTCGTAGTTGCCGGCCGGCGCGATGATCTCGATCACCGGCAGCGCGCGCGCTTCGCCCCCCGAGCCGATGATCGCGACGGTCAGTTCGCGGCCTTCGACGAATTCCTCGCAGAGCACGTCCTCGTCGTGGCGGCGTGCGATCTCGAACGCCGCCTGCGCCTGGTCGGCCGACACCATCTTCGTGAAGCCGATCGTCGAGCCTTCGCGCGACGGCTTCACCGCCATCGGCAAGCCGAAGCGCGCCGCGGCCGCGGCCACGTCGGCAGCGCTGTGCGCCAGTGCGAATCCCGGCGTGGGCAGGCCGTGGGTCGTCCAGATGCGCTTCGTGCACGCCTTGTCGATCCCGATCGCCGAGGCCATCACGCCACTGCCGGTATAGGGAATGCCGAGCAGCTCGAGCGCACCCTGCACCGTGCCGTCCTCGCCGTAGCGCCCGTGCAGCGCGATGAACGCGCGGTCGAAACCGTCGCGAACCAGATCGTCGAGCGTGCGCTCGGCCGGATCGAACGCGTGCGCGTCGACGCCGCGGCTGCGCAGCGCGGCCAGCACGCCCGCGCCCGACATCATCGACACCTCGCGCTCGGCCGAGCGGCCGCCGAACAGCACCGCGACCTTGCCGAGGGCGGCCGGGTCGCGGAGGTAATCGATTGCGGGGCTCGACATGTCAGTGGCTCCGGCTTGCGTGGCGCGGGCGCGGGAGCGGGCGAAGGCGCGGGCCGAGCGCGCCGAGCGGGGCGTTCGGGGCATCCGGGGACCGGGCGCCCGGGTGGCCGGGCCCAACGGGCCGCGTAGGGGCGGGCCATCGGGGCGATTTCGGCAGCGCCGAGCAGCGCAGCGTCGGGGTCGGCGCGCGAAGCGCGCTTCGTACTTCTGACTTGCGGCGCTGTGTCTGAGCGAAGCGAGCGCAGCGAGCGAAGCGAGTTGCACCGCACGACCCCGACGCGAGCAGCGCAGGGGAGTCGGTGCGCAGCACCGACCGCTGCCGCCATCGCCCCGATGGCCCGCCCCTACGCGGCCCGTTGGGCCCCGCCACCCGGGCGCCCGGTCCCCGGATGCCCCGAACGCCCCGCTCGGCGCGCTCGGCCCGCAGGGCGCCCCGCCGCCGACTGCCGCGACGCGCCGACACCGGATCGAAGAAGGAGCGCGCGTCAGGCATCGCCGGCGGCCTCCCTGACCTGTTGCGGCACGGCGCCGATCGATCCCGCGCCCATCGTGATCACGACGTCGCCGTCGCGCGCCGCGTCGAGAATCGCCGCAGGCAGCGCGCCGATCTCGTCGACGAAGACCGGCTCCACCTTGCCCGCCACGCGCACTGCCCGGGCCAGCGAGCGCCCGTCGGCCGCAATGATCGGCGCCTCGCCCGCCGGATACACGTCGGCGAGCAGCAGCACGTCGGCCGTGGAGAGCACGCGCACGAAGTCCTCGAACAGATCGCGGGTGCGCGTGTAGCGGTGCGGCTGGAACGCCAGCACCAGGCGCCGGCCGGGAAACGCGCCGCGTGCGGCCGCGAGCGTGGCTTGCATCTCGGCGGGGTGGTGTCCGTAGTCGTCGACCAGCGTGAACCGCCCGCCGCCGTTGGCTGCGCGCACCGCGATCTCGCCGTAGCGCTGGAACCGCCGGCCCACGCCGTGGAACTCCGCCAGCGCGGAGACGATCGCCGCATCGGCCACGTCGAGCTCGTCGGCCACCGCGATCGCCGCGAGCGCGTTGCGCACGTTGTGCAGCCCCGGCGCGTTGAGTACCAGCGGCAACGGCGCGGCGTCCTCGCGCAGCAGCGTGAAACGCATCTGCACGCCGTCGGCAACGACGTCGGTCGCGCGAAACTGCGCCCCTTCGGCCAGGCCGTAGGTGAGCACCGGTCTGGAGACGAACGGCAGGATCTCGCGCACGTGCAGGTCGTCGATGCACAGCACCGCCGCTCCGTAGAACGGCAGCCGCTGGGTGAACTCGACGAAGGCCTGGCGCAGCCGGGCGAAGTCGTGCCCGAAGCTCTCCATGTGGTCCGCATCGATGTTGGTGATCACCGCGATCATCGGCGACAGGTTCAGGAACGAACCGTCCGATTCGTCGGCCTCGACCACGATGTACTCGCCGCTTCCCAGGCGGGCGTTGGCGCCCGCACTGACCAGCCTGCCGCCGATCACGAAGGTCGGATCGAGCCCGCCCGCTGCGAGCACCGAGGCGACAAGGCTGGTGGTGGTCGTCTTGCCGTGGGTGCCGGCGATCGCGATGCCGTGCTTGAGCTTCATCAGCTCGGCCAGCATCATCGCGCGCGGCACCACCGGCACGCGCCGGTTGCGGGCCGCGATCACCTCGGGGTTGTCGCCGCGCACCGCGGTCGAAGTGACCACGCAGTCGGCTCCGTCGATGTTGGCCGCATCGTGGCCCAGCATCACGGTCGCGCCCAGCGCGTCGAGCCTGCGGGTGGCCGCACCGGCCGCGACGTCGGAGCCGCTCACCCGGTAGCCGAGGTTCAGCAGCACCTCGGCGATGCCGCTCATGCCCGAGCCGCCGATGCCCACGAAGTGCACGTGCTTGACCTTGTGCTTCATGGCGTCCGCGCCGCCTCTTCGCATGCGTCGGCGACGCGCTGCGCGGCGTCGGGCCGGGCGAGCGCGCGCGCGCGGGCTGCCATCACCGCGAGCGCCGGCCGGTCGAGGCCCTCGAGCAGCGCGACCAGCCGCGCGGGAGTGAGTTCCGGTTGCGGCAGCAGCACGGCTGCGCCCCGCTCCGACAGGAAGCGTGCGTTGCCGGTCTGGTGATCGTCGACAGCGTGCGGATACGGCACCAGCACGCTGGCGATCCCGATCGCCGCGATCTCGGCCACCGTCATTGCGCCCGCGCGGCACACCAGCAGGTCCGCCTCCTGGTAGGCCCCTGCCATGTCGTCGATGAACTCGAGTACCGTCGCCGCGACGCCGAGTTCGCGGTAGCGCGCCTCGAGCGCCTCGCGCCGGCCGCGTCCGCTCTGATGCACCACCTGCGGGCGCGATTGCGCGGGCATCAGCGCCAGCGCCTGCGGCACCGCGTCGTTGAGCGCCTGCGCGCCCAGGCTGCCGCCCACCACCAGCAGGCGCAGCGGACCGCTGCGGCCCCCGTAACGAGCCAGCGGCGCGTCTTCGCGAAGCATTGCGGCGCGCAGCGGATTGCCGGTGCACTGCGCGCCGGGCAGCGCGCCCGGAAACGCCTCGAGCACGCGATCGGCGAGCCGCGCAAGCAGACGGTTGGTCAGGCCGGCGACCGAATTCTGCTCGTGGATCACCAACGGCCGGCGCAGCAGCGAGGCCATCATGCCGCCGGGAAACGCGACGTAGCCGCCCATGCCGAGCACCACCGCCGGCCGCGTCGCGCGCAGCGCACGGATGCTGTCGCGAAACGCCCCGAGCAGCCGCAGCGGCAGCAGCAGCCTGGTCGCCAGGCCCTTGCCGCGCACGCCGCCGATCCGCACCCACTGCATCGCGATGCCGTGCTTCGGCACCAGCGTCGCCTCCATGCCCGACGGATTGCCGAGCCAGACCACGCGCCAGTCGCGTGCGCGCATCTCGGCGGCCACCGCCAGCCCCGGCATCACGTGGCCGCCGGTGCCGCCCGCCATGATCATGATGGTGCGCCCACTCATGCTGAACCCCGCAGCAACGAGCCGTTTTGGCTCCGGCCGCTCGCTGCCGCTCGCTTGACTTCGCTGCGCGAAGTCAGCCTGCGCCTAAACAGGCAACTCATGCTGAACCCCGCATGAGTTGCCTGTTTTCGTAGTCCACGCGCAGGAGGATGGCGATCGCCACGCAGTTGACCAGGATGCCGCTGCCGCCGTAGCTCATCAGCGGCAGCGTCAGGCCCTTGGTGGGCAGCAGGCCGGTGTTCACCCCCATGTTGATGAACGCCTGCAATCCGATCCACAGTCCGATACCCTTGGCCACCAGTCCGGCGAACGTGCGATCGAGCTTGATCGACTGCCGGCCGATCTCGAAGGCCCGCCGCGTCAGCCAGAAGAACAGCGCGACGACGACCATCACGCCGACCAGGCCGAGTTCCTCGCCGATGACCGCGAGCAGGAAATCGGTGTGCGCCTCGGGCAGGTAGTGCAGCTTCTCGACCGAACCGCCGAGGCCGACCCCGAACAGCTCGCCGCGACCGAACGCGATCAGCGAGTGCGACAGCTGGTAGCCCTTGTCCAGCGTGTTGGCCTCGTCGAACGGATCGAGGTAGGCGAAGATGCGCTCGCGCCTCCAGGGCGAGAGCCAGATCAGCAGCGAGAAGGTGGTGCCGGCGATCACCAGCAGCGCTGCGAACAGCCTGCCGTTCACGCCGCCGAGGAAGAGCAGCCCCATCGCGATCGCGGCGATCACCACGAAGGCTCCCATGTCGGGCTCGAGCAGCAGCAGCAGCCCCACCAGCACGACGGCGGCGCCCATCGGAAGGAATCCCTTGCGCACGCTCTGCATCGAATCCTGCTTGCGCACCGTGTAGTCGGCCGCGTAGAGCACCACGCACAGCTTCATCAGCTCGGATGGCTGCAGGTTGAACACGTAGAGCGAGAGCCAGCGACGCGCTCCGTACACCGACTTGCCGACGCCGGGAATCAACACGATCACCAGCAGCACGAGGCCCGCCAGGAACATCCATTTCGACCACGCCTGCCACTGGCGCACCGGAACCGCGAACGCCACCAGTGCGGCGGCCACCCCGATCAGCAGCGCCATCAGGTGGCGCACCAGGAAGTGGGCGGGAGCGTAGTTGGCGAAGCGCGGCGAGTCGGGCAGCGCGATCGACGCCGAATAGACCATCACCAGGCCGGAGAGCAGCAGCGCCGCTACCACCCAGACCATCGGGAAATCGACGTTCTGCGTGGCGGCGCCCGCCGCCGGGCGCGACGCGCCCCGGCGCATCAGCGGCTGCGCGTTGCGGGGGGTGCGTCCGGGAAGGCGCAGGCTCAGCATCGCGTCTCCGTCACCACGCCGCGCGCGTCGGCGATCCCGCGCACGGCCTGCGCGAAGACCTCGGCGCGATGCGCGTAGTTGCGGAACATGTCCAGGCTCGCGCAGGCGGGCGAGAGCAGCACCGCCTCGCCGGATCGCGCGTCGGCGGCGGCGCGCGCAACCGCCTCTTCCAGGCTCGCGCAGTCGACCAGCGGCACCGGGGCCGCCTGCAGCGCGGCGCGCAGCAGCGGCGCGTCGCGGCCGATCAGGTAGACGGCAGCGGCGTGCTCGCGCACCGGCGCGGCCAGCGGCGCGAAGTCCTGGCCCTTTCCGTCGCCTCCCGCGATCAGCCGGCAGCGGCGCCCCAGGCCCCGCAGCGCGGCGATCGTGGCGCCGACGTTCGTGCCCTTGCTGTCGTCGTAGTACTCGACGCCGTCGATCACGGCGAGCAGCTGGCAGCGATGCGGCTCCCCGGCGTAGTCGCGCAGCGCATGCAGCATCTTCGCCATCGGCACGCCGATCGCGCTGCACAGCGCGAGCGCCGCGAGCGCGTTGAGCTGGTTGTGCAGTCCGCGGATGCGCAACGCGTCGGCCGGCATCAGGCGCCGCACGCTGAACGCGGCCGGCTCGCGCCGGCGGCGGCCTGCGGGGACCTCGTCTTCGGCGACGGCCTGCGCCAGCCAGGCGAGCGTGCCATCGCGAATCAGGCCGAAGTCGCCAGCCGCCGGCGGCGCATCGGCGCCGAAACCGATCGGCGCCGGCGTGCCGGTGGCATCACCGGCGGCGCGAACGTCGCCTGCCCGACGGGCGGGTCGCTGCGCCTGGAGTTCGGCATCGCGTGCAGCGACGTTGCTGCCGCGGGCGAGCGCGGCCGTGGCTGCGCGGCGCGGCGCAGTGGCCGCATCGCCACGGTCGAAGACCGCAACCGTTCCCGGACCGTAGATGCGCTGCTTGGCGGCAACGTAGCTGTCCATCGTCGCGTGCCAGTCGAGATGGTCCTCGCTCACGTTCAGGATCGCCGCCGCATCGGGCGCAAAGCCCTGTGACAGTGCGAGCTGAAAGCTCGACAGCTCGAGCACCCAGGCCTGCGGCAGTGTGTCGGCGTCGATCGCCGCTGCCAGCGCATCGAGCATTGCGGGGCCGATGTTGCCGGCGGCGACGGCCGCGAGGCCGGCGCCCCGGCACAGGTGCGCGGCCAGCGCAGCCGCGGTCGTCTTGCCGTTGGTGCCGGTCACCGCGATCACCTTCGGGCGGTAGCCCGATTCGCGCAGGTCCGCGAGCGCCTGCGCGAACAGTTCGAGCTCGCCCGCCACCGTGACGCCGCGCTCGCGCGCAAGCGCGTGAAAACGCGCCGACTCGCCCCGCTCGATCGACAGGCCCGGGCTCCAGGCCAGCAGGTCGATCCCGTCGAGCCAGCGCTCGCTCCAGGTCGGGCCGGCCGCGTACTCGATCCCGCCCGCCTGTGCGCGCAGCGCCTGCAGCTGTGGCAGGTCGGTGCCGTCGGCGCTGCGCGTGTCGACCACCCGCACGCGAGCGCCCTGCCGGGCGGCCCAGCGCGCCATCGCGACCCCCGAGTCGCCCAGGCCGAGCACCAGCACCTGTCGATCCTTCAGGTCGAACAGGTGCAGCTGCGCGGTGTCGAAGGTCTGGCTCATCGCAGCTTCAGCGTGGACAGGCCGAACAGCACCAGCATCATCGTCACGATCCAGAAGCGGACGACGACCTGGCTCTCCTTGACTCCGCCGATCTCGAAGTGATGGTGCAGCGGCGCCATCCGGAAGATGCGCCGGCCCTGGCCGTAGCGCCGCTTCGTGTACTTGAAGTAGCCGACCTGGATCATCACCGACAGCGTTTCGACCACGAACACGCCGCCCATGATGAACAGCACGATCTCCTGTCGAACGATCACCGCGATCGTGCCGAGCGCCGCCCCGAGCGCGAGCGCGCCGACGTCGCCCATGAATACCTGCGCGGGGTACGCGTTGTACCAGAGGAACGCCAGGCCGGCCCCGGCGATCGCGGCGCAGAACACGGTGAGCTCGCCCGCGCCGGGAATGTGCGGAATCAGCAGGTAACGGGCGAACACCGCGTTGCCCGCCGCGTAGGCGAAGATCCCCAGCGCCGAACCCACCAGCACCGACGGCATGATCGCGAGCCCGTCGGCTCCGTCGGTGAGGTTCACCGCGTTGCTGGCGCCCACGATCACCAGGTAGGTCAGGATGATGAAACCCGAGACGCCGAGCGGATAGGCGACCTGCTTGAAGAAGGGCACGATCAGGTCCGCCTGCGGCGGCAGGCCGGCGCGAAAACCGCCGAGCACCCATTCGGAGAACAGCGCCCAGGCCTGCTCGTTCGACTGCGCCGGCACCGCGAAGGCGAGCGCGATCGCAGCCATCAGCCCGATCGCCGATTGCCAGAAGTATTTCTCCCGGGCCGACATCCCCTTCGGGTCGCGGTGCACCACCTTGCGGTAGTCGTCGATCCAGCCGATCCAGCCGAAGCCGAGAGTCACCGCGAGCACGATCCATATGAAGCGGTTCGACAGGTCGGCCCACAGCAGCGTGGCAGTGCCGACCGAGATCAGGATCAGCGCACCGCCCATGGTCGGCGTGCCCGACTTCGTCAGGTGGCTCTGCGGACCGTCGCTGCGCACCGCCTGGCCGATCTTCATCGCAGTCAGCCTGCGGATCAGCGACGGGCCGAACAGCAAGCCGATCGCGAGCGCCGTGAGCGTTGCGAGCACCGCACGCAGCGTGATGTAGCCGAACACCGAAAAAGCGCGGATGTCCTTCGCCAGCCATTGCGTGAGTTCGAGCAGCATCAGTGCCGCTCCTGCGGCGACGTGCCGCCCAGCGCCGCGACCACCCGCTCCATCATCATGAAGCGCGAGCCCTTCACGAGTACCGTCACGTCGGGCGCGCACAAGCCGCGCGCGCGCTCCACCAGCGGCTCGACCGCATCGAAATGCTCGCCGCCGGCGCCGAAGGCCGCGACGCTCTCGCGCGCGGCCTCGCCGAGCGCGAGCAGGTGCCCGATGCCCCGCTCGCGCGCCCAGGCGCCGACCTCGCGGTGGTACAGCGCGCCGTGCTCGCCGGTCTCTCCCATGTCGCCCAGCACGAGCACGCGGCGCCCCTCGCAGGCCGCCAGCGCATCGATCGCCGCGCGCACCGAATCGGGGTTCGCGTTGTAGCTGTCGTCGATCAGCGCGGCACCGTGCGCGCCGCGCAGCCGCGCCAGCCTGCCCATCGGCGGGCGAAACCGAGCCAGCGCCGCGGCGATCGCGTCCAGGCCGATGCCCAGTGCGTGCGCGCAGGCCGCCGCCGCCAGCGCATTGCGCACGTTGTGCGCGCCGTCGATCGCCAGCCGGACTTCGGCCCGCTCGCCCTCGACCTCGAGCACGAATCCGCCCGGGCGTGCATCGGGTGCCGCGCGCACCGGGTAGCGCGCGGCGACGTCCGCATCGAGACCGAACTCGATGCGGCGGCGCGCGCTCGCCAGCTCGCGCCACAACGGCGCCTGCGAATCGTCGCCGGGGAAGACAGCGATGCCGTCATCGGCGAGCGCGGCGATCGAGGCGCCGTTCTCGCGCGCCGAGCCCTCGACCCCGTGCAGGAACTCCTGGTGCTCGCGCTGCGCATTGTTCACCAGCGCGACCGTGGGACGCGCCACCGACGCGAGCCAGGCGATCTCGCCCGGATGATTGGTGCCGATCTCGATGACGGCCGCGCGATGCTCGCCGCGCAATCGCAGCAGGGTGAGCGGCACGCCGACGTCGTTGTTCAGGTTGCCGCGGGTGGCCAACCGGTGCGCATCGCCCAGGTGCTCCGCGAGAATCGCCGAGACCATCTCCTTCACCGTGGTCTTGCCATTGGCACCGGCCACCGTGACCAGCGGCAGTTCGAAGCGGCTGCGCCAGCCTCGCGCGATCTCGCCGAGCGCGCGCCGGGTGTCGGCCACGCGGATCGCCGGCACCCGGATGCCGGGCACCCAGCGCTCGAAGACGATCGCCGCAGCGCCGCCCGCCTGCGCCCGCCCGAGGAACTCGTGCGCATCGAAGCGTTCGCCGCGCAGCGCGACGAACAGGTCGCCGGCCGCGATGCTGCGCGTATCGGTCGACACGCCGCCTACGCGGACACCGGCGTCGCCGTACAGGCATCCTGCCGAGAGCCAGCCGAGCGCCTGACGCAGGTCAAACACTCGCCGCCTCCTGGCGCTGCCCCAGGCAACGGCGCGCGACCTCGACGTCAGAGAAGGGCAGGCGCCGACCTTCGATCTCCTGCCAGGTCTCGTGACCCTTGCCCGCGATCAGGACGACGTCGGCGGCGCCGGCGCTGCCGAGCGCGCTGCGGATCGCCGTTTCGCGATCGAGTTCGGTCAGCCACGGCTCGCGCGTGAATCCGGCACGGATGTCCGACGCGATCCGGAACGGCGTCTCGCTGCGCGGGTTGTCGCTGGTGACCACGACGCGGTCGGCGAAGCGCTCGGCCACCATGCCCATGATCGGTCGCTTGCCCGCGTCGCGGTCGCCGCCCGCACCGAACACGCACCACAGCGCGCCGCCGCGCGCATCGGCGATCGGGCGCAGCGCCTGCAGCACGACGAGCAGCGCGTCGGGCGAATGCGCGTAGTCGACCACCACCAGCGGGCGGCCCTCGACCAGCACCTGCTCCATGCGGCCGGGCAGCGGTCGCAGTGTCTCGAGCCGCTGCATCGCATCCTCGAAACCGACACCCAGGCTCAGCCAGGTGGCCGCGACCGCCATTGCGTTGACCACGTTGAATTCGCCAATCAGGCGCAGCCCGATCTGCGCGCGTCCCCAGTCGCCTCCCACCGACACCTGCGCCCGGTCGCGCTCCTGGACGATGCGATAGGCCGAGAGCTTGCGGCGTGCGCGCCAGCCGTGCTCGCCGGGCAGTTGCCCGAACGCCACCGTCTGCACGGCATCGGGCAAGCCTTCGAGAATCCGCGACGCGACCGGGTCGTCGCCATTGACGATCGCGGTGCGCAGCCCCTCCCAGCCGAAAAGGCGCTGCTTGGCCTCGAGGTAGGCTTGTTCGGTACCGTGATAGTCGAGGTGGTCGCGCGAAAAATTCGTGAACACCGCGATGCCGATGCGCGTGCCGTCGAGCCGTCCCTGGTGCAGGCCGATCGACGACGCCTCCATCGCGACCACTTCGACCCCCGCGTCGACGAAGCCGGCGAGCATCCGTTGCAGCGCCACCGCATCGGGAGTGGTCAGGCCGAAGGCATCGAGCGCCACCGCCGAGTCGTCGGCGGTCACGATGCCGCTGCCGAGCGTGCCGATCACCGCGCAGACGCGGCCCGCCTTCGCCAGGCCGCGGGCGATCCACTGCGTGCAGCTGGTCTTGCCGTTGGTGCCGGTCACCGCGACGACCTCCAGCCGTTCGCTCGGCCGGCCGTAGTACTCGGCGGCGATCGGCCCGGCCAGCTGCCTGAGTTGCGGCACCGCCCGGCTCGCCGCCGAAGCGGTCTGGACCGGCGCGCCGCTCTCGTAGAGCACTGCCACGGCGCCACGGGCAATCGCCTGCTCGATGTAGTCGCGACCGTCGTGGCTCGCGCCGCGCCAGGCGACGAAACCGTCGCCGGGGCGCACCGCACGGCTGTCGGCCACCAGCGCGGCGCCCGGCGCAAGCGTCTCGCGCAGCCACTGTCCGAGCGAAGCGGCGAGCGTGGCCTGCTGCCCGGCCTGTGCGGTCACATGTTCTCCTTCGGCGTCGATTCGGGCACGGCGAGTTGCGCGATCGGCGCATCGGGCGGCACGCGCAGCGTGCGCAGCGAGTCTCCGGCGATTCGCGCGAACACCGGCGCAGCCACCAGTCCACCGTAATATTTTCCGGCTGCCGGCTCGTCGACCATGACGGCGACGATCACGCGCGGATCGGAAGCCGGCGCAAAACCGACGAACGAGGCCAGGTACTTGTTCACGTACCTGCCGCCGTCGCGCTTGTGCGCGGTGCCGGTCTTTCCGGCGACGCGGTATCCCGCAATCTGGGCCTGCGGCGCGGTTCCACCGGGGCCCGCGGCCATCTCGAGCATCTGCCTGACCGCACGCGCGGTCTTCGCCGCGATGACCGGCTGGCCCGACGGCGGCTCGTCGACCTTGAACATCGACAGCGGCAGCAACTCGCCGTCGTTGGCGAAGACGGTGTAGGCACGCGCCAGCTGCAGCAGCGACACCGACAGCCCGTAGCCGTACGACATCGTCGCCTGCTCGATCGGCCGCCAGCTCCGGTACGGGCGCACCCGCCCCGCGACCGCGCCGGGGAAACCGATCCGCGGCGCCTGCCCGAAGCCGAGCTCGGTGTACATCTCCCACATCTTCCGCGCCGGCATGCCCAGGGCGATCTTCGCCGTGCCCACGTTGGACGACTTCTGAACGATCTGCTCGACGGTGAGCGGTCCGTGCGGATGAGCGTCGCCGATCGTGTTCGGGCCGATCGCCAGCCGGCCGGGCGCGGTCTGGATCACGGTGGACGGTGTCACTTCGCCCAGCTCGAGCGCCAGCGCGACGGTGAACGGCTTCATCGTCGAACCCGGCTCGAAGGTGTCGGTGATCGCGCGGTTGCGCAGTTGCGCGCCCGAGAGCTGGCCGCGCTGGTTTGGGTTGTAGGTGGGCCAGTTGGCGAGCGCGAGCACCTCGCCGCTGCGCGCATCGATCACCACCGCCGCGCCCGCCTTCGCCTTGTTCGACTGCACCGCTTCGCGCAGCGCGTCGAACGCCAGGAACTGGATCTTGCTGTCGATCGACAGTGCGAGGTCGCGTCCGTTGTGCGGCTCGCGGACCGCGCGTACGTCCTCGATCACGCGGCCGAGCCGGTCCCGGATCACGCGGCGGCTTCCGGGGCGGCCGGCCAGCTCGGGATTGCGGGCGAGCTCGACGCCCTCCTGTCCGACGTCCTCGACGTTGGTGAAGCCCACGACGTGCGCGAAGGTCTCGCCCTGCGGGTAGTAGCGCTTGTACTCGGGCTGCTGGTGAATGCCGGTGATCTTCAGCGCGGCCACGCGCTCGGCGACTGCCGCATCGACCTGGCGCTTCAGGTAGACGAAGCTGCGATCCTCCTCGGAGAGCTTGCGGCGCAGCTCGCGCTCGTCGATGTCGAGCAGCTTCGCGAGCGATGCAACCTGCCGCGGCGTCGCGTCGACCTCCTCCGGAATCGCCCAGACCGCGCGCGCCGGCAGGCTCGAAGCGAGCACCACGCCGTTGCGGTCGAAGATCTTGCCGCGCGAAGCGGGCAGCTCGATCGTCTTCGCGTAGCGCATTTCTCCCTGCTTCTGCAGGAAGTTCTGCGAGAAGACCTGCAACCACACTGCCCTGGCCGCAAGCGCGACGAACGCGATCGCCACCATCAGCATGACCACCTGCGAGCGCCAGGCAGGAAGCTTCACCCGCAGCAGCGGGTTCGACGCGAACGGCACGTTGCGGTTCGAGCGGCGGGTCATCGCGGCGCCCCTGCCGTCCTGGCACGCGCCGCCGGCTCGACGGCAGCGGCCGCTACCTCGGGAAGAGGCGTGCCCAGGCGCACCGTGCGATCGACGGGATCGACGACCAGGTGCAGCGTGCGCTCGGCCGACACCGGCTGCATCGCCAGTTCGCGGCGCGCCTTCGTGTCGATCAGCGACGCCTTGGCGAGCGCGGTCTGCTCGACCTGCAGCTGGTTCCAGCCCACTTCGAGCCGGGCGGCCTGCGCCTGCGCGCGCTCGGTGTCGACGAACAGCTTGCGCGCGCGATATTGCGAAGTGACCAGACCGAGCGCACAGGCGACCAGCAGGGCCGAGAGCAGGATGTTCGCACGGGTCATCGTCGTTGCTCCGGTGTTCGTCGGGGTCTCAGTTGCGCTCGGCCACGCGCATCACCGCCGAACGCTCGCGCGGATTCGCCGGCCGCGCGCGGCGCCCCGCCCGCGCCGCGCCGGGCAGCACTCTCGCGATCGTCCGCAGCCGTGGCGCCGGCCCGGGGCGCGGCGCGCCGGTGACCGGATCGCGGGGAGCGTCGCGTCCGGCCTCGTGCGCGATGAATTGCTTGACCATGCGGTCTTCCAGCGAGTGAAAGCTGATGACGACGAGCCGGCCTCCCGGTGACAGGCGGTCGACCGCCTTGCCGAGGACTATCGCCAGCTCCTCGAGTTCCTGATTGACGTGAATCCGTAGAGCCTGAAAAGTGCGGGTGGCCGGATCCTTCCCCGGCTCCACGCGCCCCCGGCGCCCGACGACGGACGCCACGAGCGCGGCAAGCTCTCCGGTCGTGCGAAGCGCCTGCCCGCCGGCCTCCCGGCGGCGAGCAACAATCGCCTTTGCAATCTGAACAGCAAACCGTTCTTCCCCATAGTCTTTCACCACCTTCGCGATGTCGTCCTCGGTTGCACCCATGAGCCACTCGCGTGCGGAGAACCCGCGCGTCGGATCCATGCGCATGTCCAGCGGCCCGTCCTCACGAAAGCTGAAGCCGCGCGCCGGGTCGTCCAGCTGCGGCGAGGAGACCCCCAGGTCGAGCAGCACGCCGTCGACCCGGCCGACGCCGTGCGCGTCGAGCACCGCGTCGAGTTCGGAGAAGCGCGCCTGTTCGATCGCGAAGCGCGGGTCGCTCCAGGCGCGGCCCGCCGCGATCGCCTGCGGATCACGGTCGATCGCGAGCAGCTGTCCCGCCGGACCGAGCCGCGCGAGGATCGCGCGGCTGTGCCCGCCGCGCCCGAAGGTGCAGTCGACATAGCAACCGTCGGGACGGATCGCCAGCGCCTCGATGGCCTCGTCGAGCAGCACCGGCTGGTGCGCCCAAGGCCCGACTGCTGTACGCCCGCGCGGTTCACCGTTGCCTGCCACCGGTCAGAAGTTGAAGTTCGCGATCGCCTCGGGCATGCCGGCGGCGAGCGTCTCGCGCTCCTTCGCCGCCAGGGTCCCGGTGTCCCAGATCTCGAAGTGACTGCCCATCCCGAGCAGCATCACCTCGCGATTCAGTGAGACGGCCGAACGCAGCTCGGGAGAAATCAGGATGCGACCCGTGGCGTCCATGTCGACGTCGACCGCGTTGCCGAGAAAGATGCGCGCCCAGGCACGCGCGGCGATCGGCATTGCCGCCAGCCGCTCGCGGTGCACCTCCCAGACCGGCCGCGGGAACATCAGCAGGCAACCGTCCGGGTGGCGGGTTAACGTGAGCAAGCCCTCACATTGCTTGGAGAGCGCGTCACGATGCCGCGCCGGAACCGTCATCCGGCCCTTCGCGTCGAGCAACAGCGCGGAACTCCCCTGGAACATGTCCTTCCGACCCGCCCTCGAAGGGGATCAAAACCCGCTGCACGCGGTTGTCTTGTCCCACAAAATTGCACTTTTTTACACCGAAGTGCACTTTACGGAAAAGCAACAGGCAAGGCAAGTTGAGCGAGGGGTTTTCCTTGACGCAACAGAGACTTAAGACATTCTTAAGAGCTCTGTTCTCAAGAGTTCGAAGAAATTATTTCGATGAATTAGGAAGTTGGGCAGAATCGTGGAAGCGACTTCTCACGATTACGCCATGGCCGGGCGCGACCCGGAAGCGGTGCGAAGCGGAGAAAGAAGTGGAGCGGGCCTGTAGGCCGGATTCTGTGCGCCGGAACACCGGCGTGACGATCATTCGTCTGGGCGACCGGTTGCCCGGCCGCTCGAGCCATCTACCCGCACGCTCGGGCGGGCCGCCCTGCGCGGCCCGAAAGCCGCGCGCGTGCCTATTCGATGTTGCTCCGGATGGGGTTTGGCGTGCCGGCCGTGTCGCCACGTCCGCGGTGAGCTCTTACCTCACCATTTCACCCTTGCCGTCGGTGCCGGCGAACCGGCACCGCTTGGGCGGTGTGCTTTCTGTTCCACTTTCCGTCGCCCTGGGCCTCGCGGCTTGCTGCGCCTGGCCGTTAGCCAGCATCCTGCCCTGTGGAGTCCGGACCTTCCTCCGGCGACGGCGCCTGCGCGCCGCAACCGGCGATCGTCCGACCCGCTCCAAGGCCGCGTCGACGTTCGCGGGCCACCAGCCGGGCACCCCGAGCAAGGGCAGCGGACACAGGTTCGCCACGCACAGCGTATCCGCGCGCAGTTGCGCCGCGACCGTCGCGTCGAGCGCGTCGCGTTGCCGACCTGCGGGAACCCCGAACGGCACCGCGACGATCCACGCGTGTGCGCACGCAGCCTTGTAGGGCGCGAGCAGTTTTTCGTGCAGACCGTGCCCCAGCACCTGCACGGTCACGCTGGCCGCAAAGCGTTCGCGTGCGTCGAGGAAGAGCGACTGCCAGTCGCGGTTGCGCAGGTTCGCCGCCAACGCCGGATCGCTGCAGGCGAAGAGCGCACCGTTTTCGTCGAGCAGCGTCGCGGCGTCTCGCAGCGGGCCGCGCCGGGCCGGCATCACTCCCGAGGCGCCGGGGCCGTCGGTCGCACCGCCGCCCGCCGCAGGCCCGCCGGTGCAAGCGGTAATCGTCGCGAGCGCCTCGCGGTGCAGCCGGTTCAGCCGCGCCTTGATGCGCGGAAAGGCGAGCCAGGCCAGTGCGTTGAACCAGTCGTGCAGCATGCCCGGCCCGTGCGTGCGCGTGGGCACGGCCCCCGATGCGCCGATCGAGCCTTCGTAGGCGGCTGCCGAAGTCGGCCAGGCCTCGACGAAACGCAGCGGCAGGCCGTCCTCGGTACGCACGCCGCGCGCCGCGGCGAAGCGGTTCAACAGGCTGAGGTCGAGACGGCCGCTCGTGCGCGGGTCGCTGTGCGCGATCCACGGACGCAGCGGCGCGAACCACGCGGCACCGAGATCGCCCCTGCAATCGGCATCCGGCGACGCGACTTCCTGCATATTCAGCGCGCCAATCTCCACCCGATCGTCTCGCCTGCGGCCAGGGGCACGATGCGGTCGGCGCCGAAAGGCAGCGACTCCGGGATCGTCCAGCTCTCGCGCCGCAAGGCGATGCGCGCGCGGTTGCGTGGCAGCCGGTAGAAGTCCGGCCCGTTGAAGCTCGCGAATGCCTCGAGACGGTCGAGCGCACCCGCCTGCTCGAACGCGGTCGCATAGAGCTCGATCGCGTGCGGCGCGGTGTAGCAGCCGGCGCAGGCGGCGGCGTGCTCCTTCAGCCGCGCCGCGTGCGGCGCACTGTCGGTGCCGAGGAAGAAGCGCGGGTTGTCGCCGGTGGCCGCTTCGAGCAGCGCGCGACGGTGCTCCTCGCGCTTGAGCACCGGCAGGCAATACCAGTGCGGGCGCAGGCCGCCGGCGAAAATCGCGTTGCGGTTGTACAGCAGGTGGTGCGCGGTGATCGTCGCGCCGAGCGTGTCACCGGCCTGCGCGACGTACTGCACCGCCTGGCGCGTGGTGATGTGCTCGAACACGACGCGCAGGCCGGGGAAATCACGCCGCAGCGGCTCGAGCACCGTGTCGATGAAGACCGCCTCGCGATCGAATACGTCGACTGCCGGATCGGTGACCTCGCCGTGCACCAGCAGCGGCATGCCGGCGCGCTGCATCGCCTCGAGCACCGGCCAGGTGTGCCGCAGATCGGTGACGCCTTCCTCGGAGTGGGTGGTCGCACCCGCCGGATAGAGCTTGACCGCCACGACGCCGCTCGTCTCGCACGCGCGCCGGATCTCGTCGGCCGGCGTGCGATCGGTCAGGTACAGCGTCATCAGCGGCTCGAAATCGGTGCCGGGGGGCAGCGCACCGACGATGCGCTGCCGGTAAGCGAGCGCCTGCTCGACGGTCGTCACCGGCGGGCGCAGGTTCGGCATCACGATCGCGCGCGCGAACTGCGCAGCGCTCGCGCCCACCACTGCGCGCAACGCCTCGCCGTCACGCAGGTGCAGGTGCCAGTCGTCGGGTCGGATGAGCGAAATCGAATCCACGTTCGGCTCCGGTGCTGCGACGGGCAGCTTCAGTCGGCGCGCGCCGGCAACAGCAGCAGCGCCCGGTAGTCATTGACGTTGGTGCGCGTGGGTCCGGTGGTCACCAGGTCGCCGAGCGCGTCGAAAAAAGTCCAGGCGTCGTTGTCGTCGAGCAGCGCGCGCGCATCGAGCCCGGCGGCTGCGGCCCGCGCCATCGTGTCGGGCGCCACGATCGCCCCGGCGTTGCTCTCGGAGCCGTCGATGCCGTCGGTGTCGGCCGCGATTGCCCAGGCGCCGGGTACGCCGTCGAGTTCGCGCGCGAGCGCGAGCAGGAACTCGCTGCAGCGCCCCCCCCGGCCCCGGCCGCGGATCGTCACCGTGCACTCGCCGCCCGAGATCAGCGCCACCGGACGCGCGAACGGCTGGTCGTAGCGGACGATCTCGCGCGCAACGGCGGCCATGACCTGCGCAACGTCGCGCGCCTCGCCGGTCACCGTGTCGCCGAGCACCACCGGCCGGATCCCGGACTGCGCGAACAGTGCAGCGGCAGCTTCGAGGCTGCGGTGCGCGGTGGCCACCATGCGCTCCTCGACGCGCGCGAACAGGGGGTCGCCCGGCTTCGGCGTCTCGTCGATCTCGCCGCGCGCACCGCGTTCGAGGTGCGCGCGCACGCTCGCCGGCGCGGTGACGCGCCAGCGGGCGAGCACCTCCAGCGCATCGGCGTAGGCGCTCGGATCGGGCGCGCACGGGCCGCTCGCGATCGACGACGGGTCGTCGCCGGCAACGTCCGAAATCATCAGTGCCAGCACACGCGCACGCGTGCGCTGCGCCAGCCGTCCGCCCTGGATGCGAGACAGGTGCTTGCGCACCACGTTGATCTCCTGGATCGGCGCTCCGCTGGCGAGCAGCGCACGCGTGACCGCCTCGAGCTCCGAGATCCGCACCGACTCCACCGGCAGACTCAGCAGGCTCGAGCCGCCACCCGAGACGAGTGCGACCAGCAGGTCGTCGTCACCGAGCGCGCCGGCACGCTCGAAGATGCGCGCGGCAGCGCGTTCACCCGCCTCGTCGGGCAGCGGATGTCCGGCCTCGACCACTTCGATGCGCGCGCACGGCAGCCCGTGCGCGTAGCGCGTCACCACCAGTCCGTCGAGCGGCGCATCCGCCGGCCAGTGGCGCTCGACCGCCAGCGCCATGCTCGCGGCGGCCTTGCCGGCGCCCACGGCCAGCGTGCGGCCGAAGTGGCGGATCGACGCCGCATCGGGCAACGCCGGCGCGACGATGCGCAACGGATCGGCCGCGCCGACCGCGGCCCGGAAGCTGTCGAGGAGGAGCCGGCGCACATCCATGGCGCGCCGACTTTACCGCAATCGGCGGCGGCCCATCACGGGCCGGATCGCCGCTACGACAGCAGTTCGAGCGCTCGCGCCACCGCGTGCCCCACCTCGACCGTCGACGCGTCGCCGCCCATGTCGCGGGTGCGCGGCCCGTGCGCCGTCACCTGCTCGATCGCCGCGACGATCGCGTCGTGCGCCTGCGGATGGCCCAGGTGATCGAGCATCATCGCCCCGCACCAGATCTGCCCGATCGGATTCGCGATGCCCTGCCCCGCGATGTCCGGGGCCGAGCCGTGCACCGGCTCGAACAGCGACGGGAAGCGACGCTCCGGGTTGATGTTCGCCGACGGCGCGATGCCGATCGTGCCGGTGCAGGCGGGCCCGAGGTCGGACAGGATGTCGCCGAACAGGTTGCTCGCCACGACCACGTCGAACCACTGCGGATTACGCACGAAGTGCGCGGTCAGGATGTCGATGTGGAACTTGTCGACCTTCACGTCCGGATACTGCTCCTGCATCGCTGCGACGCGCTCGTCCCAGTACGGCATCGAGATGAAGATGCCGTTCGACTTGGTCGCCGAGGTGAGGTGGCGCGCCGGGCGCCGGCGCGCCAGCTCGAATGCGTAGCGCAGCACCCGGTCGACGCCGGTGCGCGTGAAGATCGACTCCTGCAGCACGAACTCGCGCTCGGTGCCGGCGAACATCTTTCCGCCCACCGACGAGTACTCCCCCTCGGTGTTCTCGCGGACCACGTAGAAATCGATGTCGCCGGGCTTGCGGCCTGCGAGCGGGCACGGCACGCCCGGCATCAGCCTCACCGGCCGCAGGTTCACGTACTGGTCGAACTCGCGTCGGAAAAGCAGCAGCGAGCCCCACAGCGAGACGTGGTCGGGCACGGTCGCCGGCCAGCCGACCGCGCCGTAGTAGATCGCGTCGTGGCCGCCGATGCGCTCCTTCCAGTCGTCGGGCATCATCGTGCCGTGCCGCGCGTAGTAGTCGCAACTGGCGAAGTCGAAGTGGTCGAACTGCAGCGCGATGCCGAAGCGGCGCGCCGCCGCCTCGAGCACGCGCACGCCCTCGGGCATCACTTCCTTGCCGATCCCGTCGCCGGGAATCACCGCGATCCGGTGGGCGCTCATCGGGTCCTCCGTACGGATTGATGGGGCAGGCCCTGCGCGCATCGGGCGCGCAGCGGGCCGACATCATCGCACGGTCCGCTGCGCTCAACCGGCGGCGAACAGCGCGCGAAGCCCCTTCATGTCGCCCCGCGCCAGCGTCGCGAGGGCCGCCCGCACGAACGCCGCGGCAGCGGGCGCGAACACGGCCAGCGCGGCGAGATAGAGCGCCGCCCCCAACCCGATCGCGAGCGCCAGCGTGGCCGTGGCGGGAATCTGGTCGCCGACCCATTGGACGAAGGCGAAGACGCACGCCGCCATGATCAATGCCGCGAGCGTCGGGCCGGTGGCCGCCGCGGCCTGCTGCGTGGCGGTCAGGCCGGTGAGGCGCCGCACGAGCCATGCGTAGGGCGCCCACATCAGGAACGCCTTGACGACTACCGCGGCGGTCACCGCCAGCAGTCCGTGTTCGATGGCCGCGGTCGTCAACGCAATGGTCATGGCCAACCCGAAAGCGGCACCGGCGAGGTGCCAGTTGGGTCGGCCCATCCCCCGCACGACGGCCACCTGCACCGTCGACATCGACGCACGCACGCCGAGAAGCATGAGCAGTTGGGCCACCGGAACCGCGTCTGCCCAGTGAACGCCGAACAGCAGCGGCACCAACGGGCTGGCGACCGCCGCCAGCCCGAGGAGCAACGGGGTGCCAACGACCGCGGCGGCGCGCAGGATCGAATCGGCGAGGCGTCCGGCGGCCTCGCGGTCGGCTTGGAGCCGGGAGATGCCCGGCATCAGCACCTGGTAGGTCGGCGCCAGCATCAGCGCGGTCGCGATCAACACTCGCGGCACTTGCCCGTCGGCGTAGTTCACCCCCCCATGCGCCCCAGGTGCTGAGGTTGAAACCCAGCAGGTCCGTCGCGTCGACGCGACGCGAGTGCAGCCCCGGTCGCCACCGCACGAAACGGAATATCAGCGCCGCCGAGACGAACTGTCGCACGACTTCCATCGCGACCAGGCTCCAGATCCCGGCTCCCGCATAGGCAGCTGCGATCCCCGTCACGCTGGCCATCATCCCCGCGACGGCGCCGGCCACAGCGATGGACTTGAAGCGCTGTTCACGCATCAGAAGCGCCGTCGGCACCGCGGCGGCGGCGTTCATCGGCAGCGTCGCGGCGCGCAGCGGCAGAATCGCAGCCAGTCCCGAGCCCCCGCCGAACCATCCGGCGATCGTGCCGGCTCCCGCCGCGATGAGCACCCACGCAACCAGGGACAGCGCCAATGCGCCGACGAACGTCGCATTACAGTGGCCCGCGCGCAGTTCCTGCCGTTGAGCGAGGGTATCGCTGGGTGCCGCCGACACGGCGATGTCGGCCAGCCCCACGACCACCCAGGACAGGGCGAAGACCCTGTACGCGTCGGGCCCGACCCAGCGCGCGACGAGCGTCAGTGCCGCCAGGCTAACGATAAACTGGAAGGCCTTCCCGGCAACGCTCCAGGCCGCACCGCCGGCGAGCCGTCCCTCCGTCACCATCGCAGGGCTCCACTACGCACAGCCCCCTCTGCATCGCTCCCCCATCTCATGCCACACACACGCGTAGCCATGAATTGTCGCGCGCCACCGATCGGCGCGAGCGGGCCGATTGCCCGCCGGCGGGAATTCGGTCACCGACGATCTTGCGACACTCGTGCGATGTTGCGGTCTGAACAACACGCTTGCGAGGAAACCGAGGTGCCGACGATCGTCGAGCTCCTGGGAGCGTCGTCCAGGCAGCCCGATACGCCAGCGCTGCTCGCGCCGAACCGGCGAAGCGCGACCCATGCCGACCTGTCCGGTCAACTCCGGCGCGTCGCCTCCGCGCTCCGGAGCGCCGGCGTGCGCCATCGCGCACGGGTCGCGGTCTGCGTACCCAACGGTCCCGAAGCGGCAACCGCCACCTTGTCGGTCGCCGCTTCGGCCACCTGCGTCCCGCTGAATCCGGCCTACCAGACCGCCGAGTTCCGCTACTATCTCGAAGACGCCCGCGTCGACGCGGTGATCGTTCCCGAAGCCGAGCACGGGCTGATTCGCGACGTCACCACCGAGCTTGGCCTCACGGTGTTCGAGATGGTCGTCGATCTCGCCGCCGCCGCAGGCTGCTTCGAACTGCGGGCGGCCAGGTCGGCCATGCGCCCTGCCGGCACCGCCCAGGTTGCAGCGGCCGAGGGCTCCCCGGCGCCCGACGACGTCGCGCTGATCCTGCACACCTCGGGTACGACCGCACGCCCGAAGATCGTTCCGCTGTCGCACGCCAACCTGACGGCTTCGGCCCGCAGCTTCGCCGCGCACCCGGCGCTGCTGCCCGACGATCGCTGCCTGAACGTGATGCCGCTCTTCCACATCCACGGACTCGTGGGCGCACTGCTGGCGCCCCTCG
This sequence comes from Burkholderiales bacterium, assembly GCA_003577305.1. GTDB lineage: Bacteria > Pseudomonadota > Gammaproteobacteria > Burkholderiales > Burkholderiaceae_E > Zeimonas. Next base: position 202,991 of record QEVL01000007.1, read on the forward strand.
CATCGGGCGGCAGCAACGTTTGCACGCCCGGCTTCGACGAGCAGGCGTTCTTCGGATGGGTGGCCGACTTCGGACCCACCTGGTACACGGCCATGCCGACAATCCACCAGGCCATTGTCGCGCACGGCGACGCGTACCGCCGGATCGCCCCGCAGCATCGCTTCAGGTTCGTGCGCTCGTCATCGTCGGCATTGCCACCCACCACACTGGCGGCACTGGAGTCGCTGCTCGAGGCGCCGGTGCTCGAGGCTTACGGGATGACCGAGACGTCACACCAGATGGCCACGAACCCCTTGCCGCCGCGTCCGCGCAAGCCTGGCTCCGTAGGCCTGCCGGCCAGCGTCGAGGTGGCGATCCTGGACGACGCGGGGCGCGAGATGCCTCAGGGCGCGATAGGCGAGATCGCGATCCGCGGCCCCAGCGTCACCGCCGGCCACGAACGCTACCCCGAGGCCAACGCGAATGCGTTCACCCGCGGATGGTTCCGCACCGGCGACCAGGTCAGGATGGACGCGGACGACTACATCTTCATCTCGGGGCGTCTCAAGGAAATCGTCAACCGCGGCGGCGAGAAGGTATCGCCGCGCGAAGTCGACGAGGCCCTGCTCGAGCATCCAGACGTGGCACAGGCGGTCGCGTTCGCGATGCCGCAGCCCTCGCTGGGCGAAGGCCTGGCCGCCGCGGTGGTGCCGAAGCGCGGGAGCCATCCCGAAGAGGCCGGTCTGCGCGGCTTCCTGCTGTCCAGCCTGGCCGGCTTCAAGGTGCCCAGCCGGATCGTCTTCGTCGACGCGATCCCGAAGAGGCCGACCGGCAAGGTCCCGCGCACCAGCCTGCACGAGAAACTCGCACACGCGCTGGCGCCGGCATTCGTCGCGCCGCACACGCACACCGAACGCACGGTCGAGTCAGTGCTTCGCGAGGTCCTCGAAGGCGCACCGCTCGGCGTGCACGCCCACTTCTTCGCAGCGGGTGGCGACTCGCTGCGAGGAGCGCAGGTGATCGCGCGCCTCAACGAGCGACTGTCGCTCGAACTGCCGGTCACGGCGCTCTTCCAGCCTCCGACAGTGGCCGAACTGGCGCGTGCTATCGACGAAGCGCCGGAAAGCGAGCACCGCACTCGCGGCATCGCTGGCTGCACAGATCGACGCCATGTCCAACGAGGAAGTCGAGCGCCTGCTGGCCGAATGCGAGGCCACGGGCTCGCCTCGCGCCGAGGCGGGACGCACTGGATGAGGCCCTGAAATGACCGATACGAACCCGCATCATTGGCGCGACGCCGTCAACGCGCCGCTTTCCTGGGCGCAGCAGACCCTGTGGGTGTTCGAGCGCCTGTTCGGAGCGAGCGACACCCACAACGTCGCCATGAGCGCCCGTCTCGCGGGCCCGCTGCGGATCGACGCGCTCGAGCGCAGCCTGCAGGCCCTCGTCGAGCGGCACGATGCGCTACGCACCGCGTTCGAGGACGCCGACGGGCAACCCGTGCAGCGGGTGATCCGGGACGCGCGTCTCGCCCTGTCCGTCGAGCGGCTCGACGCCTTGCCCGCCGCGCAGCGCGAACCGGCGCTCCGGCAAGCCCTGCTGCAGCAGGCCCGCATCCCCTTTGATCTCGGCCGCGCGCCCCTGCTGCGCGCGAGCCTCTATGGCATGGGGCCCGACGAGTACGTGCTGCTGCTGGTCGTCCACCACATCGTCGCCGATGGCTGGTCGCACGCGGTGATCGCGCGCGACCTCGGCGCGCTGTACTCGGCGCAGCTGAACGGCACCGACCCGGCGCTGCCGGCGCTGCCATGCCGGTTCGTCGACGTCGCGCGTCGCCAGCGCGAAGCGACCGGTGCCGCCGGCCTGGCGGGCTCGCTCGCTTACTGGCGGCAGCAGCTCGCCGGCATCCCGGCGCTCGACCTGCCGCACGACCGCCGACGTCCCGGCCGACCCAGCTATCGCGGAGATGTTGTCGGCTTCAGGCTCGAACGCAGCCAGGTCGATCGACTGAAGTCGCTTGCTCACGATTCGGGCGCCACCCTGTACATGACGCTGCTCGCCGCGTTCGACGTGTTGCTCATGCGTTACAGCGGACAGAGCGACGTAGCGGTGGGCGTTCAAGTCGCTGGACGCCATGGCGCCGGCCTCGAGGAACTGGTCGGCCATTTCGCCGACGTGCTGGTGATGCGCACCGACCTCGGGGGAGATCCGGGCTTCGACGTACTGCTCGCGCGCGTTCGCGAGACCTGCCTGGGCGCCTATGCGCACCAGGACGCACCGTTCGGAATGGTGGTCCGGCAAGCGGCGCCCGCGCGCAGGCTCGGCCGCAATCCGCTGTTCCAGGTGTCGTTCGCACTCGAGAACATGCCGTGCCACGCGTTGGCGATCGGCGCGGTGCCGGCGCGCCTGGAGCCGATCCACACCCATACGTCGAAGTTCGACCTGTCGCTGACGTTCGTCGAAACGGAAGGTGCGCTGCACGGTACGCTCGAGTACAGCACCGATCTGTTCGAACGCTCCACGATCGAGCGCATGGCCGGGCACTTGCGCAACCTGATCGACGCGATCGTCGGGAACCCCCAGGCGCGGCTCTCGGCGCTGCCAATGATGGGCGAGCGGGAAACGCGACAGGTGCTGGTCGACTGGAACGACACCGCGCGCGACTATCCCGCGGACCGCACGCTGGACAAGTTGTTCGAAGCGCACGCAGCGCGCGCACCGAACGCCACCGCGGTGGTCTTCGGGCACCAGCCCTGGCTCGACTATGCCACGCTGAACCGCCGCGCGAACCAGCTCGCGCACCGGCTTCGCAGGCTCGGCGTCGGCCCCGACGTCCTCGTCGCGCTGTACCTGCGGCGCAGCCCCGCGATGATCGTCGCGATGCTCGGCATCCTGAAGGCGGGCGGCGCCTACGTGCCGATCGACGTCGACTACCCGGACGAGCGCGTCGCCTTCATGCTCGCCGATTCGGCCGCACGCGTGACGCTCACCGAGAAGGCGCTGGCGCCGCGACTGGCCGATGCGGGCACGCAGCTGCTGTGCATCGACGACGATCCTTCGCTCGACAGCGAGCCGTTCGGCAATCCCGATCCTCTGGCGCGGCCCGAGCACCTCGCGTACGTCATGTACACGTCGGGATCCACCGGAAAACCCAAGGGCGTGATGATCCCGCACCGGGCGGTCGCGCGGCTCGTCTGCAATACCGACTACGTGCGCATCGGCCCGCCAGATTGCGTCAGCCAGGCGTCGAATGCGTCGTTCGACGCGGCAACCTTCGAGATCTGGGGCGCGCTGCTCAACGGCGCGCGGCTGGCGATCGTCACCACGGACACGCTGCTCTCGCCCGGCGCGCTGAAGCGGCAGATCGAGCGCGACCGCATCGACACGATGTGGATCACCGCCGCGCTGTTCGACGAGCACGTGGCCAGTGCGCCGGACACCTTCGCGGGCGTGCGGGACCTGCTCTTCGGCGGCGAGGCGGCGAATCCCGAGTCGGTCGTGCGCGTGCTGCGCGCGGATCGCCCCACTCGCCTGGTCAACGGCTACGGCCCGACCGAGACCACCACGTTCGCGACCTGCTACGAGGTGCCCGCATCGCTGGCCGACGGCGAGACGCCAACGGCGATTCCGATCGGCCGCCCGATCGCCAACACCACCTGCTACGTGCTGGACGATCGCATGCGCCCGGTTCCGATCGGCGTCGTCGGCAACCTGTGGATTGGCGGCCCGGGCCTGGCGCGCGGCTACCTGAACCGGCCCGAGCTCGACGCCGAACGCTTCGTCGAGGCACCCGCTCCGATCGGCGCGCGGCTGTACCGCACCGGCGACAGGGTGCGCCTGCTCGCCGACGGCAACATCGTCTACCTCGGGCGCGACGACGGCCAGGTCAAGCTGCGCGGCTTTCGCATCGAACCGGGCGAGATCGAGGCCGCGCTCGGCAGGCTGCCCGGCGTCGCGCAGCGGGCCGTGATCGTGCGCGAGCATGCGCCCGGCGACCGCCGGCTGACCGCCTACATCGTCTGGAGCCCCGGCGCCCGACGCCTCGATGCGGCCGGCCTGCGCACCGCGCTCTCCGCGCAACTGCCCTCGTTCATGGTCCCGGCCGCCTTCGTCGACCTCGACGCGCTGCCCCTGACCGCCAACGGCAAGCTCGATCGCGCGGCGTTGCCGGCGCCGCACGACGACGCGAGCGCCGCGGCCACGTCCTTCGTCGCACCGCGCACGCCGATCGAGCAGAGGCTCGCCGCGATCTGGGCCGAGGTGCTCGGGCGTGATCGCGTGAGCATCCAGGACGACTTTTTCGACCTCGGCGGCGACTCGCTGGTCGCCACCCAGGCGATGGCGCGTACGCGCGCGGCGTTCGGCATCGACTTGCCGGTGGCCGCGCTGTTCGAGGCGCCGACCGTCGCCGGACTCGGACAGTGCATCGCGACAGTCCTCGGGCACGGATGCGAGGCACCGCCTGCGGCGGCCACCGCCGGTACGCAACCCCGGCGACCCGACCGGATCGCAAGCCCGGACGCGGTCACGGACGCGCTGCGCGGAATCTGGGAAGCAGTACTCGGGCGCGGCGGCATCACGCCGGACGACAGCTTCATCGCGCTCGGCGGCGACTCGTTGACCGCGGTCCGGATCGTCAACCGGATGCGCGCCACACTCGGCGTCGAGGTTCCCGCGAGCCGGCTTCTCTGCGACGCGACGATCGCCCGCCTCGCCGCCGAACTGCCGGACGACCGCGTCGAGGACGACCTCACGGCGAGCGCCGCGACCGCTGCGGATACCGGCGCGGACCGCTATCGCGCCACGCCGTCGCAGGTGCAGGTCGACTTCTTTCACCAGCTCAATCCCGGCAATCGCGCCTACCTGACGCAGTCGCTGATCAGCTTCGAAGGGCCGCTCGACGCTGCCCGGCTGCGCGACGTGATCCAGGCAATCGTCGACCGCCACGAGCACTTGCGCACGACCTACCACTCCGGCCCCGACGCGACCGTATACGGCGAGGTTCACGCGTCGATGGCTGTACAGTTGCCCCTGCACGACCTGCGCGGCGTCCCGCAGGAGCAACGCGACGCAGTGCTGCGCTCGGAGATCGAGGCGGTGCTCGAGCAGGGCATCGACCCCAGCCGGTTGCCGCTGGCGAGATGGCAGCTGTATCGTGTCGGCGAGCAGCGGTACGAGTTCCTCATGGTCGAGCACCACTACGTGCACGACGGATGGTCGTTCCGCGTCTTCCTTCGCGAGCTCTCGCACATCTACGCGGCCTCGTGCGCGGGCAAGTCGATCGCGCTGCCCGAACCGACACAGTTTCGCCGGTTTGCGGCCTGGCAGCGACAATGGCTCGACTCGGCGCAGGCAGGCGCGCTGCAACGAGAATGGGGCGAACGGCTGCGCGGCGCCGACCCGACGCTCTCGCTGCCCTTCGCACGCGTTCGCGAGCGCGCGCCCAGCCTGCTGGGCGGGCAGCTTCGCATCGCACTGCCGGGCAACGTGGCCGCGGCGCTGCAGCGGCAGTCGGCCTGCTGGGGCCTGACGCCGTTCCAGGCGATGTTCGGCATCTTCGCGCTGCTGCTGCGGCGCTACGCGGCGAGCACCGATTTCCTGCTCGGCACTTCGAGCGCGAACCGCAACCGGGTCGAGTGGGAGTCGCTGCTGGGCATGCTCGTGAACATGGTGCCGGTGCGCATCCGCTCGGGCGGCACTGACCAGAGCGCTCGCGATTTCCTGGTCGCCGCGAGCGAGTCGCTGCAGTGGTCGCTCGACCGCTCGGAACTGCCGTTCTCGACGATCGTCGAGGTGGCGAACCCGAAGCGGACACCCGGCACGATGCCGCTGGTGCAGGTCCAGTTCAGCCAGCACGACGCGCTGGCGATCGATCCGAGCTTCGGGCCCCTGCGCTGGAGCGTACGCGAGGCGATCGCCAACGGCACCTCGAAGTTCGACCTCAGCGTGATCGCGATCCCGCAACCCGGTGATGGCGGCGTCGAACTGGTCTACGAGTACGCGGCCGACCGGTTCGACGATGCGGACGTGCAACGCATCGCGAACGACTACCGCCGACTGATCGACGCGATCCTCGCCGATCCCGACGCGCGGGTCGCCGGTTTGCCGATGATGGACGCGACGCTGCGGCAACGCGTCCTCGTCGACTGGAACCGCACCGCCAGGCCGTTTCCGGACGAAGTCGGGCTGCAGCAGTTGTTCGAGCGGCAGGTTCGACGCAACCCGATCGCGGTTGCGATCGACTCCGAAAGCGGTCCGGTCGACTACGCAACGCTGAGTCGCGACGCGAACCGGCTCGCGCACCGGCTGCGTGAACTCGGCGTGGCACACGAGGTGCGCGTCGGCGTCTGCCTGCCGCGCTCGCTGCGCTCGGTGGTCGCCACGCTCGCGATCGTCAAGGCCGGCGGCGCATACGTTCCGCTCGATCCCGAGCATCCGGCGCAGCGCAACGCCTTCGCGCTCGCCGACAGCACGGCACGCGTGCTGATCACCGACCGCTCGGTCACGCAGCGGCTCGCGCCCGAAGGCCTCACCGTGCTCGACCTCGACGACGAAGCCGCGCTCGTCGCGCGACAGCCGGCCTCCGATCCGGTGCCGCGAGCGGGCCCGGCGTCCCTCGCCTACGTGATGTACACGTCGGGCTCGACCGGCATACCCAAGGGCGTGATGATCCCGCACCGGGCGGTCGCACGGCTCGTCTGCAATACCGACTACGTGCGGCTCGGCGCGGCGAACTGCGTCGCGCACGCATCGAACACCGCGTTCGACGCGTCGACCTTCGAGATCTGGGGCGCATTGCTGAATGGGGCGCGCCTGGCGGTGCTGCCGACGCGCTCGATCCTCTCGGCGCCGGAGCTCGCGACGGCCTTCCGGCGCTTCGGCATCGACACGATGTTCATGACCAGCGCGCTGTTCAGCGAGCACGCCGCAGGTGCGCCCGGGCTGTTCGCGCCGCTCGATACGCTGCTGGTCGGCGGCGAGGCGCTCGATCCGGTCGCGGTGGCGCGCGTGTTCGCGGCGGGCGCCCCGCGGCGCCTGCTCAACGCGTACGGATCGACCGAGACGACGACCTTCGCGCTGTACCACGAAGTGACACCGGCGACCGAACCGCAACGCTTCATCCCGATCGGCCGGCCGATCGCGAACACAACCGCCTACGTGCTCGACGAAGCCGGCCAGCCGGTCGCGCCCGGTCTCGACGGCGAGCTGTACATCGGCGGCCCCGGCGTCGCGCGCGGCTACCTGAACCGGCCCGAACTGGACGCCGAACGCTTCGTCGAGGCACTCGCTCCGATCGGCGCGCGGCTGTACCGCACCGGCGACCGGGTCCGCCTGCTCGCCGACGGCAACATCGTCTACCTCGGACGCGACGACGGCCAGGTCAAGCTGCGCGGCTCCCGCATCGAACCGAGCGAGATCGAGGCCGCACTCGGCAGGCTGCCCGGCGTCGCACAGCGGGCCGTGATCGTGCGCGAGCATGCGCGCGGCGACCGCCGCCTGACCGCCTACGTCGTCTGGAGCCCCGGCGCCGAACGCCTCGATGCGGCCAGTCTGCGCGCCGCGCTCTCGCGGCGCTTGCCCTCGTTCATGGTCCCGGCCGCCTTCGTCGACCTCGACGCGCTGCCCCTGACCGCCAACGGCAAGCTCGATCGCGCGGCGTTGCCGGCGCCTGCGCCCGACGAACCGCGCACCGTGGTCGACGACGACGACGGCGACGCGATCGAGCGCGAGCTGCGTACCATCTGGGAGTCGGTGCTCGGGCGCCCCGGAATCGCGCTGGATGCCGATTTCTTCGACCTCGGTGGCCACTCGATGCTCGCCGTGCGCGTGCTCGCCGAGATCGATCGACGCATGGGCAGGCAGCTGCGCACCGCGTCGTTCTTCGAGGCGCCGACGATCCGCCGGTTCGCGGCCCTGCTGCGCGAGGGCGCCGCGCGCGATGCGCGCAACTGCGTCGTGACGATCCAGCCGGGCGACGGAACGCGTGCGCTGTTCTTCGTGTCCGGATGGGGCGGGCAGCTGATCATCCTCAATGAACTCGCGAAGGCGCTCGGTCCGAACCAGACGCTGCACGTGCTCGACACCGGCGCTTTCGGCGCCGACGGCACGGACCTCTCGATCGAAGAGGTCGCGACGCGGATGATCGAAGACATGCGCCAGGTGCAGCCTGCGGGGCCCTACCGGCTCGCCGGGTACTCGATGGGCGGCAAGATCGTCCACGAGATCGCCCAGCAGTTGCACCGGCGCGGCGAGTCGGTGGCGCTGCTCGCGCTGCTCGACTGCAGCGTGTCGGGCCAGCAGCGGCGGCATGCGGCGCCGATGCGCGTGCTGCTGCACCTGCGCGAGGCGGCCCGGATGAACCCGGCGCAGATGCTGGCCTATCTGGGAGGTCGCGTGCGCTCGATGATCAGGCACCTGCGCCCTCGCGAACGCGAGCTGTTCGAAGGCGACGAGGTGGAACAGACGGCACTCACGCTCGCCATGGAGCGTTCGGCGCGCCGGATGCTCGCCGCCTGGGAGGCCTACCGACCGCGACCGTACCCGGGGGGCGTGCTGCTGGTCCGCGCCGAAGGCGGCGAGCGCCTCGTCGGCGCGATCGAGGACGACGACCGGACCCTCGGCTGGGGCGCGCTCAGCGGCGACGGCGTCGAGGTGCGCAGCATGCAGTGCGCCCACAACCGGATGCTGCACGCACCGCACGCCGCGTCGCTGGCGCGAATCCTCGCCGACGCCATCGGTCGCGACGATACGTCGTCCCCGGGGTTGTCCGCGAACCGCAAATGGGCCGACGCCGATGCTTGAGGTCTGGGCGGTCGACGTCTCTGCCGAGATCGCCAGCATGGCCGGGCACGTCGGCCGGCTGACCGCGGACGAGGTCCGGCGCGCCGCGAGCTTCTACCGCGACGAGGATCGGCACCGCTTCGTCGTCGCGCGCAGCACCCGACGGGTGCTCCTGGCGAGGCAGCTCGGCGTCGATCCGGCGACGCTCGTCTTCGAAGAGGGACGGCACGGGAAGCCGCGGCTGCGCGCGGACGGCGGGCCAGTGCCCAGCTTCAATTCAAGCCACTCGGGGCGCTGGGTATTGCACGCGATCGGCGACGTCGACGTTGGCGTCGACGTCGAACGGATCCGCTGCGATTTCGCGAGGCTCGACGACTTCCTGTGGATCCTGTCGCCCGAGGAACGCGCGGTCGCGAGCGCGGCGGCCGAACCGATGCGCGCGGCGATCCTCGCGACGATATGGGTTCGCAAGGAGGCCTACGTCAAGGCGCTCGGCGAAGGGCTGAGCCGCTCGCTCCCCGACATCGCGATCGCCGCGGATGCGGCAGGGCCGGCACTCGCCTACGACCGCAACCCGGGCAAGCGCGCGACACGGTGGCGTTTCGTCGATCTCGAGATCGACGAGTCCCACAAGGCCTGCCTGGTCCACACTGGCCCGCACCGGGAGATCGCCGTTCGTGCCTGGTGCTCGCGGTGACCGGCAGTGAGTCGAATGGCGACGAGACCGCACACTCGCCCGCCGCGTCCGGGAACCGATGCGGCTCATCGCCTGAGCAGCCGGGCGACTCGGTGCGCGGGAGAGATGCACGATCCGGTCGGCAACCTGCGCAACGTCAACCGGCGTGCCCGTCGCCACGTTTTCGAATGATGACCTCACGGCGTTCGAGATGGCGGCAGGCGACGACGGCAGCAGCGACGCTTGCCCTGCTGGCCGTGGGCGGCTGCGCCGTCTCGCAAGGCGTGCGCTACGGCGAAGTCACCGCCATTCCCGGCGCCTACGCGCCACTGCCCGCGCCGTTGAGCCTCGGCGAAATCGTCGCCGAGCTTCGCGCGGGCCGCCTGCAGGCCGACCTCGTCGGAGAGATTCGCGAGCGCGGCCTGCTCGCGCCGGCGCGCGGCGCCGACATCGACCTGCTGCTGCGTGAAGGCGCAGGCAGCGAATTGATCGATGCGGTGCGCGACGAATCCGAAGAGATGTCGAAGGTGCCTGCGCTGCCGCCGGAAGTCGTCGCCGCGCCGCCGGTCACCGTGGTGCCGGGCTACTACTACGGCTGGTATCCGTGGGTGCCGATGACCTTCGGTCTGTGGTGGTTCGGCGGCCACGACCACTATCACCGGCCGCTCCCGCCGGGCGCCAGGCCGCATCGGCCGCCCCCGCCCGCAGCACGCCCGCTGCCCTCGCCACGCGCGCCCGGCCCGTTCAAGCCCTCGCGCTGAGCTTCAGCGCGCCGCGCCGCGCATCCCCGTCGTCGCCGGATTCGGCCAACCCGCCGTCAGATGCCGCATCGTCGGCCTGCTGCATCGCCCACAGCCGCGCGTATTCGCCGCCGGCGCGCAGCAGCGACTCGTGGTTGCCGCGCTCGACCACGCGTCCGCCCGACATCACCAGGATCTGGTCGGCGTCGACGATCGTCGACAGCCGGTGCGCGATGACCAGCGTCGTGCGGTCGACCGCGACGCGGCGCAGCGCAGCCTGGATCGCCTGCTCGTTGCGGCTGTCGAGCGCCGAGGTCGCCTCGTCGAGAATCAGGATCGGCGGATCCTTCAGCAGCGTGCGCGCGATCGCCACCCGCTGCTTCTCGCCGCCCGAGAGTTTCAGTCCGCGCTCGCCGACGTTGCTGTCGTAGCCCTGCGGCAGCGCCGCGATGAAGTCGTCCAGTTGCGCCGCACGCGCGGCCGCCTCGATCTCCGCCCGGCTCGCCCCGGGACGCCCGTAGCCGATGTTGTAGCGGATCGTGTCGTTGAAGAGCACCGTGTCCTGCGGAACGATGCCGATCGCCGCGCGCAGGCTCGACTGCGTCACCTCGCGCAGGTCCTGGCCGTCGATCGTGATGCGGCCCGACGCGACGTCGTAGAAGCGGTACAGAAGCCGTGCCAGCGTCGACTTGCCCGCGCCGCTGGCGCCGACCACCGCAGTGGTGGTGCCCGGTGCCATCGCGAAATCGACCTCGTGCAGGATCGGGCGCACCGGATCGTAGGCGAACGAGACGCGCTCGAAGCGGATCGTCGGCGCGCGCTCCGGGGCGAGCACGAGCGCCGGCGCGCCCGGCGCGTCGGCGACCTCGCGACGCTCGCCCATCAGCCTGAACATCCGTTCCATGTCGGTGAGGGCCTGCTTGATCTCGCGGTACAGCACGCCGAGGAAATTGAGCGGGACGTACAGCTGGATCATGAACGCGTTCACAAGCACCAGGTCGCCCAGGCTCATCGTGCCCGCGACCACGCCGGCGGTCGCGCGCCACAGAAGCAGCACCACCGCCGTCGCGATCACCAGGCTCTGGCCGAGGTTGAGCACCGACAGCGAGGTCTGCGCGCGAATCGCCGCGCGCATCCGGGCGACCAGGTTCTCGTCGTAGCGGCGCGCCTCGAATTCCTCGTTGCCGAAGTACTTGACCGTCTCGTAGTTGATCAGCGCGTCGATCGCCCGCGTGTTGGCGCGCGAGTCCTGCTCGTTGACCTGCCGCCGGAACTGCGTGCGCCACTCGGTGACCCGCACCGTCCAGGCGACGTAGAGCACCAGCGCCGCCAGCGCGATCGTGGCGAACGAGGCCTCGTAGTTCACCAGCAGGTAGCCGATGACCAGCGCGATCTCGACCAGCGTAGGCAGGATGCTGTAGAGCGTGTACGAAATCAGGCTGGAGATACCCTGCGAGCCGCGCTCGATGTCGCGCGACATGCCGCCCATCTGGCGCTCGAGATGAAAACGCAGCGACAGCGACAGCAGGTGGCGGAACACCTGCAGCGTGATCGTGCGCGACGCGTCGTGGGTGACGCGCGCGAAGAACACTTCGCGCAGCTCGGTGAACAGGGTCACCGCCATCCGCAGCAGTCCGTAGGCGACCAGCAGCGCCACCGGGACCACCAGCGCGACGCGCGGGTCGCCCGGCTTCAGGTCGAGCGCATCGACGATCTGCTTGAGCACCAGCGGCACGCCCACGTTGGCGAGCTTCGCCGCGACCAGGCACGCGAGCGCCAGGCCCACGCGCCAGCGGTAGGCCCAAAGATAGGGCAGGAGGCGCCCGATCGTGTGCCAGTCGCCGCGCACCGCGGCGGTGCCCGGCGCCGCGGGGGGATCGAGAACGGTGGCTCGGCGCATTGTGCGTTTCGCAGGCAAACCGCTATTCTGGGCCCAGGCTCCTCAATCCGCCCCCACGACCATGGAAACCACACCGACCACGCTGCCGCCCGGCCGCATCCCGGAACTGCGCGTGGTGCCGATGCCCGCCGACGCCAATGTCCACGGCGACGTCTTCGGCGGCTGGATCATGGCCCAGGTCGACATGGCCGGAGCACTGCCTGCGATGCGCCGCGCGAACGGGCGCGTCGCCACGATCGCGGTCAACTCGTTCCTGTTCAAGCACCCGGTGTTCGTCGGCGACGTGTTGAGCTTCTACGCCGAGGTGGTGCGCGTGGGCCGCACCTCGATCACCGTCTTCGTCGAGGTCTTCGCGCAGCGCAACCAGCTGATCGACGAGATCGTCAGGGTCACAGAGGCGACGCTCACTTACGTGGCAACCGACGACGAACGCCGCCCGCGCGTGCTGCCGCCGGCCTGACCCTCTCAGCCGAACTTCGTGAAATCGGGCTTGCGCTTGGCGAGGAACGCGCTGAACGCCTCGCGCGCCGCCGGCGCGGTGAGCATCGCGCGGAACTCGTCGCCCTCTTCGCGCATGCGCTGCGCGACCGCGGCACCGAGCCCGGACTTCATCAGCCGCTTGGTGGTGCGCAGCGACGAGGCCGGCAGCCGCGCGAGCTTGCCCGCCTGGGCGAGCGCGTGATCGATCACTTCGCCCGCCGGCAGCACCTTGTTGACCAGCCCCATCTCGCGCGCCTCCTGCGCGCCGAACGGCTCGCCGAGCAGCAGCTTCTCGGCCGCGCGCAGGTGCCCCACCGCCAGCGGCAGCAACAGGCTCGACGCAGCCTCCGGACACAGGCCGAGCTGGGCGAACGGCAGCGCGAAGCGGGCGTTCTCGCCGGCGTAGACCAGGTCGCAATGCAACAGCATCGTCGTCCCCACGCCGATCGCCGGCCCGGCCACCGCGGCGACCAGCGGCCTGGTGCAGGCCGGCAGCGCGGTCAGGAAGCGGAACACCGGCGCGTCGTCGCCGAGCGGCGGCTCGTTCAGGAAGTCTTCGAGGTCGTTGCCGGCGGTGAATGCGTCGGCGCTGCCGTGGATCACGATGCAGCGCACCGCCGCATCCGCCTCGGCCGCGCGCAGCGCGTCGGCCAGCGCCTGGTACATCGGGGCGGTCAGCGCGTTCTTCTTCGCCGGCCGGTTCAGCACGATCGTCGCGATGCCCTCGCCGACTTTCGTCAGTACGTCCATCGTCCGTTCTCCTGGGGTGACGGCGCGGGCCGGAAGGGGCACTGCCTGCTCAGCGCGCCTGCACGCCCGAGCGCGCATCCAGCCAGTCCGCCGCGACGGGCCACAGCGTATCGCGATACCGCCGCCGGAAGAAACCTACGTGCCCGATCGGCCCGCCAGCGTCGGCCGGCGACAGGCGCCGCGACTCGCGCTTCACCCCGCGCAGGTGCGCGTGCAGCGCATCGACGTTGCCCTGCGGCATCATCGTGTCGTCCGTGAAAGTGAGCGACAGCAGGTCGAAGCGTGCGCGCGCGTAGGCCTCGCGGGCGCCCGGCTCCACGCCGACGAGATAGTCGGGATTCATGCACCAGCGGCGCCACTGCCGCATCACGTCGGCGGGCAGGTCGCCGATCATTCGCAATCGGCGGCCGGGAAAGTAGCCGGCGAGCGGCATCGCGAGCGGTGCCGCACCGTGCAGCATCAGGAGCATCATCGGCCGCAGCCGCACCGGAAAGCCGCCCCAGTAGCCGCTGCCGCCGGCCACCGCCACCAGTGCGCTCACTTCGGCCGCAGAAGGCAGCAGCGCGAGCAGTTGCGCGCCCAGGCTGTGGCCGACGACGTACACCGGCGCCGCGCCGGCGCGCGCGCGCGCCGCGCGGATCGCCGCTTCGTAGTCGTGGCGGATCCAGTCGTCGATCGACGCGCGATAGCGCCTGAGCGAGCGCGGCGCCGACTGCCCGATGCCGCGGTAGTCGAAAGTGAGCACATCGAAGCCGCGCTGCGCGAGCCACGTCGCGAAGTCGCCATAGAACGCCTGCGGCACGCCCATTGCCGGCGCGATCACGACCGACGCGCGCGCCTGCGGCGCGACGAACCGGTGCGCCACCAGTACCGCCCCGTCGGAGGTCGCCAGCTCGAACCGCGAGCCCCCGCCCGCGCTCACCTCGACACCCCTATCGCCGGACTCCACCGTCCCCGCACCCACAGCACCGGCAACCATAAGGCCCCCCTCGCGACGCTGCTCCCTTCTCCGCGCCCCTGCTCCCTTCCTTGCCTCAAACGCGCTCGAAAATCCCCGCCGCGCCCATCCCGGTGCCCACGCACATCGTCACCATCCCGTACTTCAGCTGGCGCCGGCGCAGTGCGTGCACGACGGTCGCCGCACGGATCGCGCCGGTTGCGCCCAGCGGGTGCCCGAGCGCGATCGCGCCGCCCATCGGGTTGACCACTTCCGGGTTCAGGCCGAGGTCCTGGATCACCGCGAGCGATTGCGCGGCGAACGCCTCGTTCAGCTCGATCCAGCCCATGTCGTCGAGCTTCAGGCCGGCGACCTTCAGCGCGGCCGGGATCGCTTCCCTCGGACCGATGCCCATGATCTTCGGCGGCACGCCGCGCACCGAGAACGACACGAAGCGCGCCAGCGGCACCAGTCCGAACTGCTTCAGCATGCGTTCGGACACGAGGATCAGCGCGCCGGCACCGTCGGAAGTCTGCGAACTGTTGCCCGCGGTGACGCTGCCCATGCCGGTGGGCTTGCCGGCCGGGTCGCGCGGTGCCGCGAACACCGCGCGCAGCTTCGCCAGCGCCTCCAGCGTGGTGTCGGCGCGCGGCCCCTCGTCGAGCTCCACGCGGCGGGTACGCGCCTCGATCTCGTGGCTGCCGAGGTTCGGAAAGCGCTCGATCACCTCGATCGGACTGATCTCGTCGGCGAACTCTCCGGCGCGCTGCGCGGCGATCGCCTTCTGGTGCGACGCGAGCGCAAAGGCATCCTGCGCCTCGCGCGTCACTTTCCACTGCTGCGCCACCTTCTCGGCGGTGAGTCCCATGCCGTACGCAATGCCGAGGTTCTCGTCGCCCTCGAACACGCGCGGGTTGATCGACGGCTTGTTGCCCATCATCGGCACCATGCTCATCGACTCGGTGCCCCCGGCGATCATCACGTCGGCCTCGCCGACGCGAATCCGGTCGGCCGCCATCGCGATCGCGGTGAGCCCCGATGCGCAGAACCGGTTGACCGTCACGCCGGCGACCGTGTCGGGGAGCCCCGACAGCAGCACGCCGAGGCGCGCGACGTTCAGCCCCTGCTCGGCCTCGGGAATCGCGCAGCCGACGATCGCGTCCTCGATCGTCTTCGGGTCGAGCGCGGGCACCTGCGCGAGCGCCGAGCGGATCGCGTGCACCAGAAGGTCGTCGGGCCGGATGTTGCGGAACACGCCCCTGGGCGCCTTGCCGACCGGCGTGCGCGTGGCCGCGACGATGTAGGCATCCTGCACTTGCTTGCTCATCTTCGACTCCTGGAATTCCTCGGGCGGGCGCCGCTCAGTTACGCACCGGCTTGCCGGTCTGCATCATTCCCATGATCCGTTCCTGGGTCTTCGGATGCGTGAGCAGGCTGGTGAAGGCCTTGCGCTCGAGCGCCATCAGCCACTCCTCGTCGACCAGCGAGCCCGGATCCACCTCGCCGCCGCACATCACTTCGGCGATCGTGCGGCCCAGGTGGTAGTCGTGCGCCGAGATGAAGCCGCCGTCGCGCATGTTCAGCATCTGCGCGCTCACGGTGGCGATGCCGGCGCGGCCCGCCACCCTGAACGTCGACCTGCGCGGCGGCCGGTAGCCGGCGTCGCTCATCGCCTTCGCCTCGCGGATCGCCGCGTAGAGCAGTTCCTGCCGATGGAAGACGATGCGGTCTTCGGCGAGCAGGTAACCCATCGCGCGCGCCTCGATCGCCGAACGCGACACCTGCGCGGTACCCGCGGCGAGCACGTACTTCTTCAGGAAGTCGAGCAGGTTCGCGTCGGGCGCCGCGGCCTGCTCCTCGGCCGCACGGCGCGCGCCGAAGGCCAGGCCGCCGCCGCCCGGAATCAGCCCGACGCCGACCTCGACCAGGCCGATGTAGCTCTCCAGGTGGGCGACGCGGCGCGCGCAGTACATCGCCAGTTCGCAGCCGCCTCCCAGCGCCATGTTCGCCACCGCCGCCACCGTGGGCACCTGCGCGTAGCGCAGCTTCAGCATCGCGTCCTGCAGCGCCTTCTCGGCCTCGCCGATCGCGGCCGCGCCGCCCGACATGAACACCGGCAGCATCGCCTGCAGGTCCGCGCCGTAGGAGAACGGATCGTCGGGCGACCAGATGACCAGCCCCTTGTAGTCACGCTCGGCCAGTTCCACGCCCTCGAGCAGGCCGGCGATCACGCCCTGGCCGATCGCGTGCACCTTGGTGCGGATCGACGC
Source organism: Burkholderiales bacterium (assembly GCA_003577305.1). Lineage (GTDB taxonomy): Bacteria > Pseudomonadota > Gammaproteobacteria > Burkholderiales > Burkholderiaceae_E > Zeimonas. The sequence goes on from QEVL01000007.1 coordinate 219,504, forward strand.
CACCAGCACGTCGTCGACCCCGCGGCCGTCCAGCGTCCAGAGCCGGATCGACTCGTCCTCGAAGACCGTGTTGCCGCCGCTGTGGCCGCTCTCGCCGTGCTCGCCGGCCAGCCGCACCGGGAACAGCTGGCGCTGGTAGACCGGATGCGGCGCGCGCGGCACGAACTCGCCGCGCGTGGGCGACCATGAACCCTCGGCCTGGTGCACGCCGCCGCGCTGCGCGACCGGCCCCCCGAAGACCCAGTCGGGCAGCGGCACGTCGACCAGCGCCTTGCCGGCGTCGATGTCTGCCTTGATCCAGTCTGCGACCTGGCCCCAGCCGGCCTGCTGCCAGGCCTCGAACGGCCCCTGCGCCATCGCGAAGCCGAAGCGCATCGCGAGATCGACGTCGCGCGCATTGTCGGCAATCTCGCCGAGCTTGCAGGCAGCGTAGTGCCAGGAGTCGCGCAGGATCGCCCAGACGAACTGCGCCTGCGGGTTCGTCGACTCGCGCAGCAGCTTCAGCCGCTCGGCCGGGTCTTTCTTCTTCAGGATCCGCGCCACGGTCTCGTCGGCCCTCGCGCCGGCCGGTACGTAGTCGCCCCTGGCGGGGTCGAAGCGCAGCACCGCCTTGCCTTCCTTGCGGTAGAAGCCCGCGCCGGTCTTCTGGCCGAGCGCGCCGCGGGCGATCAGCGTGGCGAACGACTCGGGCGTCGCGTACAGCGCGGCGAAGGGGTCGTCCTTCAGGTTGTCCTGCATCGTCTTCATGACGTGGCCGATCGTATCCAGTCCGACCAGGTCGGCGGTGCGGAAAGTGCCCGACTTCGCGCGCCCGAGCTTCTCGCCGGTGAGGTCGTCGACCACGTCGAAGCCGAGCCCGGCCTTCGCGGCCTCGGCGACGGTGGCGAACATGCCGAAAGTGCCGATGCGGTTGGCGATGAAGTTCGGCGTGTCTTTCGCACGCACGCAGCCCTTGCCGAGCGTCGTCGTGAGGAACGTCTCGAGCCGCCCGACAATCGCCGGATCGGTGTCGGGCGTCGCGATCAGCTCGACCAGGTGCATGTAACGCGGCGGGTTGAAGAAGTGCACGCCGCAGAAGCGGCGGCGCAACTGCGCGTCGAAGCCCTCGGCCAGCCTGCCGATCGACAGTCCCGAGGTGTTGGTCGCGAAGATCGCATCGGGGCCCAGGTGCGGCGCGACCTTCCGGTACAGGTCGTGCTTCCAGTCCATCCGCTCGGCGATCGCCTCGATGACGAGGTCGCAGTCGCGCAGCTTCGCGAGATCGTCCTCGTAGTTGGCCGGCGCGATGTACGCCGCGAGGTCCGGGTGCCCGAGCGGCGCCGGGCTGATTTTCTTCAGGCCCTCGATCGCCTTCGCCACGATGCCGTTCTTCGGCCCGTCTTTCGCCGGCAGGTCGAACAGCACGACGTCGACCTGCGCGTTGACCAGGTGCGCGGCGATCTGCGCGCCCATCACGCCCGCGCCGAGCACGGCCGCCTTTTTCACGATGAAATTGCCCACTTCTCTCGCCTCGTATCGGAGGGGCGCCACGGCGCCGCGTTCACTCTTCCCGGATCCAGGTCTGCGTGCGCCCGAACAGCGGCGCGCCGATGTAGCCGCGCACTTCGAGCTTCTTTCCGCCCTCGGTCAGGCGCATCCGGCTGCGGTACACCTTGCCGTTGTTGGGGTCGAGGATCTCGCCGCCGTCGAACAGGGTCGCGTCGTCGGCGTTCCTGCGGATGCCCTCGATGATCGTCATGCCCTGGACCGGCTGGTCCTTGCGCGAGTCGGTGCACTTGTCGCAGACCGCGTCCGGCCTGTCGGTCAGGATCTTCTCGATGCGCCCGCTGATCACGCCGTCCTTCTCGGTGATGCGGATCAGCGCCTTCGGTTTCTGCGTCTGGTCGTCGATGTTCTTCCACAGGCCAACCGGCGAATCGGCCGCCTGCGCGTGCACCGCCGGCGTAGCGAGCACGAGCGCCGACGCGGCGAGCACCGCGGGAGCGAACGCGCGCGACGGGAATCTGTATGTCGTCGTCATGGAATCCTCCGTATCGGATCGGGTCAGAACAGCTCGGCCTCGACGTTCATCAGCGGCGCCGCCCCGGCGCGCGCGGTGCGGATCAGCATCGCGGTCTCGGGGAACAGCTTCGCGAAATAGAAGCGCGCGGTCGCGAGCTTGGAACGATAGACCGGATCCCCGGAATCGGCACGATCGAGCGCGATCCGCGCCATGCGCGCCCAGAAGTAGCCGAGCACCAGGTGGCCGATCACGCGCAGATAGTCGACCGCCGCCGCGCCCGCCTCGTCGGCGTTGCCGAACGCCTTCATGCCGACCTCCATCGTCAGCTTCTCGACTTTCTGCCCGAGGTCGGCCAGCGGGTCGATGAACTCGGCCATCTCCTCGTTCGTTCCCTCGGCCTCGACGAGCGCCGTGATCAGTTTTCCGAACTTGCGCAGCTTCGCCCCGTTGTCGCCGAGCACCTTGCGGCCGAGCAGGTCGAGCGCCTGGATCGCGTTCGTGCCCTCGTAGATCATGTTGATGCGGGCATCGCGCACGTACTGCTCCATCCCCCATTCGCGGATGTAGCCGTGGCCGCCGTAGACCTGCATGGCCAGGTTCGTGCACAGGAAGCCGTTGTCGGTGATGAACGCCTTGACCACCGGCGTGAGCAGCGCGAGCATGTCCTCCGCGTCCTTGCGCGCCTCGGCGTCGGGATGCGTGAGCGCGATGTCGGCCTGCAGCGCGGTCCAGTAGGCGAACGCGCGCGAACCCTCGGCATAGGCCTTCTGCGTGAGCAGCATCCGGCGCACGTCCGGGTGCACGATGATCGGGTCGGCCGGCTTGTCGGGCGCCTTCGCGCCCGACAGCGAGCGCATCTGCAGCCGCTCCTTCGCGTAGTCGAGCGAGTTCTGGTAGGCGACTTCGGTCAGCCCGAGCGACTGCATGCCCACGCCGATGCGCGCCGCGTTCATCATCACGAACATCGCGTTCAGGCCCTTGTTGGGCTCGCCGACCAGCCAGCCGGCGGCGCCGTCGAGGTCCATCACGCAGGTCGCGTTCGCGTGGATGCCCATCTTCTCCTCGAGCCGCGCGCAGCGCACGCCGTTGCGCGCGCCGGGCGAGCCGTCGGCGTTCGGGACGAACTTGGGCACGATGAAGAGCGAGATTCCCCTGGTGCCCGCCGGCGCGTCGGGCAGGCGTGCGAGCACCAGGTGCACGATGTTCGCGGCCAGGTCGTGCTCGCCCGACGAGATGAAGATCTTGGTGCCGGTGATCCGGTAGCTGCCGTCGCCTTGCGGCTCGGCCTTCGTGCGCAACAGGCCGAGATCGGTGCCGCTGTGCGGCTCGGTCAGGCACATCGTGCCGGTCCACTCGCCCGAGACCAGCTTCGGGATGTACAGCGCCTTCTGCTCGGGCGTGCCGTGCGCGTGCAGGCAGTCGTAGGCACCGTGGGTGAGCCCCGGGTACATCGCCCAGGCCTGGCTGCCCGAGTTCATCATCTCCTGGAACGCGATGCCCACCGCCACCGGCAGCCCCTGCCCTCCGTACTGCGGATCGCAAGTGAGCGTCGGCCAGCCGGCCTGCCTGAACTGCTCCCAGGCCTGCCTGAAGCCCTTCGGCGTCGTGACCACGCCGCCCTCGGCCCAGCGGCAGCCCTCCTCGTCGCCGCTGCGGTTCAGCGGAAAGAGCACCTCGGCGCAGAACTTGCCGCCCTCCTCGATCACCTGGTCGATCAGCTCGCGACTGGTCTCCGCATACGGCGGCAGCGTCTTCAGGGTGCCCTCGACGTCGAGCAGTTCGTGCATCACGAACCGGATGTCGCGCAAGGGTGGGGTGTATCGGGCCATGACTGCTACTCCAGCTTCGATGTGACGGTGTGAAGGGAAAGGGTCGGGGTCAGCGCGCGGCCTTTTCAGACCGAACGTTCGTGCGTTTTCGGGGGCGAGCCGATCGGGTTGCCGGCCGCCAGGAGTCGATCAGGCGCTCGAAGCTGCGGCGCGCACGCGCGACCGCGTCCGGGCTGTTCAACAGTCGGCCGTCGTGGTGCAGCACCAGGATCAGGCCGTACAACTGGAACAGCAGGTCCTGCGGATCGAGGTCCGCCGGCAGGTCGCCGGTCTCCACGGCCTGCTGGATCGCGCGCGCGAGCTCGCGCTGCCAGGAGCGCACCATCGCGACCAGCTCCTCGCGGACCGCACCGGGCCGGTCGTCGTACTCGGTGGCGCCCGAGATCCAGATGCAGCCGCGCGCCGCCTCGATGACGGTGAGTTCGACCCAGCGCTCGAAGATCGCACGCAGCCGCGGCAGGCCGCGCCTCTCCTTCAGCGCGGGCAGCAGCACCTCGTCGACGAAACGCCGCTCGTAGGCCTTGAGCACCGCGATCTGCAGATCCTCGCGCGAGCCGAAGTGGGCGAACACGCCGCTCTTCGACATCCGCATCCGCTCGGCCAGCGCGCCGATCGTCAGGCCTTCGAGCCCGTTGCGCGCCGCGAGCCCGAGTGCCGCCTCGACGATCGCGGCGCGCGTCTGCTCCCCCTTGCGCTGGGCGCCCGCAGTCCGGCGCCGCGCAACGGGCGTCGAGTCGGTCGCAGCGAACGGCGAACTGGCCATGGTGAGTCCCGAACGATCGTGCTTTTTTGGAAGCCTAACCGAAAGCGCGTCACCCGGGGCATTCGAAGGCGCGCCCGCCCTAGGGGATCCGCTCTATTGGTGCGGTGCAATGAAGCCTTCGCTGGCCGTCGGGCCTGCTCGCCGATCGGCGTGGCGCCGATCGACCCAAGGTGCTGCAGGTATAATCGCGCCTCGGCGCCCGAAGACGCCGTCGACCCAATCCGCGCTTCGCGCGATCGCGGGCACCTCACCGTGTTCGCCGCGCAGTGGCCTCGTGAATCACCGCAGAGGCTCTCGGCCATGCCACGGAGACGCGCGCCCGCTGGCCGCAGCAGTTCCTGCGCGCTTCGCGCCCTTGTCGAGGCGCGTGGGCGCCGCCGGCGCAGGCAGCGCCGCCAACGGCGGCCCGACGACAGGAGGCAAGTGGAAGAATGCGCGACCGGCTGCTCGAACTGATGGCATTGATCGCTCCGTACGCGCCCGAAATGCGCGTCGCGGCATCGATCGTCGGCGTGCTGCTGATGGCCTTCGTGCTGCGCCACGTCGTAAATCGGCTGCTGCGGGGCTACTTCGCCGGCGTGTCCGGCCGCGCTCCGTCGGTCGAGGAGCGGCGCCGCGTGGAGACGGTCGGCAAGGTGATGCGCCGCACCTCGTCGACGCTGATCATGGTGGTGGCCGTGCTGGTGATGCTCAGGCAGCTCGGAATCTCGATCGCACCGATCCTCGGCGCCGCCGGTGTCGTGGGCATCGCGGTGGGCTTCGGCGCGCAGAGCCTGATCAAGGACGTCTTCGCCGGATTCTTCCTGCTGGTCGAGAACCAGATCCGCGTGGGCGACGTCGTCGAGATCGCCGGCAAGTCGGGCGTGGTCGAGCAGCTGAGCCTGCGCCGCACCCGGTTGCGCAGCTACGACGGCAGCGTCCACTACATCTCGAACGGGCTGATCACGACGGTGACCAACATGTCGACCGAATTCGCGTTCGCGCTGGTCGACATCGGCGTGGCCTACCGGGAGGACGTCGACCGTGTCTTCGCGGTGATGCGCGAGACCGCGGAAGTGCTGCGCGAGTCGCCCGAATTCGGACCGAAGATCCTCGAGGCGATCGAGATCGCCGGCGTCGAGCAGTGGGCCGAGTCGGCAGTGATGATCCGCGCGCGCATCCGCACGCAGCCGCTCGATCAGTGGAGCGTGCGCCGCGAATACCTCAAACGGCTCAAGGCGGCGTTCGAGCGCGAGCGGATCTCGATTCCGTTCCCGCACCGCACGCTCGAGATCGGTGCCGGTTCGTTCGTCGCGCACGCCTGCGGTGGCGCCGATGCCGGCGTGCGGGGCGACCGCGTGGAGAGGGCTTCGTGAGTCCGCGGTCCGCCACGCGGCGCGTGCCGCCTGCACACCTGCGGAGATCCCGACGATGACCGGCGACAATCGCTCCGACCTGTTCTTCCTGCCGTCCTGGCCGCCCACGCCCGACGTGCTGCTCTGGGTCTCGCTGACGATCGTGCTCGCCGGGCTGCTCGGCGAATTCGTGTTCCGCTCGCTGAAGCTGCCGCGCGTGGTGGGCTACGCTGCCGTCGGGACCGCGATCTCGGCTTTCGGCGCCGGCATCGGCAGCGCCGCGCTCGCACCCGGGCTGCGCCTGATCGTCGACCTCGGGTTGTCGCTGCTGCTCTTCGAACTCGGCGCGCGCATCAACCTGCGCTGGCTGCGCGCCAATCCGTGGCTGCTCGCCAACAGCCTGGTCGAATCGGTGCTGAGCTTCGCCGCGGTGCATCTCACGCTGGTCTGGCTGGGCACGGAATCCCGCGTGGCCGCCGCGGTCGCGTCGATCCTGGTCGCGACCTCGCCGGCGGTGGTGATGCGCGTCGCCTCCGAATTCAACGCTTCGGGACAGGTCACCGAGCGGATGATCGTGCTCACCGGTCTGAACACCTTCTACGCGGTGCTCGCCTCGAAATTCGTCGTCGGCTGGCTGCACGCGGAGTTCGTCGGCAGCTGGTTCCGCACGATCGCACATCCGCTGTACCTGCTGGCCGGATCGGCGGTCGTCGCTGCCCTGCTGGCCTGGTGCGTCTCGCTGATCGCGCGGCGCCTCGACCTGCGCAACGAGAACTCCGCACTGCTCCTTCTCGGCATGATCCTGCTGGCACTGTCGCTCACGAAGATGGCCAACCTGTCGACGCTGCTGGTGCCGCTGCTGGCGGGCACGATGCTTCGCAACAGCACCGAGCGACCGTGGGTCTGGCCACGTCACTTCGGCACCGCCGGCGGCGCGCTGGTACTGCTGCTGTTCGTCATCACCGGATCGGTCTGGTCGATGGACGCGCTGATGACGGGGGCCGCCCTGGGGATGGCCGCGATCCTCTCGCGGCTCGCCGCGAAGATCCTGGCGACGGCTGCGCTGGGGCGGCCCAGCGGCATCTCGATGCGCCAGGCGCTGGCGCTGGGCGTCGCGCTGATGCCCATTTCGGGCGCGGCACTGGTGATGATGGCCGACCTGCAGGCGATCTACCCGGCGTTCGCCGCGCAGATGACCGGCATCGTGTTCAGCGCGGTGGCCGTGCTCGAGCTGCTTGGCCCGATCGCGGTACAGGCGGCACTGCGATACGTGAACGAAGACAAGCTCCGCTGAGAGCCGACGGAGACGCCCATGCCACTGGAAGCCTTCGCCGAATCGCGCGCGCTCACGCTCGGGGTCGAGCTCGAGTTGCAGATCGTCGACGCGCACGACTACGACCTCTCGCACGGCGCGCGCGACCTGCTGCGCCTTGCCGCACGGCGCAGGCTGCCCGGGGAGGTGAAGCCCGAGATGACCGACAGCATGATCGAGCTGTCCACCGGCGTGTGCTCCGACTACGCCGGAATCCTGGCGCACCTGCGCGAGAGCCGCGACGTGCTGGTCGAGTGCGCCACGAAGCTGAACATCGGCCTGTCAGGGGGCGGCACGCACCCGTTCCAGGACTGGAGCCAGCGGCGCATCTTCGACACGCCGCGCTTCCACATGCTCTCGGAGCTCTACGGCTACCTGTCGAAGCAGTTCACGGTTTTCGGCCAGCACGTGCACGTCGGCTGCCCGGGACCGGACGCTGCGCTGGTGCTGCTGCACGGCCTGTCGCGTTTCATCCCGCACTTCGTCGCGCTGTCGGCGTCGTCGCCGTTCGTCCAGGGCACCGACACCGGCTTTCACTCCGCACGGCTGAACTCGGTGTTCGCCTTCCCGCTGTCGGGCCGCGCACCGTTCGCGCTCACCTGGGACGAATTCACCCGGTTCTTCGACAAGATGACCCGCACCGGCGTCGTGCAGAGCATGAAGGACTTCTACTGGGACATCCGGCCGAAGCCCGAGTTCGGCACGATCGAGGTGCGGGTGCTCGACACCCCGCTCACCATCGAGAAAGCCGCCGCACTCGCGGCGTACATCCAGTGCGTGGCGCGCTGGCTGAGCTTCGAGCAGCCGTTCCGGCCGGCCGAGGACGACTATCTCGTCTACACGTTCAACCGCTTCCAGGCCTGTCGCTTCGGCTTCGACGGCACCTTCGTCGATCCGCAGACCGGTGAGCACCACACGATCCGCGACGACATCACCCAGACGCTCGCCGCGATCGAGCACCACGCGATCGAGCTGGGCGCCGAGGATGCCTGCCGGCGCGTGCGCGACGACATCGGTGCGCTGGGCAACGACGCGACCTGGATCCGCGACACCTTCGAGCGCGAGCAGCTGCTGCCCGAGGTGGTGCGCCAGCAGTGCCTGCGCTGGAGCCGCTGACCGTCCATGGTTCCCCGGCCGCTGAAGATCGGCCTGTCGGCGCGACTGATGCACGCGCCGCCCATCGAACTGGGCTTTCGCGGCAAGACGCTGCAGTACCTGGAGCAGTCGATCGCGCACTGGATCATGTCGCACGGCGCCATCGTGCTGATGATCCCGACGCTCGGAGCCGATGCCGGCGTGACCCGGCGCGGCATCCCGGTGCGCGCCTACGTGCGCGAGCTCGACGGGCTGGTGCTCCAGGGCGGGGCCGACGTCAGCCCGCGTTCGTACGGCAAGCAGCCGATGCGCGCCGACTGGGCGGGCGACATCGTGCGCGACCGCTACGAAATGGAGCTGCTGCACGAATTCATGGCGCAGGGCAAGCCGGTGCTGGGCATCTGCCGCGGCGCGCAGGTGCTCAACGTCGCACTCGGCGGCACGTTGTTCCAGGACATCGCCACCCAATGCCCGGGCGCGATCGCGCACGTCGACAGCGACCTCTACGACGAACTGCAGCACGAGATCCGCTTCGAACCCGGATCGCGCCTGGCCGGACTGTACACGGGCGTCAACGCTGCGCAGGTCACGAGCATCCACCACCAGGCGGTCGATCGCCTCGGCTCCGACCTGGTGGTCGACGCCCGCTCGAGCGCCGACGGGATCGTCGAGGCGATCCGCTGGCGCGGCGCCGGCTACGCGATGGGCCTGCAGTGGCACCCCGAGTTCCATGGCCACGTGCGCGGGCTGCTCGACAGCGCACCGATCGTGCTCGATTTCCTGGCCGCGGCGCAGCGCATGCGCGAGACGGGCGACGGCTGATCGCCCGCCTCGCGGACCCCCGGGCGCGCGGTCGAAGCCGAAGCCCGATCAGGTCGTGCGATCGGCGTCGACGGGCACCGAGACGATCCACCCCTCCACCGGATCGACCTCTTCGGGCAGGCCGTAGGGCCGGCTGCGTCGCTGCCAGCCCCAGGCCGCCTGCGCGAGACACAGCACCGCGTCGAGCCGGTCAGCGGCCGGATCGGCGATGCAGGCCTCGCGCAGCGCCGCAGATTCGATCCGGCCGCTGGCCACGGTGACAGGCTTTCGGCGCGACGGCGCGCTGGTGAAGTCGACGCCGTGCAACGCGAGCTGCATGGAAGCGGCCCGGCGTTCAGTACCGGCCGGCCACGCCGCTGAGCGCCAGGCCGATGCGCAGCACCAGGAAGGCGAGCGCATTCATCAGGCGCACCGGCCACGGGCGGCGCTGGTGGCTCTGCAGCCGGATCGGCACGCCGCCGGCGTCGATCGCGGCATCCAGCCGCGCGCGCAACTGGCGGGCGAACCCGGCGTCGTGGATGCCGACGTTGGCCTCGCGCGCGAGCAGCAGCGAAAACGGGTCGATGTTGGACGAGCCGACCGTCGCCCAGTCGTCGACCACCGCCACTTTCGCGTGCAGGAAACTGCGCCGGTATTCGATGATCTCGACGCCGCCGCGAAGCAGTTCGTCGTACAGCGCCTGCGCACCGTAGTGCGGCAGCCGGTATTCGACCTTTCCCTGCAGCAGCAGCCGCACCCGCACGCCGCGCCGCGCGGCCGCCAGCAGCGCGCGCCGGAAGCGCACGCCGGGGAAGAAGTACGCGCTCGCGAGCAGCACTTCGCTGCGCGCGCGGCCGATCGCCCTCAGGTAGGCGCGCTCGATCGTGCGCCGGTGCCGAAGGTTGTCGCGCAGCATCAGCGCGGCGCGCACGCGCCCCGCCGGGGTGATCTCGCTGGGCACCCACCACGGCAGCCGCGTGTGCGCTCCTTTCGTCCCGGGGTCGGCGCCGCGGTACAGCGAGCGGTTGACCGTATGGACCTCCCACCAAAGGCGGGCGGCGGCGACGTGCGCCTGCGCCACCAGCGGGCCGCGCACGCGCACTGCATAGTCGAGCCTGGGATGCTCGAGCCGCCCGTGTTTCGGATCGTGCCAGTCGTCGAGTATGTTGATGCCGCCGACGAAAGCGATGCATCCGTCGATCACCGCGAGCTTGCGGTGCAGCCGGCGCAGGCGCCGGCGGTCGAGCGCGAAGCGGCGGCGCTCCGGACGGAAGGTCTCGAACAGCACGCCGGCCTCGCGCAGCGCGCACGCCCACGGGTTGGCGTCGTCCGGGGTGCCGAACCCGTCGACGATGAGGTGCACGGCGACGCCGCGCTGCGCCGCCGCGGCCAGCGCGTCGGTCATCCGGCGCCCGCTCGGGTCGTCGTTGTAGATGTAGGTTTCGAGGTAGACGCAGTCGCTCGCCGCTGCGATCGCGCCCTCGAGCGCCGGGAAGAACTCGGCCCCCGACTCGAGCAGCGTGACCTCGTGGCCGCCGCGCAGCGCCGGCTTCAGGCTCTCGTACCACGGCAGCGAAACGTACTTGCGCTCGGTCACGTCGCTCGCGATCGATGGGAACACGGCGTTCGCGGCGCCGTGCCCGCAGTGGTTCAGGCGCCCGGGTCGACCAGCTCCAGGTCTGCCACCAGCGGGCTGTGATCCGACAGGCGCGCCCACTCGATGCCGCGCAACACGCGTGCAGCGCTCACCCGGAAACCGCGCTGGTAGATCCGGTCCATGCGGAACCACGGCACCAGCGCCGGGAAGGTGCGCGCGGTGCGCACCATGCGGGGCGCACCGGCCGCGGCCTCGGGCAGCTCGATCGCGGGATAGCGGTCGCGCGCGAAATAGGCGGCGCGCCGCACGAAGTCGAGCTTCGGCTTGACCGCGTCGAAGACCTCGACCACCCCGATCTCGCGGCAGAGGCGGTCGGAGAGCCGGTTGCGCCAGTCGTTGAAGTCGCCGGCGATGATCAGCGGCGCATCGCCGGACACCGCGTTCGAAACCCATTCGATCAGCGCGCCGAGCTGGCGCTCGCGGCTGCGCGCGAGCAGGCCGAAATGCACCACGAAGCAGTGCACGTCGACCCGGCCGACCTTGACCACGCAGTGCAGCACGCCGCGCTTCTCGAGCGCGTGGTCGGAGATGTCGCGGTTCTCGAGGTCGACGATCGGGTAGCGCGACAGCAGCGCGTTGCCGTGGTGGCCGTGCAGGTAGCTCGCGTTGCGGCCGTAGGCCGTCTCGAAAGTCTGCCGCAGCCGGGGCGAGCGCGAGAGGAAGACGTCCTGGGGTTCGTCGGGCCAGTGCTCGAGGCGCCGCGCGTGGCGCTCGTGCCTGCCCTGCACCTCCTGCAGGAAGACCAGGTCGCTGTCGAGCTCGTGCAGCCGCGTGCGCAACTCGTGGATGCGCGTGACCCGGCGCAGGCCGATGAACTCGCGCAGCACGCCCTTGTGGATGTTGTAGGTGGACACGCGCAGCGTCGCGAGCACCGCGCTTCCCGGCTTCGACTTGGGCGGCAGCGTGCCGCGACGCGGTTTCGCGTTCCGGCGGCGGCTGACGCGAGGCGCCTCGGGCTGTTCGGCCGGCCGGCGGCGCTGTGCGGCGGTGTTCATCGGCCTGCCCCCGATGCGGCGCGACGCGGCAACTGCCGGATCGCCTCGGCGTTGCTCCACGAGAAGCAGCGCTCGGCGGCCTGCTCCCAGGGAAGCCACTCGTAGCGCAGGTGCTCGCGCGGAGCGATGCGCACCGGGACGGCGGCGTGCACCTGCAGCCCGAAGACGTGCTCGGTGTTGTGCGTCACGCCCTCGGCGTAGCGATGCCGCCAGTGCCGGTAGATCTCGTAGCGGTTCACCAGACTCCAGTCGGTGAGCTCGTGCTGCGCGGTGTCGAGCCCCGTCTCCTCGAGCACTTCGCGGCGGCAGGTCTCGGCCAGCGGCTCGTCGACACGCGCCTTGCTGCCAGTGACCGACTGCCAGAAGCCCGGGTGGTCGGCGCGCTCGAGCAGCAGCACCCGCAGGTCGGGAGTGTGGATCACGACCAGCACCGATTCGGGGATCTTCGCGCTTGCCATCTGCCCGTCCGGATGCTCCCCGTCACGCCCTGGCCGGCTCGGCGACCCGCAGGCGGATGTGCAGCTCGCGCAGCTGCTTCTCGTCGACCGGCGACGGCGCCTGGGTGAGCAGGCACTGCGCGCGCTGCGTCTTCGGGAAAGCGATCACGTCGCGGATCGACTCCGCGCCGGCCATCATGGTGACGATGCGGTCGAGGCCGAACGCGATGCCCCCGTGCGGCGGCGCGCCGTACTGCAGCGCATCGAGCAGGAAGCCGAATTTTGCGCGCGCCTCTTCGGGACCGATCTTCAGCGCCTGGAACACCTTGCTCTGGACTTCCTCGCGGTGGATGCGCACCGATCCGCCGCCGATCTCCCAGCCGTTGAGCACCAGGTCGTAGGCCTTGGCCAGGCAGCGTCCGGGGTCGGTTTCCATCAGGTCTTCATGACCGTCCTTCGGCGACGTGAAAGGATGGTGCACCGCGACCCAGCGCGCATCCTCCTCGTCGTACTCGAACATCGGGAAGTCGGTCACCCACAGCGGCTTCCACCCCGGCTCGAACAGGCCGGTGCGCCGGCCGAACTCCGAATGCCCGATCTTCGTGCGCAGCGCGCCGATCGCGTCGTTGACCACCTTCGCGCGGTCGGCGCCGAAGAAGACCAGGTCGCCGCTGACCGCCCCGGTGCGCCCGAGAATCGCCGCGATCGCGGCGTCGTGCAGGTTCTTGACGATCGGCGACTGCAGGCCCTCGCGGCCCTTCGCCGCATCGTTGACCTTGATCCAGGCCAGTCCCTTCGCGCCGTAGATCGCGACGAACTGGCCGTAGCCGTCGATCTCGCTGCGCGTCATCTCGCCGCCGCCGGGCACGCGCAACGCGACCACCCGTCCGCCCTCGCTGTTCGCAGCGGCGCTGAAGACCTTGAAGTCGACGTCCTTCATCACGTCGGTGAGCTCGGTGAAGGCGAGCTTCACGCGCAGGTCGGGCTTGTCGGAGCCGTACAGGCTCAGCGCCTCGGCCCACGGCATCGTCGGGAAGGGCGCGGCGAGCTCCACCCCGATCGCGTTGCGGAACACGACGCGGATCATGTCCTCGAAGATCGCGCGGATCTCGACCTCGGAGAGGAACGAGGTCTCGCAGTCGATCTGCGTGAACTCGGGCTGGCGATCGGCGCGAAGGTCTTCGTCGCGGAAGCACTTGGTGATCTGGTAGTAACGGTCGAAACCGGCCACCATCAGCAACTGCTTGAACAGCTGCGGAGACTGCGGCAGCGCGAAGAACTGGCCGGCGTGCACGCGCGACGGCACCAGGTAGTCGCGCGCCCCCTCGGGCGTCGAGCGGGTGAGCATCGGCGTCTCGATGTCCACGAAGCCGAGCGCGTCGAGGTATCTGCGCACTTCCATCGCGACCCGGTAACGCAGCATCAGGTTCTGCTGCATCGGCGCGCGGCGCAGGTCGAGCACGCGATGCGTGAGTCGCGTGGTCTCCGAGAGGTTCTCGTCGTCGAGCTGGAACGGCGGCGTCACCGAAGGGTTGAGGATGTCGATCTGCTGGCAGAGCACCTCCACCTGGCCGCTGCGGATGTTCGCGTTCACGGTGCCTTCGGGGCGGCGGCGCACCAGGCCCACGACCCTGACGCAGTACTCGTTGCGGATCCGCTCCGCGACCTCGAACACCTGCGGCCGGTCGGGGTCGCAGACGACCTGCGCCAGCCCCTCGCGGTCGCGCAGGTCGATGAAGATCACGCCGCCGTGGTCGCGGCGGCGATGGACCCAGCCGAACAGCGTCACCACCTGGTCGAGATGCTCGGTGGAAAGCCGTCCGGTGTAGCAGCTGCGCATCGATGTTCTCCGGTTCATTCGCGGCGCATCGCGGCGACCGCGGCGACGCCGCGGTCGGTCGGCGCGACCACCCCCATGGACACCACGTACTTCAGCGCCTCGTCGACGCTCATGTCCAGCTCGATCGTCTCGACGCGCGGCATCATCAGGAAGAAGCCCGAGGTCGGGTTCGGCGTCGTCGGCACGTAGACCGAGATCATCTCGACCCCGACCAGGCGACGCACCTCGTCGGCCGGCGTGCCGGTCTGGAACGCGATCGTCCAGACACCGGTGCGCGGATACTGCACCAGCAGCGCGCGGCGAAAGGCCTGGCCGTTGGGCGACAGGATGGTGTCGCTGACCTGCTTCACGCTCGAGTAGATCGAGCGCACGATCGGAATCCGCCCGAGCAGCGCCTCCCAGTAGACAACCAGCCGCTCGCCGATGAAGTTGCGCGCGAGCAGCCCGGTGAGCGCCACCACCAGCGCGGTGAGCACCACGCCCAGTCCGGGGATGTCGCGCCCGAACAGGCTCCGCGGCTGCCACTGCAGCGGCAGCAGCAGCAGCGTGCTGTCCATCGTCGTCACGATCAGGTCGAGCACCCACAGCGTGATGGCGAGGGGCACCCAGATGAGGAGCCCGGTGACGAAGTACTTGCGCATGAAGTGCGTGGCGCGCGCCGCTCCTCAATCGTGCTTCGCGCCAGCCGCGGGCGCTGCGGGCGCGGCGCCCGCGGCTGGCGCCGACGCCGCGCTCGAGCCGGAGGCCGCCGGCTCGGCCTTCTCCGACGCGGACTTCTCCGGTCCGTCCTTCTTCGAGTCGGCCGCCGCATCGGACCCGGCGTCGCCGGGCCCGGCATCCGGCGCGCCTTTCCTGCCCCCGTCGCGGAAATCGGTGACGTACCAGCCGCTGCCCTTCAACTGGAAGGCCGGCGCGCTCAGGCGCTTGTGGAAGGCTTCGGCGCCGCAGTCGGGGCAGACGGTGAGCGGCGCGTCGGAGAGCTTCTGCAGCACGTCCTTCTCGACGCCGCAGTGATCGCAACGGTAGGCGTAAATCGGCATGGCGCAGGCATTCGGCGGAAAAGGCGCAACCGCCCGAGGCCGCCGAAAACACGGCTCGAATGCGGCTGAAACGCAAGAAAACCTTGAATTGTAAAAGAAAAACCCCGCCGACGGTGCGCGAAGGGTCTGCGCCTCAGGCGGGCAGCGCCCGCGCGGCCGAATCGATCGCCGCGCGCAACTCGGCATAGCTACGAGTGACCGCGAACTGCGGAAACTGCCGCACGATCGACTCGGGCGGATGGATGAAGAAGCCGGCGTCGGCGGCCATCAGCATGCCGGTGTCGTTGTAGGAGTCGCCGGCGGCGATCACCCGGAAGTTCAGGCCCTTGAGCGCCTGCACGGCGGCGCGTTTCTGCTCGGGCATTCGCAGCCGGTAGTCGCGGACCACGCCTTCGGCGTCCACTTCGAGACGGTGGCACAGCAGCGTCGGCCAGCCGAGCTGGCGCATCAGCGGTTCGGCGAACTCGTAGAAAGTGTCGGACAGGACGAACACCTGGTAGCGCGCGCGCAGGTCGTCCAGGAACTCGCGCGCGCCCGGCATCGGCCCCATGCCCTCGATCACCCGCTGGATGTCGGAGAGCTTGAGCCGGTGCCTGGCGAGCAGATCGAGCCGAAAGCGCATCAGCCGGTCGTAGTCGGGCTCGTCGCGCGTGGTGCGCGAGAACTCGACGATGCCGGTGCGGCGGGAAAACTCGATCCAGATCTCGGGCACCAGCACGCCTTCGAGGTCCAGGCAAACCACTTGCATCTGCGATCGCTCCTAGTGGCCGGCGCCATTCGGCGCCGTCGGCGGGCGCAATGGTATCGCAGGCCCCGCACCGGGTCCGTCCGGGCCCGGGGGTGCCGGATGACGCAAGTCAAGCCGTGCGGCGAGCGCTCCCGCTATGTTGTCTGCATGGCTGGCACAGGCGAACACGCGCCGCGCGGCGCCCTCGATCCCTGGGACTGGTGGCGCGGCACCGGCGAGCTCTGGCGCTGGGGTTCGCGGGTGCGCGAGATCTGGCTCGACGACCTCGCCGACGAGGCGACCCGGCGTGCGACGCGTCAGCGGCGCATCGCCGCGCTCATCGCCCACGCACGCGAGCACTCGGCTTTCTACCGCTCCCACTATCGAGGCCTGCCCGACGGCTGCACCGACCTGCGCGCCTGTCCGCCGGTCACGCGCGCACAGCTGATGGCGGACTTCGACGGCTGGGTCACCGATCCCCAGTTGCGCCGGCACGAGCTCGAAGCCTTCGTCCGCGATCCCTCGCGCATTGCCGAGCCCTGGCTCGGAAAGTACGCGATCTGGACCAGCTCCGGCACTACCGGTGTGCCGGGCATCTACGTGCAGGATCCCGACGCGCTGGCAATCTATGCGGCGCTGCTCACCACGCGATTCGAATTCGGGCCGATGATCGTCGATCCGTGGCAGTTGTCCGGCGCATCGGCGCGCATGGCGCTGGTGGCGGCCACCGGCGGGCATTTCGCAGGCGTGGTCTGGTGGGAACGCCAGCGCCGGCTGCATCCGCTGCTCGCAGCGCACACGCGCGTGTTCTCGATCCTGCAGCCGCTCGACGTGCTGGTGACCCGGTTGAACGAGTGGCAGCCGGCCTTCGTCGGCAGCTACCCGACCATGCTCGCGCTGCTCGCGGGCGAGCAGTGCGAGGGACGGCTGAAGATCCGCCCGCGCGCAGTCTGGAGCGGCGGCGAGGCGCTGACCGCCGCCGACCGCGTTGCGATCGCCGACGGCTTCGCGTGCCCGGTGATCGAGGACTACGGGGCCTCCGAGTGCATGCAGATCGCGTTCGGCTGCCGGCACGGGCGGCTGCACCTGAACGACGACTGGGTCGAACTGGAGCCGGTGGACGATCGCGGCCGGCCGGTGCCGCCCGGCCAACCCTCCGACACCGTGCTGCTCACCAATCTCGCCAATCGCGTGCAGCCGGTGATCCGCTACGACCTCGGCGACAGCGTGACGCTCGACCCCGCGCCCTGTCCCTGCGGGCAGCGGCGTCCCTCGGTGCAGGTGCAGGGCCGGCGCGACGACGTGCTGGTGCTCGATGGCGCCGCCGGCGCCAGCGTGCGCCTGCTGCCGCTGGCGATCGAGACGGTGATCGAGGAGGAAGCCGGCGTGCACCGGTTCCAGCTCGTCCAGACCGGGCGCAACGCGCTCGTCCTGCGCGTGGACGCTCCCGGCGCGCGCCGGCGCATGGTGGCGGGACGACGCGCCGCGCGGGCGCTGGCCCGCTTCCTGAAGGCCCAGGGCGTCGGCCCGCTCGAACTGAAACTGGACGAGGGTGCGCCGCAGGCGAACCCCGTCAGCGGCAAGCTGTGCCGCGTGCGCGCGTTGAAGGCCGCGAAGGCGAGCGGCTGATCGGCCGCCGCGCGGCTGCCGCCGCGGGGCGCGTCAGACACCTGTTCACGCCACGATCATCAGAACGGGATGTCGTCGTCCATGTCGTCGAAATTCGGCGCCTTGCCGGTACCCGGGGCGCCGCCGCTGCGCGCCAGGGCGCGCGCTGGCGCACCCTGGCCGGCCGGCTCGCGCGAATAGCCCCCGGAATGGCCGGCGTCGTCGCCACCGCCGCCGTCGCGTGAACCGAGCAACTGCATCTCGGTCGCGATGATTTCGGTCGTGTAGCGGTCCTGGCCCTCCTTGTCCTGCCACTTGCGGGTCTTCAGGCGGCCTTCGACGTAGACCGGCCGGCCCTTCTTCAGGTATTCGCCGGCGATTTCGGCAAGCCGGTCGTAGAACACCACGCTGTGCCACTCGGTCTCCTCGCGCTTCTCGCCCGAGGCCTTGTCCTTCCAGTTGCGCGTCGTGGCGATCCGCACGTTGCAGATCGCGCTCCCGCTGGGCGCGTAGCGCGTCTCGGGATCGCGCCCGAGATTGCCGATCAGGATCACCTTGTTCACCGAAGCCATGCCGACCTCCAGGGAGACTATTGCCGGAACCGATTTTCTCGAGCAGCCGGACCGCTGCGGGCGTAAGCCGGCCAGCGCCGCTGGCGCGCCGCGATCAGCAGCCAGAGCGCCATCAGCACCGCGCAGACCTCGAACACCGCCGGCTTGCTCCAGGTTTGCTGCACCCACCCCCCGAGCAGGCCGCCGAAGAACAGGCCCAGCGACTGCGTCGTGTTGTAGATGCCCAGCGCGGTGCCCTTGGCCTCGGGCGGCGCCAGTTGCGACACCATCGACGGCAGGCTCGCCTCGAGGATATTGAACCCGACGAAGAACGCGAGCAGCAAGAGCGCCAGCGGGACTAGGCCGCCGGGCTGCAGCGACAGCAGTACCTGCACCGCCAGCAGCAGCGCCACCGCCGCGAGGAACAGGCGGCGCAAGCGGCCGACGCGCTCGCTCCACAGCAGCGGCGGCACCATCAGGGCGAACGAGAGCAGCACCACCGGCAGGTAGAGCTTCCAGTGATCGCCGAGCGCGATGCCGCCGCGATCGGCCAGCCAGGTCGGCAGCACGACGAACATCGCCATCTGCGCCGCGTGCAGCGTGAAGATGCCGAAGTTCAGCCGCAGCAGGTCGGCGTCGAGCGCGATGCGGGCGAACGGCGTGCGCGCCGCCTGCGCCGCAGCCGCCGCCAGCGGCGCCGCGGGCGTGACCAGTGCGATCACCGCGATCGCGGCCAGCGCGAGCAGCCCGGTAGCCGCGAAGATGCCGCCCATGCCGACCGCCTCGTAGAGCAGCGGCGCGACCACCAGCGACAGCGAGAAGGTGAGGCCGATCGAGGCACCGACCATCGCCATCGCCTTCGTGCGCTGGCTGTCGCGGGTGCTGTCGGCGATCAGCGCGGTGACCGCCGCGGAAATCGCGCCGGCGCCCTGGATCGCGCGCCCCACGATCGTCACGACCAGGTTGTCGGTGGCCGCCGCGACGAAGCTGCCTGCCGCGAACACCAGCAGGCCGAAGACGATCACCGGCTTGCGCCCGAAGCGGTCGGAGGCCGCGCCGAACGGAATCTGCAACGCCGCCTGGGTGAGCCCGTAGATGCCCAGCGCCAGGCCGATCAGGGTGGCGTCGTCGCCGCCGGGCAGGCTGCGCGCGTGCACCGCGAACACCGGCAGGATCAGGAACAGCCCGAGCATGCGCAGCGCGAACAGCGACGCCAGCGACACGCTCGCACGCAGCTCGAGCGGCGTCATCGGGTCGCCGCGCACACGCCGCTGCGCGCGGGCGGACGGCGATGCGCGCGCTTCGCCGGTGGAGCCGGCGCCGGCCGGGGAATCTGGGAGCGGGGGCGGCATCACGTGGGCCTTGGCAACCGGGTATATTAGCCGATTGGCCTTCGATCGCATGGAATCGATCCGCGTCCGCGGTGCCCGCACCCACAACCTGAAGAACGTCAGCCTCGACGTGCCGCGCAACCGGCTGGTGGTGATCACCGGCCTGTCCGGATCGGGGAAGTCCTCGCTCGCGTTCGACACGCTGTACGCCGAGGGCCAGCGGCGCTACGTCGAGTCGCTGTCCACCTACGCGCGGCAGTTCCTGCAATTGATGCAGAAGCCCGACGTGGACCTGATCGAGGGCCTGTCGCCCGCGATCGCGATCGAGCAGAAGGCCGCGAGCCACAACCCGCGCTCGACGGTCGGCACGGTCACCGAGATCCACGACTACCTGCGCCTGCTGTTCGCGCGGGTCGGCACGCCCTACTGCCCCGAGCACCCCGGGCACGCGCTCGAGGCACAGACCGTCTCGCAGATGGTCGATGCGGTGCTGGCGATGCCCGAGGGCACGCGCCTGATGATTCTCGCGCCGGTGGTCGTCGACCGCAGGGGCGAGCACCACGAGCTGTTCGCCGACCTGCAGGCGCAGGGATTCGTCCGGGTGCGGGTGCGCGGCGAAGGCGCCGAGCCGCGCATCGTCGAGCTCGGCGCCGGGGAGACGCCGCGGCTCGCGCGCAACCAGAAGCACTCGATCGACGTGGTCGTCGACCGGCTCAAGGTGGGCGGGCCGATCCGCCAGCGACTGGCCGGGTCTTTCGAGACGGCGCTGCGCATCGCCGACGGCCGCGCGATCGCCGCCGACATCGACACCGGCGCCGAGCAGCTGTTCTCGATCCGGTTCGCATGCCCGGTGTGCAATCACTCGCTGCCCGAACTCGAGCCGCGGCTGTTCTCGTTCAACAATCCGGCGGGCGCCTGCCCCGAGTGCGACGGCCTCGGCACCGTGCAGTTCTTCGACCCCAGGCGCGTCGTCCCGTTTCCCGGCCTGAGCCTGGCGTCGGGCGCGATCAAGGGATGGGACCGGCGCAACCAGTTCTACTTCCAGCTGCTGCAGAACCTGGCCGCGTTCTACGGCTTCGACATCGACGCGCCCTTCGAGGAGCTTTCCGGGCGGGTGCGTCACGTCGTGCTGCACGGCTCGGGCAGCGAGAAGATCCCGTTCACCTACGTCGCCGACGGCGGCCGCGCGACGGTGCGCGAGCACCCGTTCGAGGGCGTGATCCCGAACCTGCAGCGCCGCCACGCGGAAACCGATTCGGCGCAGGTGCGCGAGGAGCTTGCGAAGTACCTGAACACGCGCACCTGCCCGGCATGCGAGGGCACGCGGCTGCGCCTGGACGCGCGCTTCGTCCGGGTGGGCCCGCGCGGCGCCGACCGCCCGATCTACGAGCTCTCGGGCCTGACGCTGCGCCAGGCGTACGAGTGGTTCGCCGCCCTCGAACTGCCCGGCTCGAAGCAGGTGATCGGCGAGCGCATCGTGCGCGAGATCGTCGATCGCCTGCGCTTCCTGAACGACGTCGGCCTCGACTACCTGTCGCTCGACCGCGCCGCCGAGACGCTGTCGGGCGGCGAATCGCAGCGCATCCGGCTCGCCTCGCAGATCGGCTCGGGGCTCACCGGCGTCATGTACGTGCTCGACGAGCCGTCGATCGGCCTGCACCAGCGCGACAACGGGCGCCTGATCGCCACGCTCGAGCACCTGCGCGATCTCGGCAACTCGGTGCTGGTGGTCGAGCACGACGAGGACGCGATCCGCGCAGCCGACCACGTGATCGACATGGGGCCCGGAGCGGGCGAGCACGGCGGCCGCGTCGTCGCCCAGGGCCCGCCGGCGGCAATCGAAGCCTGCGAGGCCTCGCTCACCGGGCGCTACCTGTCGGGCGCGCTGCGCATCGAGGTTCCCGCGACGCGCAAGCCGGCGGGCGAGCCGCGCCTGCGGGTGCGCGGCGCCAGCGGCAACAACCTGCGCAACCTGTCGGTGGACATCCCGCTCGGCCTGCTGGTCTGCGTGACCGGCGTGTCGGGTTCGGGCAAGTCGACGCTGGTCAACGACACGCTGTACGCCGCGGCGGCGCGCGCGATCAACCGCTCGTCGATCGAAGCCGCGCCGCACGAGGCGATCGAAGGTCTCGAGCGACTCGACAAGGTGATCAGCGTCGACCAGAGCCCGATCGGGCGCACGCCGCGGTCGAACCCCGCCACCTACACCGGGCTGTTCACGCCGATCCGCGAACTGTTCGCGCAGACTCCCGCCGCCCGTGAACGGGGCTACGGTCCCGGACGTTTCTCGTTCAACGTCAGGGGTGGCCGCTGCGAGGCCTGCGAGGGCGACGGGGTGATCCGCGTCGCAATGCATTTCCTGCCCGACGTCTACGTGCCTTGCGACACCTGCCGCGGCCAGCGCTACAACCGCGAGACGCTCGAGGTGCGCTACAAGGGATACAACATCGCGCAGGTGCTCGAGATGACGATCGAGCAGGCCTGCGAGCTGCTGTCGGCGGTGCCGTCGATCGAGCGCAAGCTGCGCACGCTGCTCGACGTCGGGCTGGGCTACGTGCGGCTCGGGCAGAGCGCGACCACGCTGTCGGGCGGCGAGGCCCAGCGGGTGAAGCTCGCCGAGGAACTCTCCAAGCGCGACACCGGGCGCACGCTGTACATCCTCGACGAGCCGACCACCGGCCTGCACTTCCACGACATCGCGTTGCTGCTGCAAGTGATCCACACGCTGCGCGACCATGGCAACACGGTGATCGTGATCGAGCACAACCTCGACGTCATCAAGACCGCGGACTGGGTGATCGACCTGGGCCCCGAGGGCGGCGACGGCGGAGGCACGCTGGTGGCCGCCGGCACGCCGGAGGCGATCGCCGGCTGCGAGGCGAGCCACACGGGCCGCTACCTGGCGCGGGTGCTGCGCCGGCACTCCGGCGGGTCGGCACCACGCCGCAGCGCGGCCCAGAACGTCTGAAGCAGGTTCTCAGCCGGCACCCTGCACCGGCTCCTCGCGATCCGGCCGATAGTGCGAGAAGCGTGCATGCACGCTGGCCATGGCGGTGGCGTCGAGCAGGGCCGGCTCGCCCAGTTGCAGCGCCTGCCAGTAGATTCGCGCCAGCGACTCGACCTCGACCGCGAGTTCGAGCGCCGATTCGAGCGTGCCCGAGAGCGCGACGAGTCCGTGCTGCGCCAGCAGGCAGGCGCGTCGCCCGTCGAGCGCGGTGCGCGCTGCCGCCGACAGCTCGGCGGTGCCGAAAGTGGCGTATGGCGCGCAGCGGATGTCGTTGCCGCCTGCGACGGCGATCATGTAGTGGAAGGCCGGAATGCCCTCGGCGTGGATTCGCGGCAGGCAGGCGAGCGTGGTGGCGAACGGCGGATGCGCGTGGACGATCGCGCCGGCGTCGCCGCGCACGGCGTACAGGTCGCGATGCAGCCGCCACTCCGACGAGGGCTGCCGCGCCCCGTCGGCGAACAACGGCTGCCCGGCGGCAGTGTCCTCGCCCGCAGGCGCATCCACCGCGAGCCAGACCAGGTCGTCGATCGTCATCGCCTCGTAGGCGAGCGCGCTCGGCGTGATCAGCAGGCCGTCGGCGCCGCCGCGATGCCAGCGCATCGAGACGTTGCCCGCGCGTCCGGTATTGATGCCCAGCGCGATCGTGCGGCGCGCGGCGTCGACGATCGCCGCGCGCGCCGCGTTCTCGCTGGGCCAGGTCGCGTTCGTGTTCACTGCGCGCCCAGTGCCGCGCGTACGCCGGCAACCGAGGCCTCGAACACGCCGCGCTCGGTGAGCAGCGCGCTCACCAGCCGTGCCGGCGTGATGTCGAACGCCGGATTGGCCACCGGGCTGGCCTCGGGCACGATGCGCACGCTCGCGCGCGAGCCGTCGCCGAGCACACCGTCGACGTGCGTGACCTCGCGCGCCGCACGCTCCTCGATCGGGATCGACGCGCCTTCGGGCGTGCCGGAATCGATCGTCGAAACCGGGCAGGCGACGTAGAAGGGCACGCCGTTGTCGCGCGCGGCCAGCGCCTTGAGGTAGGTGCCCACCTTGTTGGCGACGTCGCCGTTGGCGGCCACCCGGTCGCAGCCCACGATCACTGCATCCACGCGTCCCTGCATCATCAGCAGGCCGCCCGCGTTGTCGGCGATCACGGTGTGCGCGACGCCGCGTTCGGCGAGCTCCCAGGCGGTGAGCGCCGCGCCCTGGTTGCGCGGGCGGGTCTCGTCGACCCAGACGTGCACCGGAACGCCCTCGGCGTGCAGCCGGTAGACCGGTGCAAGCGCGGTGCCGTGGTCGACGGTGGCGATGCGTCCGGCGTTGCAGTGCGTGAGCAGGTTCAGCGGGGCCGGGCCGGTGCCGTCACCGCCGCTGCGCGCCGCGCGCCGCTGCGCGAGCGCGCGCAGCAGTTCGGCACCCCGCTCGCCGATGCGGGCATTGCAGGCGACGTCCTCGTCGCAGATCCGGCCCGCTTCGTCGCGCGCGAGCGCCTCGCGGCGCGCCGGGGCCTGTGCCGCCACCCGGGCACGCACGCGCTCGAGCGCCCAGCGCAGGTTGACCGCAGTGGGCCGCGACGCGGCGAGCCGCTCGAACGCGGATTTCAGCGACGCGTCGGAAGCATCGTCGCGCAGCGCGAGCGCCAGGCCCCAGGCGCCCACCGCGCCGATCAGCGGCGCGCCGCGCACCTGCATGTCGCGGATCGCGCGATCGCAGTCCTCGAGCGTGCGCAGCACGAGCTCGCGCCGCTCGAACGGCAGCGCGGTCTGGTCGATGGTGCGCACCTCGCCTTCCTCGTCGATCCAGATCGTTCTCGACATCGTTCGGGACGGTCCGCGGCCGTCGGGGTAGCATTGAGCCAGGTGCGGCGCGCCGATGCGCTGCGCAAACGCGCGTCGGCAGCCCGCGAGCTGCAAGTCTAGTGCAGTGTCGCACGCCCTGCGTGCGGCACCGCGCCGGCGCCTGTCCACCCCCAGCATTGCTCCCTGCGCCATGACCGGCCTGTCCCTGATTCCGGTATTCCTGCTCGGCCTGTTCGGCGGCGTGCACTGCGCGGGCATGTGTGGCGGAATCGTCGCCCTGCTCGGCACCCGCCACCGGGTGATTCCGATCCGCGTGCAGCCCGGCGGCACCGGGGCGCTCGCCGCGGCGCGCTCGGGCATGTTGCTGCAACTGGCCTACAACGCGGGGCGCATCGCGAGCTACAGCGCGGCGGGAGCGCTGGCCGGCGGCGTCGGCTCCGCGGCCTGGCTCGCGGCCCGGGTGCTGCCGATCCAGCAGGCGGCGTTCGTCGCGGCCAACCTGGTGCTGATCGTGCTGGGCCTCGCGCTCGCCGCTCCGGCCGGCGGCGGATTGCGCCGCCTCGGCACGCTCGAGCGCGCCGGGGCCGCAGTGTGGCGCCGCATCGGACCGTACGCGGCGCGCCTGCTCGGCGCAACCAGCGTGCCCGGCGCGCTCGCCGCCGGCCTCGCCTGGGGCTGGGTGCCCTGCGGCATGGTCTACGGCGTGCTCGCCGCGGCGCTGGTCTCGGGCAGCGCGGCCGATGGCGCGCTGCTGATGCTGGCGTTCGGACTGGGCACGCTGCCCAACCTGCTCGTGCTGGGCCTGGCCGCGCAGCGCGGTGCGCGCCTGCTCACGAGTCGCGGCGCGCGCATCGCGGCGGGCCTGGCGATCGTGGCCTTCGGCGTCGCGGGGCTGGCCCGCATCGACCCGCTCGCGCACCTGCACGCGGCGGTCGACGTCTGCGTGAGCTGGTTCCGATGAGCGGCACGTCCGCGTGTTTTCACTGCGGCGAGCCGGTCGATCGGCCGGGACGCTGGGTGGCGACGGTCGGGGGTGCCGAACGCGACATGTGCTGCGCGGGCTGCAAGGCGGTGGCCGAGGCGATCGTGGCCGCGGGGCTCGACGACTACTATCGCACGCGCAGCGCGCCGGCGGCCGGCGCCGCGATCGTGCCGCCTGCGCTGGCGGCGCTCGAGGTCTACGACGACGCCGCGGTACAGGCGCGCTTCGTGCGCAGCGGCGAAGCCGGATGCGAGGCCACGCTGATGGTCGACGGCCTGCGCTGTGGCGCCTGCGCGTGGCTGCTCGAGCAGGGGCTGCGGCGCCGCCCGGGCGTCGAGGCCGCCTCGGTGAATCTCGCCACCGGGCGCGCCGTCCTGCGCTGGAATCCGGCGACGACGCGCCTGTCCTCGCTGCTCGACGCGATCGGGCGGCTCGGCTACCGCGCGCTGCCGTTCGATCCGCGTGAGCGCGAAGCACAGATCCAGCGCACCACCAAGGCCATGTTCCGGCGCCTGTTCATCGCCGGCCTCGGCATGATGCAGGTGATGATGTATGCGGTGCCGGTCTACGTCGCCGGGCCCGGCGAGATCGAATGGCAGCACGAGAGCCTGCTGCGCTGGGCGAGCCTGCTGCTCACCCTTCCGGTAATGCTGTATTCGGCCAGCCCGTTCTTCGCAGGCGCCTGGCGCGACCTGCGCGCGCGCAGCGTCGGCATGGACGTTCCGGTGGTCATCGGCCTGGTCGCCGCATTCGTCGCCAGCGTTCGCGCGACCGTCGTCGGCCACGGCGAGGTCTACTTCGATTCGGTCACGATGTTCGTCTTCCTGCTGCTGGCGGCACGCTACCTCGAATGGATCGCGCGCCGGCGCGCCGGCCGCGCGATCGACGCGCTCGCCGCCGCGATTCCCGACGCGGTCGAGCGCGTCGATCGCGCCAGCGGCGAGATCGAGCGCGTGGCGGCGACGCGGCTGGCGCCCGGGGAACTGTTCCGCGTGGCGGTCGGCGAGCGGATTCCCGTCGATGCGGCGATCGTCGAAGGCCGCACCGCGATCGATCAGTCGCTGCTCACGGGAGAGTCGTTGCCGGTGGCCCGCGCGCCCGGCGACGAGGTGCCGGGCGGCGCAATCAACGCCGGGACGCCGGTGCTGATGCGCGTGCTGCGCACCAGCGCCGACAGCGCGATCTCCACGATCGAGCGTCTGGTCGACCGCGCCAGCGCCGACAAGCCGCGCCTGGCGGGGCTGGCCGAGCGGATTGCGCGCTGGTTCGTCGCGGCGCTGCTGCTGCTGGCCGGCGGCGTCTGGCTCGCCTGGCTGCAGATCGAGCCGGCACGCGCCGCGCACATCGCGATCGCGGTGCTGGTGGTCTCCTGCCCGTGCGCGCTGTCGATGGCCACGCCGGCGGCGCTGGCCGCCGCCACCGGCGCGGCGATGCGCCGCGGGATGCTGGTCGCGCGCGGCGACGCACTCGAACAGGTGGCCGCCTGCACCGACGTGGTCTTCGACAAGACCGGTACGCTCACGCACGGCCGGCCCGAACTCGTGCGCGTCGCGGTCTTCGCGGATGGCCCCGAAGGCGCGGCGCGTGCGCGAGCGTTGTCGATCGCCGCTTCGCTCGAATCCGGACAGGCGCATCCGCTGGCCGACGCGATCCGTCGCGCAGCCGGCGGAACCGCGCAACTGCCCGCAGCGCCCGACGACTGCGAAACGCTCCCCGGCATGGGCGTCGAAGGCGTGGTCGATGGCGAGCGCTACCGGATCGGCTCGACCGCCTTCGTCGCGGCCTGGCATCCGGCGCTCGCGCAGGCCGGCGCCGACCCGGCCGCCGCGGGCGACACGCTGGTCTGGCTCGCGAGCCGCAGCGCGCCGATCGCGCGACTGCACCTGCGCGACCAGCTGCGCGACGAAGCGCGCCGGGTCTGCGACGCGCTGACCGCGGCGGGCCTGCGCCTGCACCTGCTCTCGGGCGACCGTGACGCGGCGGTCGCGCAGGTCGCCGGCGCACTCGGCATCGAGGCCGCGGTGGCCGACGCCAGCCCGGCGCGCAAGCTCGAGTACGTGCGCGCGCTGCAGGACGAGGGCCGCCGCGTGCTGATGATCGGCGACGGCATCAACGACGCCCCGGTGCTCGCGGCCGCCGACGTGTCGGTGGCCGTGGGCCAGGCGACCTCGCTGGCGCGCACCGCCGCGGCGGTCGTGCTGCTCGGCGGCTCGCTCGACGAACTGACCGCGCTGCGCACGCTGGCGCTGCGCGCGCGATCGATCGTGCGCGCCAATCTCGGCTGGGCGCTGGCCTACAACCTGGTGGCGATCCCGGCCGCGGCTGCCGGCTGGGTACCGCCGTGGCTGGCCGCGATCGGCATGTCGACCAGTTCGCTGCTGGTGGTGCTCAATGCGCTGCGCCTGATTCCAGCGGCGTCGCGGAGCGCGACGCCTCCGGCCGGCGCCGCCCCGGCCGCCGGCCTGCGGCCAACGGCGGCGCAACCGGGCGCCGCCGCGCACGGGAGCCCCTGATGGAGGCGCTCTACCTGCTCATTCCGCTCAGCCTGGCGATCATCGCGCTGGCGGCGTGGATCTTCCTGCGCATGTCGGACAGCGGACAGTTCGACGACATGGACGCGCCCGCGCACAGCATCCTGCTCGACGAGGACCTGCCCGCTCCGATGGATATCACTCCGGAGGGTGAGGCGCCTCGGCCACACGATCCGCCGTCCCGCGATGCCTGAGCGCGTTACGCGCCGGGCGTCAGGCTGCAATTGATCCAGCGCAAGTGCTACCGTAGCGCCGCTCACGATAATTCCGGGCGACGAATCAGGGGGATCGAATGACCTACAACTACAAGGTCGTGCGCCAGTTCGCCGTGATGACGGTGGTCTGGGGCGCGGTGGGAATGCTGGTCGGCGTGTGGATCGCGGCGCAGCTCGCGTGGCCGCAGCTGAACTTCGACATCCCGTGGATCACCTACAGCCGCCTGCGCCCGTTGCACACCAACGCGGTGATCTTCGCCTTCGGCGGCAGCGCGCTGTTCGCGACCTCGTATTTCGTGGTGCAGCGCACCTGTCAGGTGCCGCTGTTCGCGCCTCGGCTGGCTGCCTTCAGTTTCTGGGGCTGGCAGCTGGTGATCGTCGCCGCGGCCGTCACGCTGCCGCTGGGCATGTCGACCACCAAGGAGTACGCCGAGCTCGAATGGCCGATCGACGTGCTGATCGCAGCGGTCTGGGTCGCGTACGCGATCGTCTTCTTCGGCACCATCGCGAAGCGCAAGACGCCGCACATCTACGTGGCGAACTGGTTCTTCGGCGCCTACGTGATCACGATCGCGGTGCTGCACATCGTGAACAGCGCCGCGCTGCCGGTCACCTGGACCAAATCGTATTCGGTGTACGCCGGCGTGCAGGACGCGATGGTGCAGTGGTGGTACGGGCACAACGCAGTGGGCTTCTTCCTCACTGCCGGCTTCCTGGGAATGATGTACTACTTCATTCCGAAGCAGGCCGAGCGCCCGGTGTATTCGTACCGGCTGTCGATCGTGCACTTCTGGGCGCTGATCTTCACCTACATGTGGGCGGGTCCGCACCACCTGCACTACACCGCGCTGCCCGACTGGGCGCAGAGCATCGGGATGGTCTTCTCGCTGATCCTGCTCGCGCCGTCCTGGGGCGGAATGATCAACGGCATCATGACCCTCTCGGGCGCCTGGCACAAGCTGCGCGACGACCCGATCCTGAAGTTCCTCGTGGTGTCGCTGTCGTTCTACGGCATGTCCACTTTCGAGGGGCCGATGATGTCGATCAAGACGGTCAACGCGCTCTCGCACTACACCGACTGGACCGTCGGACACGTGCACTCCGGCGCGCTGGGCTGGGTCGGCTTCATCACGATGGGCTCGATCTACTACCTGATGCCGCGCCTGTTCGGGCGCACGCAGATGCACAGCGTGCGCCTCATCGAGGTGCACTTCTGGGTGGCCACCATCGGCGTGGTGCTCTACATCGCCGCGATGTGGATCGCCGGCGTGACGCAGGGCCTGATGTGGCGCGCAACCAACCCCGACGGCACGCTCACCTACGCGTTCGTCGAGTCGCTCAAGGCCACGTACCCGTACTACTACATCCGGGTGGCCGGCGGCCTGCTCTACCTCGCCGGCATGCTGATCATGCTCTACAACTGCCTGATGACGATCCGCGAGGGCAAGGCGATCGACGCCGAGGTTCCCGGGGCGGCGGTTGCGCACGCCTGAGCCGCATCCGGAGACGACGATGAAATACAACCATTCGCTGGTCGAGAAGAACCTGCCGCTGCTGATCGTGCTGATCATCGTGGCGATCAGCTTCGGCGGGCTGGTCGAGATCGTGCCGCTCTACTTCCAGAAATCGACCACCGAACCGGTGGCCGGCTGGAAGCCCTACGGACCGCTGGAACTCACCGGCCGCGACGTGTACATCCGCGAGGGCTGCGTGAACTGCCATTCGCAGATGATCCGGCCGTTCCGCGCCGAGACCGAGCGCTACGGTCACTACTCGGTGGCCGGCGAGTACGTCTACGACCGGCCGTTCATGTGGGGCAGCAAGCGCACCGGCCCCGATCTCGCGCGCGTGGGCGGACGCTACAGCGACGAATGGCACCGCGTGCACCTCACGAACCCGCGCGACCTCGTCCCCGAGTCGAACATGCCGGGCTACCCGTGGCTCGCGCGCGCCGCCGCCGACGACGGCACGGTGCAACGCAAGATGCAGGTGCTGCGCAGGCTCGGCCACCCGTACTCCGACGCCGAGATCGCCGATGCGCCGAAGGCGCTCGAGGACAGGACCGAGATGGACGCGCTGATCGCCTACCTGCAGGTGCTGGGCACGTCGATCCGCAGCACCGCGCGCTGACGCACGCGCGGTCGCCATGGACATCAACGTGCTGCGCGGAGTGGTCGCCGTGGTGAGCCTGGTGCTGTTCCTCGGCATCGTCTGGTGGGCCTACAGCCGGCACCAGAAGGCCCGCTTCGAAGAGGCGGCCAATCTGCCCTTCGTCGAGAAAGACTAGAAAGAGAAACGGAGCAACCCGACATGGCCGACTTCACCAGCCCCGGCTGGAGCCTCTACATCTCGATCATCACCCTGGTGTCGATCGCGTTCTGCATCTGGCTGGCGCTGGTGCTCTCGCGAGGCCGCACGCCCGGCACCCAGGTCGGCACCACCGGGCACAGCTGGGACGAGACGCTCGAGGAATACAACAACCCGCTGCCGCGCTGGTGGCTGTGGCTGTTCATGATCACCTGTGCGTTCGCGCTCGCCTACCTCGTGCTGTATCCGGGGCTGGGCACCTGGCAGGGCGTGCTCGGCTGGAGCCAGAAGAGCCAGTACGAACGCGAGGTCGCGCGCGTCGACGAGGTGGTCGAGCCGCTGTTCGCCAGATATCTCGCGCAGGACATCCCGACGGTTGCCGCCGAGCCGCAGGCGCGCGAAATCGGCGAGCGCATGTATCTCACCTACTGCGTGCAGTGCCACGGTTCGAACGCGCGCGGCAGCCGCGGCTTTCCGAATCTCACCGACAAGGACTGGCTCTGGGGCGGCGATCCCGAGACGATCGTTGCCACGATCACCGCCGGGCGCCAGGGCGTGATGCCTGCGCTGGGCGCCGCCGTCGGTTCGGCCGACGACGTCGAGAACCTGGCCAACTACGTGCTGTCGTTGTCCGACAGCGGCCACGACGCAGCGCGCGCCGCGCTGGGCAAGCCGAAGTTCACTTCCGCCGGATGCATCGCCTGCCACGGCGTCGACGGCAAGGGCAATCCGGCGCTGGGCGCGCCGAACCTCACCGACAAGACCTGGCTCTACGGCGGGGGCATCGCCACGATCACCGAGGCGATCGTCAAGGGTCGCAGCAACCAGATGCCGGCGTTCGGCGAGATGCTGGGCAAGGGCAAGGTGCACCTGCTCGCGGCCTACGTATGGGGGCTGTCGAACCGCCCCGACGGGTCCGGACAGCGTTGAACGCTCCCGCGCCATCCCCGGGCGGCGCCGGCCCCGACGTCGAGGTCGCCCTCTACGAGGTCCGCCGCAAGATCTACCCGCGCGCGGTCAGCGGCTGGTTCGCGGGCTGGCGCTGGGCGATGGTCTGGCTCACCCAGCTGGTCTTCTACGGGCTGCCCTGGCTGCACTGGGGCAACCGGCCCGCAGTGCTGTTCGACCTCGAGGCGCGCCGCTTCTACCTGTTCGGCGCCGTCCTGTATCCGCAGGACTTCATCTACCTGACCGGACTGCTGGTGATCTCGGCACTCGGGCTGTTCCTGTTCACTGCGGTGGCGGGGCGGCTCTGGTGCGGCTACGCGTGCCCCCAGACCGTCTACACCGAGATCTTCATGTGGATCGAGCGGCACATCGAGGGCGATCGCGCGCAGCGCATGAAACTCGACCGCGCCCCGATGAGCGCCTCGAAGTTCGCCCGCAAGGCCGCCAAGCACCTGCTCTGGGTGGCGGTCGCGCTCTGGACGGGCATCTCCTTCGTCGGCTACTTCACGCCGATCCGCGAACTGCTCGGCGACCTGCTCACGCTGTCGACCGGCCCCTGGCAGACCTTCTGGGTGCTGTTCTACGGCTTCGCCACCTGGGGCAACGCCGGCTTCATGCGCGAGCAGGTCTGCAAGTACATGTGTCCGTACGCGCGCTTCCAGAGCGCGATGTTCGACAAGGACACGATGATCATCACCTACGATCCCGGGCGCGGCGAGCCGCGCGGTGCGCGCTCGCGCAAGGCCGACCCGAAGGCGCTCGGCCTGGGCGACTGCGTCGACTGCGAAATCTGCGTGCACGTGTGTCCGACCGGCATCGACATCCGCAAGGGCCTGCAGTACGAATGCATCGGCTGCGCCGCCTGCATCGACGGCTGCAACCAGGTGATGGACCGGATGGGATACCCGCGCGGCCTGATCCGCTACACCACCGAGAACGCGCTGGCGATGAAGCTCGATCGGCGCGCGATCCTGCGCCGGGTGCTGCGGCCGCGGGTACTCGTGTACAGCGCGATCCTGCTGGCGGTGACGGTGGCGCTCTTCGGGCACCTGGCGCTGCGTGCGCCGATCAAGGCGGACGTGATCCGCGACAGCGCGCTCGGCCGCGAAGTGGAAGAAGGCATGATCGAGAACGGCTATCGGCTGCAGATCATCAACCCGTCCGAGCAGCCGCGCAGGTTCGTCGTCACGGTGAGCGGCATCGACACGATCTTCGTGGCCGGCGAATCGCAGTTCGAGGTCGGGCCGGCAGGCGTGCGCATGGTGCCGGTTGCGGTGCGCGTGAAGCCGGGCCACGGCAACCCGGGCAGCAACAAGGTATCGTTCCACGTCCAGGCGGTCGACGACGCCGCGGTCGCCGCCGACGCCCGTTCCACCTTCTTCGTACCGCGCTGAGCCGATGAGCACCACGATGACGAACGCGCAGGCCCCCTGGTACCGGCACCGCTGGCCATGGCTGCTTGCGCTCGGCCCGGCCGCGGCGCTGATCGGCGGCGTCTTCACTTTCTGGCTGGCCGCCACCACCGCCGACTCGATGGTGGTCGACGACTACTATCGCGAGGGCAGGGCGATCAACCAGCAGCTGGCGCGCGATCGCCAGGCGAGCGCACTCGGCCTGCAGGCGACGCTGTCGGCGCCCGATGGCGCGACGATCGCGCTGACGCTCGGCGCGGTGCGCGGCACCGGCTGGCCGGCGCAGCTCACGCTGCGCGTCATTCACGCCACCCGCGCCGAGCTCGATGCGACCTATCTGCTGCGGCACGTCGGCGGCGGCGCCTACCGCGCCGACGGCGCGCTGCCGGTCGGCGGTCACTGGCTGGTGCAGCTCGAAGACCCCGCGCGCAGCTGGCGGCTGGTCGAACCGGCGGTCACGCGCTTCGACGCACCCATCCTGCTGGGAGCGGCCCGGCCATGAGCGTGGCACCTCCCCCCTCCGGGCGCGCGACGACGCCCGAAGATCGCCCTCGAGCCGGCCAGCGCAGGCTCGGCCGGATCATGATGCAGGTGTTCTGGCCGGCGTTCCTGATGGCGATCGTCGCCGAAGGCGTGCTGTTCTCGGTGGTCGATCCGCAGGAACTCGCCAGCCTCGGCCTGCCCCTGGCCAGCAGTCGCGAGGCCGCATACACACTCGGCTTCTTCGTTTTCTGGGCACTGTTCGCCTGCTCCAGCGGCATGACCTACCTGCTCAGCCACGGCATGCGCGAGTGAACCGGCGCCTGGTGGCGCCTGGCGCAGCACGCCGCTCCGGTCGCTGCGCGAACCAGGTCGCGGGCCTGGAAGAAACGCGCCGCCCACGATCGCCCGCCGATGCGTGCGCTGGCGCGCGCAGCGGCATCGCCGCAAGAGGGGATTCGGGATCGGCAGATCGTCGGCCGGACGGAGTCGATTATCCTATGGCCCGCAAAACGGAGCCCCATTCATGACCGTTCCCTACAAGGAGCGTTACTTCGAGGACTTCAGGCCCGGAGAGGTGATCGAGTTCGGCGACTACCTCGTCACCGAGCAGGAGATCCTCGAATACGCGCGGCGCTACGATCCGCAGCCCTTTCACGTGGACCACAAGGCGGCGGCCGAATCGATCTTCGGCGGCCTGATCGCGAGCGGCTGGATGACCGGCAGCATCATGATGCGGCTGCTCGTCGACCACTTCATCTCGCCGGCGTCGAGCATGGGTTCGCCCGGCGTCGACGAGGTGCGCTGGCTGCGGCCGGTGCGCCCTGGCGACCGCCTGCGGGTGCGCCTGACGATCATCGAGACGAAACGCTCGCAGAGCAAGCCCGACCGCGGCATCGTGCGGGTGCAGCAGGAAATGATCAACCAGCGCGGCGAGACCGTGATGAGCCTGCGCGGGATGAGCCTGTCGAAGTGCCGCGCCCCCGAGCCGGCCTGAGAGGGTGTGAAGCAATCGGCCGCTCCCGTCTTGCACGCCAGGGCTGCGGCCAGGGCCGCTGCGCCGGACGCAGCTGTTCGAGCAGGCGCGCCAGCCTCATCACGCCGAGGTCGTCGAAGCGCCGGCCCACGAGTTGCACGCCCACGGGCAGGCCCTCCGCGGTGAAATCCCAGTTGATCGAAGCCGCCGGCTGCTCGCTCATGTTCCAGGCGACGGTGAACGCGATGTGCGGCAGCGCGTCGTGCGGATCGTTGCCCGGGCACGCCGACTCGGCCTCGTAAGGCAGGATCGGCGAAGTCGGCGAGAGCAGGTAGTCGAAACGGGCAGTGGCGCGCACCGCCGCCTCGCGCATCGCCATCAGCCGGGTGTACGCGGTCATCACGTCGGCGCCGCTGAACGATCCGGCGCGCCAGCTGCACCACTCGACGACGAACGGCAGCACTTTCGAGCGCACCGCCTGCGGCATCGCGGCGACGTCGTTGAACGAACGCGCCTCGAAGAACACCTCGAAGCCCTCGAGCATCTCCGCTGTCAGGAACGGGCGCACCGGCTCGACGATCGCGCCCGCGGCCTCGAGCGCCCGGGCCGCCGCCTCGCAGGCCGCGACGACCACCGGATGCGGCGGCAGGCCGGCCCCGATTTCGGGCAGCACGCCTATGCGCAGCCGCCTGGCGTCCAGCCCCTCGAGCCGCGCCGCGTAGTCGGCGGGCTGGTAGGGCAGGCTCATGAAGTCGCGCTCGTCGGGCCGCGCGAGCACCTCCATCAGCAGCGCCGCGTCGCGCACGGTGCGCGTCATCGGGCCGGCGACGCGGCCCATGTACGGCGGATCGATCGGCACCCGGCCGAGGCTGGGCTTGAGCGCGAACAGGCCGCAGTGCGTGGCCGGCAGGCGCACCGAACCGCCGATGTCGGTGCCCACGTGCAGCGGCCCGTAGCCCGCGGCCGCTGCCGCACCGGCGCCCGACGAGGAGCCGGAGGTGTTGCGGTCGAGTCGCCACGGATTGCGCGTCACGCCGTGGATCGACGACAGGCCCGAGGACAGCATGCCGAAGTCCGGCATCGTCGTCTTGCCCACGATGATGCAGCCGGCCTCGCGCACGCGCGCGCTGGGCGGCGCATCGGCCGGCCTGGGCGCGAGATCGGATGCCGCAGTGCCCAGCGGCGCCGGATCGCCCTTCGTGTAGAGGTTCTCCTTCAGCGTCACCGGCACCCCGTCGATCGGCGACAGTGGCCGGCCGGCGCGCCAGCGCGCCTCGGCGTCGCGGGCCGCCGCGAGCGCTGCGTCGCGATGCACCAGGTACATCGCGTTGATCAGCGGCTCGCAGGCGTCGATGCGCTCGAGCACCGCGCGCAGCACATCGACCGGCGACAGTTCGCCGCCGCGGAACGCTTCGGCCAGCTTCGCTGCACTCCAGTCGGCGATCGATTCCATCGCTAGTCAACAGCCTCGGAACAGGCCAGTTCGGGCGGCGGCTCGCCGGTCAGCCGCGCGTGCTCGCGCAGCGCGAACCGGTCGGTCATGCCGGCGATGTAGTCGGCGACCGCCCGCATGCCGATTGCCTGGACGCGCTCGCGGTGCTCGGCCGGCAGCTGCGACGGATCGGCGGCATACGCGTCGAACAGCCGGCGCACGACGCCGCGGGCGCGCCCCATCGCCTCGTCGACCCGCGGGTGGCGGTACAGCCCGGCGTGCAGGAAGCGCTTCAGCTGCGCCGAGCGCTCGCGCATCGCGGAGGAAAAGGCCACCAGCGGCGGCGCGGCGCGCACTTCGTCGAGCGAAGCCGGCGCCGCGGCTTCGATCCGCCGGCGCGACTCGGCAATCAGGTCGACCACCAGGTCGTCGATCATCCTGCGGATGGTCTCGTGCACCAGGCGCCTGCCCGAGACGCCGGGGTGCAGTCGTTCGACGGTGCGGCGATGACCGGCGAACAGCTCGATGCGGTCGAGCTGCCCGAGGCGCAGCAGGCCCGAGCGCAGGCCGTCGTCGACGTCGTGGTTGTTGTAGGCGATCTCGTCGGCGAGGTTGGCCACCTGTGCCTCGAGCGAGGGCTGGCGCCGCTGCAGGAAGCGCTCGCCCGGTTCGCCGAGCGTACGCGCGTCCTCGAGGCGGCAGTGCTTCAGGATGCCTTCGCGTGTCTCGAAGCACAGGTTCAGTCCGTCGAAGGCCGCATAGCGCTGTTCGAGTTCGTCGACGACCCGCAGCGACTGCAGGTTGTGCTCGAAGCCGCCGTGCGCGCGCATGCACTCGTGCAGGGCATCCTGGCCGGCGTGGCCGAACGGCGTGTGGCCGAGGTCGTGCGCCAGCGCAATCGCCTCGATCAGGTCTTCGTTCAGGCCGAGGTTGCGCCCGATCGAACGGCCGATCTGCGCCACTTCGATCGAATGCGTGAGCCGGGTGCGGAACAGGTCGCCCTCGTGGTTCACGAAGACCTGCGTCTTGTATTCGAGCCGTCGAAAGGCGGTGCAGTGAACGATGCGGTCGCGGTCGCGCTGGAACTCGCTGCGCGTGCCCGCTCGCGGCTCGCAATGGCGCCGGCCGCGGCTGGCCGCCGGATCGGCCGCCCAGGGTGCGAGCGCTGCGGGCGCGCGCGTCCAGGCGCTGTTGTCCATCGGCTCTCAGCCGGTGCAGGCAGCGAGCGTCGCGCGCAACTGCGCCTCGGCCACCGACTGAACGCGCGTCGCGCCGAACCGCTCGAGCAGCACGAACTCCGGCGTGCCCTGCCGCGCCTTCTTGTCGACGCTCATCAGCTCGAGGTAGCGCTCGAACGGCCAGGCCGGGCCGCGCACCGGCAGGCCGGCAGCAGCGATCGTGCCGCGCAGACGCTCGAGCGACGGGGCGTCGAGCAGGCCCACGCGGCAGGACAGGTCGGCCGCCATCACCATGCCTGCGCCCACCGCTTCGCCGTGCAGCCAGTGGCCGTAACCGAGCCCCGCCTCGATCGCGTGGCCGAAGGTGTGGCCGAAATTGAGCGTGGCGCGCAATCCCGCCTCGCGCTCGTCGGCGGCCACCACCGCTGCCTTGATCTCGCACGACCGCCGGATCGCGTCGGCGAGCGCCGCGCCATCGCAGGCGCGCAGCGCCGCGAGGTCGCGCTCGAGCCGCTCGAGGTACGCCGGATCGGCGATCGCGCCGTGCTTGATCGTTTCGGCCAGTCCGGCGGACAGCTCGCGCGGCGGCAGCGTGCGCAAGGTGCCCACGTCGGCGAGCACCAGCTTCGGCTGGTGGAATGCGCCGATCATGTTCTTGCCCAGCGGGTGATTGATCGCGGTCTTGCCGCCGACCGAGGAATCGACCTGCGCCAGCAGCGTGGTCGGCACCTGCACGAAGTCGACGCCGCGCTGGTAGACCGCGGCCGCGAAGCCGGTGAGGTCGCCGATCACCCCGCCGCCGAGCGCCACCAGCAGGCAGCGCCGGTCGAAGCGCTCGCGCAGCAGCCGCTCGAAGACGCGATCGAGCGACTCCCAATTCTTGTAGGCCTCGCCATCGGGAAGGCGGATCGACACGAGCGCCGCGGCGCCGGCCAGCGACGCGGCGAGCCGTGCCTCGTAGAGCCCGCCGACCGTATCGTTGGTGACCACCGCGACCTGCCGCCCCCGGGCGAGGCCGGCCAGCGCATCGTTGCCCGACAGCAGCCCGGGGCCGATCAGGATCGGATAGCTACGCTCGCCGAGCGGGATACGCAGTTCGCGGACAGTCATGCGGGATGCCGTGGGCCGGGTACGGAGCGAGGGCCGCCGGCACGGCCGCGGGCCGCCCCCTGGCCAGTTCCTGGCCAGCCCTCAGCCCGCCCGCGCCTCGGCCCGGATTTCCTCGGGAAGACGCCCGATTATATCGGTGACCAGCTGGTCCACCGGTGCGCGCGCACTGACCACTGTCAGGTGCGCGATCTCGCGATACAGCGGCTCGCGCAGTGCGAGCAGCTGCGCGAGCCGCTCGCGCGGATCCTCCGTCTGCAGCAGCGGTCGCGTGCGGTCGCGGCGCAGCCGCTGCCACAGGTCGGCGAGCGACGCCTGCAGGAAGATCACCAGCCCGCGCCCGGCGAGCAGGTGGCGGTTCTCCGCGCGCATCACCGCGCCGCCTCCGGTGGCGAGCACGATCGAGGGCAACCGGGTCAGTTCGTCGAGCAGCGCCGCCTCGCGGCGACGAAAACCCTCTTCGCCCTCGAGTTCGAACACGGTCGAGATCGGCACGCCGCAGCGCTCCTCGAGCACCTTGTCGGCGTCGACGAAACGGCGGTGCAGGCGTGTCGCGAGTCGCCGGCCGACGGTGGACTTGCCCGAGCCCATCATGCCCACCAGGACGATCGGCCGCGACGCGGCGCGAACGGGCGCCGCGTCGTGCGGTGGCATCAACGACGGCGCCGGCAGGCGCTGCCCGGCGTCGCCATCAGCGCGCCATCGCGGTGTCGGTGACCACGCGCGGCGTGAGGAACACCAGCAGCTCGGTCCGGTTGTTGGTGCGGCTCGTGTTCTTGAACGCGTTTCCGATGACCGGCAGGTCGCCCAGCAGCGGCACCTTGTTGACGTTGTCGCGCTCGAACTGCTCGTAGATGCCGCCGATCACCACGGTGCCGCCGTTCTCGACCAGCACCTGCGTGTTCACGCGGCGGGTGTCGATCGCGAAGCCGGCCGGCGTGAGTTGCCCGACCGCGTCGCGATTGACCTCGACGGACATGATCACGTTGCCTTCGGGGGTGATCTGCGGCGTCACCTCGAGCTTCAGGTTGGCCTTGCGGAACTGGATCGCGGTGGCTCCGCTCGAAGTCGCCTGCTGGTAGGGCAGCTCGGTGCCCTGCTCGATGATCGCCTTGCCCTGGTCGGCGGTGAGCACCCGCGGGCTCGACACCACCTTGCCGCGCTGGTCGGCTTCGAGGGCCGACAACTCCAGGTTCAGGAAGCGCGTCATGCTCGAGTTGAACAGGCTGATCGCGAAGGTCGACGGGTTGACGCCCGAGATGTTCGCCGCCGGCAGGTTCACGAAGTTCGTGTTGGCCAGCGCCGTGGTGCCCGCTCCCACCGCCCCGGGAAGCGGCGTCAGGTCGTGCACGCCCTCCAGGTTGCCCGAGATCGTTCCCTGGCCGGCGAAGCTCCCGGCACTGGCGTTGACGCGGTTGAAGCCCAGCCGCACGCCGAGGTTGCGCGAGAAGCGGTCGTCGGCCTCGACGATGCGCGCCTCGATCAGCACCTGCCGCACCGGCACGTCGACCTGCGCGATGATCTTGCGGACCTCCTCCAGACGCGACGCCGTGTCCTGCACGAAGACCTTGTTGGTGCGCTCGTCGACGACGACGCTGCCGCGCTTGGAGAGCACGCGCTGCTTCTCGCTCGACAGCAGCTTGTGCAGCGCTTCGGCCTTCTGGTAGTTCAACTGGAAGGTCTCGGTGCGCAGCGGCTCGATGTCGGAGATCTGGGCGCGCGACTCCAGGTCGAGTTTCTCCTTGGCCGCGATCTCGTCGCTCGGCGCGACCATGATCACGTTGCCGTTCTTGCGCATGTCCAGGCCCTTGGACTGCAGGATGATGTCCAGCGCCTGGTCCCAGGGCACGTCCTTCAGGCGCAGCGTGAGGCTGCCCGCCACCGAGTCGCTGGTGACGATGTTCAGGTTCGTGAAGTCCGCGATCACCTGCAGCAGGGCGCGGACGTCGATGCTCTGGAAGTTCAGCGACAGCTTCTCGCCGCGGTACCCGGGCTGCATGCCGCGCGCAAGGCGCGTCGGATCGGGGCGCAGCGGCTTGACCTCGACGACGAACTGCGTGTCGCTCTGGTAGGCGTTGTGCTCCCATTCGCCGTGCGGCTCGATCACCATCCGCGCGTTGTCGCCCTGCTGGAACGCGCGCACCGCGGTGACCGGCGTGCCGAAGTCGCCGACGTCGAGCCGGCGGCGCAGGTTCTCGGGCAGGCTCGTGTTCAGGAAGTCGACGACGATCGTCTGTCCCTGCTGCCGGATGTCGACTCCGACGCCCGGATCCGAGAGATCGACGACTACCCGTCCCTCGCCGTCCTTGCCGCGGCGGAAGTCGACGTCTCGCAGCGAGTGCGTGCCCTTGCCGTCGGCCTTCGCGAAGCTGTAGGGCGCCTGCGCCGCCGCGGTGCCGGCGGCAGCCACCGGCTCGAGTGCGACGGTGAGCGTGTTGCCCTCGATCGACGTGTTGTAGCTCAACGGCCGCTTCAGGTTGAGCACCAGCCTGGCACGCTCGCCCGACTGCACGATCGCCACGCTGCGCACGTCGCCCTGCGGGAGTTCGAGCGAGTTCCGGCCGACACGGTTGTCCGTGTTGACGAAGTCGAACGCGATCCGCGGGGGATTCGATATCGAGAAGCCCGCCGGTGCCGTGGTCGGGGGGTTCCTCATCCCGATCCGCAGGTAGGTGGTGCTGCCCTGCTGCACGCTGCTCACCGATTCGATCGAGTTCGCCTGCGCGAACGCGGCGGGAGCGGCCAGCGTCGCGACGCAGGCGAGCAGCGCGGCTACGGCGGCGCGGGCGGTCGCGCGGGCGGCCGATCCCGCGTTGCGCAATGTCGTGGTCATTGGCTGCTCCCCTCTTGAAGCCGCAGTGTCGACTCTCGCCGGACCCAGTCGCCGGCAGCATCCTGGACGAGTTCCTGCAACTGGACCTCGTTCTCGCTGATGCGGGTGATCTTTCCGAAATTCTGGCCGGCGTAGTTGCCTACGCTCGCCTGGTAGACCGTCTTGTCGACCTGCAGCAGCGCGTGGTTGCGCCTGCCGTTGTCCAGGTGGCCGACCATCCGGATCGTGTCGAGCGGGAACGCCTCGAGCGCCTCGCGGCGGCGATTCAGGTCCGGCTTCAGGCCGCTCGCGCCGGGCCGCTGCGGGCTCTCGATCATGCCCGCCAGTTTCTGCGGCGAGAACGGATCGACCTGCGCCTCGTCCTCGTAGCGGAACGGCGCGAAGCGCTTGGGCTCCTCGATGCGTTCCTGGATCGGCCTGGTGTTGGCGCGCACTTCCTGCATCCAGGCACGCAGCTCGCTCTGGTCACTCGAGCAGCCGGCCAGCGCGCACGCCGCGGCCAGCATCAGCAGGCGCTTCATCTCTTCGCCCCCTTCTTCGTCTGGGCCTTCGCCTCGGCCGCCAGTCGACGCTGCTCGGCGATCTCCTCGGCATCGAGGTAGCGGAAGGTCTTGGCGATCGCTTCCATCGTGAGCGGACCTGCTCCGCTCGCGGCCGCCTGGCGCTCGGGCAGCGTGATCTGCACGTTGTTCAGCGTGACGATCCTCGGCAGGTTGGCGATGTCGCTGGTGAACGAGCCGAAGTCGTGGTAGTTGCCCGAGAGCTTGATCGCGATCGGAAGCTCCGCGTAGTAGTCCCTCACCACGACCTGTCCGGGCCTGAAGAGCTCGAACTGCAGCCCCCGGCCGACGCCCGCCTGGTTGATGTCCGAGAGCAGCGCGTCCATCTCGGCCTTGCTCGGCAGCTGCTTCTCGAGCTGGCTGACGTATTGCGACACCTGCTCCTTCTGCTGGCGCAGCACCTCGAGGTTCACCGCCTGCTTCATCTTGCCGGCGAACTCCTGCTTGAGCCGCTCCTCCTCGCGCACCTGGCCATCGAGCTCGTCGAGCTGTCCGCGCCAGTACGAGGCCCAGGCGATCGCCAGCACTGCGGCGACCAGCCCTGCGAGCAGCGCTGCCTTCGGCACCGTGGGCCACAGCCCGGGGTGGCGGCCCTGCAGCCCGGCGAACTGGGCTCCGAGGCTGCCGAAGTCGATCTTCGGATTGAACTTGCTCATCGCGTCACCTGTTCGCCGCCGCACCGGCTGCCGCCAGCGTGGCCGGCGCAGCGGTGGTCCTGGGCGCCCGCTGCTGCGGGTCGGTCGTCTTGATCAGCGCGTTCAGCGAGAACTCGAAGACGCGCCGCGCGTCCTTGTCCTTCGATCCCGGCGTCCCTCCGATGCGCGCCGCCTTGATCTCGACGAGCTCGGGGCGCTCGAGCCACGGCGTGTTGTTGGCCAGGTTGCGCAGCAGCTCCGAGACACGCTCGTTCGACTGCGCATAGCCGGCCAGCGTGATCTTGCGCTCGTCCTGGCGCATCGTCTTCAGGTGGATGCCGTCGGGCGTGTGCTTGACCAGTTCGTCCATCAGGTGAACCGGAATCGTCCGGTTGGTCTGCAGCGTCTCGACCGCGTACTGCCGCGCGCGCAGCGCTTCGATCTCGGCGCGCAGCGAGGCGATCTCCTTGATCTGCTCGTCGAGCTTCGCGTTCTCGGCGCGAATGAAGTCGTTGCGCGCGCGCTGCGCGTCGATCCTCTGGTCGATCGCCAGCGCGACGACCACCGCGGCGGCGGCCGCGCCGATGCCGACGAGTGCGATCAGGCCGACGAAATCCTTCTTGCGCCGCTCGCGGCGCATCTCCCGGTGCGGGAGCAGGTTGATGCGCATGCTCATGCGTCGAACCTCCGCATCGCCAGGCCGGTGGCCACCAGCAACGACGGCGCGTCGCTGCGCAGCTGGCGCTCGCGCACCGTACCGGCCAGCTCCATGCCCTGGAACGGACTGAGGAGCTCGGCGGGCACCTGGGTGCGCTGCGCAACCGCCTCGGCCAGGCCCGGCACCACCGACGAGCCGCCGGCGAGGTAGATCTGGTCGACTCTCGTGTACGGCGTCGAGGTGAAGAAGAACTGCAGCGCGCGGCCGATGTCGGTGGCCGCCTGTTCGACGAACGGCTGCAGCAGGTCGCGCTGGTAGTTGTCGGGCAGGTCTCCGGTGCGCTTCTTGATCTCGGCCTCCTCGGGCGTGAGGCCGTACAGGCGCACCAGGTCCTGGGTGAGTTGCTGGCCGCCGAAGACCTGCTCGCGCTCGAAGATCGTCTGGCGGTTGAGCACGACCGTCAGGTAGGTCATCGTCTGGCCGATCGAGAACACCGCGATGATCTGCCCCTGTCCCTTGTTCGGCAGGAACTCGACCACGTGGTCGACCGCGGTGCGCAGCGCATAGGGTTCGACGTCCATCACCACCGGGCGCAGCCCGGCCATCTCGGCCACCGCCACCCGGTCGTCCACCTTCTCCTTGCGCGATGCAGCCAGCAGTACGTCGACTTCGTCGTCTGCACCGGCAGCGGGGCCGAGCACCTGGAAGTCGAGATTGACTTCCTCGATCGGGAACGGGATGTACTGGCTCGCCTCGGTTTCGACCTGGATTTCGTAGTCTTCCTCGCGCAGGCCGGCGGGCAGCATGATCTTCTTGGTGATCACGGCTCCCGACGGAAGCGCGAGCGCGGCCTCGCGCGCCCGGCTGCCGCACTTGCGCAATGCACGCTGCAGGGCGTCGGCAACCGCCTCGGCCTTCTCGATGTTGCCGTCGACGATCGCGCCGCGCTCGAGCGGTTCGATCGCATAGCGTTCGAGACGCATCGATGCGCGCTGGCCTTTCTGCAGTTCGACCACTTTCACGCTCGATGCGCTCAGGTCGATGCCGACCAGCGGTGGAGCGGCCCGGCGAAACAGACTCGATGGATTCACCGCCACGGGGTGCCTCGGCTCTAAAAAATCCTTAATATCTAAGGATTTACGGATTATTTCTACAAATTGCTTTAGATGCAAGCGGCAAGCTCGATTTAATGTAAAGCCTTTTCCGGGCGGCTTGGCATCCGTCCGGCTCCATCCGTCGCACTGCATCGACCATCCGGCAGGATCGAGCCGGCGGCAGGG
This sequence comes from Burkholderiales bacterium, assembly GCA_003577305.1. GTDB lineage: Bacteria > Pseudomonadota > Gammaproteobacteria > Burkholderiales > Burkholderiaceae_E > Zeimonas. Next base: position 263,151 of record QEVL01000007.1, read on the forward strand.
TATCGGCGGTTGATCGCAGCAGTCGTGCGGCGCCGGCAGGCACGCGCGGGCCGACCGCGGCGTGCACGCGCGCCCGGACCGGGCGCATGCGTCCGATGCGTATAAAATCCGCCCACAGCAACGCGGGCACCGAGCCCGCGGATGCGCGCATGACCGCCACGACGAAACGCCGCTCGCGCAACAAGCCCGCCACGCAGGCGAACTGGATTCGCCTCGGCCTGGCCGTACTCGCGATTCCGTTGGTGGCTGCGGTGGCCGGCGGCCTGCTCGTCACGCTCGCGCTGGTGCTGCTCAACGACCGGCTGCCCCCGCTCGACGCGATGCTCGACTACCGGCCGCGCATGCCGTTGCGGGTGTACACCGCCGATGGCCAGCTGATCGGTGAATTCGGCGAGGAGCGCCGCACGTTCGTGCATATCGAGGACGTGCCGCAAGTCGTGAAGAACGCGGTGCTGGCGGCCGAAGACGCACGCTTTTTCGAGCACATGGGCGTCGATCCGATCGGCGTGGCGCGCGCCGCGCTGGTCAACCTGGTCGCCGGCGGCACCGAGCAGGGTGCGAGCACGATCACGATGCAGCTGGCGCGCGAGTTCTTCCTCTCGTCCGAGCGCACCTATACCCGAAAGATCGTCGAAGTCCTGCTGGCGCTGCGCATCGAGGACAACCTGACGAAGGAACAGATCTTCGAGCTGTACCTGAACCAGATCTACCTCGGCAAGCGCTCGTACGGGTTCGCCGCGGCCTCGCAGACCTATTTCGGCAAGCCGCTGTCGAAGCTCGGGGCCGCCGAGGCGGCAGTGCTCGCCGGACTGCCGAAGGCCCCGTCGCGCTTCAATCCGATGGTGAATCCGAAGCGTGCGATCGAACGGCAGCGATACATCCTCGGGCGCATGCGCGACAACGGCTTTCTCTCCGACGACGAATACCGCGCGGCGCTCGCGCAGCCGCTCTCGTTCATGCCGGCGCACGCCGACTATCCGGTGCACGCGCCCTACGTGGCGGAGCTCGCGCGGCAGCTGGCCTTCGAGTTGTATCGCGAGCAGATCTATTCGGCGGGGCTGAAGATCTACACGACGATCCTCGCCGCCGACCAGCGCTCGGCCAACGAGGCGCTCGAGCAGGGCGTGCTCGACTACGACCGGCGGCACGGTTTCCGCGGGCCCGAGCGCATGCTCGACCTGCCGGCCGGCGAGGCGGCGGCCGAGGACGCGGTGGAGGCCTCGATCGGCGACAACAGCGACGTCGGCCGCTTCCTCGCGGCGGTCGTGCTCTCGGCCGACCCGAAGCGGGTAGTGGTCTCGCGCGGCCGCGGCAGCTCGATCGAGATCACCGGCGAGGGGCTGAAGTTCGTCGCACGGGCGCTCGCCGAACGCGCGCCGGCGGCGCGCAAGCTGCGGCGCGGTGCGGTCGTGCGCATCGTCGAGACCGGCAAGGGCGGATACGCGATCGCCCAGTTGCCCGAAGTGCAGGCCGCGCTGGTCGCGCTGAACACCCACGACGGTTCGGTCCGGGCGCTGGTCGGCGGCTTCGACTTCGAGCGCAACAAGTTCAATCGGGTCACGCAGGCCTGGCGCCAGCCCGGTTCGAGTTTCAAGCCGTTCATCTACTCGGCGGCGCTCGAGAAGGGTTTCATGACCAGCACGGTGATCAACGACGCCCCGGTGCTGATCGACCCGGCACGCACCGGCGGACAGCTCTGGGACCCGAAGAACTACGACGGCAAGTTCGAAGGGCCGATGCGCATGCGTACCGCGCTGGCGAAGTCGAAGAACATGGTCTCGATCCGCCTGCTCGAAGCGATCGGCCCGCAGTATGCGCAGGACTACGTGACCCGCTTCGGCTTCGACCCCGAACGGATTCCGCCGTTCCTCACGATGGCGCTCGGCGCCGGCTCGGTCACGCCCTGGCAGATGGCCCGGGCGATCACCGTCTTCGCGAACGGCGGCTACCGGATCGAACCCTACCTGGTTGCACGCATCACCGACATCAACGGCCGTCTTCTGGCCAGCGCGCAGCCCGGACAGGCCGGCGACGAATCGTTGCGCGCGATCGACGCGCGCAACGCGTTCCTGATGGACAGCATGCTGCGCGACGTGGTGCGCGTGGGCACGGCGACGCGCGCACGGGTGCTCAAGCGAAACGACATCGCCGGCAAGACCGGAACCACCAACGACTCGATCGATGCCTGGTTCGCCGGGTACAACCCGGACATCTCCGCGGTCGCCTGGGTCGGGTTCGACCAGCCGCACAAGCTGGGCGACCGCGAGACCGGCGGCGGGCTGGCGCTGCCGATCTGGATCAACTACATGGCGACTGCGCTGCGGGGCGTGTCCGAGGAACCGACGCAGCCCCCGCCCGGCGTGGTGCAGATCGACGGCGACTACTACTACGCCGAAACGGTCCCGGGGCAGGGCATCGCCTCGCTCGGCGTCGCCGAAGACGGCGTGGCGGCAGGGGCCGACGCCGACCTGATCCGCAACCAGGTGTTCTGAGTGCGCGTCACCGGCCAGCGCGTCGAGCGCGCAACCCCGCGCCTGCAGCCGCCGGCACGGCTGGCCGCACGGGTCGCGGCCGCCGTGCTGATCGCGCTGCTGGCCGCCTGCGGCCAGCGTGGGCCGCTGTACCTGCCCGACTCCCAGCCGAAGAAGAAGCCCGCTGCGAGCCCGCTGGCGCCTGCGCTCGCCCCGGTGCCGCGCCACTGATCCCCACCCGCCCCCGATCCCGATGAACGCATTCCAGTATCGCGACACCTCCCTGCTGGTCGAAGACCTGCCCCTTTCGACGGTCGCCGGGCGTTTCGGTACGCCGACCTTCGTCTATTCGAGACGCGCGATCGTCGACGCGTTCGCCGAGTTCCGGCACGCCGCCGGCACGCGCGACGTGCTGGTCTGCTATGCGCTGAAGGCGAACTCGAACATCGCGGTGATCGACCTGCTCGCGCGCGAGGGCGCGGGCTTCGACATCGTCTCGGGCGGCGAGCTCAAACGGGTGCTGGCCGCGGGCGGCGATCCGTCGCGGGTGGTGTTCTCCGGCGTCGGCAAGCAGGAGTCCGAGATGCGCATGGCGCTCGAGGCGGGCGTGCGCTGCTTCAACGTCGAGTCGGAGAGCGAACTGCTGCGGCTCGACCGGGTGGCGGGCGCGCTCGGCAGGCGCGCGCCGGTTTCGCTGCGCGTGAACCCCGACGTGGACGCAGGCACGCACCCGTACATCTCCACCGGGCTGCGCGAGAACAAGTTCGGCATCGCGCACGAGGACGCACTCGCCGCCTACCGGACGGCGGCGCGCCTGCCGAACATCGAGGTCATCGGCATCGACAGCCACATCGGCTCGCAGATCACGAGCATCGATCCGTTCATGGCCGCCCTCGACAAGCTGCTCGAACTGCTCGACACGCTTCACGCCGAAGGCATCGTCCTGAAGCACATCGATCTCGGTGGCGGGCTTGGCATCCGCTACGCGGACGAGGAACCGCCGTCGCGCGAGGCGCTGTTCCGCGCGGTCTTCGAGCGCCTCGACCGGCATCCGCGCGGCGCCTCGCTCGGACTGGTCTTCGAGTTCGGGCGCTCGATCGTCGGCAACGCAGGCGTCCTGCTCACGCGCGTCGAGTACCTGAAGAGCAACGCGGGGCGCCGCTTCGCGATCGTCGACGCGGCGATGAACGACCTGATGCGCCCGGCGCTGTATGACGCCTGGCACGACGTGCTGCCGGTGGAGGCGCGCGATGCCGGGCCGGCGCAGGTCTACGACATCGTCGGCCCGGTCTGCGAATCGGGCGACTGGCTCGCGCGCGGGCGCAGGCTCGCGATCGCCGAGGGCGACCTGCTGGCGATCGCATCGGCGGGCGCCTACGGCATGGCGATGTCGTCGAACTACAACACGCGCCCGCGCGCGGCGGAGGTGATCGTCGACGGCCGCGACGCGCTCCTGGTGCGCGAGCGCGAGTCGATCGAATCGCTATTCGCGCTCGAGAGGCGCCTGCCGCGCTGACGCGCCGACCGGTGCGCGGTGCGCGAGTCGTCGCAGCACGCGCAAACCGAGCAGCAGCGCAACCACCGCCGCGTAGATCATCGGCTCGGCCAGATCGTTCTTGGCGGCCTTGTGCCACCAGAAGTGCAGCACCGCGAGCACGGCCACCGCGTAGACGAGCCGATGCAACTCCTGCCAGCGCCGGCCGAGCCGGCGCATCATCGCGTGCGTCGAGGTCGCCGCCAGCGGCAGCATCAGCGCGAACGCGGTGAGGCCGACAGTGACGAACGGACGATCGACGACGTCGGCAGTCATCGACGCCAGATCGAACCACTGGTCGAACCAGACCCAGGCGCCGAAGTGCAGTGCGGCGTAGAAGAACGCGTACAGCCCGAGCATGCGCCGCAGCCGCAGCAGCCGGGGCCATCCGAGCAGTTGCTTCAGCGGACTCACCGACAGCGTGACGCACAGCATCACCAGGGCCCAGGTTCCGGTGGAGCGGGTGACGAACTCCACCGGGTTCGCGCCCAGCGCATCGGCGTGGCCCAGCGCCACCAGGCGCAGCAGCGGCAGCAGCGCGGCGGCGAAGACCATCGCGCGGATGTGCGCGAGCACCCGCTCAGAACGCCTTGCGAAGATCCATGCCTGCATACAGCGACGCCACCTGGTCGGCATAGCCGTTGAACATCAGCGTCGGGCGCTTGCGCTGCAGGAATCCGTCCTCGCCGATGCGGCGTTCGGTCGCCTGCGACCAGCGCGGATGACTGACCTGCGGATTGACGTTCGAATAGAACCCGTACTCGTGCGCAGCGGCGAGGTTCCAGCTGGTCTGCGGCTGCTTCTCGACGAAGCGGATCCGCACCAGCGACTTGCCGCTCTTGAACCCGTACTTCCAGGGCACGACGATGCGCACCGGCGCGCCGTTCTGCTTCGGCAGCACCTCGCCGTACAGCCCGAGCGTGAGCAGCGTCAGCGCGTGCGCGGCCTCGTCGATGCGCAGGCCCTCGACGTAGGGCCAGGCCAGCACCGGCGCGCGCAGCCCGGGCATCTGGCCGGCGTCGGCCAGCGTGACGAACTCGACGTACTTCGCGCTGCCGGTGGGTTCGACGCGCTTCATTAGTTCGGCAAACGGATAGCCGATCCAGGGAATGACCATCGACCAGCCTTCGACGCAGCGCATCCGGTAGACGCGCTCCTCCAGGGGCGCCAGCCGGAGCAGTTCGTCGATGTCGAAGACGCGCGGCCGTGCGACTTCGCCTTCGATCGCGACGGTCCAGGGCCGCAGCCGCAGCGAGCCCGCCCGCGCGGCCGGATCGTCCTTGCCGGTGCCGAACTCGTAGAAGTTGTTGTAGCCGACGACGTGCTTGTACGGCGTCAGCGGTTCCGTGGTGGACAGGGCGCTGGGGCGCGCCTGCAGGCGCGCTGCGCCCGACACCGGCGACTCGACCGTGGCGGGCGCTGCGTCGACGATCGTCGGCGCCGACCAGGCGGCAAGGCCGGCCGCAGCCGCCTTCAGCACCGCGCGTCGATTCTCGTGGAGCAGGCGCGGCGTGATCTCCGAGGGCTGCGGATCGCCGTCACGACGGATGCGAACCAGCATGGCGAGCTCCTTTCGGACAGTGGGTCGCCTGCCGGTTCGCGCACCTTGCAGTCGACGCGGCGCCGCGCGCGCCGTGGCCGGCGACGCGGCGGGCCGCTCACGGACCCCTACCGCAGGCCGGCGATGTAGTCGGAGACCGCCTTGATTTCGCGATCGGACAGTCGCTCGGCGATCGTGCTCATCATCGCACTGTTGCCGCGTTCGCCCTGGCGGAACGCGACCAGCTGCGACTCGGTGTACTCGGCGTACTGGCCCTGCAGCCTCGGGTACTCCGCCGGAATGCCGGCGCCCGCCGGGCCGTGACAGCCGGCGCAGGCCGGAACGCCCTTCGCGGCGACGCCGCCACGAAAGATCTTCTGGCCGAGTTCGACGAAATCCTTGTTCTGCGCGACCGCGGGCTTCAGTGCCTGCGACGCGAAAAACGCCGAGACGCTGCGGATGTCGGCGTCGGAGAGCATTGCCGCGAAGCCGGCCATGATCGCGCTGGCGCGTTCGGCCTTCCCGGCGCCCTCCTTCACCTTGAAGTCCTGCAGCTGCTTGGCAAGGTAACCGGCATGCTGCGCCGCGAGCTTCGGGTTGGCCGGCGTCTCGCTGTTGCCGTCGGCGGCGTGACAGGCGGCGCAGACTTCCTGGACCAGCTTCGCTGCCCGCTCGAGGTCGGGACGCGCGGGCTCGCTGCCGGTTGCTGGCGCCTGGGCGAAGGCGCTGCCGACGAGCAGGAAGGTTGAAGCGAAGACTGCGGCGAACGGTCTGGCTCGGAGCATGGGGCAAACCCGGGAAACGTCGGGCCGCGGGACGCGCCCGACACAAACCACGGATTGTACAATAGCCACCGACGCGCGGTCATGACGATCGTCGCATCGGATTCCCGGGCGCGTGCCCGCTTCGCTGCCGTGGCCTCCACTCTGCTCACTGCCCGGTTCGCCACCACCGTCGCGAAGCTCGCGCAACTTCCCGAAGAAGGCCGGGTTCCCGAGGTCGCCTTCGTCGGGCGCTCCAATGCGGGCAAGTCTTCGGCGATCAACGCGCTGTGCCGGAAGCGCCGCCTGGCGTTCGCCAGCAAGACGCCCGGGCGCACGCAGGCGCTGAACTACTTCGCGCTCGGCCCCGCCGGCATGCCGCCCGAGGCCTACCTCGTCGACACGCCCGGCTACGGTTATGCAACCGCCCCGCTCGAGGTCAAGCGCGCCTGGGATCAGCTCGCCGGCCGCTACCTGTCGCAGCGGCGCGAACTGGCCGGCGTGGTGCTGGTACTGGACATCCGCCGCGGCCTCACCGAACTCGACCGCGGCCTGCTCGCGTGGATGCGGCCCGAGGTGCCGCTGCTGGTGCTGCTCACCAAGGCCGACAAGCTCGGCCAGGCAGGCCAGGCGGCGGCGATGCGCGAAGCCGAAGCGGCCCTGCGCGAGATGGGGATGTCCAATCCGGTGGCTCTGATATCGTTCTCGGCGACGCGCCGGATCGGACTCGACGAAACCCGCGAGTTCATCGGGACATGGCTTTCCGGGCATCGCGGCACCGGCGACGCCGCCGACGCACCCTGATCGCGCAGGACGGGATGTCCGCATCACAGGAACCGAACCACATGACTGCAGGCGAGCGTTTCTTCCAGGGTTTCCCGTCGCTGCGGATGCGCCGGCTGCGCCGCGACGATTTCTCGCGTCGCCTGGTGCGCGAGAACCAGCTTCATGCCGACGACCTGATCTACCCGGTGTTCGTCCTCGACGGACAGGGGCAGGCGCAGGCGGTGCCGTCGATGCCGGGCGTGCAGCGGATGAGCGTCGACCGCCTGCTGCCGGTGGCCGAGGAGTGCCTCGAGCTCGGCATTCCGGTGATCGCCCTGTTCCCGGTCATCGAACCGTCGCTGAAGACCCCCGACGGGCAGGCAGCCGCCGATCCGCAGGGACTGGTGCCGCGCGCGGTCGCCGCGCTCAAGCAGCGCTTCCCCGAGCTGGGCGTGCTCACCGACGTGGCGCTCGATCCGTACACCAGCCACGGCCAGGATGGCGTGATCGACGACGACGGCTACGTGCTCAACGACCCCACCGTGGAGATCCTCGTGCGCCAGGCGCTGGTGCAGGCCGAGGCCGGCGTCGACATCGTGGCGCCGTCCGACATGATGGACGGGCGCATCGGCGCGATCCGCCGCGCGCTCGAGTCGGCGGGGCAGATCCACACCCGGATCATGGCCTACTCGGCCAAGTACGCCTCGGGCTTCTACGGGCCGTTCCGCGACGCGGTCGGCTCGGCCGCCAGCCTCGGCAAGGGGAACAAGAAGACCTACCAGATGGATCCGGCCAACTCCGACGAAGCGCTGCGCGAAGTCGCGCTCGACCTGCGCGAAGGCGCCGACATGGTCATGGTCAAGCCCGGCATGCCGTATCTCGACATCGTGCGCCGGGTGAAGGACACCTTCCGCTGCCCGACTTTCGTCTACCAGGTGAGCGGCGAGTACGCGATGCTCGAGGCAGCGGCCGCCAACGGCTGGCTCGACCGGCGCACGGTGGTCATGGAGTCGCTGCTGGCGATGCGCCGTGCCGGCGCCGACGGCATCCTCACCTATTTCGCGCGCGACGCGGCGCGCTGGCTGCGCGAGTCGCGCTGAACGGGGTGCGCGCCGCAGCCCCGCCGCCCACGACGACCGCAGGCTGCCTGCAATGCAGTTCGTCACCGTCCGGCCCGAGGGCGCGACAGTCTCCGATGTGGTGCCGGCGATGCCCGCCGGCGGATTCGTCTGGTGCGACTGCGTCTACGATGACGGCCGCGCCTGGACCGCAGCGGTGCAGCGACTCACCGGCACCAGCGTCTTCGAGGACCATCTGCTCGATGCCGAGAACCCTGGCCATCCCTCGTATTTCGACTCGACGAACGACTACGAGATGATCGTGTTCCGCGGGCTGGCAATCCGCACCGACGCGGTCGAACCCCCGGACGTGATCCGCGTGAAGACCCGCCCCGCGGTGTTCTTCCTGTTCCCCCAGATGCTGGTCACCGTGCGCGCGCCGGACAGCCGCCTCGTGCCGGCAATCCGCGACCGGCTGCTGGCCGGCGGGCGGGCGCGCCTGCCCGGACTGCCCGAGGAGCTGATGCTGCGGATCCTCAACGGCATGGTCGATCGATACCTCGACCTGCGCCAGCCGCTGAGCGAGCAGTTCGAGCGGCGCCAGCGCGAACTGCTCGATCCGCGGCGGCCGTTTCGCGACTGGTATGCGCTGCTCGAAGCGCGGCGCGAGGCGCGCCGTCTGCAGGACCTCTGCGAGGAGCAGCTCGATGCACTGCAGGAATGGCGCGACGAGCGGCTCGAACGCACAGAGGGCGGTGCAGGCACGCCCCGCGGCCTGCACGCGCTCGACGACGCGCTGCTCGTGCGCACCGCCGACGTCGTCGGCCACATCCACCGCGTGCTCAACCACGCGCGCCGCCTCGAATCCTCGGTGGAGAGCGCGGTGCAGCTGCACTTCTCGGCCACCGCGTATCGCACCAACCAGGTGATGCGCACGCTCACCGCGATCACCGCGGTGTTCCTGCCGCTCACGCTGATCACCGGCGTGTTCGGAATGAACTTCGAGTTCATCCCGGGGCTGCATTCGAAGACCGGCTTCTGGTGGACCATCGGCGCGATGGCGCTGATCGGCGTGGGACTGTTCTCGTTCCTGAGAGCGCGCGCGATGCTGTCCGCCTCCGACGCGTTCGATCCGCGCGAGCGCCGCCGTGCGCGCCACGCGCGTGCTTCCGCGCCTGCTCCTGCCGACACCGACCGCGACGCGTGACGACGTTCGATCCGGCCAGGGCTGCCGCGTTCACCCGCCGGCAGGCCCTCCGGATGCCTCGCGCGCCCGGCCCGATGCGTTGCGCGTTTCGTCTGCGGCCCACTGCGCATAGGCCGGCCAGACCGCCTCGGGCGCAAGCGTCACGATCTCGGGCACCTCGTACGGATGCAGCGACGCCAGGCGCTGCCTGCAGGCGGCATGGTGCAGGCGCGTCGTCTTCACGAGCACGGTGACCTCCTCGGCCTCCTCGACCGTGCCCTGCCACCGGTACACCGACGTGCAGGTGCCGAGAACGTTCACGCAGGCGGCCAGCCGTTCGCCCACCAGCGTATGCGCGATCTCCTGCGCGGTCTCCCGGTCGGGGAGATTGCTCAGGATCAGCAGCAGGCTGTCGGGCGGCGCGAGGCGTGCGGTTCCGGAGTCGGACGGTTCGGCGGCTTGCATGGCGGGCACGGAACTCCGCGCGGCGGCGGCGAGGTTCAGGCGACGAAGCGTCGCCGCGTGAGGATCATCGCAAGATACAACGCCCCGCCCGCGTAGGCCAGCAGCGTGAGCAACGGCAGCAGCGGCGCCTCGGGCAGCCGCCCGAGCACCAGTGGGCGCGCGAGTTCCACCGCCGCCGCGAGCGGCAGTGCATTCGCGAGCGCCGCCAGCCAGTCGGGAAGCTGCGCCATCGGGTAATACACGCCCGACAGGAAGATCATCGGCGTGAGCACCAGCGTGAAGTAGTAGGTGAAGAAGTCGTAGCCGCGCGCGAGCGCGTTCACGCACAGCCCGATCGCGCCGAAGACCAGGCCGGTGAGCGCGACCACCGGCAAGGCCAGCACCAGCGTGGGTTCGCGCGAGATGTCGAGAAGCCAGACCACCGTGACGATCGCCAGGCCCGAGAGGACGCTCTTCGTGGCGGCCCAAAGCCATTCGGCGATCACGATGTCGTCGAGCTCGAGCGGCGCGTTGAGCAGCGAGTCCCAGGTGCGCTGCACGTGCATCCGCGAGAACGCCGAGTAGAGCGACTCGAAACTGGCTGCCATCATCGTGCTCATGCACATCGAGCCGGCCGCGAGGAACACGATGTACGGCACGCCGTCGACCTGGCGCAGCAGCGTGCCCAGCCCGTAGCCGAAGGCGACCAGGATGATCAGCGGGTCGGCGATGTTGCCGATCACGCTGGCCACGGCGAGCTTGCGCCACACGAGCAGGTTGCGCCGGTACACCGGCAGGAAACGCATCGAAAGTCGCGGTGCCGCCCAGGGATTCATCTCGTTCTCAGTCGCGCAGGTCGCGCCCGGTGAGCTTGAGGAACACGTCTTCGAGGTTTGCCGGGCGCTGCAGCACGCGCAGCGCCGCCGCACCGCTCGCCGAGGCCGCCGCCGCGGCGGCCTGCGCATGGCTGGCGCAGTATGCGAATGCGGTCTCGCCGACCAGTTCGACCCTCGCGGCCAGCGCCGGCGCCTGCTCGCGCGCCCATCGATCGACACGGTCGCCGCTGGCCTCCACGACGTGCGGCTCGATCCGGCTCGCGACCAGCGCCGCCGGGGTGTCCATCGCGATGCGCCGGCCGTGGTCGATGATGGCCAGCCGCGTACACAGGCGTTCGGCCTCCTCCATGAAGTGCGTCGTCAGCACGATCGTCTTGCCGCCGGCCAGCAACTGCCTGAGTCTCTCCCAGATCAGGTGGCGCGCCTGCGGGTCCAGGCCGGTGGTCGGCTCGTCGAGGAACAGCACCTCGGGGTCGTTCACCAGCGCCCTGGCCAGGGTCAGGCGGCGTCGCATGCCGCCCGAGAGTTCGTGTATCTTCGCGTCCCGCTTGTGTGCGAGGCCGGCGAACGCGAGCAGCGCGTCGAGCCGCCTCTCGATCGTCGCGCGCGACAGGCCGAAGTAGCGTCCGAAGACGATCAGGTTCTCGGCCACGGTGAAATCGGGGTCGAGTGCATCGGATTGCGGAACCACGCCGACTCGTGCGCGCGCCTCGCGCGCCTGCGCCGGAATCTCCAGGCCGAGCAGCCTGATCCGGCCCGCGTCGGGTTCGACGAGGCCCAGCACCGCCTTCAGCGTGGTGCTCTTGCCGGCGCCGTTCGGGCCGAGCAGCCCGAAGCATTCGCCGCGCCGCACGACGAAGTCGAGCCCCGCGATCGCTTCGACACCCGCGAAGCGCTTGACCAGGCCATCGACGCTCAGGATCCCGGACATGCCGCCACAGCATCCGCCAGATGACGAGGGCGCCGGGCGGTGCAGGCACCGCGCGACGCCCCTGGTTCGATTCCGGAGCGTCGCGGCGGCCGCATTGCCGCGCGCGCCCCTGCCGGCTTCGGCCGGCGCCCGGTCAGCCCTCGACCGCTGCCTCCTCCGGGCGGTCCATCAGCTCGACCAGCGCCATCGGCGCGGCATCGCCCTCGCGGAAGCCGAATTTCAGGATGCGCAGGTAGCCGCCGTTGCGATTGGCGTAGCGCGGGCCGAGCTCGTCGAACAGCTTGACGACCATCTCGCGGTCGCGCAGCCGGTCGAACGCCAGGCGCCGGTTGGCCAGCGACGGCTTGCGTCCCAGCGTGATGATCGGCTCGACGACGCGCCGCAACTCCTTGGCCTTGGGCAGCGTGGTCCTGATCAGCTCGTGCCGCAGCAGCGAGTTGCACATGTTGCGCAGCATCGCCTCGCGATGCGCACTGGTGCGGTTGAGCTTGCGTAGTCCGTGACGGTGACGCATGACGGTTTCCTCGCGTTCTCGCCTTGTTCTGTTACGGGCGCTCGAGGCCGGCCGGCGGCCAGTTCTCGAGCTTCATGCCGAGCGTCAGTCCGCGCGACGCCAGCACTTCCTTGATCTCGTTGAGCGACTTGCGGCCCAGGTTCGGCGTCTTGAGCAGCTCGTTCTCGGTGCGCTGGATCAGGTCGCCGATGTAGTAGATGTTCTCGGCCTTCAGGCAGTTCGCCGAGCGCACCGTGAGCTCGAGGTCGTCGACCGGGCGCAGCAGGATCGGGTCGATCTGCGGTCCGCGCGCGCCCAGCCCGATTCCGGCCGGCTCGATCGCCGGTTCGGCACCGCCTTCGAGCGCCGCGAACACGGTGAGCTGCTCGACCAGGATGCGCGCCGACTGGCGCACCGCCTCCTCGGGCGCGATCACGCCGTTGGTCTCGACGTCGACCACCAGCCGGTCGAGGTCGGTGCGCTGCTCGACGCGTGCGCTCTCGACCTGGTAGCTGACGCGGCGCACCGGCGAGAACGAGGCGTCGAGGACGATCTTCCCGATCGTCTTGGTCTCGCCCAGGTTGCGCATCGTGCCCGGCAGGTAGCCGCGGCCGCGCTCGACCTTGATCGACATGTCGAGCTTGCCGCCCTGCGTGAGGGTGGCGATCACGTGCTCGGGATTGATGACCTCGACGTCGTGCGGCACGTCGATGTCGGCGGCGGTGACCGGCCCCGGCGTGTCCTTGCGCAGCGTGAGGAACACCTCGTCGCGATTGTGCAGCCGAAAGGTGACGCCCTTCAGGTTGAGCAGCAGGTCGACGACGTCTTCGCGGACTCCGTCGATCGTGGAGTACTCGTGCACCACCCCGGTGATCTGGACCTCGGTGGGCGCGTAGCCGACCATAGAGGACAGCAGCACGCGACGCAGCGCGTTGCCCAGCGTGTGTCCGTATCCGCGCTCGAACGGCTCCATCACCACACGAGCATGCGATGCACCGAGTTGCTCCACCTCGACGATGCGCGGCTTCAGCATGGCAGTCTGCATAGATATCCTCTCGATTAGCGCGAGTACAACTCGACGATCAGGCTTTCGTTGATGTCGCCTGCGAGGTCGGTGCGGTCGGGCATGTTCTTGAACACGCCCTCCATCCTGTTCTTGTCCACCGACACCCACGACGGGAAGCCGCTCTGTTCGGCAAGGTTCAGCGCATCCTGGATCCGCGCCTGCTTGCGGGCCTTCTCGCGGATCGCGATCACGTCGTTCGGGCGGACCATCATCGACGGGATGTTGACCGCCTCGCCGTTCAGCGTGACCGACTTGTGGCTGATCAGCTGGCGCGCCTCGGCGCGGGTCGACCCGAAGCCCATCCGGTAGACGACGTTGTCGAGCCTGCTCTCGAGCAACCGCAGGAGGTTCTCGCCCGTGTTGCCCTTGCGTCGCTCGGCCTCCGCGAAATAGCGGCGGAACTGGCGCTCGAGCACGCCGTACATGCGCTTGACCTTCTGCTTCTCGCGCAGCTGGGTGCCATAGTCGGACGGGCGCGCACCCGAGGTGCGGCCGTGCTGGCCCGGCTTGCTGTCGAGCTTGCACTTGGTGTCGAGGCCCCGGCGGGCGCTCTTCAGGAACAGGTCGGTCCCTTCCCGGCGGGACAGCTTGGCTTTCGGTCCGGTGTAACGTGCCACGTGTTCAGTCCTTCGAATTACGCGAATCGCTTCGCGGTCAGTCCGTCTTCGGTGACCCGGCCCCGGAGGCCTTGCGGGTGACGGACAGTGGTCTTCATTGCGGGGAAGGGCGATTTCTCCCCTTCCCGGTTCTCAGATGCGCCGCTTCTTCGGCGGGCGGCAGCCGTTGTGCGGGATCGGAGTCACGTCCTGGATCTGCATGATCTTGATGCCGAGCGCGTTCAGCGCCCGCACCGACGACTCGCGCCCCGGCCCCGGCCCCTTGATCATCACCTCGAGGTTCTTGATGCCGCATTCCTGCGCCGCGCGACCCGCAGCCTCGGCGGCCACCTGCGCGGCGAACGGCGTGGACTTGCGCGAGCCCTTGAACCCCGCACCGCCGGAAGATGCCCACGACAGCGTGTTCCCCTGCCGGTCGGTGATCGTGATGATCGTGTTGTTGAACGACGCGTGGACGTGCGCGATGCCGTCCGACACGTTCTTGCGCGCCTTCTTGCGAAGCCGCGACGCGGCAGCGGCCTGCGCCGCCGACTGTGCCTTGGTTGCCATGTGCTGGATCGACTCCGGTGTGTTTGGTCAGCCGCGACGACGACTCACTTCTTCAGCGCGACGCCGGCCTTGCGCGGGCCCTTGCGTGTGCGCGCGTTGGTGCGGGTACGCTGGCCGCGTACCGGCAGGCCGCGCCGGTGGCGCACGCCGCGGTAGCAGCCGAGGTCCATCAGCCGCTTGATCGACATCGACACCTCGCGGCGCAGGTCGCCCTCGATCGTGAGCTTGCCGATCAGCTCGCGGATGCGCTCGAGCTCGGCGTCGTTCAGGTCCCGGACCTTCTTGTCGCAGGGGACGTTCGCCGCCTCGCAGATCTGGCGGGCGCGCGTGCGCCCGATGCCGTAGATGGCGGTCAGGCCGATCCCGGTGTGCTGTCGGTCGGGGATGTTGATGCCCGCAATACGTGCCATGGATATTCCTCGCTCAGCCCTGGCGCTGCTTGTGCCGCGGATCGGTGCAGATGACGCGAACGACTCCCTTGCGCCTGATCACCTTGCAATTGCGGCAGATCTTCTTGACTGATGCCATCACTTTCATCGTTCACCTCGTTGCCCGAACCGGCAGCGACGCCGCGGCCGGCCGGAAATCACCGTTCATTTCGACCTGAAGACGATCCTGGCCCGCGACAGGTCGTAGGGCGTGAGCTCCACCGTGACCTTGTCGCCCGGCAGGATGCGGATGTAGTGCATCCGCATCTTGCCGGAGATGTGGCCGAGCACCATGTGGCCGTTCTCGAGCTTCACGCGAAACGTCGCGTTGGGCAGGTTCTCGACCACCTCGCCCTGCATCTGGATGACGTCTTCCTTGCTCATCGATCCGCGTTGCCCGATCTTCCGACACCCATTCCATGTCCGGCCGCCGCCCCGCGGGCCGCTACGCGCCGACCCCCCTGGCGCCCGCCTTCTTCAGCAGGCTCTCGTACTGGTGGGACATCACGTAGGCCTGGACCTGCGCCATGAAGTCCATCGTGACCACGACGATGATCAGCAGCGAGGTGCCACCGAAGTAGAACGGCACGTTCCACTTCAGCACCAGGAACTCGGGCAGCAGGCACACCGCCGTGACGTAGATCGCGCCGACCAGCGTGAGCCGCAACAGGATCTTGTCGATGTACTTCGCGGTCTGTTCGCCGGGCCGGATCCCCGGGACGAACGCGCCGCTCTTCTTCAGGTTCTCGGCGGTCTCGCGGCTGTTGAAGACCAGCGCCGTGTAGAAGAAGCAGAAGAAAATGATCGCCAGCGCGTACATCAGGATGTACACCGGCTGCCCCGGCGACAGCGTGGCGGCGATGTCGCGCAGCCAGCGGACCGCCGGATTGGTCACGTCGCCTGAGGTGAACCACTGCGCGATCGTGGCCGGGAACAGGATGATCGACGACGCGAAGATCGGCGGAATCACGCCCGACATGTTCAGTTTCAGCGGCAGGTGCGAGGTCTGCCCGCCGTAGACGCGGTTGCCCACCTGCCGCTTGGCGTAGTTGACCGTGATCTTGCGCTGGCCGCGCTCGACGAACACCACGAACGCGGTGACCAGCACCACCAGCGCGACGATCACCAGCGAGACGAAACCGCTCATTGCACCGGTGCGGATCAGCTCGCCCATTCCCGCCAGCGCACCCGGCAGGCCGGCGACGATGCCCGCGAAGATGATGATCGAGATGCCGTTGCCCAGGCCGCGCTCGGTGATCTGCTCGCCCAGCCACATCAGGAACATCGTGCCGGTGACCAGCGACACCACCGTGACGAAACGGAACGTGGGCCCCGGATCGATCACCAGCCCCGGCTGCGCCTCGATCGCGATCGCGATGCCGATCGCCTGGAACGTGGCCAGGCCGACGGTGAACCAGCGCGTGTACTTGGTGATCTCGCGCCGCCCCGCCTCGCCTTCCTTCTTCTTCGCCTCCAGGAACGGCACCACCACGGTGAGCAGCTGCATGATGATCGATGCCGAGATGTACGGCATGATCCCGAGCGCAAACACGGTGAAGCGCGACAGCGCCCCGCCCGAGAACAGGTTGAACATTCCGAGGATGCCGCCCTGCTGGCCGCGGAACAGCTGCGCCAGCTGGTCGGGGTCGATGCCCGGCACCGGGACGTGCGCGCCGATCCGGTAGACGGCGAGCGCGAGCACCAGGAAGATCAGCCGGCGCTTGAGGTCGCCGAACTTGCCTGCCTTGACCAGCGCTGCGGGATTCGTTGCCACGTGCCTGTTCCGGGTTTCTCGTTCGCGCGGATCAGGCGACCGAGCCGCCGGCAGCCTCGATCGCCGCCTTCGCGCCCCTGGTCGCGCCCACGCCCTTCAGGTTCACCGCGCGGGTGATCGCGCCCGACAGGATCACCTTGGCGCCCAGCGCGAGTTGCGGCACCACGCCGGCCGCCTTGAGCGTCAGCAGGTCGACCTCGTCGCCGCTGATGCGCTGGAGGTCGGACAGCCGGACCTCGGCCGTGTCGCCGGCGCTCATCGAGCGGAAGCCGCGCTTGGGCAGGCGGCGCTGCAGCGGCATCTGGCCGCCTTCGAAGCCGACCTTGTGAAAGCCGCCCGAGCGTGATTTCTGGCCCTTGTGCCCGCGCCCGCCGGTCTTGCCCAGGCCCGAACCGATGCCGCGCCCGACGCGCTTGCGCGCGTGCGTGCTGCCTGCAGCGGGTTTGAGTTCGTTCAGTTTCATCTCAGTGCACCCGAACCAGGTACGACACCTTGTTGATCATTCCGCGCACCGCGGGCGTGTCTTCCAGCTCGCGCGTCTGGTTGACTCTCTTCAGCCCCAGGCCGAGCACGGTCGCGCGGTGCGTGCCGCGCGTGCCGATCGGGCTCCTGACCAGGGTGACTCTCAGCATCTTCTTGCTCATCGTGTTCTCCATGTGCCGGCACGCACTGCCGGCACGCCCGCGAACCCTCAGCCGAGGATCTCCTCGACCGATTTGCCGCGCTTGGCCGCGATTTCGGCCGGCGTGTTCAGGTTGCGCAGCGCGTCGAGCGTCGCGCGAACCAGGTTGTACGGATTCGACGAACCGTGGCTCTTCGCGACGACGTTGCTCACGCCCATCACTTCGAAGATCGCGCGCATCGGTCCGCCCGCGATGATGCCGGTGCCCTCGGGCGCCGGCTTGAGCATCACCACGGAGGCACCGTGGCGCCCCATCACCTGGTGATGCAGCGTGCCGCCGCGCAGCGGGACCTTGACCAGCTTGCGCCGCGCCTCGTCCATTGCCTTCTGCACCGCCACCGGGACCTCGCGCGACTTGCCCTTGCCCATGCCGATGCGGCCGTCGCCGTCGCCGACCACGGTGAGCGCCGCAAAGCCCAGGATGCGTCCGCCCTTGACCACCTTCGTCACGCGGTTGACCGCGATCATCTTCTCGCGCAGGCCGTCGTCGCGCTCCTCGGCGCCCTTGCCGGCCACTTTCGCTTGGATCTTCGCCATGTTCGAATCCGTCCGCTCAGAACTTCAGGCCAGCTTCGCGCGCCGCTTCGGCGAGCGCCTTCACGCGCCCGTGGAAGCGGTAGCCGCTGCGATCGAAGGCCACGCTATCGATGCCCGCCGCCAGCGCCTTCTCGGCGATGCGCCTGCCCACCAGCGCGGCGGCGTCGACGTTGCCGCCGCGTCCCTGTTTTCCTGCAAGCTGCGCGCGCACTTCCCGCTCGACCGTGGAGGCCGAAACGAGCACCTTCTCGCCGGAGTCGTCGAGGATGCTGGCGTAGATGTGCAGGTTGGTGCGGTGCACGGTCAGCCGGCGAGCCCGCAGTTCGCGGATCTTCAGCCGGGTCTGGCGGGCACGGCGCAGACGGGATTGGTTCGTGTCCATCGGTCGATTCCCTGGAAGCAGCCGGAGGGCTCACTTCTTCTTCACTTCCTTCAACGCCACCCGCTCGTCGGCGTAGCGCACGCCCTTGCCCTTGTACGGCTCGGGTTCGCGATACGCGCGGATCTCGGCGGCCACCTGGCCGACCACCTGCTTGTCGGCGCCCTTGATCACGATCTCGGTCTGCGTGGGCGTCTCGGCCTTCACGCCGGCCGGCAGCTGGTAGACCACCGGATGCGAGAAGCCGAGCGACAGGTTCAGGTTCGCGCCCTGCGCCTGCGCGCGGTAGCCGGTGCCCACGAGCTGCAGCCTCTTCTCGAAGCCCTTCGAGACGCCGTGCACCATGTTGGCGACCAGCGCGCGATAGGTGCCGCTCATCGCGTTCGCCTCGCGGCTCTCGTCGGCCGGCGGGAAGGTGAGTTCGGCGCCTTCGCGGGCGATCTTCACCAGCGGATCGACCCGCCGGGTGAGCGTGCCCAGGGGGCCCTTGACCGTGATCGCACCGTCGGACAGCGCCACTTCGACGCCCGCCGGCACCGCGACCGGATTCTTGCCTACTCGAGACATCCCAACCTCCGTCAGGCCACGTAGGCGATGACTTCGCCGCCCACGCCGCTTGCGCGCGCGCGGCGGTCGGTCATGACGCCCTTGGGCGTGGTGACGATCGCCACGCCCAGGCCGTTCATCACCTGCGGCAGCGCGTCGCGGCCGCGGTACACGCGCAGGCCGGGGCGCGACACCCGCTCGAGCCGCTCGATCACGGGGCGGCCCGCGTAGTACTTCAGCTGCACTTCGAGCTCGTTCTTGACGCCCTCGCCCTTGACCGCGAAGCCGTCGATGTAGCCCTCGTCCTTCAGGACCTGCGCGATCGCCACTTTCAGCTTGGACGACGGCATTGACACCGATTCCTTTTCGACGCGCTGCGCGTTGCGGATGCGCGTGAACATGTCGGCGACCGGATCGCTCATGCTCATGATGGATTCCTTGTTTACCAGCTCGCCTTGGTCAGGCCCGGGATCTCGCCGCGCATCGCGACCTCGCGAAGCTTGTTGCGGCCGAGCCCGAACTTGCGGAAGGTGCCGCGCGGGCGACCCGTGATCTCGCAGCGATTGCGAAGCCGCGTCGGGCTGGAGTCGCGCGGCAGCGCCTGCAGCTTCAGGCGCGCCTGGTAGCGCTCTTCCAGCGACAGCGACTGGTCGTTGATGATCGCCTCGAGCGCCTTGCGCCTGGCTGCGAACTTGCGCACCATCGCCTGGCGCTTCAGGTCCCGGTTGATCATGGCGAGTTTGGCCACTTGTCTGCTTCCTCGATTCAGTTGCGGAACGGGAACCTGAAGGCCGCCAGCAGCGCCTTCGCTTCCTCGTCGTTCTTCGCGGTGGTGGTGATGCTGATGTTCAGCCCACGCAGCGCATCGACCTTGTCGTATTCGATCTCGGGGAAGATGATCTGCTCCTTGACCCCGAGGTTGTAGTTGCCGCGACCGTCGAACGCCTTCGCCGACACGCCCCGGAAGTCGCGCACGCGCGGCAGCGCAATCGTCACCAGGCGGTCGAGGAACTCGAACATGCGTTCGCCGCGCAGCGTGACCATGCAGCCGATCGGATAGCCGGTACGGATCTTGAAGCCGGCGATCGCCTTCTTCGCCCTGGTGGTCACGACCTTCTGGCCGGCGATCTTCGTCAGGTCGGCCGACGCGTTCTCCAGGACCTTCTTGTCGGCCACCGCCTCGGACACGCCCATGTTCAGCGTGATCTTCGAGATGCGCGGCACCTCCATCACGGACTTGTAGCCGAACTGCTTCATCAGGTCGGGTACGACCTTCTCGCGATAGTGCTCTTGCAGGCGAGTCATTTCGATTTCCCAATGCGCCCGGGGTTCATCCCCGGACAGTCACCATTTCGCCGTTGGACTTGAAGACGCGCACCTTGCGGCCGTCTTCGAGCGTCTTCACGCCGACGCGATCGCCCTTGCCCGTGGCCGGATTCAGCAGCATCAGGTTCGACTGGTCGATCGGCATCGACTTGTCGACGATTCCGCCGACCTGCCCCTTCATCGGGTTGGGACGGACGTGCTTCCTGACCACGTTCACGCCCTCGACGACCAGGTGGGTGGGGTCGACCCGGCGCAGCACCGTGCCGCGCTTGCCCTTGTCACGCCCGGCGATGACGATCACTTCATCGCCCTTGCGGATCTTCTGCATCAGATCACCTCCGGTGCGAGCGAAACGATCTTCATGAAGCGCTCGGTGCGCAGCTCGCGCGTGACCGGCCCGAAGATGCGCGTGCCGATCGGCTCGAGCTTCGCGTTGAGCAGCACCGCGGCGTTGCCGTCGAAGCGGATCAGCGAGCCGTCCTGGCGGCGCACGCCCTTGGCCGTGCGCACGACGACCGCGTTGTAGATCTCGCCCTTCTTGACGCGCCCGCGCGGCTGCGCGTCCTTGACGGAGACCTTGATGATGTCGCCGATGCCGGCGTAGCGACGCTTCGAGCCGCCGAGCACCTTGATACACATGACTGAGCGCGCGCCGGTGTTGTCGGCGACGTCCAGCGTCGTTTGCATCTGGATCATTTGTCTGCCCCAACTTGATCCGCGGCCGGCCCGGAAGGCTTTCTCGCGGTCAGTATTGGTCCCGTGGGTTGGGTGGTCTGGTGGCGGTACCCGCCCGTCAACCAGAGCCGAACATTATTGCACGCGCCGAAGCGTTGCGCAAGGCCGTTGCAGTCGCGCGCCGCCGGAGCGGGCTGGCCGCCCGGCACGGGCCGCCGCCAGCGCGACTGCCCGGAAGATCAGGCCGAAGCCGGGGTCACCAGCCGGGTGACCTTCCAGGCCTTGGTGCGCGACACCGGACGGCATTCCTGGATCTCGACCAGGTCGCCTTCGTTGTACGGCGTCTCGGCGTGCGCATGGCAGCGCGTGCTGCGTACGATGTACTTGCCGTAAACCGGATGCTTGACGCGCCGCTCGATCAGCACCGTGACCGTCTTCTGCATCTTGTTGCTGACCACGCGCCCGACCAGCGTGCGCTTGACTGCGGTTCTGGTGGCGGAAGCGTCCGCCGTCGCCCGGGTCGTCGTCATTTGGCGGCCGCCTTCTCGTTCAGCACCGTGCGCACGCGCGCGATGTCGCGCCGCGTCTTGCCCAGCTGGCTGGTGTTGGTGAGCTGCTGCGTGGCGATCTGCATGCGCAGCGAGAAGTGCGCCCTGAGCAGTTCGCCGAGTTCCTTCCTGAGCGCCTCGGGATCCCTGGCGCGCAGTTCTTTCGCTTTCATGTTCGTGCCCTTGTCGTCGCCGGCCGCGCTCACGCGCCGACCATGCGGGAGACGAAGACGGTGGCGATCGGCAGCTTGGCCGCTGCGAGCGCGAACGCCTCGCGGGCCAGCGCCTCGTTCACGCCGTCCATTTCGTAGAGGACCTTGCCCGGCTGGATCTCGGCCACGTAGAACTCGGGATTGCCCTTGCCGCTGCCCATGCGGACTTCGGCAGGCTTCTTCGAGACCGGTTTGTCGGGGAAGATGCGGATCCACACCCGGCCGCCGCGTTTGATATGGCGCGTCATCGCGCGGCGCGCCGCCTCGATCTGGCGTGCGGTGAGCCGGCCGCGGCCGATCGCCTTCAGGCCGAAATCACCGAACGAAACCGAGGTGCCCCGCGTGGCGATGCCCTTGTTGCGGCCCTTCTGTTCTTTCCTGTACTTGCGTCGAGCGGGTTGCAGCATCGCTCACTCCTGTTCGCTCTTCTTTTCGGCGCCGGCCGATGCGCCCGCCACCTTGCGCACGCGCTTGACGGCCGTCTTCGGGGCTTCGGCCGCCTGCTCGGCCGGCGCACCCGCCTCGCCGTCGGCGCGGCGGCGCGGGGCGCGGGCACCCGGGCGACCGGGTGCGCGGCGCGTGCGGCGATCTTCCCTGTCGGGTGCCGGCAGCGCTTCCCTGTCCGCACCGAGCGGCGCCTCGTGGCGGCCCAGCGTGTCGCCCTTGTAGACCCAGACCTTGACCCCGATGATGCCGTAGGTGGTGAGTGCCTGCGAGGTGCCGTAGTCGATGTCGGCGCGCAGCGTGTGCAGCGGCACGCGGCCCTCGCGATACCACTCGCGGCGCGCGATCTCGGCCCCGTTCAGCCGCCCGGAGCTCATGATCTTGACGCCCTGCGCGCCCAGCCGCATCGCGTTCTGCATCGCACGCTTCATCGCGCGGCGGAACATGATGCGCTTCTCGAGCTGCTGGGTGATCGAATCGGCGATCAGCTGCGCGTCGATCTCGGGCTTGCGGATTTCCTCGATGTTGACGTGCACCGGCACGCCCATCAGCCGCTGCAGGTCGCCCTTGAGCAACTCGATGTCTTCGCCCTTCTTGCCGATCACGACGCCCGGGCGCGCCGAGAAGATCGTGATGCGCGCGTTCTTGGCCGGGCGCTCGATCAGCACGCGCCCCACCGAGGCGCTGCGCAGCTTGCGGCGCAGGTATTCGCGCACCTTGATGTCGTCGTTGAGCGTCTTCGCGTACTGCTCGCCGGTGGCGAACCAGCGCGAAGACCAGTTGCGGCTGACGGAGAGCCGGAATCCGGTCGGATGAATCTTCTGTCCCATGTCGTTGCTTCCGGTTTCCTTACCTGTCGCCAACGGTGACGTAGATGTGGCAGGTCTGCTTCTCGATCCTGCAGCCGCGGCCCTTCGCGCGCGCGTGGAAGCGCCGCATCGAGGTGCCTTTCTCGACGTGGATCGTCTTGACCTTCAGTTCGTCGACGTCGGCGCCGTCGTTGTGCTCGGCGTTGGCGATCGCCGATTCGAGCACCTTCCTGACGATCTTCGACGCCTTCTTCGGCGAGAAAGCGAGGATGTTCAGCGCCTGCTCGACCGGCTTTCCGCGCACCATGTCCGCGACCAGCCGGCCCTTCTGGGCCGACAGGTGCACCCCGCGCAGGATGGCCTGGGTTTCCATGTCTCGTTCCCCTTAGCGCCTCACCGGCGACTTCTTGTCGGCGGCGTGCCCCTTGAACGTGCGCGTGATCGCGAACTCGCCCAGTTTGTGGCCGACCATGTTCTCGTTGATGAACACCGGCACGTGCTGCTTGCCGTTGTGCACCGCGATCGTCAGCCCGATGAACTCGGGCACGACGGTCGAGCGACGCGACCAGGTGCGGATCGGTTTCTTGTCTTTCGTGGCCAGCGCGACGTCGACCTTGTGCATCAGGTGCGCGTCGACGAAGGGCCCTTTCTTTACTGAACGTGCCATAAGTTGCTCGTCACTCGCCTGTTTACTTGCGGCCGCGGCGCTGCACGATCAGCGTGCCGGTGCGCTTGTTGCGACGGGTCTTGAAGCCCTTGGTCGGCACCCCCCACGGCGAGACCGGGTGGCCACCGCCGTTCGAACGCCCGCCGTGCGGGTGATCGACCGGGTTCATGCTGATGCCGCGCACGGTCGGACGGATGCCGCGCCAGCGGTTCGCGCCGGCCTTGCCGATCGTGCGCAGGCTGTGCTCTTCGTTGCCCACCTCTCCGATCGTCGCGCGGCACTCGATGTGCACCTTGCGGATCTCGCCCGAGCGCAGCCGCAGCTGCGCGTAGGCGCCCTCGCGCGCCAGCAGCCGCACCGAAGTGCCCGCCGAGCGCGCGAGCTGCGCGCCCTTGCCCGGGAGCATCTCGATGCAGTGGATCGAGGAGCCCACCGGGATGCTGCGGATCGGCAGCGCGTTGCCCGCCCGGATCGGCGCCTCGGCCCCGCTCATCAGCACCGCGCCGGGCGCGATGCCGCGCGGCGCGAGGATGTAGCGGCGCTCGCCGTCGGCGTAGCACAGCAGCGCGAGATGCGCGCTGCGGTTCGGATCGTATTCGAGCCGCTCGACCTTCGCCGGGATCCCGTCCTTGTTGCGACGGAAGTCGACGATCCGGTAGTGCGCCTTGTGGCCACCGCCCTTGTGCCGCGTGGTGATGTGGCCCAGGTTGTTGCGCCCGGACCCGCGCTTCTTCGATTCGGTGAGCGCGGGCACGGGACCGCCCTTGTGCAGGCCCGGGGTCACGATCTTCACCATCGCGCGACGACCCGGCGAAGTCGGTTTCGTCTTGACGACCGGCATCTAGATTGCCTCCGCGAAATTGATTTCCTGGCCCGGCTTCAGGTTGACGTAGGCCTTGCGCACGTTGCGCCGGCGGCCGTTGTAGCGGCCGAAGCGCTTCTGCTTGCCCTTCTGGTTGAGCACCTGCACCGAATCGACCTGGACCTCGAACAGCAGCTCGACCGCCGCCCGGATCTCGTCCCGGGTGGCGTCCTGCAGCACGCGGAACGCCACCTGGCCGTTCTTCTCGGCGATCATCGTCGCCTTCTCGGAGACGATGGGCGCCACGAGCACCGTCATCAGACGTTCCTGGTTCATCCCAGCATCTCCTGGACTCTGGCCAGCGCCGGCCTGGTGATCAGCACGTTGCTGAAGTGCACCAGCGACACCGGGTCGGCGTGGCGCGGCTCGACCACCAGCACGTGCGGCAGGTTGCGCGAAGCGAGATAGAGGTTCTCGTCGAGGCTGTCGGTGATGACCAGCACCGACTCGCCGTTCAGGCCCATGCCCATCGCCTCGAGCTTGTCGGCGAGCAGCCTGGTCTTCGGAGCCTCGATCGAGAGCTCCTCGATCACGGCGACGCGGTCTTCGCGCGCGAGCTGCGAGAGGATCGAGCAGACGCCGGCGCGATACATCTTCCGGTTGACCTTCTGCGAGAAATTCTCGTCGGGCGAATTCGGAAAGATCTTGCCGCCGCCGCGCCACAGCGGGCTCGAGGTCATGCCGGCGCGCGCGCGCCCGGTGCCCTTCTGGCGGAACGGCTTCTTGGTCGAGTGCCGGACGGCGCCGCGGTCTTTCTGCGCGCGGTTCGCGCTGCGGCCGTTCGCGCGATAGGCGACCACCACCTGGTGGATCAGCGGCTCGTTGAAATCGCGGCCGAAGATCGTGTCCGGCGCCTCGACCTTCGCTGCCGGCTGACCCGTGGCGTCGAGCAGTTTCAGTTCCATTGGCTCGGGCTCCTCACGCCAGGTTCGCCGCGCGCTTGCCCGGGGCGCGCGCACGCACCGCCGGGGTCACGACGACGTTTCCGTTCTTCGAGCCGGGCACCGCGCCGCGCACCATCAGCAGGCCGCGCTCGGCGTCGACCCGGGCGATCTCGAGGTTCTGCACGGTGCTCGCGACCGCGCCGAGATGGCCCGGCATGCGCTTGCCCGGGAACACGCGGCCCGGATCCTGCGCCATGCCGATCGAGCCCGGCACGTTGTGCGAGCGCGAGTTGCCGTGCGAGGCGCGCCCGGAACCGAAGTTGTGGCGCTTGATCGTGCCGGCGAAGCCCTTGCCGATGGAGGTACCGTGCACGTCGACCTTCTGGCCGGCCGAGAAGATGCCGGCCTGGACGACTGCGCCCGGCTGCAGTTCGCCGAGCGCCTCGGGAGCGACACGGAATTCGCGCACGATGCTGCCGGCCTCGACCCCCGCTTTCGCGAAGTGCCCGGCCTGGGGCTTGGTGACGCGGGTGGCGCGGCGCTTGCCCCAGGTGAGCTGGACGGCGCTGTAACCGTCGTTCTCGACGGTCTTGATCTGGGTGACGCGGTTGTCCGACACGTCGAGCACCGTCACCGGGATGGAGTCGCCATCGTCGGTGAAGATGCGCATCATGCCGACCTTGCGTCCCACGAGGCCAAGGCTCATTGTTCTCTCCGATCCCGGCTGCGATTGGCCAGGTGTGATGCGCCGGGCGGCGTTGCGCGTGGCACCCCGCCCTGAAAAAAGATTGCGATCATAGCAGGCAGAGCCGGGCGCCGCAACTTCACGCGGATGCGACCGGATCCCGCCGCCCCGAGGATCGCGACGTGCCGGCCGGCGGGCCATGGGGTTCCGCGGGGCTGCGCCGCGCTGCGCCGGCCAGGGCGCGCTGCGCACCCGGCCGGGCATTTGGCAAGCCGAGCGCTACCGAAAGCAAATCGGCGGGACCCGCTCGTCCGCGCGCAGCGCGTACGACGCGGGTGCCGATTTGCGAGGTAGGCGAGGGAAGCC